>CAKZPN010000014.1 GCA_937139335.1 uncultured Roseicyclus sp. | reverse complement strand
CCGAGGCCGAAGAACATCGTGTGCGCGAAGCTGACGATGCCGGTGTAGCCGAGCAGCAGGTCGTAGGAGGCGACGAGCAGGATGAAGATGCAGATCGTCGCCGCGGTATCGAGCGGCCGCACGCCAGGAAACAGGAACGGCGCGAAGGCGAGGCAGACGAGGATGACCAGCAACAGCGCCGTCAGGATCGGAGAGCGGGGGCTGTCGCCCGAGATGAGCCAGCGCACCATGTCAGTGTCCCTTCACGACGGGCATCATGCCCTGCGGCCGCCAGAGCAGGATCGCGGTCATCAGCCCTATGTTCGACACCAGCGCGATCTTGGGCTCGAGAAAGGCGACGTAGTTCTGCAGGAGCCCGACCAGCAGCGCGCCGATGAAGGCACCTTCGACCGAGCCGAGGCCGCCGATGATGACGACGATGAAGATCAGGATCATCATGTTCTCGCCCATGCCGGCGGTGATGACCTGCTCGTAGAGCGCCCACATCACGCCGCCGAGGCCCGCGAGCGCCGAGCCGGCGATGAAGACGCCAATGAAGACGAGCTTCAGGCGGTAGCCCAGCGCCTCGACCATCTCGTCGTTCTGCACGCCCGCGCGCACGATCAGGCCGATCTTGGTGCGGCGCAGCACGAGACGCAGCGCGACGAAAATGGCAAGGCCCACGACCACGGCGAGAATGCGGTATTTCTCAAGCGCGGCGCCCGCGAAGGTGACGGCGCCCTGCAGCGTCGGGGGGCGGTTGAGAAAGATCTCCTGCCCGCCCCAGATGACGTGGATCAGCTCCTCCAGCACGATGAGCGCGCCGACGGTGATCAGGATCTGTTTCAGGTGCGAGCCATAGACAGGCCGCACGATCACCCGCTCGAACCCCCAGGCGACGACGCCGGTCAAGAGCATCGCGGCGAGGATCGCCAGCAGCACGGCGGCGATGTTCAGCGGCAGCGACGCCGCAGTGGCCCAGCCCGAGAGCCAGAACAGCACCGAGATCCCCATGAAGGCGCCGAGCGAGATGAACGCGCCATGGCCGAAATTGATGATGTCCATCAGGCCAAAAACCAGCGTCAGGCCCGAGGCCATGATGAAGATCATCATGCCCATGGCGAGGCCCGAAACGGTCAGCGTCAGCCAGCTTGTCGGCGCGCCGATGGCAAAATACCCCAGCACGATCAGCGCCGGGATCAGCAGGTAGGGCGTAGCGCGGCCAAGCTGGTCGCCGAGCGACAGGCGCGCGAAGGTGGGTTTGTGGTCGGGGGCAGCACTCATGCTCAGGTCGCCTCCAGGCTCAGGCCCATCAGGCGTTCCTGAAGGCCGGTATCGGTGGATAGCTCGGACATCGCGCCCGACCAGGTGACGCGCCCGTCGTCCATGACGAGCGCCCGGTCGCCCAGCGCGCGGGCCACGGCGAAGTTCTGTTCGACCAGCAGGATCGAGGCGCCCTGCCGTTTCAACTCGCGCAGCGCGCCGACCATGGTCGAGACGATCGCGGGGGCAAGGCCCTTGGTCGGCTCGTCGATGAGGTAGAGGCGGCGTTCCTCGACCATCGCGCGGGCGATCGACAGCATCTGCTTCTGCCCGCCCGAAAGGTTGCCGGCGGACGAGGACCAGAAGGTCTTGAGTGGCGGAAACACCGTGAAGAGCCAGTCGAGCCGCGCGGCGTCGGGTGGGCCTGACAGGGCGGCGAGAGTCATGTTCTCGGCCACGGTAAGGTCGGTGAAGATGCCCATGTCCTCGGGCACATAACCGATCCCGGCGCGGCAGCGCTCGGCGGCGGAAAGCGGGCTAAGGTCGGTGCCGTCGAAGTCGATGCGGCCCGCCTTGTTGCGCCAGAGGCCCATGATCGTGCGCATCGTCGTGGTCTTGCCGACACCGTTGCGACCCAGGATCATCGTCACCTGCCCGCGCGGCACCTCGAAGCCGACGCCCTTCAGGATGTGATACTGCGCGATGTCGGTCGCCACGTCGGTGAGGCGCAGGATAGGGTCAGGCATCCGCGATCTCCTTGCCCATGTAGGCCTCCTGCACCACGTCCGAGGCCATGACCTCGGCTGGCGGGCCATCGGCCACCAGCGCGCCGTTGTGCAGAACGATGATCCGGTCGGCGAGCGTGCGGATCACGTCCATCTTGTGCTCGACCAGAAGGATCGTGCGGTCGGTGTCGTGCTTCAGCTCCGCGATCAGGTCGAGGACGACTGGCGCCTCGTCCACGCTCATCCCCGCGGTGGGTTCGTCGAACATGTAGACCAGCGGGTCGAGCGCGATCAGCATCGCGACCTCCAGCTTGCGCTGGTTGCCGTGGCTCAGTTCCGAGACCTTCTGCGCGCGCAGCGGGTCGAGGCGCACCCGCTCAAGCACCGCCATCGCGGCGGCGGTGATCTCGTGATGGCTGTCGGCGGTGGAAAACAGGCTGAAGCCCTTGCCCATCCGCGACTGCATCACCAGCCGGACGTTTTCGAGAACCGTCAGTTCGGGAAAAAGGTTGGTCAGCTGGAACGCGCGGCCGAGCCCCATGGCACAGCGTTTCGCGACGGACAGGCGCGACACGTCCTCGCCCAGCAGCCGCACGCGGCCCGCGGTGGGGCGGATCTGGCCCAAGATCAGGTTGAAATAGGTGGTCTTGCCGGCCCCGTTCGGCCCGACGATGGCGGTCAGCTCCCCGGCCCGGAAGGCGCAGGTGACGTGATCGACCGCCACATGGCCGCCGAACCGGACCGTGAGGTCGGTGGTTTCCAGCAGGATCTGGCTCATGAGCGCGATGCCCCCCGGAACCGGCCCCTGCGGGCCGGGTTGATCCCGCAGATCCCAGCGGAAAGGATGACGCCATGGCGATCACGGGCATCTACGCGAATGTCGCGTGCAGCGATCTTGCGCGCAGCCGGGACTGGTACGAGACCCTGTTCGGCCGCGCGCCCGATGCCGAACCGATGGACGGGCTGGTGGAATGGCATTGGGACCCCCACGGGTTTCAGCTTCACAACGATCCGGCCAAGGCCGGGAATGGAACATTGACGCTCATGACCAGCGGGCTTCATGCCGAAAAGGCGCGGCTGGCCGGGCTTGGTGCGGGTGAGGTCGAACCGGCCGCGCATTTCAGCATCCTGAGATTGCGAGACCCTGACGGCAACCTGGTGGTTCTGGCCGGCGACGCCTGAGCGCCGCCGGCAGAGAAATCACTGGTTGCGGATCGGAACGTCCATGTCTTCCGGCGCGATCTCCTGCACCAGCACCGGAACACCCCAGTCGACGCCATCCTGCACCTCGATGCGGAAGTGGTACATCGCCTGCAGCGCCTGATGGTCGTCGGGGCGGAAGGTCATCGGGCCCTTGGGGGTTTCCCAGGTCATGCCCTCCATCGCCGCGATCAGCGCCTCGGTGTCCTCGTAGGTGCCCGCCGCGCGGATCGCCTCGACCACGGCGATGCCCGCCGCCATGCCGCCCGCGGTGAAGAAGTCGGGCGGGCTGTCGAATCGCTCGAAATGCGTCTCGACCAGCCAGTCGTTCACCGGGTTCTGCGGGATGTCGTAGTAGTAGTAGGTCGCGCCTTCGAGGCCCGGCAGGTCGCGATAGGCCACGAGCGCGGGCAGGATGTTGCCGCCGGTCGCGATCTCGAGGTCGAAGCGCGACGGGTCCATGGCGTTGAGCGCGCCCATCGGGTTGCCGCCGCCGGCCCAGATGACGAAGATGATCTTACGCTCGGCCTCGACATCGGCCATGGCCTGGAAAATCCGCTCGGCCGCCGCGGTGAAGTCGGTGGTGTCGGTCGGCACGAATTCCTGGTGCGCGATGGTGGCGCCGGTGCCGTCCAGCGCCTCGGCGAAGGCCGCGACGCCGTCACGTCCAAAGGCGTAGTCTTGCGCCAGCGTGGCGATGGCGACACCCTCCTGGCCCAGCGCCACGGCATTCGCGATAGCGTCCTGCGAGGAGTTGCGGCCGGTGCGGAAGATGTAGCGGTTCCAGTTCTCGCCGGTGATCGAATCGGCCACGGCGGGTTCCACGATCAGGATGCGCTCGTATTCCTCGGCGACGGGCAGCATCGCCAGCGCAACACCCGAGGAGACCGGCCCGACCGCGATATGCACGTCGTCGTCGCCATAGGCCTCCGCCAGCACCGACCGGCCGCGCGCCGGGTCAAGCTGAGTGTCGTATTCCAGGACAACGATAGGCTCGCCGTCGATTTCCATGGTGCCGCCCGTGGCATATTCCAGCCCGAGCATCAGCCCGATGTGGCTTTGCTCTGCATAGGCCTGAAGCGCGCCGGTCTGGCCATAGACATGGCCGATGCGAATCTCGGCGGCCGCCGGCGCGGCAAGAGCCGACGCCGCCAGCGCGAGCGTGAGAAGTCTTTTCATCCGCTGCGTCCTCCCTGTTGGATGCAGAGGAAATGAAACATGAATCAGTGTTCACGTCAACGCGGGATCGCGGGGCGGTGGCCCCGAACGCGGCTATTTTGCGCCGTGATCGGTCCCGAACAACTCGTGATCGGCCAGCGCCGCAAGGACATTGCAATCGTCCGCAACCCCCTGCCCGTCGCAGGATTTCGATATCCGCACCAGTTCTGTCTCCAGCGCGCGCAGCCGCATGATCTTGCTGCGCACATCGGCCAGTTGCACCCGCGCGATCTCGTCGGCGCGGTGGCACGACCCCTCCGGTGCCTGTCTCAGCTGGATCAGGGCAGCGATCGCCTCGAGCGAAAAGCCCAGGTCACGGGCGTGCTTGATGAAGGCGAGCCGTTCCAGCCCGGCCGAATCGTAGCGCCGTTGGTTGCCCCCGGTCCGGTCCGGCGCGTCGAGGATGCCGGTGTCCTCGTAGTAGCGGATCGTGGGAACCTTGACGCCGGTGCGCCGCGACAGCTCTCCGATGGAATACATGGCGGACCCCCTTGAACCTCTAGTGACTGGAGGAATTATATCACCTGCAGCAAGGATTCGAAGAGGGTGATGGACCATGTCGGAATGCTGCGGCCACGACGCGAAATTCGACGGCGTATCAGACGATTACAAGCGTAGGCTCTGGATCGTCATCGCAATCAACGCGTTCATGTTCGGGGTCGAGATGACGGCCGGCCACCTCGCGCAATCGCAGGCGCTGCAGGCCGACGCGCTCGACTTTCTCGGCGATGCGCTGACCTACGCGCTGTCGCTGGCGGTGATCGGCGCCTCGGTGCATGTGCGGACCAACGCGGCGCTCGCCAAGGGGCTCAGCCTGTTCCTGATGGGGTCCTGGGTGCTGGGCTCGACGATCTACCAGGTGTTCACCGTCGGCGTTCCCGAGGCCGGGGTGATGGGAATCGTCGGCGCGCTCGCGCTGGCCGCCAACCTCGCCAGCGTCGCCCTGCTGCTGCGCTACAAGGACGGCGACGCGAACGTGCGCTCGGTCTGGCTTTGCTCGCGCAACGACGCGATCGGCAACCTGGCGGTGATGATCGCGGCGCTGGGGGTCTGGGGCACGGCAACGGGCTGGCCCGACCTGATCGTGGCCGCGATCATGGCGACGCTGTTCCTGTCGTCGTCCTTCCAGATCATCCGGCAGGCGCTGCAGGAGCGGAGCGCGGTGCTGGCGGGGCACTAAGGGGCGCCCCGCCCCGCACGGTCGATCAGCCCTCGCCGAGGCAGTCCTCGAAGGACGCGGCCACGCCTTCGATCAGCCCGGTATAGAGCCCCGCACCCGGCTCGAGCGTTGCGCCGAGCGGGTCGATGACGCCGATCCGCACGCCTGTTCCCTCGAACACCGCGTCGACGAGGCCCCGGTTGAACTGCGGCTCGACGAAGACGCAGGTGATGCCTTCCGCCGCCACCAGGTCGCGGATCTCGGCTACCCGCGCCGGGCCGGGGGCCGTGGCGTCCGACAGGCTGATCGCGCCTGCGGACTCGACGCCGAATCGCGCCTCGAAATAATGGTAGGCGTCGTGGAAGACGACGAAACCGCCCGACAGCGGCGCCATCCGTGCGCCGATGTCATCTTGCAATGTGGCCAAGCCTGCCAGGGCCTCGGCGGCGTTCGCGGCATAGGTTCCGGCATTCTCGGGGTCGATCCGCGACAATTCCGCTGCGATGGCGTCGAGCCAGAGCGCCGCGTTCACCGGGTCGAGCCAGGCGTGCGGGTCGGTGCCGCGGTGGTCGTGGTCATGCTCGGCTTCGGCCTCGTGGTCATGATCCTCCTCGTGCGCGTGGTCGCCTTCGGCCTCGTGCTCGTGGTCGTCGTCATGGTCATGGTCGTGATCCGCTTCCGCCTCCTCATGCTCCTCTTCGTGCGCATGGTCGTCGTCATGCTCATGCGCCTCGAAGCTCGCCCCCTCGCGGAAGTCCAGCCGGCGGATGCCCTCGACCTCCAACAACTCCAGCCGCGCGGCGTCGCCGGCGAGGCTGTCGAGCGGATCGGCCAGCCACGGCGTCAGCTCAGGCCCGACCCAGACCACCAGGCCGGCCTCCTGCAGCGCCCGCGCCTCGGACGGGCGCAGCGCGTAGCCATGCGGCGAGACGCCCGGCGGCAGCACAAGGTCGGGCGTGCCGAGATCGCCCATCACCTGCGCCACGAGGGCATGAACCGGGGCGATGTCGACCGCCACACGCGGCACGTCCGCCAGCGCCGGAGAGGTCATCAACAGGGGCAGAGCCGTCAGGCAGGGCAGGATCGTCGCGCGCATCTTCGTCCTCGCTTGTGATAGTATAACAGTTCGGGCGCCTTGTTACGGGTAATAGAATAACATATCAATAGGCGATGACAGACACTCACGCCCCCCGCCCCACGGACGCGATCGGCTTCGCCTCGCACGACCACCACGCCTGCATCGAGGGCACGGTGGCCGCCGTCGCCGCGCGCTGCGCGGACGAGGGGCTGCACCTGACGCCCGTGCGCCGCCGGGTGCTGGAGATCCTGCTGGCCCGGCACCGCGCGCTCGGGGCTTATGAAATCCTCGACGTGCTGCGCGACGAGGGGCTGGGCTCGCAGCCGCCCGTCGCTTACCGCGCGCTGGAATTCCTGACGAAACACGGCTTCGCGCACCGGATCGAGGGGATGAACGCCTTCGCCGCCTGCACCCATCCGGGGCAGGACCACGACGCAGCCTTCCTGATCTGCACCGGCTGCGGCGCGGTGGCCGAGGCGCCGGTGGAGCCCGCGCGCGCGGCGCTCGAACGGACTGCGGAGGCGGCGGGGTTCACCATCGCCCGCACCGTGCTGGAGGCCGAGGGGCTGTGTCCCAACTGTTCCCAGAGCCACCCGTCATGAGCCTGATCGATCTGCATAATATCGCCGTCCGCTTCGGCGGCCACACGGTGCTGCACGACGTCGATTTCGGGATCGACCGGGGCGAGATCGTCACCATCGTGGGCCCGAACGGGTCCGGCAAGTCGACGCTTTTGCGGGTCGTCATCGGCGCGCAAAAGCCCGCGAGCGGCTCGGTCACGCGCTCCCGCGGGCTGCGCATCGGCTATGTCCCGCAACAGCTGCACATCGACCCGACCCTGCCGCTGACCGTGCGCCGCTTTCTCGACCTGCCCGCCCGCATCCCCGACGCCAAGGCCGCCGAGGCGCTGGAGCAGGCGGGCGCGGGTGCGCTGGGGCAGCGCCAGATGGCCGACCTCTCGGGCGGGCAGTTCCAGCGCGTGCTGCTGGCCCGCGCGATCCTGAGCGACCCCGACCTGCTGATTCTCGACGAGCCGACGCAGGGCCTCGACCAGCCGGGATCCGCCGCCTTTTACCGCCGCATCGCGAGGTTGCGCGCGGACCTGAACTGCGCCGTCCTGATGGTCAGCCACGAGCTGCACGTGGTGATGGCGGCATCCGACCGGGTGATCTGCCTCAACGGCCATGTCTGCTGCGCCGGTGCGCCAGAGCATGTCGCTTCGGCCCCGGAATACCGCGCGCTCTTCGGCACCGGCACGCAAGGCGCTCTGGCGCTCTACCGCCACGACCATGCGCACAGCCACGATCACCCCCATTCCCACGGGCCGGAGGCGGCGGAATGAGCGGCTTCCTAGACGATTTCCTGGTCCGCGCGACGCTCGCGGGCATCGGCGTGGCGCTGGCGGCGGCACCGCTCGGCTGCTTCATCGTCTGGCGGCGGATGGCCTATTTCGGCGACGCCACCGCGCATGCCGCGATCCTCGGCGTGGCGCTGGCGTTGGCGTTCAACTTGTCGATCACGCTCGGCACGCTGGTGATGGCGCTCGTCATGGCGCTGACGGTCTCGGCGCTGTCGGGGCGCGGGCGGTCGATGGACACGATGCTGGGCGTGCTGTCGCATTCGGCTCTGGCCGCCGGTCTGGTGGCGGTGTCGCTGCTGCAGGGCGTGCGGCTGGACCTGTCGGCCTATCTGTTCGGCGACATCCTCGCCGTCGGGCGCATGGACCTCGCGGTGATCTGGGGCGGTGCGCTTCTGGTCATGGGATTGATCTGGGCGCGGTGGTCGGCGCTTTTGACTGCCACGCTGTCCTCGGACCTCGCCACCGCGGCGGGCATCGACCCGCGGCGCGAGCAACTGATTCTGACCCTGGCGCTGGCCGTCACGGTCGCCGTGGCGATCAAGGTCGTGGGCGTGTTGCTGATCGCGGCGCTGCTGATCATCCCGGCGGCGGCGGCGCGCAGTTTCGCCCGCACGCCCGAGGCGATGGCGCTGATCGCGGCGGGCATCGGCGGGGCGTCGGCGCTGATCGGCATGGCCGTGGCCTGGCAGTTCGATACGCCGGCGGGCCCGTCCATCGTCTGCGTGGCGGCCGCGATTTTCGCCGCCTCGGCCCTCATCGACCTCGCGCGCCGCGCTGCCTAGGGGCAGGCCGCGCCGCCGGCATGCAGCGAGGCATGGCCGAAATCCGACGGATTCAGGAGCCTGTTCTCCCCCAGCACCGCAGCCGCGTGCGCGATGGAGGCCGCGCCGTCGGGCACCAGCGCCGCGGGCGTCACCGTCACGCCGCTGCCGACGTAGCGGTTCACGCGGGTCGGCAAGGCACGGGGCGGGTTTGCGACCACCCGGCCCTGCCCGTCGCGGACGAGGTCCATGTAAAGGATCGCGCCTGTCCGCCGGGGTAGCGCCCATTGCGAGGACAGGAAATTGCCGAGGCTGTAGGCCACGATGCCGCGCCGCCCGTCGCTGGCGGTGATCTCCTCGATCGGTTGCAGCACATGCGGATGCGCACCGATCACCGCTGCTGCCCCGGCCTCGATCGCGGCGCGCGCGAGGCGGCGCTGCTGCGCGTCGGGCCGCGCGCTGTATTCCTGGCCCCAATGCGGCAGCAGAATCACGGCGTCGATGCCAGGGTCGGCGGCAAGTTGCGCGATGAGGCCCGGCACCGACGGCGCGGCATCGTAGCAGCGGAGCGCCTGCCGGGCGGGATCGGGCATGCCGTTCACCGACCAGGTGCAGGCGAGCAGCGCCACGCGGCCAACGCGGGTGAAGACGATGGTGTGCCAAGGCCCGGACGAGCTACGCGGCACGGTGCCGGTGGCGCTGAGGCCCACGGCGGCGACAGCCTCCAGCGTGCGCTCCACACCCAGCGGGCCCCGGTCGAGCGCGTGGTTGTTGGCGGTCTGCACCACATCGACGCCTGCGCCCGCCAATGCGGTGGCATAGGCGGGCGGCGCGTTGAAGACCGGGAAATCGCTGTAGATGCGGGGATCACCGGGTTGCCCCTCGGCCCCGCCGGGCAGGACATCTTGAGCCAGCGGCGTCTCGAGGTTCACGATCGTCACGTCGGCCCTGCGCAGGAACGGGGCCGAGGGCGCGAGGGCCGGGGCGAAGCCGGTCGCCCGCGCGGCGGCGTCCTGCTGGATCAGCCCGTGGGCCATCACATCGCCGGTGAAGGCCAGCGTCGCGGCGCCGGGGCGGAAGACGCCTGCCGCAGCGCAGATCCCGCCGCCCGATGGCGCCGGGCCACCGCTGGGCGTGCAGCCCGCAAGGGCGACGGCGAGCGCCGCGCCCGACAGCTTCAAGTATCGCCTGAACATCGGGCCGCAGCCTTTTGCAATTCCAGCAAAAGCGTGACCTAATCACAGGCTGCTGGTCAACGACCCTTCAGCGGTCGCGCAGCCATCCGTCGGCGAACGTGACTGCGCCGCAACCGGACAGAGGCAGCAGCCGCTGCAGTTCCGCCTCCAGCCGCGCCTGCCGGCCGCTACCCCAGCGCACGCCGGCCTCGGGCCAGAGCGCGCGGACGCGGAGCGCGCCGGCCTGCCGGTCGGCCGCAACGTCGATGCGGCCCACGATGCGGTCGCCCTCGAGCAGCGGAAAGACGTAATAGCCGTAGCGGCGCTGCGCCTCGGGCACGAAGATCTCGATGCGGTAATGGAAGCCGAACAGGCGCTCGGCGCGCTTTCGGTCGCGCAGCGCCGGGTCGAATGGGCTGAGGAGACGCAGGCGCGTTTGCGGATCGGGCAGGTCGACCAGCCGGTCCAGTGTTTCGGGCCACATCACCACGCGGCGCGGCGCGCCGACGGCGCACGCCACTTCGGCCTCGACCACCTCGCCCCGCGCCATCGCCTGTGCGACCCAGTCCTTCGCCTCCTGCGGCGAGATCAGGGCCCAGAAGGCGGCCAACTCGCCCGAGGTGGCGAAGCCCAGCCGATCGAGCGCGGCGCGGCAGGCCCAGTCGACCACCTCTGCCTCGGGCACCTCCCCATCCAGGTGTTGGGTCGGGATTACCCGCTCGGTCAGGTCGTAGAACTTGCGGAACCCCTCGCGCCGGCTGACGGCAAGATCGCCCGAGCGCCAAAGGTATTCCAGTGCCGCCTTGGACGGGTGCCAGTCCCACCATCCGGTTGATTTCTCGGCCCGTTTCTCGCCGATCTCGGCGGAATGCACCGCGCCGTGGTCGGTGATGTGACGCAGCACAGTGTCGATCTCGGCGTGAAAGGCCGAGCCGTGCCAATCCTTCCAGCGATCGCGCAGCCGGATGCGGTCACGGGCGAATTTCAGCCGCCAGTAGGGAAAGAATTCCGCCGGAATAACAGCGGCATCATGGGTCCAGTGCTCGAAAGTGGCGCGCGCGCTGTCGTTCAGGTGGCGCAGCGCATCGGGCCGGTAGGCGGGCCGCCGCGACCACAGGATCAGGTCATGCGCGCGCGCCAACGTGTTGACGCTGTCGACCTGCACGAAGCCGAGCCGGTGGACCAGCGTCGCCAGATCGTCCCCCCGCCCGCGCCCGGCGGGCCGATCGAGCAACGCATGGGTGTCTAGGAACAGACGCCGCGCCGCGAGATTGTCGAGGCGCGGCAAGGACATGGCTCAGGCGCTCTCGGTGGTTTCGGTCCAGGCCCAGGGGCGGGTGAACTCGCCCAGAACATGCGCGACAGCCTCCTCGCCCACCGTCCCCGTGCGTTTGAGACAGGCGACAAGACCCAGCTTCTTGTTTTCGACCACCTGCTCGACCACGACGGGAAGCCCCGCATCCTTCAGCGCGGCATTGTAGACCCGCGTGATGGCGCGCTTGCGCAGGTCGGGCTTGAACACCTTGCCGACCGCGGTCTTGGGCAATTCATCCAGCACTTCGAGATGCTTGGGCACCGCCGCGCGTTCGTGGATATGCTCGCGGCACCAGGCCATCAGCTCGTCGGTCGTGACCTCGGCGCCCGAGACCAGTTCGACATAGACGCAGGGCAGTTCGCCCGCGAAGGCGTCGGGCTGTCCGATGGCGCCGGCGAAGGCCACGGCGGTATGGCCGGCCAACGCATCCTCGATCTCGGCGGGGTCGATGTTGTGGCCGCCGCGAATGATCAGGTCCTTGGCGCGGCCGGTGATCCAGACATAGCCGTCGGCGTCGATCCGGCCGAGGTCGCCGGTGCGCAGGTAGCGGTCGTGGTAGTAGAGCTCGCGGTTCTTGTCGTGCTCGGTATAGGTGTCGCCGTTGCGCACGCCGGGATTGGCGACGCAGATCTCGCCCACCTCGTCGACCGCGCATTCCAGCACGCCGTCGGGCGTGGTCTTGAGGATCTTCACCTCGGTGAAGGGGAAGGGCACGCCGACCGAGCCGATCTTCTTCTCGCCGTCGACCGGGTTGCAGGACACGAGGCAGGTCGCCTCGGTCAGCCCGTAGCCCTCGACCAGCTTCACGCCGGTGGCCTTCTCGAAGCGGCGGAACAGCTCCACCGGCAGCGGCGCGGAGCCCGAGAAGGCGGTCTTCACGCTGGAGACATCGGCATTCACCGGGCGCTGCATCATCGCGGAGATCGCGGTGGGCACGGTGATGATGAAGGTCACCTGCCAGCGTTCGACCAGTTTCCAGAAATTGTCGAACACCCCCTCGCCCCGATAGCCGGCGGGCGTGGGGAATATCACGTGGCCGCCCGAGGCGAGCATCGCCATCAGGATCACGTGGCAGGCGAAGACGTGGAACAGCGGCAGCGGGCAGATCACGTTGTCCTTTTCGCTGAACAGCAGCGTGTGGCCGACCCAGCCGTTGTAGATCATGCCCGAATAGCAATGCTGCGCGACCTTGGGCATGCCGGTGGTGCCGCCGGTGTGGAAATAGGCGGCGACACGGTCGCCCGCGCTGTCCTCGAAGGTGAGACGGTCGCGCGGGTGCTTGGCCGTCTCGGTCTTCCAGTCGAGCATGCGGGCATGGTGGCCCTTGGGGTTCTTCGGGCGCAGGAAGGGCACCAGCAGTTTCTTAACGCCGGTGAGGTAGCGCAGCAGGTCGACCTCGATCACCACCTGCACGTTGGGTGCGTTGCGCACCGCCTCGGCCATCTTCTGGGCGACGTCGGTCTTGGGGAATTCCTTCAGCGTCACCACGACCTTGGCCTTGGTTTCGCGCAAGATCGCGGCGATCTGTTCGGGTTCCAGCAGCGGGTTGATCGGCGCCGCGATGCCCGCGACCATGCCGCCCAGCAACGTCACCACCGTCTCGGTGCAGTTCGGCAGCACATAGGCGACGGTGTCGGTTTCCTTGATGCCGAGCGAGCGGAACATGTTGGCAGCCTGCGTGACGCGGGCGTGCAGCTCATCCCAGCTGAGCGTTTCGGCAGGGTCCTTGGGCCCTGAGAACATCTGGAAGCTGGTGGCGTTGAGACTGCCGTGGCGCTCTCTGGTGCCGGTCAGCAGTCCATAGATCGTTTCGGCCGGCTGCGCTTCAGCCCAGGTCCTGCCGCGTTCGATGTCCTTGACGTCTTCCACCGTGGCGAACCTGACCATGGCGCATCTCCTCCCCTGCGAGTCCCTTTCATGGCTCTGCGTGCTTGCACGAAGCGCCACCCCTCCGAGACGTGAGCATGAAAGGATCGCGTCTGTCACGCAAGTGTAACGCTGCGATACCTGCGCCCCGATTACTCGGCGGCGAGGCCTTCGGTGAACTGCAGCCGCGCCAGCCGCGCGTAGAGTCCGCCCTGTGACACGAGGCTGTCATGCGTGCCCTCGGCCACGATCCGTCCGTCCTGGAACACGAGGATGCGGTCGGCCTGCTTCACCGTGGCGAGCCGGTGCGCCACGATCAGCGTCGTGCGCTCGGCCGAGAGCCGCGCCACGGCGTCCTGCACCAGACGCTCCGATTCCGCGTCGAGCGCGCTGGTCGCCTCGTCGAGCAGCAGGATCGGCGCGTCGCGCAGGATGGCGCGGGCGATGGCGATGCGCTGCTTCTGCCCGCCCGACAGCATCAACCCGCGTTCGCCGACGTAGGTGTCGTAGCCCTGCGGCAGGACGGTCAGGAACTCGTGCGCGGCGGCGGCTTTCGCGGCCTCCTCCACCTCGGCATCGCTGGCGTCGGGGCGGCCGAAGCGGATGTTCTCGCGCGCGGAGGCGGCGAAGATCACCGGATCCTGCGGCACCAGCGCCATGGCTCCGCGGAAGGTGGAGCGCGACATCTCGCGCAGGTCCACGCCGTCGAGCGTGATGCGCCCCGAGACCGGGTCGTAGAACCGCTGAAGCAGTTGGAAGATCGTGGATTTTCCCGCGCCAGAGGGGCCGACGATGGCCACCGTCTCGCCCGGCTTGATGGTAAAATCGACGCCTTCCAGCGCCGCGCTTTCGGGCCGCGTGGGGTAGGAAAAGCGCACGCCCTCGAAGCTGATGGCACCGCGCCCGCCCTGCGGCAGCGCCTTGCGCTCGGCGGGGTCGTCCACGCTGTCGACGGTGTGCAGCAGCTCCACCAGCCGTTCGGTAGCGCCGCTGGCGCGCTGCAACTCTCCCCAGATCTCGGAGAGCGCGCCGACCGAGCCCGCGACCATGATCGCGTAGATCAGGAACTGGATCAGCTCGCCGATGCTCATCGCCTCGGCCCTGACGTCGCGCGCGCCCACCCAGAGCACGCCGACGATGCCCGCGAAGACCAGCGTGATGACGATGACCGTCATCACCGCCCGCGTCGCGATGCGCCTCTTCGCGCTGGCAAAGCTTTTCTCGGTCACCGCGTCGAAGGTCGCGGCCGAGGCGCGTTCATGCGTGAAGGCCTGCACCGTCTGCACCGACAAGAGCGCCTCGGAAGCGTTGCCGGAGCTTTCGGCGATCCAGTCCTGGTTCTCGCGGCTCAGCACCCGCAACCGGCGGCCCAGGATGACGATCGGCACGATGATCAGCGGCACGATCAGCAGCACCGCGCCTGTCAGCTTGGGCGAGGTGATCATCATCAGGGCAAGACCGCCGATCAGGATCAGGAGGTTGCGCAGCGCGACCGAGACGCTGGAGGAGATGACGGAGAGCAGCAGCGTTGTGTCGGTGGTGATCCGGCTCAACACCTCGCCGGTCATGATCTTCTCGTAGAAGGACGGGCTCATCCCGATCATGCGGTCGAAGACCGACTTGCGGATATCGGCCACGACCCGCTCGCCCAGACGGGTCACGAGGTAGTAGCGCAGGCCCGTGCCCAGCGCGAGCAGCACGGCGATGGCCAGCGCGGCGAGGAAATACTGGTCGAGCAGCGCCTCGGTCTCGGTCTCGAACCCGTCGACGACGCGGCGCACCGCCAGCGGCAAGGTCAACGAGACGACCGCGGTGAGGACAAGCGCGGCCCCCGCGGCGCCGACCATGCCGGAATAGGGCGCCAGGAACGGGCCCAGCGCGCGCAGGCTGCCGATACGCCGCGACTTGGCGCGTTCTTCGACCGCGCTCAACGGGGGGGCTGTCGTCGCGGTCTCGTCTCTCGGCGCCGATCCGGCCATGCACCCTCCAGTCGCTATGTCCTGCAGCGGATTACAAGCGCCGGGCAGACGAGACAAGCCTGCTTGCCCGCGTCATTGGCGCGCTCCCTCCGGCCTAGGCGGCAGGTCTATTCGGAGAATCCGAACCGGTCGAGAAGCTCCTGCCGGGTGAACAACTCCGGCCCCTGCCCCGGCGGCCGGCGTGCGATGCGTTCGTAAAGGCCGTCCTCGCGCAGCCGGAACCACGCCACGCCCATCGGCCCGTTGGCTTCCAGAAATGCCAGGTAGGCGTCGAGCGTGTCGAAATTCGCCGGATCACCGGCAGACGGCTGATCGGCCATGTGCGTTCGCTCCGGTCCGTTTGAATTTGCAGCGGTGACGAGCCCCGGGACCATGACGCACACCGCCATGACCACCCGTGCCAGCCTCTGGCCTGAAATCCGCATGTCGCGTGTCACGCTCCGACCCGTTTCATGGAACAGGAATATTACGGGCAATCCCCCAATCTGAACAGTCTTGTATTCGCTCGCGCCCCACAACAATGTTCGGATGAAAATTTTCCGGGGAAGCATCAATGTGCACGATTTGTTCCAGCTTCAATCCTTTCGGCGGTGAATGGTTGCACAGCAACCCGGTGGCGCGCACGGTAACCGAGGCCGCCGATGCGCCGAACGGCACCAGCACGCCCTATGTGCTTGAAGCCGGCGACACGTTCGAGGGGACGCTGGGCTTTGCCGGAGACTGGGACTGGATCGCCGTCGAAGTTACGGCGGGCACCACCTACACGGTCACGATGACGCCGGGCACGATGGAGGACCCCTACCTGGTGATCTACGACACCGACGGGAACTTCGTCACCAACGTCGATTTCGGGTACGACGGCGATGCCGAGACCTACACCCTCACCGCGATCGAGACAGGCACCGCCTACATCGCGGCCGGAAGCTATTACAACACCTATACCAGCGGCATCACCGATACCGGCACCTACACGCTTGCCTTTACAGAAGTCGTGCTGGAAGACGAATCGCCGCTCGACGCCATCACCTGGAACTACACGGCGCCCAGCGTGATCAACGTCTATTTCGTGCCGGGTGGGCTGAACTTCGACGACCCCTACCTGCCGGTTCAGGTGACGTCGGGGTGGACCGCCTTCGAGCAGCAACAGGCCGAACTGGCCTTCGAGCTTTTCGAGTCCGTCGCCAATGTGACCTTCAACGTGGTGACAGACCCGACGCAGGCCGATTTCTTCATGGTGGAATCGACCCACCCCGACTCCGACCTGGGCTACTGGGGGGTGGGTGGCGGTTCCGTCACCCTGAATGGCGCGTCCTACGCGCTCGACGGCTGGGGGGTCTTCTACGGAAGCGGGACCGGATGGACGACCACGGGACTTGAACAGGGCGGCTTCGGCTTCATCACGCTGATCCACGAGATCGGGCATGGCATGGGGCTGGCCCACCCGCATGACACCGGCGGCGGCTCGACGATCATGCCGGGCGTGGTCGACCGCTTCAACGACACCGGGCTTTTCGACCTGAACCAGGGCATCTACACGACGATGACCTACATCGACGGCTGGGTGACTGCGCCGCACGGCGCCACGCCCTCGCTGGACTACGGGTTCCAAGGCACACCCATGGCGTTCGACATCGCGGTGCTGCAGGCGGCCTATGGCGCCAACATGTCCCACAATACCGGCAACGACAGCTACATCCTGCCCACGACGAACGGACCGGGCACGTTCTACTCCGCGATCTGGGACGCGGGCGGCACCGACACCATCGTGCATACCGGCAGCGCCGCCGCGGTGATCGACCTGCGGGCCGCACCACTGACCTACGCGGTGAACGGCGGCGGCTACGTGTCCTACGTCGCAGGCATCCACGGCGGTTTCACCATCGCCGCCGGGGCGCTGATCGAGAATGCCAGCGGCGGCAGCGGCAACGACACGATCACCGGCAACGACGCGGCGAACCTGCTGGAGGGCAACGGCGGGGCGGACAGCATCGAGGGCGGCGCGGGCAACGACACGTTGAACGGCGGGGCGGGCAGCGACACGCTGATCGGCGCGCAAGGGTTCGATGTCCTGTCGGGCGGCGGCGACAACGACTACCTCGACGGCGGCGCTCAGGCCGACAACCTCTACGGCGACGATGGCGACGACACGCTCGTTGGTGGCGCAGGCTTTGACCGGTTGTTCGGCGGCACCGGCAACGACCTGCTGCAGGGCGACGACGACGACGACCTTCTGCGGGGCGACCAGGGCGAGGACACGCTCGAGGGCGGCGACGGCGACGACCGGCTCTACGGCGGGGCGGGGTTTGACACGCTCTACGGTGGTGAGGGCAACGACCAGTTGTTTGGCGAGGCCAATGCCGACGGGATCTTTGGCGGAAACGGAAATGACCTGGCCTATGGCGGGGACGGAACCGACAACATCTACGGCGATGCGGGCAACGACACGCTCTACGGCGACAGCGGCAACGACCGGCTGTATGGCGGCGACGGAAACGACCTGTTGCACGGCGGGATCAACGAAGACTTCCTGTATGGCGGGGCCGACGACGACACGCTTTACGGAGACGCCGGATTCGACCGGCTCGAGGGCGGTGACGGCGACGACTACCTCGACGGCGGGGCGCAGGCCGACAACCTGTTCGGCCAGGAAGGCAATGACACGCTCATCGGCGGGGACGGGTTCGACCGGCTGTTCGGCGGCGCGGGCGAAGACTTGCTGCTGGGCGGCACCGGAACCGACGCGCTTTTCGGGGACGCCGGAAATGACACGCTGGATGGCGGGTCGGAGTCCGACCGCCTTTGGGGCGGGTCCGGCAACGACCTGCTCATGGGCGGCGCGGACGACGACGAGTTGCGCGGCAACGCCGGGTTCGACACGATCATCGGCGGCGAAGGCGACGATCAGCTCTGGGGCAATTTCAACGCCGACACGTTCGTCTTTGTCGACGGGCACGGCAACGACACGATCTTCGATTTCGAGGCCGCGAGCGCGTTCGAACTCATCGACCTCTCGGCCGTCACCACGATCACCGACATGGCGGCGCTCAACGCCGCCGCGGTGGATACGGTCGACGGGGTGCTGATCGCCACCTCGCTCACCGATTCGATCCTGCTGATGGGCGTGTTCGAGGCCGACCTGACGGCGGGCGACTTCGTCTTCGCGTGAGGCCGGGAACCGGGTGGCCCTATGCCCCCCGACCGCCTGCCTCTGGCGGTCGCTGGAACACCGCCATCTGGCTCGCGCCGCCCAGGTCGGGGTGGCGGCCCGCGATATCGCGGGTGCTGGCCGCGTAGCCTGTGCCCCGCGCCACCCGCGCGCACCAGCGGCGGAAGGTCGCTCTGTCCCACTCGAACCGGTGATCGGGGTGGCGCATCCGGTGCGGCGGTACGCCGAGCAGGCGGTTGAACTCGGCATTGGGCGTGGTGATCACGATCGTCCGGGGCCGCATGGTCCGGAACAGCGCGCGCTCCAGCTTCGACAAGGCGTTGGGGCTGATATGCTCGATCGTCTCGACAAGGACGGCGCAATCGTAGCCGACCATGTCGGGCGTCGGCTCGGTCATCGAGGCTTCGCGCAGGTCGATGCGGGGCCCCTTGGGCGCGCAAGCCGCCAGGCGCGCGCGCAGGCGCGTCAGCGACGCGCGGCAGAGGTCCACGCCGACGAGGTCGGTCAGGGCGGGGTCGCCGGCCAGTCGCACGAAAAGATCGCCGTCGCCGCAGCCAAGGTCGAGCACGCGCGCCGCGCCGCTCTCGCGCACCACCGCCTTCACGGCCTGCAGCCGTTCCTCGTGCAGCCAGCTGGTCATGTCCCTGCGCCTGCGTCCGGGCGCTGCAACAGCGCCACGTCAGGTCCCGGAACCTCGCAAGACCAACCCCAGGCCTCGGCGAGATGGCGAAAGGTCGCCTCGCCGTAGAAGGCCACATGGGTCGGATCGCGGCGGTAGGCCCACCGCGCGAAGTCCGCGTCGCCGGGCGCGAAGCGCGTCATCACGGCCAGCCACCCACCGGGGCGGACAAGGCGGCGGAGGCGCTCGAATTCGCGGGCCGGGTGGTGAAAATGCTCCGCCACCTCGGTGCAGGTGACGAAATCATGATCTCTCGCCAGCGGGGCCGGATCGGGGACGAAAACCGGATCGTAAAGCGCCACCTCGTGCCCCGCCTCGCGCAGCATCGCGGCAAGCGCCGGGCCGGGGCCGCAGCCAAAGTCGAGCCCGCGCGACCGAGGCGCAAGCCGCGCGAGCAGCGGGTCAGCCACCTGCGCGAGGAACCGGCGGTAGCGCGGATCGTCGGGGTCGTTGCGGTGAAGCAGATACTGCGCACGCTCCGCCTCGGGCTTCGGGTGCCTGCTGGGATCGAGGAACCGTGCGTCGCAGCGCGGACACCGGAAATAGTCGCTGCCGCCGACGCTCAAGAAGCGCTCGGCTGGCGCCGCACAGACCTGGCAGGCGCAGGATCGCGACCGGGAAATCTGGAGCCTGTCGGGCGCCGCGAGGGTCATGGACCGCGCGCCACGGGTTCGGCGCGGGCGCGGTCCTGTGGCGCGAGAGAGGAGCATCGAACGGCTTGACGGCGTCTCACGACAGCATCGCCGCAGTCCCGCAGGGCGCATGCCGCAAGCCGGACGCGCCGATCCGGCCCAGCCGATCATCCGTCAGGTCATACCTGCCCATGACTTGTCCCGCTCACCCACTCCGGTCGCCTTACAGCGGCGACACGCCTCTATCCGACGGATCACCCGAAAACTCAATCGTTCCGCGCAACGGCGGGGGTAGCCAGTGGATCTGCGGCACCCCCACCGTCGCCGGTCACGTCCGCGCTACGCCCAACGCCGCGCAGCCGCGTTCCCCGCTCATGAGCCCCCGCCTCGACCGGGCACGCCACCGAACCACCTTGACCCTTCGGCTGTCCTGCTCTAGCCACGGGTCGCCGAGCGGGCGTTGTGTAATGGTAAGACCTCAGCCTTCCAAGCTGATGATACGGGTTCGATTCCCGTCGCCCGCTCCAACATCTCCCGATCAGGCCGCCAACGGCTCCGTCAGTTCCGCACCCTCGGCGCGGTTGGAGTTCACGCGCGGGTCGACGCGCCAGCGGGTGTAGGTGCCTTCTGGGGCGGGGTGCATCAGGGGGGCGGCCTTGTCGCCGGTTTCACCCAGCCAGCGCGCCCAGTCGTCGGGGGCCAGGCGCACCGGCTCGCGGTGATGTGTCTCGGCCATCCAGTCGCTCGCACCCGTCGTCACCACGGCGCAGGCGGTCAGCCGGTCCTCGCCTTGGCCCCAATCCTGCCAGATGCCGGCGAAGACCAGCGGTGCGCCGTCCTGCGGCACGAAATACCACGGCAGCCGCCCACCATCCGCGTCCTTGGTCCATTCGTAGAACCCGGTCGCGGGGATCAGGCAGCGGCGCTCGCGGACGGCAGCGCGGAAGGCTGGCTTTTCGGCAATGGTCTCGGCGCGCGCGTTGATCAGCAGCGGGCCGTCGGTCGGGGCCTTGTACCAGTGCGGGACGAAGCCCCAGCGCATCGGGCGGAGCGCGCGGCGCCCCTGCCCTGCCGTCACCACGGCAACCGTCTGCGTCGGACAGATGTTGTAGCGCGGCACGGGGGGCAGGTCGTTCGACGGGGCAGCGTCGAAGAGCTGCGCCATCGCGTCATTGGGATGGGTCATGGTCATGCGCCCGCACATGGGGCGCAGCCTAGCCCCGGCCCTCAGGCGCCGTAAACGTGTTTCCAGGCGATCTTCTCGGCATCTTCGCGGAAAAGCCCCAGGTCCTGCGCCACGGAGAGCGGCATGCCGGACAGTTCGCGGACGGTCTGACGGTAGGCGGCACGCTTGGCGGCGGCGGCGCGCATGCGGGTGAGGATCAAGGTCATGTGGTGCTCCAGTTCAGCGTCGTCTCGTGTTTCCTTGAGCATCATATGATAGCGCTAACCCAAGCGACAATTGTCGAACCTCCAACCCCGCCCTGCAAATGCTGCATAGCAGCAAAAAGCCGGCGCGAGGGCCCCGCGCCGGCTTCGATGTCTCGGGCACTGCTGCCAGACCTCACTCCACGGTGGAAATCCGGCCGTCCGTGTAGGGCGTGTAGTCGCCCGCTTCCATGATGTAGTCGGCCACCACCTGCTCGAGCCCCGGACCGAAGTCATAGGCATTCATGCCTTGGGTGAAGGTGGCGTAGCCGTCGCCGCCGCCGCGCATGTAGTTGTTGGTCACGACGCCATAGGTCGCCTCGGGGTCGATCTCCGTGAAGCCGTCGGCGGTCTCGATCTCGACCGAGACGACGCGGCTGCCCGGCTCGGCGGCCGGGTCCCACGTGTAGCGCATGCCCGCGACCTGCGGGAAGCGGCCCGCGCCGTCCTCGACCTGGCTGAGCCCGTTCTCCAGCGCCTCGACGATGCCGGCCCCGTCGAGCTGGAAGGTCGCCAGCGAGTTCTGGAACGGCAGCACGGTGAAGATCTCGCCCATGGTGATCTCGCCCGCGTCAATGGAGGCGCGCAGGCCGCCGCCGTTCTGGATCGCCACGTCGATGCCCTGCTCGCGCACGCGGTCGAGCATGGCGTCGGCCACGAGGTTGCCCATGGTGCATTCCATCGCCCGGCAGACCTCGCGCGCGCCGTCGATCGCCTCCGAGGTGGAGCCGACGACTTCGGCCATCGCCTCCTCGATCGGACCGGTCAGCTCGGCCACCCGCGCCGCGATCTCGGCATCGGGCGTGACCGAGGCGTCGAGCAGCATCGTGTTGCCCTCGGCGAAGATCACCGCGCCCTCGTCGTCGAACATCACCTCGAGATGGCCGAGGTATTTCGAATAGGCATAGGCCTGCACGATCGGGACCATCACACCATCGGGATTGGTGATCCAGTAGGGATAGGGTCCGGCGCGGTCGGGGTCGTCGGCCGACAGGTAGGTGTGCGAGTGGCCGCCCACGATCACGTCGATGCCGGTGACGGCCTCGGCGATGCGGATGTCCTGCGGCAGGCCGACATGGGTCAGCGCGATGATCATCGTGACGCCCTGCTCGGTCAGCGCATCGACATCGGCCTGCAGCGCGTCGATCTCGTCCTGGAAGATCACGCTCGGGCCGGGGCTCGAGGTCTCGACCGTATCGACGGCCAGAGCCGAGATGATGCCGACCTGCATGCCGTTCACGTCGAGCACGACGTGGTCGGGCACCATTTCGTCGGTCAGCACGTTGGACTGGCTGAGGTCGAGGTTGCCCGAGATGACAGGGAAGCTGACCATCTCGGTGAAGCGGGCGAGGTTCTCGGGACCGTCGTCGAACTCGTGGTTGCCCACGGCCATGACGTCGAAGCCGATGGCCTCCATGAACTCCGCCTCGACGTCGCCCTTGTAGGTCGTGTACATCAGCGAGCCCTGGAACTGGTCGCCGGCGTCCAGAACGATCACGTTCTCGCCCGCGCCCTCAAGCTCGCCGCGCAGCGTGTTGATCGCGGTTGCGACCCGCGCGATGCCGCCGAAGCATTCGCCCGCCGCATCGTTCTCGGCCGAACAGGTGCTGTCCGAGCCGCTGATCGGCTGGATTCGGCTGTGCAGGTCGTTGATGTGCAGAATATGCAGCGTGGTGTCCGCCGCTAGCGGCCCTGCCATCGCAAGACCCGCAAGGATCGCGCTGGACCCAAGGATACGTGCACGCATTGTTGCTCTCCCGTCATTGTTGGATGGAGCCAGAGTGGCGACCCCCGCGGTCCAAGTAAAGCGGCTTGGTGACGGATGTGTAACGCTTGACGGCGGGGCGCGGGCGGGCCACTTGGCGGGCATGCAGATCTACAAGATCCTCCGGGCCGAGGAATGGGCCGAGCTGGAGCGCGCAGGCGAAACCGCCGGTGCGCCCATCGACGTGGCCGACGGCTACATCCATTTCTCGACCGCCGACCAGGTGGCCGAGACCGCCGCCAAGCATTTCGCGGGGGTCGAGGGGCTGGTCCTCGTCGCCTTCGAGGCCGAGCGGCTCACGCCGCTCCGCTGGGAACCCTCGCGCGGCGGCGCGCTCTTCCCGCATCTCTACGGCCCGCTGCGCCGCGTCGATGTGCTCTGGCACGCGCCCCTGCACTTGCAGGACGGCAGACACGTCTTCCCCGGGGGGCTCTGAGCGCCATGTGGGAACGGTTCGGCCTGTCGGTGATGCAGCGGTTCGATCCCGAGCGCGCCCACGGCCTTGCGCTTGCCGCGCTCCGGTCCGGCCTCCTGCCTGCGCCCGGCCCCGTCACCTCGCCGCGCCTCGCGACCGATCTCGCGGGCCTCGCCCTGCCCAACCCCGTGGGCCTCGCCGCCGGCTTCGACAAGAACGCCGAGGCCGTCGGCCCGCTGTCCCGTGCGGGCTTCGGCTTTCTCGAGGTCGGGGCCGCGACCCCGCTGGCGCAGGGCGGCAACGCGCGGCCGCGCCTCTTCCGGCTGACCGAGGATCGCGCGGCGATCAACCGCTTCGGCTTCAACAACGAGGGCATGGAGGCGATCGCGACGCGGCTTGCTGCCGCTGATGCCGCCGTGCCGGTAGGCCTGAACCTCGGCGCGAACAAGGAGAGCACCGACCGCGCGGCGGATTTCGCCCGTGTGCTGGCGCGCTGCGGCGATCACGTGGATTTCGCCACGGTCAACGTCTCCTCCCCCAACACCGAGCGCCTGCGCGAGTTGCAGGGCCGTGCCGCGCTCGACCGGCTGCTGGCAGGCGTGATGGAGGCGCGCGCGGGGCTGGCCCGCCCGATCCCCGTCTTCCTCAAGATCGCGCCCGACCTCAGCGACGACGACCTCGCCGAGATTGCCGAAGTGGCGCAGGCGCGCGGGCTTGCGGGGATCATCGCCACCAACACGACGCTTGCGCGCGAGGGGCTGTCGAGCCGCCACCGTGCGGAGGCCGGCGGCCTCTCGGGCCAGCCGCTTTTCGAGCGTTCCACTCGCGTGCTCGCGCGGCTGTCGCGGCTCACCGAGGGCAAGATGCCCCTCATCGGCACCGGCGGCGTCTCAACCGCCGACCAGGCGTGGGAAAAACTTCGCGCCGGCGCCAGCGCCGTGCAGCTTTACACCGCGCTGGTCTACGGCGGCATCACGCTCGCCGCCCGCATCGCCCGCGATCTCGACGCGCGCGCCAAGGCCGAGGGCATCGCCAACATTTCCGAGATCACCGGCACGGGCACGAACGACTGGCTCGATTAACGCGCCCCCTACACCCCCGCCGCCCGCTCCAGCGCCGGGTAGCGCAGCGCCAGCGTAACGCCCCGCAGCGCGAAGAACGTGACCAGCGCCGCCCAGAGCCCGTGGTTGCCGAAGTCCGGCACCAGCGCCAGCGCCACCGCCACGTAGCCCACGAAACTCAGCGCCATCATGTTGCGCATGTCCCGCGTGCGCGTCGCGCCGATGAAGATGCCGTCCAGCATCCACGAGGCCCAGCCGACCAGCACCGCGCCGACGACCCAGGGCAGGAACTCCCGCGCCGCCGCGCGCACGCCCTCGGCGGTGGTCATCAGGTCGATGAAGAGCCCCCCGCCCAGCGCCAGCAGCGCCGCCATGGCCGCGCAGACCGCGAGCCCCCAGAAGCTGGTCAGGAGCGCCGCGCGGCGCAGCCTGTCGCGCGCCCGCGCGCCCATCGCGTTGCCCACCAGCGCCTCGGCGGCGAAGGCGAAACCGTCCATCCCGTAGGAGGTCACGAAGACGAACTGGATCAGCACCTGGTTGGCCGCCAGATTCACGTCGCCGAAATCCGCGCCGACGAAGAGGAAGGAGGAGAAGCCGAAAAGCAGCAGCACCGAGCGGATCAGGATGTCGGTGTTCACCGCCGCCATGTGCCACAGCACGGTGCGGTCGAAAATCCGCGCCCAGTCGCGCCAGGCCGGCACGAGAAAGGCGCGCCGGCAGAGCCAGAGGCCCAGCGCGAGCCCGGTCCATTCCGCGAGGAAGGTCGCCAGCGCCACGCCTTCGACCCCCAGGTCGAGGCCCATCACGAACCAGATCGAGAGCGCGATGTTCAGACCGTTTTGCCACAGCTGCAGCACAAGCACGGCGCCCGTCCGCTCCTGCGCGATCAGCCAACCGGTGATGCCGTAGATCGCGATGGCGGCTGGGGCGGAGAAGATCCGGACCTGCAGATAGGCGCGCACCAGGCTTTCGACCTCGGCACTGGCGGGCGAAAGCCACAGCGCCAGCGCAAAGATCGGCATCTGCAACAGCATCAGGGCCAGCCCCGCACCGCCGCCGATCAGCAGCACCCGCGTCAGCAGCGCCGCCACCTCGGCCCGGTCGCCCGCCCCGATGGCTTGCGCGGCCAATCCCACCGTGCCCATGCGCAGAAATCCGAAGGCCCAATAGATCGAGGTCAGGATCACCGCGCCCAGACCCACTGCCCCGATCGGCGCGGGGTCGCCCAGCTGACCCACCACCGCTGTGTCGACCACACCCAGAAGCGGGATCGTCGCGTTGGAGATGACCACCGGCAGCGCGATCCTGAGGACGCGGGCGTGGGTCAGGGGACCGGGCGCTGCGGCCGCGATGTCAGCCATCGCGGGACGGCATCAGGAAATGCCCCGTTGCCTGCGCGATCAGGCGCTGGCGGTTGTCCTGCCAGGCTTCGACGTGGACCGAGGCATAGCGCCGTCCCTGCCGGTTCACCCGCGCCCGCGCATAGGCATCGCGCGGCAGGCCGGAGCGGAGGTAATCGACCGTGAAATCGATGGTCTTGGGCAGGCGCGGCAGCGAGCCGGGGCTGAGACTGTCGGCGGCGACACGGCCGCTTTCAACGTCATCCCAGAGCATGTTGAACGACAGCTCCATGATCGCCGTCACTTCGAGGAACGAGGCCGTCACGCCGCCATGCAGCGCCTGGATCAGCGGGTTGCCGATCAGCTTCGGATCGTATGTCAGCACCGCGGTCAACTCGTCGCCGCGCCGGTCGAAGCTGACGCCGAGAAAGCGGATGTAGGGCACGCCTTCGACCAGGACGGCCAGGGCGCGGTCGCGGCGCTGCTTGATCAGCTCGACGGGTTCCGGGGCGGCGGGGCTCATGCCGTCCCCGATCCCGGCAGGCGTTCCACGGTGAAAGCGCCGGTCGCGGCGGCCACCGGCAGGCTCCGGTCCTCGTCCCAGGCCTCGGCGCGGACGAAGGCGACCGAGCGGGTGACGTGGTAGCACTCGGCGCGCGCGGTGATGCGCTGGCCCGGCGTCGCCGCGCGCATGTAATCGATGCGCAGATCGAGGGTCGCGGTGCCGGCGAGCGCCTGCGGGTGGCACATCACGGCGGCCCCGCCGCAGGTGTCCATCAGCGCCGAGACCGCGCCGCCGTGGATCACCCCGGTCTTGGGGTCGCCCACCAGCGCCTCGGCCCAAGGCATCGAGATGACCGCGACGCCCGCGCCGATTTCCTCGAGCTGCATCTGCAGCGCGCCGGAAAACGGGATCGCCTCGATGAACTGCCGGGCGATCTCTGCCGTGTTGTCGGTCATTCCTGCCGTCCCTCAGCGATGGTGTCGGTTGGTGGAGCCAATCTTTCCTCTGCGCGCCGCCTGCGCAAGTCCCCGACTCCGCTTTGCACGG
Organism: uncultured Roseicyclus sp.; assembly: GCA_937139335.1. Taxonomy (GTDB): domain Bacteria; phylum Pseudomonadota; class Alphaproteobacteria; order Rhodobacterales; family Rhodobacteraceae; genus Roseicyclus. The sequence continues at coordinate 110,919 of CAKZPN010000014.1, read as the reverse complement.
CTGACGCAACGGCGGTATGCTCGGGGCCGGGAGAGGACCGAGGACCGGGAGGCACGATGGAGGACGACAGCCGGCTGAGCTTCAAGGAGATGTGCGCGCGCTTCGACGTGACGCCACGCACCTTGCGGCATTACGAATACATCGAGCTGCTGTTTCCCGAGCGCGAGGGCCGGGCAAGGTTCTATGGCCCGCGCGAGGTGGCGCGGATGACCCTGATCCTGCGCGGGCGCCGCTTCGGCTTCGCGCTCGAGGAGATCCGGCAGTGGCTGGAGATGTATGACGCCGACCCCAAGGGCGAGATCCAGCGCCGCGCCTGGCTCGACCTTGCCGACCGGCAGCTGGAGGAACTGGACCAGCGCCGGCGCGAACTGGACGAGATCATCGCCGACCTGCGCGCCCTGCGGGTCGCGACGGCGAAGGGCTGACGCAGCGGTCAGCGTCCCTGCCGGCTGGCGACCAGCCAGTGCACGACCGTCGACTTGTAGTCGAGCGGCGCTTTCAGAAGGTCCGGGCCGTTCTGGACCATGCGATAGGCCTCGGCCACGTCGAGAACCGTGATGCCCTCCGATCCGCGCGCCGCGATCCAGCCGCCCAGCGCCTCGGTCAGCGCACCGGGCCCCAGCGCCAGCGCATGTTTCAGCGCCGCGTCCGGGTTCGCGGCCACGGCACTGGACATGCGCGTCGACATGTGGAGCAGGCAGGTCCAGGCGAGGTCGTGGTTGGGCTTGAACCCCAGGCACCACGTTGGCGTGTTGTGGCGGTCGGGCAGGTTCCACTTGAACACCAGGGCATCGGTGAAGGAGAGCCACAGATCGGCGCCGGTCGCCTTGCGCAACGCCATGTCGGCATCCAGATAGACGCCGCCGTAGCGGTGCAGGATCGCCAACCGCAGGATGTCGCTTTGCATCGAGGCGTGCGGCGCGGTCTCGTAGGCGCGCACGACGACCTCGGGGAATCCGTCGGCAAGCAGCGCCTCGGCCGAGAGGACATTCCAGACCCGATGCTCGATCCCCGCCTGCCGGCACACCGTTTCGCAGTGGCGCAACAGCTTCTGGACCTGCCGCGGCGGATCGCGGTCCCAGAACTGGTGCAGGATGCGGGGCGGGCGAGAGGTTTGCCGACTGCCGATGATGCCGCAGGCATCGTGGAGGGGCAGCGCGTCGGGTACGGGCAGGGCATCTCTGGACATGGCGCCATGTTGCGTATCTCCCCCCGCACTGCAAGACTGCCGTGCCGCCCTGCCCCGGCCCCCTCAGAAACTTGCGCATTCTCCTGCGTCAGCTTTCCTGACGTCTCGTCATCGCGGAAGTGACGTGACGTAGCGATTACGTAAACGTCATGCAGTCTTGTAATATGGTGGAAGACTCGCACATCAGCATGGCCAGACCCCAATGTTCGACATGGACGATCCCATCATGACCGCCGATGTAATGACCATTCGCCAGATGTGCGACGCGTTCGAGGTGACACCGCGGACCCTGCGATTCTACGAACAGAAGGAACTGCTGTCGCCGATCCGCGACGGGCAGAAGCGTTTGTTCACCCGCCGCGACCGTGCCCGTCTGAAGCTGATCCTGCGCGGCAAGCGCTTCGGCTTCAGCCTCGAGGAAATTCGCCAGCTGCTCGACCTCTACTACGTCGGCGACCAGCAGGCGACGCAGCTGTCGCGCACCATCGACATCGCGCAGGACCGGCTGAGCGACATGGAACGCCAGCGCGCCGAGCTCGATCTCGCCATCGACGATCTGAGAAACCAGATGAAGCTGGTCGAGGACATGCTGGCCGGCTGCGGAAAGGCACAGGACGCCGCCGAATAGCGTTCGACCACTCGCGACCAACGACCTACTGCCTGGGAGGACAGACAACACCATGCCGAGCTACACCGCGCCCACGAAAGACACCCAGTTCGTCTTGCATGACGTGCTCAAGATCAGCACCGCAAGCACCCCCGGCTATGACGAGATGGAGCCCGCCTTCACCGCCGCCGTTCTGGAAGAGGCCGGCAAGATCGCCTCAGAGGTGCTGGCGCCGCTGAACCCGGTCGGCGACACCGAGGGCTGCCGGATGGAGAATGGCGTGGTCTATACCCCCACCGGCTTCAAGGACGCCTTCCAGCAGATGCAGGCGGGCGGCTGGCCCGGCATCGACATGCCCGAGGAGTTCGGCGGCCAGGGCATGCCCTACGTGCTCGGCACCGCGGTGGGCGAGTTCTTTTCGGGCGCGAACCAAGCCTTCACGATGTACCAGGGACTGACCCATGGCGCGGCCTCGGCGATCCTCGCGCACGGGACCGAGGAGCAGAAGGCGACGTATCTGCCCAAGATGGTCGCCTGCGACTGGACCGGCACCATGAACCTGACCGAACCGCATTGTGGCACCGATCTGGGCCTGATGCGCACCAAGGCCGAGCCGCAGGATGATGGCAGCTACAGGGTGACGGGGCAGAAGATCTTCATCTCGGCCGGCGAACATGACCTCGCCGACAACATCGTCCACCTTGTCCTCGCCAAGATCCCCGGCGGGCCCGCGGGCATCAAGGGCGTCTCGCTCTTCATCGTACCGAAGGTCCTCGTGAACGAGGACGGCAGCCTCGGGCCGCGCAACGCCGTGAGCTGCGGCAAGATCGAGGAGAAGATGGGCATCCACGGCAACTCGACCTGCGTGATGAACTACGACGGCGCGACCGGCTGGCTTCTGGGCGAAGAACACAAGGGCATGCGCGCCATGTTCACGATGATGAACGAGGCCCGGATCGGCGTCGGCATGCAGGGCGTGGCGCAGGCCGAGATCGCGTTCCAGAACGCGCTCGCCTATGCCAAGGATCGGCTGCAGGGTCGCGACGTGACCGGCCCCAAGAACCCCGACGGTCCCGCCGACCCGCTGATCGTGCACCCCGACATCCGCCGCAACCTGATGGAGCAGAAAAGCTTCGTCGAGGGCGCGCGGGCCTTCCTGCTCTGGGGCGCGACCCTGATCGACGCGTCCCATCGCGGCGGCGACAAGGACGCCGACGGCCTGATCTCGCTGATGACGCCGGTGATCAAGGGCTTCCTGACCGACAAGGGCTACGAGATGACGGTGCAGGCCCAGCAGATCTACGGTGGGCATGGCTACATCGAGGAATGGGGCATGTCGCAATACACCCGCGACGCCCGGATCGCGATGATCTACGAGGGCGCCAACGGCGTCCAGGCGCTCGACCTCGTGGGCCGCAAGCTGGCGCAGGACGGCGGCAAGCATGTCATGGCCTTCTTCGACATGGTCAAGACCTACTGCAAGGATGCGGATGAGACCGACGGCATGGCCGAGTTCGTCGAGCCGCTGAAGCGCGCGTCGAAGGACCTGCAGGCGGCGGCGATGTATTTCATGTCGGAAGGCATGAAGAACCCCAACGCAGCACTCGCCGGCAGCTATGATTTCATGCATCTCTTCGGGCATGTCTGCCTCGGCATGATGTGGGCGCGGATGGCCGAGGCCTCGCTGGCCGCGCTGGCCGCTGGCACCGACGATCCGGCCTTCCACGGGACCAAGCTTGCCACCGCGCGCTTCTACATGGCCCGCCAGATGCCGATGACGGCGACGCACCTGGCCCGCATCCAGTCCGGCGCCGAACCAGTGATGGCGCTCGACGCGGCGAATTTCTAAGCTTGCGTCACCGATGACCGGCGGAGGCCTGCACAAGAACAGGCCCCGCCCCATGACCAAGGGAGATCCGACATGCCAAAGCGCCTGCGGCTCACGCGCCGCCCGAACATCGCGATGAGCGAGGATGGTTACCGCAAGCTGCGCAGTCTCGCGCAGGAGGCGGGGCTGGTGGACGGCGAATTCCTGTCCTTCCTGTTCGAGAACTGGGGCAGCGTGATCAACGAAGAAAAGCTGACCGCGCGCATCCGGCTGTTCAATTCCGAACTGGAGGAGCGCAAGAAATGAACCGGCTCGCCCTCGCCCTTCTCATCGCGCTGTCACCCGCCGCAGCCCTGGCGCAAACCGCCGAGGACGCGGCCGGTGCCGAGGCCGCGGTCGAGGCGTTCAACGCGGCCTTCGCGGCCGAGGATTACACGGCGATCATCGCCGCCACCCCGCCCGCGGTCTGGGACCACCTTGCCGACCAGGCCGGCGTCGAGACAGACATGCTCGTCGTGGCGATGGCTGCGCAGATGGCCGACATGATGCTGGGCATCGAGGTCGACAGCTACGAAATGGCGTTTGCGGATGCTCAAGGCGGCGTGTCCGACGCGGACCGTCCCTATTTCCTGATCCCGACCGAGACGGTCATGGGTATTGCCGGTGCGGGCCGGGTGCGCAGCCTGTCCGACACGCTGGTGCTGGAGGATGAAGGCGCGTGGTATCTGTTGCGGGTCGAAAGCGATGCGCACCGCCGGATCCTGTCGCAGGTCTACCCCGACCTCGCCGGCGTCGACTTCGCCCCCGGCGTGCAGGAGCCCGTCCAATGACCCCGCGCGCCGCCCTTCTGGCTGCGGCGCTGGCCCTTCCCGCCGCGGCGCAGGGTCAGAGCCTGGCCGAGATGGCGGGCGGCCCCGGTCCGGCGGACCAGCCGCGCGCGCTTGCGGTCTTCGAGGGGGTTGAGGGCTACGCCGACCTCGCGGCCGAGCGCGTCGGCACCGTCGCGCAGCCTGCCGCGAACGAGCTGGGCCTGCTGCTCGTGACCCGCATGTTCCGCAACCTCTGCCTCGGGCTGGAGCAGGGCGCACCGCTCGACACGCTGCTGCCCGAACCGCTGGCCGCCTACGGGCAGTCGAGTTACCTGTTCGGCCTCGAGGCCGGCGATGCCGTCGCGCAGGTCGTGTCGCCCACCGGTTCGATCGAGCAGGACGAGGCCGAAGGGCGCCCGAGCCTCTGGCTCGCGCCCAGCGCAATGGGCATGACCTGCCGGATCGAATGGGCGGTCGCAGAGTTTCCGGCAGATGTTCAGCAGGCGATGGCGCGGTACCTGGACGACTGGCTGCCGTTCGAACTGGCGCTGGTGCGCGCGTCGCGCCCCGTCATGACCGCCGAACAGCCGCTGTCGAACTTCACCGAATGGGACCGCCCCTGCGGCGACCGCTGGTGCGCCACGACCGTGGCCTACCGTCTGGCCGAGGGCTTCGTCAGCATCGAGACCACGCTCGACATCACCGATATCGAAGGGGACAGGCCATGACCAACACGCTCTATGCATTCGGCGAATCCGGCAACGCCTACAAGGCGGCGCTGGCGCTGACCCTCGCCGGCGTCCCGTGGGAGGAGCGCGTCGTCGACTTCTTCGCGGGCGAGGCGCGCAGCCCCGAGTTCCGGAAGGTCAACCCGATGGGCGAGGTGCCGGTGCTGGATGCGGACGGCGTGATCCTGACCCAGTCGGGCGTGATCCAGGACTGGGTGATGGACGAGACCGGCAAGCTCTGCGGCGACGGCTCCAGGGCCACGCGCCGCGAGATCCTGCGCTGGGTGATCTTCGACAACCAGAAGGTGTCGGGCCAGGCCGGGCCGCTGCGCTTCCTGATGAACTTCGTGCCGGAGGACAAGCGCCCGGCCGAGGCGATCGCCTTTCTCACGGGCCGGCTCAAGGCCGCGCTGACGGTGCTGGAGGGCGAGCTTGCGAGCCGCGACTGGCTGGTGGGCGACAGCCTGACCTGCGCCGACCTGTCATGCTGCGGCTACCTCTATTACCCCGAGCCCTTCGGCTTCGACCGGGCCGATTACCCCGCCATCTCCGCCTGGCTCGACCGCATCGCGGCGACGCCGGGCTGGAAACCGCCCTACGAGATGATGACGCGGGTCTTTCCCGCCAGACCAGAGGACAAGCCATGACCGAGGCCTATATCTACGATGCGATCCGCACCCCGCGCGGCAAGGGCCGCAAGGACGGGTCCCTGCACGAGGTGACGGCGGCGCGCCTGTCGGCCTTCACGCTCAATGCCCTCAAGAACCGCAACAACCTCGACGGTCACGCCGTCGAGGACGTGATCTGGGGCAACGTCACGCAGGTGATGGAACAGGGCGGCTGCCTTGCGCGGACCGCCGTGCTCGCCTCCGAGCTTGACGAGCGCATCCCCGGCCTTGCCATCAACCGCTTCTGCGCCAGCGGAATGGAGGCGGTCAACCTCGCCGCCAACCAGGTCCGCGGCGGCGCCGGCAGCGGCTACATCGCGGGCGGCGTCGAGATGATGGGCCGCGTCGCGATGGGCAGCGACGGGGCGGCCATCGCCGTCGATCCCGCCATCGCGATGGAAAGCTATTTCGTGCCGCAGGGCATCTCGGCCGACATCATCGCGACCGAGTACGGCTTTTCGCGCGACGACGCCGACGCGCTGGCCGTCGAAAGCCAGAAACGCGCCGCGCGGGCGTGGGAGGAAGGCCGCTTCGCCAACTCCGTCGTGACGGTGACCGACATCAACGGGCTGACCATCCTCGACCGCGACGAATACATGCGCCCCGGCACCGACATGCAGAGCCTCGGCTCGCTGAAGCCCGCCTTCAAGGAGATGGGCGAGATCATGCCCGGCTTCGACCAGGTCGCGCTGATGAAATACCCGCACCTGGAAAAGATCGAGCACATCCACCACGCCGGCAATTCCTCGGGGATCGTGGACGGCGCCGCGGCGCTGCTGATCGGCAACAAGGAATTCGGCGAACGCTACGGACTGAAGCCGCGCGCGCGCATCCGCGCCACCGCCAAGGTCGGCACCGACCCCACGATCATGCTGACCGGGCCCGTGCCCGCCACGCAGAAGATCCTGAAGGACAGCGGGATGGAGATCGGCGACATCGACCTCTTCGAGGTGAACGAGGCGTTTTCCTCGGTCGTGCTGCGCTTCATGCAGGCCTTCGACGTGGACCACGACCGGGTCAACGTGAACGGCGGCGCCATCGCCATGGGCCACCCGCTGGGCGCGACGGGTGCCATGATCATCGGCACGCTGCTGGACGAGTTGGAACGGACCGGCAAGGGCACCGGGCTTGCCACGCTTTGCGTCGCGAGCGGCATGGGTGCGGCGACGATAATCGAGCGGATGTGATGAAACTCGACCCCGCCAAGGCCCACCTGCACCGGTCGGAGACCGGGGCGGAAACGCTGCATCTGTCGGATGCGGGCGGGCTGACGCAGTTCGGCTGCTACGTCGAGACGCTGCCGCCGGGGGAATTTTCGTCGCAGCGGCACTGGCATTCGTCCGAGGACGAGGCGCTGTATCTGCTGGAGGGCAGCGCCAGCGTGATCGACGACGACGGCTCGCATGCGCTGGCGCCCGGCGACGCGGCGGTCTGGCGGCGGGGCGACACCAATGCCCACCACGTGAGGTCCGAGGGCGATGCGCCCTGCCGCTACATCATCATCGGCGCGCGCGTGGCTGGCGACATCTGCACCTATCCCGATCTTGGACGCCGGCAGGTGAACGGGGCGACGACCTGGCGGGTGGAGGGTGCCGATGGCACGGTGCTCCGCAGCGGTGACCTGCCGCCGATGCTGCTGGACCTGTCCGAGGATTGGGGCGCACCCGTCGACGTGGCGCTCGCGCCCCGGCGCATCCAGTGCGCCGCAGAGCGGGCGTGGACGGAAGATGCCACCGACCATCCGATCCTCGGCGGCAGTCTCGGCCCCTACCGTCATGCCGTACTCGGCGATGCCGGCGGGCTGACGCAGATCGGCGTACACCTCGAAATCCTGCCGCCCGGCTCGCGCTCCTCCTTCCGGCACTGGCACGAGACGGAGGACGAGATGATCTTCCTGATCTCGGGCGAACTGATGCTGGTCGAGGACGCCGAGACGCCGCTGCATCCGGGCGACAGCGCCTGCTGGGCCGCCGGAACGCCGACGGGCCACAGCCTCGAGAACCGGGGCGACACCGACGCCTGTTTCCTCACCGTGGGCACGCGGAGGCCCACCGACACGATCCATTATCCAGATCACGACCTGATCACCCAAAGGGACGGCCCCGCCCGCAGCTACCTGCACGGCGACGGCACGCCCCGCAGCTAGGGAGAGAGACACATGACCGATTTCACCATGGACAAGGGCGCCGATGGCGTCGCCGTCATCACCTGGGACATTCCCGACAAGTCGATGAACGTGCTGCGGCGCGAGGCGGTGGGCGTGCTGGAAGCGCTGGTCGACGACGCGCTGGCCGATGACGCGGTCAAGGGCATCGTCATCACGAGCGGCAAGGACAGCTTTGCCGGTGGCATGGACCTGAACGTGCTGGCGACGATCCGCGACGAGGCGGGCGACGAGCCAGCGCAGGCGCTCTTCGACTTCACGATGGATGCCCACCGCTTCATGCGCAAGATCGAGCGCGCGGGGATGGACCCCAAGACGCTGAAGGGCGGCAAGCCGGTGGCCTGCGCCATTCCCGGCACCTGCGCGGGCATCGGCACGGAAATCGCGCTTTGCACCCATCGCCGCTTCATGGCCGACAACCCGAAGGCGAAGATCGGCCTGCCAGAGATCATGGTCGGGCTCTTCCCCGGCGCGGGCGGCACGACGCGCTATTCGCGGATGGTCGGCGCGATGCAGGCGGCGCCGGTGCTGCTGGAAGGCAAGATGCTTGACCCTAGGGCTGCGAAATCGGCCCAGCTGATCGACGAGGTGGTGCCGGCGGACGAGTTGTTGCAGCGGGCCAAGGATTGGGTGCTGCAGGCCAAGGACGCCGACATCGTGAAGCCCTGGGACCAGAAGGGCTGGAAGATGCCGGGCGGCGCGCCCTACCACCCGGCGGGCTTCATGACCTTCGTCGGCGCCAGCGCGATGATCCACGGCAAGACCAAGGGCGTCTACCCCGCCGCCAAGGCGCTGCTCAGCGCCGTCTACGAGGGCGCGCTGGTCGATTTCGACACCGCGCTGAAGATCGAGGCGCGCTGGTTCGTGTCGATCCTGATGAACCCGTCCTCCTCCGCGATGATCCGCTCGCTGTTCCTGAACAAGGAGGCGCTGGAGAAGGGGGCCAACCGTCCCGACGTGCCGGACCAGACCGTGAAGAAACTCGGAATCCTTGGCGCCGGCATGATGGGCGCGGGCATCGCCTATGTCTCGGCCAACGCCGGCATCGAGGTGGTGCTGATCGACCAGAAGCAGGAGGCCGCCGACACCGGCCGCGCCCATGCCGAGGGCATCCTCGACAAGGGCGTGAAACGCGGCAAGGTGACGGCCGAGAAGAAGGCCGAGGTGCTGGGCCGGATCACCGCCACCACCGATTACGCCGCGCTTGCGGGCTGCGACCTGATCGTGGAGGCGGTGTTCGAGGACATGGGCATCAAGGCCGAGGTCACGAAGAAGGTGCTCGAGGTCGTGCCCGACGACTGCATCTTCGCCACCAACACCTCGACCCTGCCGATCACCGAGCTTGCCAAGGCGTCGGACAAGCCCGAGCAGTTCATCGGCATCCACTTCTTCTCGCCCGTCGACAAGATGGCGCTGGTGGAGATCATCAAGGGCAAGGAGACGCGCGACCGGGCCGTGGCCAAGGCGCTCGACTTCGTGCGCCAGATCCGCAAGACGCCCATCGTGGTGAATGACGCGCGGTTCTTCTACGCCAACCGCTGCATCATCCCCTACATCAACGAAGGCATCCGCATGGTGAAGGAGGGGGTCGCCCCCGCCCTGATCGAGAATGCGGCCAAGCTGGTGGGGATGCCGCTCGGGCCGCTGCAACTGACCGACGAGACCTCGCTCGACCTCGGCGCCAAGATCGCCAAGGCGACCAAGGCGGCGATGGGCGCGAACTACGACGATACCGTGGACGAGGTGATCTTCGGCATGGTCGATGCGGGACGTCTGGGCCGCAAGTCCAACGCCGGGTTCTACGCCTATGATGAGGCCGGCAAGCGCCAGCTTCTGTGGGAGGGGCTGGCGGAGCGCTACCCCGTGGCGGACACCCAGCCGAGCCTGACCGAGGTGCAGCATCGCCTGCTCTTCGCGCAGGTGCTGGAGGCGGTACGCGCGCTGGAGGATGGCGTGTTGACCGACATCCGCGAGGGCGACGTGGGCGCGATCCTTGGCTGGGGCTTCGCGCCCTGGTCGGGCGGCCCGTTCAGCTGGCTCGACATCCTCGGCACACCCTATGCCGCCGAACGCTGCGACCAGTTGCAGGCCCAGTTCGGCGATCGCTTCGCCTGCCCCGCACTGCTGCGCGAGATGGCCGAGAAGGGGCAGAGCTTCTACGGCCGTTTCGGGACCGGCGTGGACAGCAAGGCCGCGTAAGATGTGAAAAGGCCGGGATGCGGGGAAGGTTGACTTCCGCCGTGTCCCGGCCCGATGGCCGGTCCGCCGCGCTCAGTGCAGGCGGTCGAGACCGAAAAGGCTGGCAAGGTTTGTCGCCTGGCCGTTGGCGGGGCGCGCCTCGGCTTCGATGATGGCCCCGTCATGCGTGCCCATCCCGGTGCAGATCGCCGCATAGGCGCCGCAGCCGACGTTGATCAGCGACGGTTCCTCCAGTTCGATCGCGATCGAGACACTGCCGAGCCGCAAGGTGGTGCGGTGGATGCCCGCCAGGTTGTTCAGCGAGGCGACCGGCACGGTGACGAAGGGATCGCCGGTGGTTTCCTCCAGCTTGTCGGATTCCATCACCACTTTCGCGTGCGGCGGCAGCACGACCGGGAACTCGTTGCCCAGCACCCCTTCGGGCACGAAGAACGGCAGATCGGCGTCCGAGCGCACCCGCATCGGGGCGCGGATCAGCAGGCCCTGGACGGGTCGCAGTCCCTGTTCGAAGGTTTCGAGCAGGTCGCCTTCGGCTAGCCGCTCCACCATCTTGGGGCCCTTGTCTGTCATCACGACTGAACCGGGAAACAGACCCCAGAGGGGTTTGTCGCTCCAGGTCGGCTCGTGTTCTATGCGCAACTCGCAAAATTCATCATACGCAAGTTTCGGTGACCATTGCATGCCCATGATGGGTTTCCTTCTGGATTTACCGCCAAGATCGTCTTGCTTGTTAACAGTCACCGCCGAAGATTGGCAGAACTATGGCGAAAATCCGGCCCCGGTTTGCGCCATGGTTAATTCTTCGAAAATGGTCAAACTTAACGCAAAATGAGAATGAGAATTGGACCGCGCGGTGCCCGGCCCCGCGCGATGCGTCTCAGACCCGGCAGGCCGCCAGCGCCGCCTCGTCCGGGCGCAGCCCCAGACCCGGCGCAGCACGGACCTTCAGCACCCCGTTCTGCATCTGCGGCGGTTCGGCCATCAGCAGCCGCGCGATGCGCCCCTGCGCGCGGTGCAGTTCAACCGCGCCGCCCTCCAGCGCGCCGCACATCCAGTGCAGGTTCACCAGGTCCCAACCGCCCGCGGGCGAGACGGCGCAGCCCCGCGCCAAGGCCACCCGCGCCGCCGCCACCGCCGCGCCGATCCCGCCCGCGAAGACCGCGTTGGGCTGGATCACCCGCACGCCGGCCTCGGCCAGCAAGTCAAAACGGTCGGCGCCCTGCTCCATCTGGCCTGCCCCCAGGGGCACGAATCCCTCGGTGGACAATGCGGCGAGCGCGTGGCGGTCGTTGCCGCGCACCGGCTCTTCGAGCCAGGCGAGGTCCAGATCTGCCACCGCGCGGGCGAAGGCCCTGGCGCTGTCCAGATCCCAGCCGCAATTGGCGTCCGCGATCAGGTCGGGCCCGGATCCGATGGCGGCGCGCACGGCGCGAAGGCGCCCTGCGTCCTCTTCCACGCTGCGGCCTTTCGCGGCGACCAGCACCTTCACGCCAGCCGCCCCCGCCGCGACCTCCGACGCGCAGGCAGAGACCAGCGCGTCGGTCTCGAGCGCGGGAAAGCCGCAGGTCACGTGTACCGGCGCGGCAGGTCGCTGCGCGCCCAGCATCGCCGCCACGCTCTGCCCGCTGCGCTGACCGGCAAGATCCCAGAGCGCCACGTCCAGCGCCGAGAGCGCCGAGACGACCACGCCGGTCATGCCGCGGGGGTTCAGGCGGCGCATCAGGTCGGGCAGAGGCACCGGCTGCGCCATGGCCTCGGCCACCGCGCCGTTCAGTAGATGCGCGACCTCGGCCGCCAGGAACCGGCCGGTGAAGCCGTTGCCGGTCACGCCGTCGCCGTCCCGCACCTGCACCCGGACGAAGGTGAAACTGTCTTCGCCCGCGTAAGGCACCGGGTCGCCCGGCGCGGCGCCGGCCCGGTGCACCGAGGCGGTGACCCGAACAGGTCCAGCGGGGGTGATATCCATGGGTGTCTCCTCCTTCACCTTTTCGCAGGCCATGGTGCACGGAGAGACCGGAAGGGAAAGAGCCATGGCGCCGAGGCCGGTGCGCGCCACCAGGCCGGGAGCCAGCAACCGGCCAGCGATGCCGGCAGACCACACCTGTAGCGGTCTGGCCACATCCGTCCGCAAAATGCTGCGAGCCCCCTGAAGTCATTCCGCAACGTCAGGAAACGCGGCACGCTATTGTTCGCGCCAATTAAATATTGGTGGTTACAATTAACTTTGCCGCGCCTTGGTGATGGAGCGGAATTTGGGGGACCAAGCATGAACAGACGGAAAACTAGCACCACGTTTGCGATCGCAACGGCTGCGGCCGTGGGTGTCGCTTCGATGGCCCAGGCAGATGGCATTACGATCACGCCCGAGATCGAAGTCCTGAGCCTCGGCTTCTTCGCGTCACAAGGGTCCGGCAACTCGGCCGCCGACTACTTCCCGGATTACGGGTCCAACACCGCGATGCGCTTCACGATCGCGGCCGCGTCCGAGGCGGGCATGGGCATTCGCCTGCGCTACTTCGAATTCGACGAGACGGCGACGCACCTGGGCATCGAGCGTCGGGCTCTCTTCGAGATGATCGACCTCGAGGCGTTCTTTGCCGTCTTCACGGGAAACACCTCTTCCGCTGAAGCCTTCATCGGTGTTCGCCAAGGCAACATCGAGCTGAACGGCTCCGACTTCGGCGGGAGTGACCCTTACCAATTCGACGGAACGGGCCTGACCCTGGGCGCAAGCTATTCCACCGCGATCAGCCAAAACTTCGGGCTGACGTTCGGCGGACGCTACAGCATCATGGCTGGTGACGCGACGTTCGAGCCGGTCTCGACGCAGGTGCTTTCGAACACGATTGTGCATACCTTCGACCTCTTCGCCGGTGTGGAGTACGAACGCTCCTTCCAGAACGCGGATCTCCGTGCGCATTTCGGCTACGAGGTGCAGTTCTACGGAACCGACTCGGTCTATTTTCCGTTCGCGATCGACCCCGAAACGATTGGCGACACCGGGCTGATGGGCCTGACCTTGGGCCTGAGTGTCAGTTTCTGATGCAAGATGCCCCGCCGCGCGGGCCGCCGTTGGCGGGGCATATCCGGCGCCCTGCGATGCGCAAGGTGCTCGGGAGCGGCGCGTGCCCGGCAAGGCGCTGGGTGGCGCGATCGCCCTCACCCAGCCCCTTTCCTTTTCTTGCGCCGCGCGCCATGTCTGGAGTCAGATTCTTGCGCTGATTTGGGGGATGGCGGATGGGCTGGATGAAGGATGAGACCGGGCTGGAAAAACGCGCGGCGAACCATGTGCCGCTGACGCCGCTCAGCCACCTGGTCCGGGCCAACCGCGTCTACCCCAACCGCCCGGCGCTCATAGACCGCGGCTTTCGCGCCACCTACGCGGAGCTTCACACCCGCACCAGCCGCCTCGCCTCGGCGCTCGCCGCGCGCGGGGTGGAACCGGGGGACGTCGTCGCGACCGTGCTGCCCAATACCGCCCCGCATGTCGAGGCGCATTGGGGCGTGCCGGCCTGCGGCGCGATCCTGAACGCGATCAACATCCGCCTCGACATCAACACCATCAGCTACATCCTCGACCATGGCGAGGCCAAGGTGGTGCTGGTCGACACCCAGTTCCTCGGCGTGGTGGAGGAGGCGATCCACGCGCAGGAACACGAACCGCTGCCGCTGATCGTGGAAGTGCCGGACGGGGCGGCAGGCTACCACGCCTCGGGCCGGCACCTCACCTACGACCAGTTGCTGGCCGAGGGCGACGCCGACTTCGCGTGGGTCATGCCGGTGGACGAGTGGGAAAGCCTCGCGCTCAACTACACATCGGGCACGACCGGCCGGCCAAAGGGCGTGGTCTACCACCACCGCGGCGCCTACCTGATCACCATGGGCACGCCGATTTCCTGGCGGATGACGCTTTACCCGACCTACCTGACCATCGTGCCGCTGTTCCATTGCAACAACTGGTGCCATGTCTGGACCATGCCCGCGGTCGGCGGCACCACCGTCTGTTGCCGCGACATCACCGCCAAGGCGATCTACGACGCCATCGCCGACGAGGGCGTGACCCATTTCGGCGGCGCGCCCATCGTGCTGAACATGCTGGTCAACGCGAAGGACGCCGAGCGCCGCGCCTTCGACCACGTGGTGGAGGTCTTCACCGCCGGCGCGCCCCCGGCCCCCGCGACGCTGGCGGCGATCGAGACGATGGGCTTCAACATCACGCAGGTCTACGGGCTGACCGAAACCTACGGGCCAGCGACCGAATGCACCTTCAAGGACGGCGAATGGGATGCGCTCGACGGGCCCGACCGCGCCGGCGTGAAGGCGCGGCAGGGCGTGCCGATGCCGAACATGGACCACATCACGGTGATGGACCCCGAGACGATGGCGCAGGTGCCGATGGACGGCACAGCGTTGGGCGAGATCATGATGCGCGGCAATTCGGTGATGAAGGGCTACTATAAGAACCCGCGCGCCACCAACGAGGCGTTTCGCGGCGGCTACTTCCACACCGGCGACATCGCGAAGCAGCACCCCGACACCTATGTGCAGATCGCCGACCGAGCCAAGGACATCATCATCTCGGGCGGCGAGAACGTGAGTTCCGTTGAGGTCGAGGGCGTGCTGATGCACCACCCCGCCGTGCTGCTCTCGGCCGTGGTGGCGAAACCCGACGAGAAATGGGGCGAGGTGCCCTGCGCCTTCCTGGAGCTGAAGGAGGGCGCGAGCGCCAGCGAGGAGGAGATCATCGCCTTCGCCCGGCAGCGGCTGGCGGGGTTCAAGACGCCAAAGCATGTGGTGTTCCAGGAACTGCCCAAGACCTCGACCGGCAAGATCCAGAAATTCGAGCTGCGCAAGATCGCAACGGCGCTTTGACCAAGTGTTCACGCATCGTTGAGCGCCGCGCCCGCGCGGGCTATGGTTGCGCAAAACGGGATCGAGCAGTCAGCCCATGACGGCGCTAGCGCAATACAACCGGCTTGAGGCCACGGGTCTCTGGCGCGAAGCGCCCGAGGCGCAGCGGCGCGAGGTGCTCGTGTCGCTGGGCGACGCGACGCTGATGATCTCGACGCTGTCCGAGGTCGCGCTGACGCATTGGTCGCTGCCCGCCGTCGCGCGGCTGAACCCCGGACGGCAGCCCGCGCTCTACGCCCCCGGCGCCGAAGCCGAGGAGCGGCTGGAGCTGGACGACCCCGACATGATCGCCGCCATCGAGATGGTCCGCAGCGCCATCGAGCGTCGCCGCCCGCATCCGGGGCGGCTGCGGCTCTGGATCGGGGCCGGGGCGGGCGCGGTTCTGCTGGCTCTTGCGCTGTTCTGGCTGCCCGAGGCTCTGACGCGGCAGACCGTGGCGCTGCTGCCGCCGGCCAGCCGCGAGGCCATCGGCAACCGGCTGTTGCAGGAGATCGGGCGGCTTGCCGGGCCGATCTGCACCAACCCGCGCGGCTCGGTGGCGCTGGGGCGGCTTGCGCGCCGCGCCTTCGGCGAGCGGCCGCCGCGCGTCGCCGTCCTGCCCTCCTCGATCCCCGATACCCTGGCCCTGCCCGGCGGCATCCTGGTGGCGAACGCGGCGCTGGCCGAGGATTACGAAAGCCCCGAGGTGCTGGCGGGTTACCTTCTGGCCGAGGATGTGCGCCGCACCGAGACCGACCCGATGCTGACCCTGCTGACCGAGGCCGGGCTGGGCGTGACCTTCCGGCTGCTGACCACGGGCCAGATCGACGCCGAGCCGCTGCATGCCCATGCCGCGGCCCTGCTGTCGCAGGAAAGCGCACCGGTGGGCGACGCCGCCCTGCTTGCCCGCTTCGCGGCGGCGGAGATCTCGACGGAGCCCTACGCCTTCGCGCGCGACATTTCGGGCGAGACGGTGATCGGGCTGATCGAGGCGAACCCGGTGCGCAGCACGGCCGCCCCGCTTCTGGGCGATGCCGACTGGGTCAGCCTGCAGGATATCTGCGGACGCTAGGCGCGCCTCAGGGGCGGATCACCACAACCTGCGCCGGGATGATCTCGCCCGGGCGCGAGGGGCGGGCGAAGATTTCGCGCAGCCCGCGCGGCGGATCGCCGACAAGCCGGCGCGGCACGGTGTTGGTCCAGACCTGTTCCATCTGCCGCTGGCCGCTGGCGGTGCCCAGACCGCGGTAGGGGTTCATCCTGCCGTCGTCCCAGGCCGCGCGGTAACCTGCGGGCGGGCTGACCTCGTAGCGCACGACCTGGCGGATCGCCGGGGCGCTCTGCCCCGCGCTGCTCTGGTCGAGACCGCGCGCCGCGTCGCCGGGATGCACCGCCTGCGGGCCGCACCGCGGGTTCGGACCGGAGAAATAGGGCCTGATGTCGGCGGGCAGATTGGCGCAGATATCGCTGGCCGCCGGGGCGACCACTTGCGGCATCGGGCGCGGCGTGGTGGCGACGGGGCGGGGCTGCGTCGCGGTCGGCCGCGGGGTGGTCGCCACGGTGCGCACGGCGGGTGCCGCCGGAACCGTCATTGTGGCGGCGGGCCGGCTGGCGGTCGCCATCGGCGGGACAGGCGGCGCGGGTGCGGTGGCCACGGCCGTCGGAACGCCACCCGTCGGCGTCTGCCCGCAGATCTGGCGCCGGTCGCGCCCGACGCGCGGCACCCAGTCCACCGCGTTGCCCACGCCCACACGGACGAAGGCGCAGCCCCGGCTATCCACGTATTGATCGCCCCGGTAGCTCGTCGGCGGTGTTTCCGCCGGAACGCCCTGGGCCATGGCCGGGATGGCGGAAAGGGCGGTGACAGCCGCCAAGGCCCCGACCCGGAAAAGTCGTGTCAGTTTCATGCAAACCCCCCACGGTTGCGCCCCGTCAGACTGGCCGATGCCGGGACGCAAGTAAAGCGGGAGAAAGGGTTATTTTGTGCCGAACATGCGGTCACCCGCATCCCCTAGACCCGGGACGATGTAGCCGTGGTCGTTGAGGTGACTGTCGAGCGCCGCGGTGACGATCGGCACGTCGGGGTGCGCCGCCTTCATCCGCGCCACGCCCTCGGGGGCGGCGAGCAGGCACAGGAAGCGGATGTTGTTGGCGCCCGCCTTCTTCAGCAGGTCGATGGCCGCGGCCGAGGAGTTGCCGGTCGCCAGCATCGGGTCGACGACGATGGTCAGCCGGTCCTCCAGCGCGTCGGGCACCTTGAAGTAGTATTGCACCGGCTGCAGCGTCTCGGGGTCGCGGTAGAGGCCGACGAAACCCACCCGCGCATTCGGGATCAGTTCGAGGATGCCGTCGAGCAGCCCGTTGCCCGCCCGCAAGATCGACACCAGCGCCAGCTTCTTGCCCGCGATGGTCGGCGCCGACATTGGGCAGATCGGCGTGTCGACCTGCATCGTCGTCATCGGCAGGCTGCGCGTGACCTCGTAGGCGAGCAGCAGGCTGATCTCGCGCAGGAGCTGGCGGAACGACTTGGTCGAGGTGTCCTTGTCCCGCATCAGCGTCAGCTTGTGCTGCACCAGCGGGTGATCGACGATGGTCAGGTGCTCGGTCATGTGTCGCTGTCCCCCAGTCTTGTCGCGATTTTCTCTTTCGTGGCCGCGTCGCAGAACGCGGCGTCGAGTGCGGTGCGGTTCACCTCGGCAAACACCTCCTCGTCCCAGCCGAAGGTCTGCGCGAGGTTCTCGTAATCCGAGGTCATGGTGATGCCGAAGAACGGCGGGTCGTCGGTGGAGACCGTGACCTTCACGCCGCGCTCGCGCAGCTTTTCGATGGGATGGCTGCGCCAATCCGGGTAGACGCCGAGCACCACATTCGATCCGGGGCAGCATTCCAGCACGATGCCGTCCTCGGCCAGCCGGTCGACCAGTTCCAGGTCGTCGATGGCCTGCACGCCATGGCCGATCCGCTCGGGGGCGAGCGCATCGAGCGCGTCGCGGACCGAGGCCGCGCCGCCCCATTCACCGGCATGCACGGTGATCCGCAGCCCCGCCTCGCGTGCGCAGTCGAAAGCCCAGGTGAAATCCGACGGCTTGCCCACCGTCTCGTCGCCCGCCATGCCGAAGCCGGTGAGCCAGTCGCCCGCCGTCGCGGCGGCGCATTCGGCGATGGGCTTGGCCCGCTCGGGTCCGAAATGGCGGATGCAGGTGACGATGCCGCGCAGCGTGATGCCATGCGCGGCCTCGGCGGCCTCGGCCGCCTCGCGGATCGCGGTGAGATACTCGCGCCAGGCACCGACATCGCCACCGCCGCAGAAATCGGGGCTGAGGAAGGTCTCGGAATAGACCACGCCGTTGGCGGCACTTTCCTCAAGCACGGCGGTCGTCAGGCGGGCGTAATCCTCGGGCGTGGTGAGCACGCCGGTGGCGGCCTCGTAGACCTGCAGGAAATGCCAGAAATCGCGATAGGCGTAGCTGCCGTCGGCGCGGAAGATGCCGGAGAGGTCGGTGCGCTTCTCCTTCGCAAGCCCGCGGATGAAGGCCGGCGGCGCGCCGCCTTCGAGGTGCAAGTGCAGTTCGACCTTGGGGATATCCTTCATCTCACGCTCCAACCCGGCAGCCGATTCCGGCGATGATGTTCCCGAACGCAAGTGCGACCACGGCAAGCGTCAGGGTGGAAAAGATCAGGTCCGAGGTCATGTCCCCTCACAGAAAGCTCTGGCCCGGCCCGTCGATGGAAAGCCCCAGGTGGGCGGCGACGGAGGCGCCGACATCGGCGAAGGCGCGGATGCCGATCTGCCCGGAATAGGGCCCCTTGGCAACCACCGGCACCCGCTCGCGGGTGTGGTCGGTTCCGGGCCAGGTCGGGTCGTTGCCATGGTCGGCGGTGAAGATCATCAGGTCGTCGGGGCGCAGCGCCGCCAGCACCGGTCCGATGGCCGCGTCGAACCATTCGAGGTGGCGCGCGTAGCCAGAGACGTCGCGTCGATGGCCGTAGAGGCTGTCGAACTCAACGAAATTGGCGAAGGTCAGGCTGCCGTCCACGGCATCGGCCACGCGGTCCGCAAGGTGTCCCATCAGGTCGCGGTCGGCGCCGGTCGCGGATTGCGCAATGCCACGCCCGGCGAAGATGTCGCGGATCTTGCCGATGCCGTAGGTCGTGCGCCCGGCCCCGGTGGCATGGTCCAGCAACGTCGTGCCCGGCGGCGCGATGGCGTAGTCGTGGCGGTTCACGGTGCGGGTGTAATTGCCGGGCGTGCCGGTGAAGGGCCGCGCGATGACGCGCCCGATGCGGCGTTCGTGGAGCATGGGCGCAAGCGCCTCGCAGAGCGTCAGCAGCCGCTCGAGGCCGAAGCTGTCCTCGTGCGCGGCGATCTGGAACACGCTGTCGATGGAGGTGTAGCAGATCGGCCAGCCGGTTTTCTGGTGCTCCTCGCCTAGCCGGGCGATGATCTCGGTCCCGCTGGCGTGCTCGTTGCCGAGGATGCCGTCGACACCGGCCAGCCGCTTCACTTCCGCCACGATGTCGTCCGGGAAGGTCGGGCGCGATTTCGGGAAATAGCTCCACTCCCACGGCACCGGCAGGCCGGCCAGTTCCCAGTGGCCCGAGGGCGTGTCCTTGCCCACCGACACCTCCTCGGCCGCGCCCCAGAGGCCTTCGGGCAGCGCGTCGAGGCCTTCACCCCGCGCGCCGGAAGCAAGCCGCAGCGCCGCGCCAAGGCCGAGCGCATCGAGATGCGGCAGGTGCAACAGGCCGCTCCGTCCCTCCTCCGCCTGTCCCTGCGCGCAGGCTTGCGCGATATGGCCGAGCGTGTTGGCGCCGGTGTCGGGAAGCTCGCCGTTGAAATACCGCTCCGCGTCAGGCGCGCCGCCGATGCCGACGCTGTCGAGGACGACCAGGAAGGCGCGCGGCATCAGCCGATCCTTTCGTGGATCAGGGGCGGCAGGTCCGGCGCGCTGTCGGCGAGCGTGATGGCGGCGCGGATGGCGCCGGCGACGGCGCGCGCGGCATCCTCGCTGGCGGCATGGATGCGGGCGAGCGGGCGCGCGGGGTCGGCGCGGTCCCCGATCCGCGCGATGTCGCTGAGGCCCACGGCGAGGTCGATCCGGTCGCCCTGCTTCAGCCGCCCGCCGCCCAGCCGCACCACCGCCTCGCCCAGCGCGCGGGTGTCGATCCGGCCGACATAGCCCGCTTCGTTCGGGATCACGTCGATCATCACGCGCGCGGCCGGCAGGCGGTCGCGCCAGCGGTCGGTGAAATCATGCGGGCCGCCCAGCGCCGCCACCATCTCGCCGAAGGCATCCGCCGCCTCGCCCGAGGTCAGAGCCTCGGCGATGCGGCCTTCGCCGTCGGCGGCATCGGCGGCAAGCCCGCCCAGCGCCAGCACCTCACCACCCAGGGCCTGCGTGAGCCGTGCCAGCGGCGAGGACAGGTCGCCGGAGGTCAGCGCCTCCATCACCTCGATCACCTCGAGCGCGTTGCCGGCCGAGGGTACCAGCGGCTGGCTCATGTCGGTGACCAGCGCCGAGGTCATGCAGCCGGCCCCCTGCGCGGTGTCGACCAGCGACTGCGCCAGCGCCAGCGCGTCGGCGGGCGCGGCCATGAAGGCGCCCGACCCGACCTTCACGTCGAGCACCAGCGCCTCCAGCCCGGCGGCAAGCTTCTTTGACAGGATCGAGGCGGTGATAAGGTCGATGGACTCGACCGTGCCGGTCACGTCGCGGACGGCGTAGAGCCGCTTGTCGGCGGGCGCGATGTCGGCAGAGGCGCCGACGATGGCGCAGCCGATGTCGGCGACGATTTCCTGCAATTCGTCCACCGAGACATTGGTGCGGTAACCGGGGATCGCCTCGAGCTTGTCGAGCGTGCCGCCGGTGTGGCCAAGGCCGCGGCCCGAGATCATCGGCACGAAGGCGCCGCAGGCCGCCAGCGCGGGGGCCAGCAGCAGCGAGGCGCAATCGCCCACGCCGCCGGTCGAATGCTTGTCGATCACCGGCCCGTCGAGATGCCATTTCAGCACCTGCCCGGTCTGGCGCATGGCGTTGGTCAGCATCACGCGGGCGGGTTTGCCCAAGCCCCGCGTGCAGACCGCCATGGCGAAGGCGCCGGCCTGCACGTCGGTCACTTCGCCGGTGGCGAGGCCGTTCGCGAACCAGGACAGCTCCGCCTCCGTCACGCGGTCGCCGTCGCGCAGCTTGGCGAGGATCGTGCGCGCGTCGGTCACGGTGCCGCTGTCTCCGCCTTTACCATGAAGCCCGCGTCGAAGGCGCCCGGCAGCAGCTCGGCCACCGTCAGGCTCAGCGTCGCGCCTTCGGTCGTGGCCATCGTCACCACCACCTCGCCGCCCGCGAATTCGGCCAGTTTCTGACGGCAGCCGCCGCAGGGCGGGACCGGCGCGGGGCTGTCGGCGATCACGGCGACCTCGCCGATGCGCCGGTCGCCCGCGGCGATCATCGCGGCGATGGCGCCCGCCTCGGCGCAGGTGCCCTCGGGGTAGGCGACGTTCTCGACATTGCAGCCGACATGCACCCGCCCCTCGACCGAGCGGAGCGCCGCGCCCACCTTGAAACCGGAATAGGGGGCGTGGGCGTGTTCGCGCACGGCGGCGGCGGCCTCGATCAGCGACATGGTGGGGCGGCTCCGTCTGGAATTCGTGGTGGCGGCAGTCTGTGCCGGGGCGCGGGCCGACGCAAGGGTGGCGCGGTCACAGGGTCAGGTGGTGGGCAGCGCCACGCCGAGCGCGCCGGCCTGTGCTTCCACGTGGGCGATCAGTTCCTGCAGGTCGGCGCGGCAGGGCGCGTAGAGTGCGGCAAGGTCGGCGATCCGCCGCCGCTTGGCCGCGATGTTCAGAACCTCGGCCAGCCGGTACAGGCGCTCGGCCCCGACGGCGCCCGAGATCGCGATCAGGATATGGGTCTGCGCCCGGATCTCGGGAATCGCGCCGGTGCTTGCCCCAGCGTCGAGCGCGTCGCGCACCGCGCAGAGATCCTCGTGCAACCGTTGCAGCAGCTCGACCGAGCCTTCGGGCCCCGCGACCTCCATCAGCGCGTCGAAGCGCGCGTGGTCCATCTTGACGCCGAGGCTGGCGTCGCCCGCACCCCGCGCCAGCACATCCTCGGGCTCGGCAAGGCCGGTGGGCCGCCCGGCGTAGCGCAGGATCGCGCGGCCGAACTCCGCGCCCGAGGAGATCGGCTTGCCGATGATCCCGTCAGCCCCCGCGGCATAGATCGCCTCGCGATTGTCGCGCAGCACGTAGGCGGTCAGCGCCACCAGCGGCATCTGCGCCACGGCATCGGCGCGGGCGCGGACCGCCTGCATCACCTGGATGCCCGACAGGCGCGGCATCTCTATGTCGATGAGGGCGAGGTCGAAGGGCTGGCGGTCCAGCATGTCCAATGCGGCGGCGCCGTCGGAGACGAGGACAAGCTTGGCCTGCATCCGGTCCAGTAGCTGGCGCAGGATCGTCTGGTTGGTCAGGTTGTCCTCGGCCACCAGCAGGCGCAGGCCGCCAAGGTCCGGCAGGGCGAAGGCGGGCGCGCCGGTTGCGTCCCAGTCGAGCAGCGTCTCGGGCAGGTGCAGGCTGGCCGCGCCCCCGCCCGCGGCGGCATTGGCCAGGCCCAGCGCGCCGCCGATCTGGCGCGACAGTTCCGCCGCGATCCTGAGGCCGAGGCCGCTGCCCGCGCTTCTGCCCATCGGCGCCACGTCATCGCCCCGCCCGACGCGGTCAAGCACCGCCTGCGGGTAGCCCGGCCCGCCGTCGGTGACGGTCAGGGTCAGCCCCTGCCCCCGTTCGCCCGCCAGCGTCAGCGTCACGGGTGTGCCGGGCGCGTGGTTCAGCGCGTTGGAGATCAGGTTGCCGACGACCCGGTCGAGCGCGATGGAGGGAACGCGCAGCATGCCGGGCAGCGGTCCCGACCGCTCCAGCGCGAAGCGCCCCGCCGCCTCGGACGCGCGGCCGGACCAGCGCCCGTTCAGCGCCGCCAGCCAGTCCTCCAGCACCAGCGCGCCGGCATCCTGATGGATCAGCGTCTCGCCCGCGGCCGCCATCAGCGCGCCGTCGACCAGCGCCGCCAGCGTGTCGGCGGCAGCCTGCACGCGGTCGATCTGGATCCGCGCCTCGGGACACAGCCGCGCGCGGTCGATCAGGCGCAGCCCGCCGATGACGTCGGACATGGCCGAGCGGATGTCGTGGCTGAAGAGCTGCAGGGTTTCCGCCGCGGCGCCCGCACGCCGGTCGGGGCGCGCCGCGAGCGGGTCGATCTCGATTTCGCCCATTGGCAGCCCTTTCCCAGCAGCGAGGTCGGGAAAGCTTACAAGAAATGTCCCCGCACTCAAGCGCTTGGCTGACGGATCGGCGGTCAGTCCGTCGAAACAGGATAGCCGATACGCTCCAGCGCGCCGCTGATCTCGTCGAGGATCGCGGGATCGTCGATGGTGGCCGGTGTGCGGAACTCCTCGCCGTCGGCAAGCTTGACCATGGTCGCGCGCAGGATCTTGCCCGAGCGCGTCTTGGGCAGGCGGTCGACCACCACGGCGAGCTTGAAGGCGGCGACCGGGCCGATGCGGTCGCGAACCATCCGGACGCAGTCCTTCACGACCTGCTCGGGCGTGGTGGCCGCGCCCTTGTTGAGGCACAGGAACCCCATCGGAAGCTGCCCCTTCAGCGCGTCTGCCACGCCGATCACCGCGCATTCCGCGACATCGGGGTGGGAGGCCAGCACCTCTTCCATCCCGCCGGTGGAAAGGCGATGGCCCGCGACGTTGATGACGTCATCGGTGCGCGCCATGATGTAGAGGTAGCCGTCCGCGTCGATCATGCCGGCGTCGCCGGTCTCGTAGTAGCCGGGGAAATGGCTGAGATAGGCCTTGTCGAACCGCGCGCCCGCGTTCCAAAGCGTCGGCAGCGTGCCGGGCGGCAGCGGCAACTTCACCGCGATGGCGCCCAGTTCGCCCGGCTTCACCGGATGGCCGCCCTCGTCGAGCACGCGCACATCGTAGCCGGGCATCGCCACGGTGGGCGAGCCGATCTTGATCGGCAGCATCTCGATCCCGCGCGGGTTGCCAGCGATGGCCCAGCCGGTCTCGGTCTGCCACCAGTGGTCGATCACCGGGACCTTCAGCTTGTCCTGCGCCCATTCGATCGTATCGGGGTCGGCGCGTTCGCCGGCGAGGTAGAGGGTCTCGAGGCTGGAAAGGTCATAGTCCCCCACCAGTTCGCCCATCGGGTCGTCGCGCTTGATCGCGCGGAAGGCGGTCGGCGCGGTGAACAGGCACTTGACCCCGTGGTCCTCGATCACCCGCCAGAAGGTGCCGGCGTCGGGCGTGCCGACCGGCTTGCCCTCGAACACGATGGTGGTGCAGCCGAAGGTCAGCGGGCCGTAACAGATGTAGGAATGGCCCACGACCCAGCCCACGTCCGAGGCGGCCCAGAACACCTCGCCGGGGTTCATGTCATAGAGGTTGCGCATCGACCAGTTCAGCGCGACGAGGTGGCCCGCGGTGTGGCGCACGACGCCCTTGGGCTGGCCGGTGGTGCCGGAGGTGTAGAGGATATAGGCCGGGTGGTTGCCCTCGACCGGCACGCAGTCGGCGGGTTCGACCCCGTACTGGAAGGCGTGCCAGTCGCTGTCGCGGCCGTCCTCCAGATGCGCCACCTCCTGCTCGCGCTGGAAGATGACGCAGAACTCGGGCTGGTGTTTCGCGATGGCCAAGGCGCCGTCGAGCAGCGGCTTGTAGTGAACGACGCGCCCCGGCTCGATCCCGCAGGAGGCCGCGATGATGCATTTGGGCGTGCAATCGTCGATCCGCACCGCCAGTTCGTTCGCCGCGAAGCCGCCGAAGACCACCGAGTGGATCGCGCCGAGCCGCGCGCAGGCCAGCATCGCCTCCAGCGCTTCGGGCACCATCGGCATGTAGATGATGACGCGGTCGCCCTTTTCCACGCCCTTGGCGCGCAGCGCCCCGGCCAGCGAGGCGACACGTTTCTGCAGCTCGCGGTAGGTGAGCTTGTGGGTGGAGCCGGTCAGCGGGCTGTCGTGGATGATCGCGACCCGGTTGCCGTGCCCTGCCGCGACATGGCGGTCGACCGCGTTCCAGCAGCCGTTCAGCGTGCCATCGGCGAACCACTCGTAATAGGGCGCGGCCTCGTCGAAGAGCGCCTTGGAGGGACGGGTGAACCAGTCGATGCCGTCGGCGGCCTCCATCCAGAACCCGTTCGGGTCGGTCTTCGCGCGCTCATAGACCTCGGCGTACCGCATCGGTTGTTCCTCCTACCTTGTGTGCAACTTTCTATCGTTGCAGGCAGGCCTGACGCAATTCGGTGATAGTGCCGCATGGGGGCGCTAACGGCCTACTTGCCCGCGCCTCAACTGTAGGCGCTGACCGGGGTTCCGGCGAGGGCCGAGATGTTGAGCAAGCCGCGCGCCGTGATCGAGGGGGTCACGATATGGGCGCGGTTGCCCATGCCCATCAGGATCGGCCCCACCTCCAGCCCGCCGGCGCGCGCCTTGAGCATGTTGCGCGCCGCCCCTGCCGCGTCGGTCGAGGCGAAGACGAGGGCGTTCGCGGGCCCCTCCATCCGGCTGCCGGGCAGGATGCGCTCGCGCAACTCGGGGTCGAGCGCGGTGTCGACGTGCATCTCGCCCTCGTAGGTGAAATCGAGGCCCATGCCGTCGAGGATCTCCAGCGCCGCGCGCATCCGCCGCCCGCTGTCGGTGTCGAGGTTGCCGAACTGGCTGCCGGAACACAGAGCCACCTGCGGCGCGATGCCGAAGCGGCGGATGTGGCGCGCGCAGCCGCAGACGCTTTCTGCGATCTGGGTCGGCGTCGGTTCGGGATGCACCTGCGTGTCGGCGATGAAGAGCGGCCCGTCCTCCGAGATCATCAGGCTGAGCGCGCCGATCGGGCGCAGATCGTCGGTCGCAAGCAGCTGCGTGACGTAGTTCAGGTGCCACAGGTATTGCCCGAAGGTGCCGCAGATGAGGCTGTCGGCCTCGCCGCGCTGCACCATGACGGCCCCGATGGCGGTGGTGTTGGTGCGCATGATCGCGCGGGCCAGGTCGGGGGTCACGCCCTTGCGCGCCATGATGCCGTGGTAGGTCTGCCAGTAATCGCGATAGCGCGGATCGTTTTCCGGGTTCACCAGTTCGAAATCCACGTCGGGGCGCAGCGTCAGGCCAGCGCGCTCGATACGGGTGTCGATCACTTCGGGGCGGCCGATCAGGATCGGGCGGTCGGTGGTTTCCTCGACCATGGCCTGCGCGGAGCGCAGCACGCGCTCGTCCTCGCCCTCGGCAAAGACGATGCGGCGCTCGGCGGTGCGCGCGGCCTCGAACACCGGGCGCATGATCAGCGCCGAGCGGAACACCGACTGGTTCAGGCGGTCGCGGTAGGCGTCCAGATCGTCGAGCGGCCGGGTCGCCACGCCCGAGTCCATCGCGGCCTTGGCGACCGCGCTGGCGACCACGCCGATCAGGCGGCGGTCGAAGGGTTTGGGGATCAGGTAGTCGGGCCCGAAGGTCAACTGTTCGCCGGCATAGGCGGCGGCGGCCTCGGCGCTGGTGGTGGCGCGGGCGAGCGCCGCGATGCCCTCGATGCAGGCGATCTGCATGGCGTCGTTGATCTCGGTTGCGCCGACGTCCAGCGCGCCGCGGAAGATGAAGGGGAAACACAGGACGTTGTTGACCTGGTTCGGAAAATCGCTGCGGCCGGTGGCGATGATCGCGTCGGGGGCCACGCTGCGGACGGCGTCGGGGAGGATCTCGGGCGTGGGGTTGGCCAGCGCGAAGACGATGGGCCGGGGCGCCATCTGCGCCACCATCTGCGGCGTCAGCACGCCGGGGCCGGAGAGGCCGAGGAACAGATCGGCACCGCCGATCACGTCCGAGAGCGTGCGAAGGTCCGTTTTCTGGGCATAGGCGGCCTTTTGCGGGTTCATGTCGATCTCGCGGCCTTCGTGGACGAGACCGTGGATGTCGCAAAGCCAGACATTCTCGCGCCTGACCCCCAGCTTCAGCAGCATGTTCAGGCAGGCGATGCCGGCTGCCCCGCCGCCGGTCGAGACGATCTTGACGTCCTCGAAGTTCTTGCCGGTGACGCGCAACGCGTTGGTCGCGGCGGCGCCGACGACGATGGCGGTGCCGTGCTGGTCGTCATGGAACACCGGGATGTTCATGCGCTCGCGGCACAATTGTTCAACGATGAAACAATCGGGCGCCTTTATGTCTTCCAGGTTGATCGCGCCGAAGGTCGGTTCCAGCGCGCAGACGATATCGGCCAGTTTCACCGGGTCCGGCTCGTTCAGTTCGATGTCGAAACAGTCGATGTTGGCGAAGGTCTTGAAGAGCACCGCCTTGCCCTCCATCACCGGCTTGGCGGCCAGTGCACCGATGTTGCCGAGGCCAAGAACCGCGGTGCCGTTCGTGACCACGGCGACAAGGTTCCCGCGCGAGGTGTAGCGCGCCGCGTTGGCCGGATCGGCCTTGATTTCAAGGCTCGCCTCGGCAACGCCGGGGGAATAGGCGCGGGCCAGGTCGCGGCCGTTGGCAAGCGGCTTGGTGGCCCGGATCTCGAGCTTTCCGGGTTTCGGATGCTCATGGTAGAACAGCGCCGCGGCGCGCAACCCTTCTTGCTTGTCGTCGCTCATCACGCCCTCCCGAAGCGAATTCGTTTAACGTTAAACATCTTTCCTCCCGCGGTCAAAGCGTGGTGCGGTTTCGCGTGCCGGAGTCAGACGAATTGTTCGCGCAGCAGCCGTTCCTCCAGCCCGTGACCGGGGTCGAACAAGATGCGATGGACGATCTCGGGCTCGGAGCGGATCTCGACCGAGCGCACATTGGCGACCGACCTGCTGTCGGCGTCCGCCATCACCGGCCGCTTGTCGGGATCGCAGACCTCGAGCCGCACCAGCGCGGTGTTGGGCAGCAGCGCGCCCCGCCAGCGCCGGGGCCGGAACGCCGCCACTGCCGTCACCGCCAGCACATCGGCGTCGATCGGCAGGATCGGCCCGTGCGCGGAATAGTTGTAGGCGGTCGACCCGGCGGGCGTGCAGACCAGCGCGCCGTCGCAGACCAGTTCGGCCATCCGGAGCCGCCCATCGACGTAAATCCGCAGCTTGGCCGCCTGCGGCCCGGCGCGCAGCAGGCTCACCTCGTTGATCGCGAGCATCTCGACCACCTCGCCGCCGACGGTCGTGGCAGTCATGTGCAGCGGATTGATCGCGGTTTCCTCCGCCGCCTCGAGCCGGTCGACCAGCCCGTCCTCGTTGTAGGCGTTCATCAGGAAGCCGACGGTGCCGCGGTTCATGCCATAGACCGGCGTGTCGAGATGCTGGGTGCCGTGCAGGGTCTGGAGCATGAAGCCGTCGCCGCCCAGCGCCACGATCACGTCCGCCTCGTCCGGCGCGAAGGTGCCGTACTGCGCCTCCAGCCGCGCCTTCGCGTCGTGCGAGGTCGCGCTGTCGGATGCGAGAAACGCGATGTTGCGCGCCGCGGGCATGGTCCCCTCCTGCTGCCGTTCGGGGCACCCTTGCCTGCGCGGATCGGAAACTCAATCCTCCATCGGTGGCCCGCGCGCCGCTTTCCGTTGGCCCTGTGCCGCATTGCGCCCTTCCCCGCAGCCGGATCATCCCGTAAACGCCCCCTACCTGTCATCCGACCGCCAGACCGGCGTATATAGGAGGTTCGGCCCATGAACGCCCCCCATCGCGACGAAGGTTTCTTCACCGAAACGCTGGAAACCCGCGACGCCGAGATCTTCGACGCGATCCGCAAGGAGCTGGGCCGCCAGCGCCACGAGATCGAGCTGATCGCATCCGAGAACATCGTCTCCGCCGCCGTGATGGAGGCGCAGGGATCGGTGATGACCAACAAGTATGCCGAGGGCTATCCGGGCCGGCGCTACTACGGCGGCTGCCAGTTCGTCGACATCGCCGAGGATCTGGCGCTCGACCGGGCCAAGGCGCTGTTCAAGGTGGGCTTTGCCAATGTGCAGCCCAATTCGGGGTCGCAGGCCAACCAGGGCGTGTTCACGGCGCTGCTGCAGCCCGGCGACACGATCCTCGGCATGAGCCTTGATGCCGGCGGGCACCTGACCCACGGCGCCAAGCCCAACCAGTCGGGCAAGTGGTTCAACGCGGTGCAATACGGCGTGCGTCGGCAGGATCTGGAGGTCGATTACGACCAGATCGCGGCGCTGGCCGCCGAGCACCAGCCCAAGATGCTGATCGCGGGCGGTTCGGCCATCCCCCGGATCATCGACTTCGCCAAGATGCGCGAGATTGCCGACAGCGTCGGCGCCTACCTGCTGGTCGACATGGCGCATTTCGCCGGGCTTGTGGCCTCGGGCCATTACCCCTCGCCCTTCCCGCATGCCCATGTCGCGACAACGACCACGCACAAGACGCTGCGCGGCCCGCGCGGCGGCATGATCCTGACCGATGACGAGGCGATCGCGAAAAAGATCAACTCCGCGATCTTCCCCGGCATCCAGGGCGGCCCGCTGATGCATGTCATCGCCGCCAAGGCCGTGGCATTTGGCGAGGCGCTGCGCCCCGAGTTCAAGGACTACCAGGCGCAGGTCATCAAGAATGCGCAGGCACTGGCGGACCAGCTGATGAAAGGCGGTCTCGACATCGTCACCGGCGGCACCGACACGCACCTGATGCTGGTCGACCTGCGGCCCAAGGGTGTGAAGGGCAACGCGACCGAGCAGGCGCTGGGGCGCGCGCAGATCACCTGCAACAAGAACGGGATCCCCTTCGACACCGAGAAGCCGACGATCACGAGCGGCATCCGCCTGGGCTCGCCCGCCGGCACCACGCGCGGTTTCGGCGAGCCGGAATTCCGCCAGATCGGCGACTGGATCGTCGAGGTGGTGGACGGCCTTGCCGCCAATGGCGAGGGCGGGAATACCGAGGTCGAGGCGCGGGTCCGTGCCGAGGTCGAGGTGCTGTGCACCCGTTTCCCGATCTATTCCAAGCTTTGATCCGCCGACGCGGGCCCCGGCCCCTGTGACGATCTTGCAGCCCCCCGCCCCGCATGGCACCTTGCAAGCTGCGGCGGGGGGCTTATTTTTGGCGCAGATGGCGCCTTGCCATGCACAACTCTTTGATCGAGACCGGAAAGATGCAGGCTGCTCCATCCTCCCGACCCGAGATCACGCCCGGCTACCGTGCCGAGGCCGAGCGCGAGATCCGCGCCTTTACCCGCACCTGGACCAAGCGTGACGACCGGCTGGCCGGGTTGAGCTTCGGCGCCACCTTCGTGGCCTATGTCTTCACGCTCTGGCTGACGGTGCAGGCCTGGCCCGTCTGGTGGCTGGTGGTGCCGCTGATCGTGGTGAACGCGCTGGCGGGCGTGCGGCTCTACGTGTTGCAGCACGATTGCGGGCATGGCTCGCTGTTTTCCAACAAGCGGCGCAACGACCTCGCCGGCTATGCACTCAGCGTCTTCACCCTCACGCCCTACCGGGTCATGCAGTCGAACCACAACGACCACCATTCGCATCTCGGCAATCTCGACGAGCGCGACACAACCGAGATCCTGACGCTGACGGTCCGCGAGTGGGAAGAGGCCGGGCCGGGCAAGCGGCTGTTCTACCGGATCTACCGCAATCCGCTCATCATGGTGCCGATCGGCGGGCTCTTCACCTATGCGCTGGCCTATCGCTGGCCCAAGAACGCGGGCCGCGTCGACCCGAAGGGCGTGGTGCTGCACAACCTCGCGCTGGTCGCATGGATCGGGCTGCTCTACCTGCTGGCAGGCTGGCCCGCGCTGGTGATCTACGCCGGCACGGTCTTCGCCGCAGGCTGCATCGGGGTGTTCCTGGTCTATCTCCAGCACAATTTCGAGGACACCTGGTGGGACCGCAAACCCGACCTGAACCCGGCGCGCGCGGCGCTTCAGGGGTCTTCGGCGCTCGACCTCGGCTGGTGGTTCGACCTCGCGGTCGCCAACATCACCTACCATGACATCCACCATTTCAACGCCAACATCCCGAGCTACCGGTTGCGCGCCTGCCACCGCGCGCTGCGCGAGAAATACGAGGTCCAGACCATCGGCTGGGCCGAGGCGTTCCGGTCTTTCACGCTGAAGCTCTGGGATGAGGACCAGCAGCGGCTGGTGCCGTTCCCCCGTCGCCACCGCAGCACCCCGATGCCAACCGGGGCGTGAGAGAGGGCTCAGCGCGCGGCCGCCACCGCCTTGCGCGCCATGTCCCAGTAGAGCGCCTCGATCGAGGCACGGTCGAGCCGCCCGCCCTCGCGGTACCAGGTCGTGACCCCGGTCAGCATCGCGATCAGCGCCATGGTGGCCAGTTTCGTATCCGCCACGTCGAAGGCGCCGGTCGCCTGGCCGCGCTTCAGGATCGCTTCGAGCTGGTTCTCGTAGTCCCGCCGCAACCCCTCGATCACCGCGAAATTCGCCGGCGCGAGGTTGCGCAACTCCATGTAGGCGATGAAGACGAGGTCGGGCCGGTCGAGGTGGTAGCGGATGTGGTGGCGCACGAAGCTTTCCAGCTGCTCGGCGGGGGCCGCCTCGGGCGGCTGCCAGTCGGCCAGCAGATGCTCGAGATGGTCGCGCATCAGGTCAAAAAGCAACGCCTCCTTGTCGGCGGTGTAGAGGTAGAGCGCACCGGCCTGCACGCCGACCTCGGCCGCGATCTGGCGCATCGAGACGGCGGCGAAACCGTGGCGCGCGAAAAGCCGCAGCGCCGCCGCGCGCAGGCGCGGGCCGGTGATCTCTGCGTGACTGCCTTGTTTGCGGGCCATGGCGGCATGATTATCTGAACGGGTGTTCAATTCAACCGGGATGGACAGGACCGGGCGCGAGGCGATACCTGTTTTCGCATGATCGCGCGCCTCGTCACCCTCGCCTGTCTTGCCTGCCTGGCCGCTTGCGGCCCGTCGCGGCCCGATCTTGCGAGCCGGATCAGCACCGAGGGGCGGGCGGCGGACTTTCCCGCGCTGGTGCCGCTCGGGCCGCTGCTGGACCGCAGCGACATGCTGACGCCGCGGAGCGCCGCGCGCGAGGGCCAGAGCCTTGAGGCGCGGGCCGCCGACCTCCGGCGTCGCGCGGCGCTGTTGCGGCAGATGGCGCTCTGAGCGGAGCCCGCGTTGCAGGCGTGCGGCGAAGCGGCTAACAGGGGCGCAAGAGCCCGCAGATCGATCCCGGAGGACCTTCGATGACTGACCCCCTGCGCCTCGGCATTGCCGGGCTTGGCACCGTCGGCGTGGGCGTGGTGAAGATCGTGCAGCGGCAGGCCAACCTGCTGAGCCAGCGCTGCGGCCGCCCGGTCGAGATCGTCGCCGTCTCCGCCCGCAGCCGCGACAAGGACCGCGGCGTGACCCTGAGCCATTTCGCCTGGGAGGATGACCCGGTCGCGCTGGCGCGCCGGCCCGATGTCGACGTCTTCGTCGAGTTGATGGGCGGCACCGACGGCCCGGCCAAGGCCGCGACCGAGGCCGCCATCGCGGCGGGCAAGGACGTGGTGACGGCTAACAAGGCGATGCTCGCGATCCACGGCCAGGCGCTGGCCGAGGCGGCGGAGGCCAAGGGCCTCGTGCTGCGCTTCGAGGCGGCGGTGGCGGGCGGCATCCCGGTGATCAAGGCGCTGACCGAGGGGCTGGCGGGCAATGCCATTGACCGGGTGATGGGCGTGATGAACGGCACCTGCAACTACATCCTGACCCGGATGGACAGCGCGGGCCTGACCTACGCGGAGGCCTTCGCCGAGGCCGACGGGCTGGGCTACCTGGAGGCCGACCCCGAGCTTGACGTGGGCGGCATCGACGCGGCGCACAAGCTGACGCTGCTGGCCGCCATCGCCTATGGCAGCCGCGTGAACTTCGACGCGATTGCGCTGGAAGGCATCGGCGCGATCACCATCGAGGATATTCGCCGCGCGGGCGACATGGGCTACAAGATCAAGCTTCTGGGCGTGGCGCAGATGACCGGGCGCGGCCTCGAACAGCGGATGTCCCCCTGCCTTGTCCCCGCGACATCGCCGCTCGGTCAACTCGAGGGCGGGACCAACATGGTGGTGATCGAGGGCGACAGCGTCGGCCAGATTGTCTTGCGCGGGGCGGGTGCGGGCGAAGGGCCAACGGCCAGCGCCGTCATGTCGGACATTTGCGATATCGCGCGCGGCATCCGGGTGCCGACCTTCGGGCGGCCCGCGACCTCGCTTGACGATGCGCCGCCAGCCTCGGCCGCCAGCCCCGCCTGCTATTACCTGCGCATGGATCTGGCCGACAAACCGGGCGCGCTGGCCAAGGTGGCGACGGTTCTGGGCGAGGCCGGCATCTCCATCGACCGGATGCGGCAATACGATCATCCGGGCGCCCATGCGCCGGTGCTGATCGTGACGCACAAGACCGCGCGCCCGAACCTCGACACGGCGCTCGCCGCCCTGCCCCGCACCGGCGTGGTCATGGACGCGCCTGTCGCGCTGAGGATCGAGGAAGTCTGAGGCAGACCGATGGACTGGTCCGCCACCATCGACATCTATTGCGAGCGGCTGGGTCCCGGGTTCTGGGCCGAGCCCGTCAACGCATTGAGCAATCTCGCCTTCGTCGCCGCCGCAATCTGGGGCGCGGTGGCGGCCCGGCGGCGGGCGGTGACGCATCCGGTCGCCTGGGTCCTGATCGTCATGGCAGGCCTGATCGGGGTCGGCTCCTTCCTGTTCCACACCTATGCCACCACCTGGGCGGCGCTGGCCGACACGGTCCCGATCTGGACCTTCGTCGCCATCTTCGTGCTGGCGGCGATGCGCTACATCGGCGGCATGGCCCCGGCCCGCGTCGCGCGCATCTCGGGCTTCGTGATCGCCGGCGCCGTGCTGACCGTCGCCTTCCTTGCCATGACCGAGGGCAGCGATCCCTCGGCCGCGCCCGACCCGTTGAACGGCTCGGGGCAATATGCGCCGGCGCTTCTGGCGCTGATGATCTTCGCCATCGTCACGCGCTGGCGCAAACACCCCTCCGCCAACTGGATCCTGGCGGCCACCGGCGTGTTCGTGCTGTCGCTCGCCTTCCGCACGCTCGACCGGAATATCTGCGACGCAATTCCGCTCGGCACGCATTTCCTGTGGCACCTGCTGAACGGGCTGATGATCGGGCTTCTGTTGCAGGTGTTCCTGCGCACTGCCGACCTGAGGCCCGCGCGTTAGCGCCCCCACGCTGGACGTGACGGGGCCGGGCCGCTAGACCAAGCCCAACCGCAATCGCCCGAGGCCATTTCCAATGTCGCACCCCGCCGATTTCAACGACCGCATGCTGTCGCTGGGCCTTGCCCGCGTGTCCGAGGCCGCCGCCATGGCCTCGGCCGATTTCATCGGGCGCGGCGACGAGAAGGCCGCCGACCAGGCCGCGGTGAATGCCATGCGCGACCAGCTCAACAAGCTGGAGATCCGCGGCACGGTGGTGATCGGCGAGGGCGAGCGCGACGAGGCGCCGATGCTCTACATCGGTGAAGAGGTCGGCGACGGCACCGGCCCCGAGGTCGACATCGCGCTCGACCCTCTGGAGGGCACCACGCTGACGGCCAAGGACATGCCCAACGCGCTGACCGTCATCGCGATGGGACCGCGCGGCTCGATGCTGCACGCGCCCGACGTCTACATGGACAAGCTCGCAATCGGGCCGGGCTACCGCACCGGCGTCGTGACGCTGGACATGACACCGTCCGAACGGGTGTCGGCGTTGGCCTCGGCGCAGGGCTGCTCGACGACGGACATCACCGTCTGCGTGCTGGAACGCCCGCGCCACGAGGCGATGATCGACGAGCTGCGCACCACCGGTTGCGCGATCCGGCTGATCACCGACGGCGACGTGGCGGGCGTGATCCACTGCGCCGAGCCGCTGGTGACGGGCATCGACATGTACATGGGCTCGGGCGGTGCGCCCGAGGGCGTGCTGGCCGCCGCGGCGCTGAAATGCATGGGCGGGCAGATGTATGGCCGGCTCCTGTTCCGCAACGACGATGAGCGCGGGCGGGCGAAGAGCGCGGGCATCACCAACCTCGACCGGGTCTATACCCGCGACGACATGGTGACGAAGGACGTGATCTTTGCCGCGACCGGCGTCACCGACGGCTCGATCCTGCCCGGCATCAAGCGCGAACCGGGGTTCCTGACCGCCGAAACGATCCTGATGCGCTCCAAGACCGGCTCGGTGCGGCGGATGACCTACCGCAACCCGGTGAAATGACAGCGGCCGCCCTGATCCTCATAGATATCCAGACGGGCTTCGACGCGCCCGTCTGGGGACCGCGCAACAACCCCGGGGCCGAGGCCAACGCGGGCCGCCTGCTGGCGCGTTGGCGGGAGGCGGGCGCGCCGGTGATCCACATCCGGCACGTCAGCCGCGAGCCGCAAAGCCCGCTTGGCCCCGAGACCGGCGGCACCGCGTTCAAGCCTGAGGTCGCGCCACGACCCGGCGAGGCGATCTTCGAGAAATCGGTGAACAGCGCCTTCATTGGCACCGGGCTGGAGGATCACCTGCGCGAAGCGGGCATCGACCAGCTGGTGATCTGCGGGCTGACGACGCCACATTGCGTTTCCACCACGGTCCGGATGGCCGCGAACCTCGGCTTCTCCGTCCGCCTGGCCCACGACGCCTGCGCCAGCTTCGCGGCGAACGCCCGCACCGACTGGGCAGCGGGCATGGCCCCCCTTTCGGCGGAGGAGATCCACCGGGGCGCCGTCTCGCACCTGCATGGCGAGTTCGCGACCGCGCTCTCCACTGCCAGCCTGCTGGCCGACGCGCCGTGAGCGGGTTTCTCGGCGTAGACCTGTCGCTGACCGGGCGCCGCTGGGTCGGGCCGTCCCCCGAGGTCACCCGCATGGCCGAGGCGCTGGCGCAGCGGGCCGGGCTGGAGCCCGCGCTCTGCCAGGTGATGGCGCGTTCTGGCGTGACGCCGGAGGCGGCGCAGGGGTTCCTCGCGCCCGCGCTGCGCGACCTGATGCCCGACCCGCGCGGATTGAAGGACATGGACGCCGCCGCCGCGCGCGTCATTGCCGCCCTCGAGCGCAGCGAACGGATCGCCATCTTCGCCGATTACGACGTCGACGGAGGCGCCTCGGCGGCGCTGTTGATCGACTGGCTGCGCGCGCTCGGGCGGCCCGCGACGCTCTACATTCCCGACCGGATCGACGAGGGCTACGGCCCGAACGAGCCCGCCATGGCTGCGCTGGCGCGCGACCATGACCTCATCATCTGCGTTGATTGCGGGACCCTTTCGCACGGGCCCATCGCCGCCGCCGCGGGGGCGGATGTCGTGGTGCTCGACCACCACCTCGCCGGCGCCACCCTGCCCGCCTGCACCGCGGTGGTGAACCCGAACCGGCAGGACGAGGACGGCACGCTCGGCCATCTCTGCGCCGCGGGCGTGGTCTTCCTGCTGCTGGTGGAGCTGAACCGCAGGCTGCGCGAGGTGGGCCGCAAAGGCCCCGACCTGATCGCGATGCTGGACCTCGTGGCACTGGCGACGGTGGCCGATGTCGCGCCGCTGATCGGGCTGAACCGCGCCTTCGTCCGGCAGGGGTTGAAGGTGATGGCGCGTCGCACCCGTCCCGGCCTCGTGGCGCTTGGCGACGTGGCGCGGCTCGACCGGCCGCCGACCGCCTATCACCTCGGCTATGTCTTCGGGCCGCGCGTGAACGCCGGTGGGCGGATCGGGGCGGCGGACCTTGGCGCGCGGCTATTGTCCACGACCGACCCGGCGGAAGCGTCGGTGCTGGCCAAGCGCCTCGACGACCTGAACACCGATCGCCGCGAGATCGAGGGGCGCGTGCGCGACGCGGCCCTGGCGCAGGCCGAGGCGCGCGGCCTCGAGGCGCCGCTGGTCTGGGCCGCCGAGGACGGCTGGCACCCCGGCGTCGTCGGCATCGTCGCCGCCCGCCTGAAAGAGGCCACGAACCGCCCCGCCGTGGTCATCGGCTTCGACGGCGACGCGGGCAAGGGCTCGGGCCGGTCGGTCTCGGGTGTCGATCTGGGCGCCGCGATCCAGCGGCTCGCGACCGAGGGGCTGATCGAGAAGGGCGGCGGCCACAAGATGGCCGCGGGCCTCAGCCTCACCCGCGCGCAGCTTGAGCCCGCCATGGCCCGCCTGACCGAGTTGATGGACAAGCAGGGCGCGGGCGAGCGCGGCCCCGGCGACCTGCGCCTCGACGGGATGCTGATGCCCGCCGCCTGCACGGTCGAGCTGATCGACCGGCTGGAGGTGGCCGGCCCCTTCGGCGCTGCCGCCCCTGCCCCGCGCTTTGCGCTCCCTGGCCTGCGCATCCGCCACCTGCGCCCGGTCGGCCAGGGACATTTGAAACTTACCCTTGCCGATGGCCCCGTCACCCTCGACGCGATTTGCTTTGACGCGGCGGGCCGCGGGCTGGACGCAGTTTTCCAGGCCCATGCCGGTCGGGCGCTGCACGTCGCGGGCCGGATCGAGGTGAACCACTGGAACGGCCGGCAGAGCGTGCAACTCCGCCTCGACGACGCGGCCTGGGCCGACTGAGCCCCCGCGCGCGTCTTTCCTCGTGGGGACGAAAGAATCCGCTTGAACCCCGCTGCGCGTTTTTCTAGATAGCCACTCACGCCAAGAGTGGCCCGTTCGTCTATCGGTTAGGACGCCAGGTTTTCAACCTGGAAAGAGGGGTTCGATTCCCCTACGGGCTGCCAATTACGCTGTTTACCAGCACCTCATCCGCCCTGCGACCCGGCTGGAGCCGAAACCTCTGCGGCCAGGATGGTTAGCAAATGCAGGGTGGCGGGATAGTAGGGCTGCGCGGCAGTGAATGTCGGCAACGCGGGCATCGCCGCAGTGTGCCGGACTCCGTTCACCAAAGCCGCTACCGCTGCGTAGCCGGATTGATCGCTGCGCTCCTTTACCTCCGAAGTTGCCGGATCGACACGAACTGGCGCCAGGTTGCTCGCATCGCCGTAAAGGGAACCTGCGCGGTCAACGGCCGGATGGGAGAAGCGCCCGGACCACACAAGGTATAGCGCAACCCGCACCGCGTCATAGCCGAAGAACGGACCGTGGGAGGCGGCGGGTCTCCATCCGCCCTGCTCCAGAACGACCCAATCGGGGACGAGGCCAGTGGCGGCGATGCGGGCAATCATCCGTTCTCCATCGTCGGCGACTTGTCCGAGCCGGGGGAGATCGAAGGCCGCGCCAAGCGCGTGAAGCGCCAGCGGCATGGTGTAGGAGGGGTTCACGATCTCGCCGGCCGGGGTGGTGAAATTCTCGGCAGCCGGTCGCAGCAGCAGCCCTCCGTCCGGCGCGTCGCGCACCAGGATCTGGTCGATGGCGCGCGCCACCTGCCCGGCACGGTCAGCGTAGGCGTCGACACCGAACCGCCGGGCCGCATCCAGCAGAGCCCAAGCATAGAACAGGTCGCCGTCGCTGGCGTTGTTGTAGTCGACGACACCCTCGCCGGGCCGCCAGCGCCAGCTCAGGAGCGGATCCTGCCGCACGGCCAGGTGCCGTTCGGTCCAGTCGAAGATGCGGGCGGCGGCCTGCGCGTCGCCAGAGCGCGACGCGAGCAACAAGGCCCAGCCCTGTCCCTCGGAGTGGCTCGCCATGCCCTGAAGCGCGTCGACGGCCCGCCCCTCAGGCGTGAGAAAGGCCGCTTTCCAGGCGCCCCAGTCCGACGGGTCCGGGGCCGCTGCGGCCACGTTCGCGACACCGGCCGCCGGCAACATCTTGAGAAACATTCGCCGTCGCATGGGATTTCCCCTCGCCGGGTGGGACGCATCTTCTCACAATGATAGGGTCAGACGCGAACAGAAGGAAACCTGCCAATGCCGATCCGCCAGATTTCAACGGTCACACTGCCGCGCGCCCTGTTTGGCCTCGTGCTGGCAGGCATCGTGATTTTCGCTGTCACCGCCGCCGTACTCGTCCGCGATCGGGTGCGCGATTTCCAGGATGTCGTGATGGACGAGGCGGTTCGGATCAGGACCGGCACGGTCGGCCTCGCCTTCGCGCGCGCGCTCGACCAGGACTGGCAGCACCTTCAAGCCATCGCGGGCGACATGGCCGGTCTCGAGGTCGACCGGCTGCGCGCGGTGTTGAATGCCGCCGCGGGGGTCGAGGAGCGGATCTCCTGGGCCGGGTTCGCCGCCCCGGACGGGGAAGTGATCGCCGCCTCGGACGGTTTGCTGGAGGGGGCCGATGTCTCGGAACGGCCGTGGTTCCGGCGTGGCCTGCAAGGACCGTTCGCGGGCGACGTTCATGATGCGCTCCTGCTGGCGGCAGAGGTGCCGGCGGGAGCCGGCGGCCCGGCACGCTTTCTCGACATGGCGGCGCCCGTCGTCGACGCGGTCGGGCGCCCGAGGGGCGTTCTCGGCTTTCACATCAACGCGTCCTGGGCCGAGGCCTTCCTCGTCGAGGTCGCGCGCTCGGCCGAGATGGACCTGATGCTGGTGAACCCTGCCGGCGAGGTCGTAGTCACCACGGTGGCCGACGCGCCCGAGATTCTCGACCTTCCGAGTCTGCGCGCCGCCACGGCGGGCGTTGCCGTGTCAGGCCGCGAAACCTGGCCTGACGGTGTCGACTACTTCACCACTGTCCTGCCGCAGGTGACGCATGGCGACCTTCCGTCGTTCGGATGGCGGCTTGTCGGGCGCATCCAGCCCGCGAGCTTTCCGATCACTCCGGGGGCCGAACTGGTGTGGATCGCGGCGCTGGCAGTGCTTGTGGCCGGCCTGTTCTATGGATTCCTGGCCTTCGTGTTCTCGCAATACTACCTGCGGCCGTTCGCCCAGCTTGCGGATACGGCGGACCGGATGGCGGAGGGGCACGAGGAGTATCCGAAGGAGTTGCGCGCTCCCGCCGAGGCGCAGCGCCTGTCAGCGGCGCTGGCACGTCTCGATCCGCGGGGCTCCTGACCTCACGGGGCGCGGCTGAAGCTGAACCGTCGCGCCAGGTCGCGCGCCACCGGCGCCAGGCTGACCACGCCGATATTGGGCGCCACGCCCTCGGTGTAAAAGCGGCGCAGCAGCGCGTCGTTGGTCGCGGCGTCAGGCTTCAGCAGCAACCGCGCCCCGTCGGAAACGGGTGCGAGCACTGTCGCCTCGATGTCGCCGACGCCCGGCACACGAAGGATGCCGCGCGTGCCTTCGGGCCAGACCCGGCCACGGATCCGCGCGGTATCGAGCGCGAGCGAGGCGATCCAGACCCGCCGGGGCGTGTCGCCTTCCGCCGCAAAGATCGCCCGCACCGGCTCATCCGCCACATGCCGTTCGCGCCGCGGCAGCTCCACGCAGGCGACCAGGATGAAGACCAGCGCAAAGACATTGTAGATCGTCCAGAAGAGGACCACCGACTTGCCGTCGCCCGCGTCGTAGAACGCGAAGCGGTCCGAGACGATGCCGATGCAAAGCCCCGTCAGCGTCAGCACGAGTAGAGCGATGTAGGGGGCCATAAGCTGCCACTGTACCTGGATCCTGCTGCGGTCGCCCCCTTTTGCGGTGACGCTGAACGGATGGCCCTTGGGCCGCAGCAGCCCGGTGACCGCGGCCCGCGTGATCTGGATGGCGCCGAGGTGCTGGCTTACGTCTTTCAGGAGCGGCACCAGCGTTCCGGGCGCGAGCGTATTGTAGACCATCACCGTCCACAGGAAATATACGCCGAAGAAGCTGAGCACGTCAGGCACCTCTGCGTCGACCACGGTCACGTTGAAGAACCAGTAGAGCAACGGGTAGATGAAAGCGGCGGTCCGGAACGGGAATGTCGTAAGCCAGTAGAGCGCGGAGTCGATCACACTCCAGCGGTCACGCAGCCGCAAGGAGTTGCGACCAAACGGCCCGTAGCGGCTGCGCGCGATCTGCATCAGCCCTAGGCACCAGCGCGCGCGTTGCGTCACGTATTCCTTCAGCCCCTCGGGCGCGAGCCCTTCGGTCAGCGGCTCGTTCAGGTAGTGGGTCTGCCAGCCGTTTTCCTGAAGCGCGAGGGTGAGAAGGAAATCCTCGGTGATGCTGTCGGTGGGCAGCCCGCCCAGTTCCGCCACCGCCTCCCAGCGCGCGACCGACGAGGTGCCGCAGCAGATCGCCAACCCCCAGGCGTCGCGCGCGGGCTGCATGTGATCGAAGAAGAAGCGCTGCTCGTCCGGGTAAGAGCGCGACAGCCCCAGGTTGTGCTGCATCGGGTCGGCGTTGAAGAAGTGCTGTGGCGTCTGCACCAGCCCGGTCTTCGAGTCGTGGAACAGGGCGACCGCCCGGCGCAGGAAATTGCGGTGCGGCACGAAATCGGCGTCGAGCACAGCGAAGAAATCGGGCGGCCCCTCGGCTTGCAGCATCTGCAGCGCGTGGTTGATATTGCCGGCCTTGGCTCCCTTGTTGTCCGGCCGGATGACATGGCGCGCGCCACGCGCCTCGCAGAACTCGCGCAGCCACTCGCGCTTGCCGTCGTCGAGGACCAGCACCTCGACGTTCGGGTAATCGACCGCCAGCGCCCCCACGATGCTGCGTTCCAGCACCTCGAGATCTTCATTGTA
Organism: uncultured Roseicyclus sp.; assembly: GCA_937139335.1. Classification (GTDB taxonomy): domain Bacteria; phylum Pseudomonadota; class Alphaproteobacteria; order Rhodobacterales; family Rhodobacteraceae; genus Roseicyclus. The sequence goes on along the minus strand of CAKZPN010000014.1, from coordinate 69,353 downwards.
GGTGGCGATCAGGACCGCGACCCGCGGTGCCGGGTCAGGTTCCCACCACGCGTCATGCTCGGTCGCCTCCGTGCTGCGGTCGCTGATGCGCGACATCAAGACATTGGCGCTGATCGAGCTGACGAGCGCACCAAGCTCGAGCAGGAACAGCGAGCCGCTGGCGAGGAAATCGATCGTAAGCCCTAACGGCGCAAGGGTTTCGGTCGCGCGCCACCACGCATAGCGGAGCGCGAGCGCGATGGTGACAGCCATCAGCAGGCTGCGATGCAGGTTGTTCCTGCGGTCGACAAGCGTCGGCAGTATCAGCACGAACCCGACGACCAGCAGCATCTGCATCGCGGCCGATTGCGTCTCGCTGAGCAGAACCGGCGGCATCAGAAGAACGCGCGCAGCCAGTCGAGCGGACGCTCCTCGAAGAAGGCGCGTCCCGTGCGGCCGATCGGACAGGACAGGCTCGGGTCGGACCGAAGTCCAGGCACCGCGAGCGCGACGTCGAAGCGTTCCAGGTGCTGCGCGCTCGGTGCGACGGCAAGGTTGGAGTAAAGGCTCGCCTGCCCCGACCCGCCGAGACGCGCCACCGTGCCCTCGTAGGCGTCGCCGCTGCCCGACAGCCGGAACTGGCCTGCATCGCCGACGCGCAAGCGGTTGTAGACATTCTCGGTGACGGAAAGGGTGACGATCAGCGCGTCGCAATCCACAAGGCGCAACAGCGGTTCGCCGCGCTGGACCCTCTCCCCATCCGCGGCCAGGACATCCCAGATGCGCCCGGTCACCGTCGCCGCGATCTCCGCCTCGGTCAGCCGGTTGACCGACAGGCGCTCGTCCTCGACCCGATCCGTGAACGCCGCAAGACGGCTCCGGGCGGTCTCGAGGTCTGCCTCCAGCCCGTCGATGATCGTGACCAGTTCCACACGCCGCTGTTCGGCATTGGGCGCGTCGTTGTACCCATCACCGATGAAAACGCCTGAGCGCGCGGCGGCCAGCGCGTTCTGGAGCACTGCCACCTCTTCGCGCGCACGGCTTTCCTCGAGGGATTGAGCGTCGCCGGAAAGTGGGATCTCCTCCCCCTGGCCGGCGGCGCCAAGCAGGTCAAGCCGCTCCTGTGCGTGCTGCAGCCGGATCTCGAGCTCGGCAATCTGGCGCTCGGTGAAACGCGCGCTGCGATCCTCGAGGTTCACCATGACAGCCCGCGTCGAGTCGATCAGAGACGCGAGGCGCGAGACCTCTGCCACGGCGAACGCACGCTCCAGTTCGAGATCACCCATCCGGACCGCGTCCACGAGGGGGTCGCTGACCGATGCCAGCGTTTCGCCCTCGGTCACGAACGAGCCGAGTTCGCGATCGGGAAAGTCGATATCGCCCGCGATGGGCACCCGGACCGTGGAAAGACGCGCGTTCACCACCGCGTTCGCGGAGGCCCCGGACATCTGTTCGCCGACGATCACCCAGATCGCGAAAATGACAAGGGCAGCGCCGACAAGGAGCCTGAATATCCGCATGATGATCTCCGCAAGTTGCTCTTCACGTTGGCACAAGAGCACTCCGATGGCCAGCAGACCACCCTTTCCGGGCCCACGCGATAGTCGTTTTGGGAATCATTGCCTTGGCGACGCAGGTTCGTCCGCGGACGACCGCCATGAAGCGAGGGTGAGCGCCGGTGGTTCGGTCAGTTGCTGAAACAGCGCGTAGATGTCCTGCAACGCCCTCTGCGCCGACGGGTTTGATCGCCATTGGCCCCGTGAAATCGACCGACGCACCGGATCCGTGGCTTCGGACATGGGGGAATTCTGGTTCGAAGGTTCACTCAACTTCGCGGATTGAGGTCAGGTAGCCGACGTATCCGAGCTCGGTATCGAGCCCCCACTCGCTGTGGAGGAGCGTCCCGTTGACGATGCGAAGCCGTCTCACCGCGAATTCCGCGGCCGCTCCGGTGCCGTCGCCGAAGACCGCCACCGCACCATTCCGCACCGACGGGTGTTCTTCGACCCGGAAGTGGGCCGGGTCGGCAAAGGCGGCGACAGACTGCATCACTTCGAGCACCTCGTCGTAGTCGGTGATCCGTTCATCGCGGAAGAAGCAGACCCCCTCGTAGGTGCCGGCGCCGAGAGCCGCGACCGTCCCCGCCATGGCAGCCCCCGGGCTCGTCGCGACACCTACCGCCGCGCTGCCGATCTGACCGAGCGCGCCGGCACCCGCGTTGGACCCGAGGACCGATCCGCCGGTGAAGACGTTGGTCAACACGAACGCACCGTCGACCCTCGCCACGAGGCCCGAAGCCGCGCCACGCGCGCTCGACAGGACCGATCCGGCAGTGTCACTGCGCAGCAACTGGCTGGGACGATAGTCGCAGACTTGCGCCCCGGCCGCCGTGGCGGTCAGGGCGCAGGCGGCAGCCAGTCCAGCGACGATGTAGTGTCCGATGGGCATGCGATCCTCACGGTGTTCAAACATCATCACCTACCGCCTGCAGGTGATGCCCGACACCGGGCGCCACGCGCGTCGCAGGGCCCGAGTCGTTCCTTGCAGGGTTCATATTCCTCCCCCGGCTAGGCGACAACTGGCGAGCCATAGATACCTGACAACGGCGACGATCCGCTTCTTGCGGTCCCAAAGCCATCGGCCGTTCGGGATCATCGCAAGGGATGGCTCTCCAGCCCGGACGCAGCCAGCACAAGAGCCATGCGAAACCGGACCTCCGCGACCACGCTGCCGCTGATAAATGGCTGGCTCCTCTGGATCGGCCGGCCGGTTCTTGTGCCCGTGATTGCTGCGATCATCCCGGTTTACATCCTAGCCACTGCCGCAGAGAGCACGAAGGGGCTCCCCGTGGCTTCCGGCAGTTGCGCCCAAAGCGATCATCCTGCACGCCTTCACTGTCAAGGTCAGGACGGCTGGCGCGCGGCCTCATCCTCGTCCTCCGGTTTCGGGTCGAACTCGCTCAACGCGGGGCGTTTGCCGACGGTGACGTGGTCGATGTCCTCGTTGGCGAAGCCGCGGATCAGTGCGGGGATCATCAGGAAGACCAGCACGAAGATCGGCAGGCCGACCACCGTGATCACCTGTTGCAGCGCGCTGAGACCGGCATCACCTGCGAGCAGGATCAGCATCGCGGCGACCGCGCCCTCGGCGACGCCCCAGAACACGCGCTGGCGCACCGGGCCGGGCTCGGGCGTGCCCGAACACAGCATGTCCACCACCAGCGAGGCGGAGTCCGACGAGGTCGCGAAGAAGATCGCCACCACCAGCACGGCCAACCCCTGCATCAGCGGCGCCCAGGGAAGTTCGGCGAAGAAGGCGAACATGGCCAGCGGAACGGACTCGGCCACCGCCGCGCTGATCGCGCCGGCGGACGGGCCCATGAACTCCCGCGCGTTGGCGCCCAGCCCGTCGAGCGCGATCGCCTGCCAGCCGAAGATCGCGAACCAGATGATGGTGAAGATCGACGGCGCCAGAAGCACGCCGAAGACGAATTCCCGGATCGTGCGGCCGCGCGAGATGCGCGCGACGAAGAGGCCGATGAAGGGCGACCAGGTCACGGTCCAGGCCCAGTAGAACACCGTCCAGTCGCCCTGCCAGCCCCAGGCCCCGGTGCCCATGTCGCCGCCGTGGAGCATGTCGTTCCAGAACGCCAGCCGCGGCAGGTTGCCGATGTAGAGGCCGAAGGTTTCCACGATGCCGCGAAGCAGGAACAGCGTCGAGCCGGTGACCAGCACGAAGACCATCAATCCGACCGCCATGCCGATGTTGAGGTTCGAGAGCATCTTCACGCCCTTGTCGAGGCCGGCGACGATCGACACCGTCGCGACCGCGGTGAGGCTGGCCAGGATGGCGACGCGCAGCCCGGTGTCGTCGGTCCATCCGAAGAGCGCCGACAGGCCGGCCGCCACCTGCGACGAGCCCAGCCCCAGCGACACCGCGACCCCGAAGAGCGTGCCGAGGATGGCCGCGATGTCGATGGCCTTGCCGATGGGGCCGTGAATACCCTCGCGCAGCAGCGGGTAGAACACCGAGCTGACCCGCACCGGCAGATCGTAGCGGTTGATGAAATACGCGAAGGCGAGGCCCGGCAGGGCGAAGATCGTCCAGGTGTGCAGCGCGAGGTGGTAGAGCGAGATCGAAACCGCATCCTGCGCCGCCGCGAACGTATAGGGCTCGACGCCCGGCAGCGGCGGGCTGCTGTAATGGCTGATCGGCTCGGCCACGCCCCAGAACATCAGGACGGTGCCGATGCCGCCGGCGAACAGCATCGTGAACCACGACAGGTTGGTGTATTCGGGGCGCGAGTTGCGCGGGCCAAGGCGGATATGGCCGTGACGCGACATGGCGGCGTAGATCAGGAAGCCCAGCCAGACGTTCACGCCGAGGATGAAGAACCAGCCCAGGTTCGTGACGATCCAAGCGCGGCCAGCCGCAAAGGCAGCACCGATGGGCACCGGCGCGATCACCAGCGCGAGGACGAACAGGACACTCAGGCCCGCGGATACAAAGAAGATTGTCGGATCGACCCGGAGGCCCAGTCTGTTTGCCAATTCCTTCATGGAGCCGTCACCATCCGCTATCCCCCTGCTTTTGCAGCATGTCCGGGGGGTCAACGTTGATCCTGCAGATCCGTTCCGAAATGGTCCGGCCAGGCGTCCCAGGCGGCAGCGCCCGGCCGCGTCGCCAGCAGCTTCGCCTTATCTCAAACGTTTGAAAAGGCGCGTCTTTTCATAGAGCCCTTCCATCTTGTCGAGGCGGTCGCGGGTCTCGGCCCAGGTCCGGTCCTGGATGCTCGCCAGCATCGCCTCGACGATGGCGAAAAGCGGCACGACACTGTCCCAGGCGGACGGCACCTCGATATGGCTGGTCAGGATGTGGCGCGCGACCGAGGCCGCGGGCGAGATCCACTTGTCGGTCAGCAAGATGATCTCGGCCCCCTGCCCGTGCGCGTGCTCGGCCAGTTGCTGCACCGACGGCTCGTAGCGGCGAATGTCGAAGACGACCAGCACGTCGCGGTCGGTCATGTCGAGCAGCGCGGGCAGCCAGGTGCTGGGCAGGCTCGACAAAAGGCCCACGTCGCGGCGCATCACGCGCAGCGCGGTGGCGAAATAGCCCGCCGCCGCCTGCGTCAGCCGCCCGCCGACCATGTGCACCGGGCGGCTTGGGTCGGACAGGAGGCCCACCGCCGCGTCGAAACTGGCGATGTCGAGCTGGCTCAGCGTCTGGTCCAGCGCGGCGACGAGCGAGCGCGCGAACAGCGTCAGGTCGTGGTCGGCAGCGACACTGTCTGCCCATTTTTCGTGCTTCGACAGCGGCGATGCAAGCCTTTCGCCCAGGTCGCGGTGCAGTTGCGCGCGGAAATCGGCGTAGCCGGAACAGCCGAGCTTGCGCACCAGCCGCACCACCGTCGGGCCGGAGACGCCCGCCGCGCCCGCGACCTCGGACACCGAGCCAAGGGCGGAAACCGGGAAACTGGCCAGCATATGTTGCGCAAGCTGGCGTTCGGCACGGGTCAGGTCGGGCATGGCCGACCGCAGGCGGGTTTCGAGCGTATCCATCCGGCCGGCCCTTTCCTGAGCGGTTCCACGCGATTTTGTAACTTTCATTACAAAGGTGCAATCCCCGAAAGTTATTGACCAGTTCGCGACTCGGCGGCAGTCTTTCCCGAAATGCCCCACGAGGCGCGACAAGGCGCGATGATGCCGCAACCCGACACCCTGTCCCCGGTGCCACACACCGTGCCCACCCCCGTCCCCGAGGGCTGGAGCGGCACGGTCACGGCCTGGGACGAGCGGGGGCAGGTCTGCGGCACCGAGGAATACGTGCCCGCGGTGGTGCTGATCTGCGAACACGCCTCGAACGCGATCGCGGCACCGTGGCAGGCGTTGGCACAAGACGATGCCGCGCTTCGCGCCCATGCGGGGTTCGACCCCGGCGCGCTGGGTCTGGCCCACGCGCTCGGCCCGCTGCTGGCGCGCGGGACAGGCCCGGTGGAGCTGATCCACGCGCCGTTGTCGCGGCTGGTCTATGACCTGAACCGCAGCCCCGACCGGCTGGACGCGGTGCCCGAGCGGACCGAGGCCTTCGCCGTATCCGCCAATGCCGGGCTGACACCGGATGACAGGCTCGACCGGATGCGCCAGATCTACCTGCCGTTCCATGCGCTGGTCCGGGCCCGGATCGCGCGCGCGCTGACGCTGGGCCACCGGCCCTGCATCGTGACCGTGCATTCCTTCACGCCCGCCTGGCTCGGCGTGCCGCGCACGGTCGAGTTCGGCGTCATCCACGACGACCTGCCGGACCTGGCGCTGGCGATCCACAAGGGCGCGGCGGACACCGGCCTCACGTCCCGGCTGAACGAGCCCTACAGCGCCGCCGACCACGTGACCCACACCCTGCGGCTGCATGCCCTGCCCTACGCCCTGCCCAACGCGATGCTGGAGCTGCGCAACGACCTGATCGCGATGCCGGCGCAGCAGGACGGCATTGCGGCCCGCCTCGCGCCGGTCCTGATCCGCGCGATGGCAGAGGTGACGGAGGCATCATGCCCGGCCCGCTGATCACCTATGTCCACTGGGTCGAGGCGGTGAACCACCGCATCGGGCGGGTTGCCATGTGGGGGCTATTCGCGCTCATGGCCGTCCTGCTCTGGGGCGCCATCGCGCGCGCCGGTGGCGCACCGCAGATCTGGACCGACGAGATGGCGCAGTTTCTTCTGCTGGGGTATTTCTTCCTCGGCGGGGCCTATTCTCTGCAGATGGGCTCGGCGGTGCGGATGGACCTGCTCTATGCCCGCTGGTCGGACCGGACGCGCGCGGCGGTCGACGCGATCACGATCTTCACACTCATCGCCTACCTCGGTGTCCTGCTGTGGGGCGGGGTCGAAAGCACCGCCTACGCACTCGAATACGCCGAGCGGCGGCGCGGCCTCTGGCGGCCCTACATGGCGCCGATCAAGATCGTGATGTGCTTTGGCCTCGTGATGATGATCCTGCAATGCACGGCCTTCCTGATCCGCGACATCGCCCGGCTGCGGGGGCGCGAGATCTGATGGCCTACGAGATGATCGCCGCGCTGATGTTCGGGTCGATGCTGGCCGTCATGCTGACCGGGCAGCGGATGTTCGGCGTCATCGGCTTCGTCGCGGTGGTGGCCGCGATCCTGCTCTGGGGCGAGCGCGGCGGCTACGATCTTGCCTTCGCGCAGAGCTTGAAGCTGATGAACTGGTTCCCGCTGATGACGCTGCCGATGTTCATCTTCATGGGCTACGTGCTGTCGGAATCGCGGCTGGCCGACGACCTATACCGGATGTTCCATGTCTGGTTCGGCCGCACGCCGGGCGGGCTGGCGATGGGCACCATCGGGCTGATGGTGCTGATTTCCGCGATGAACGGGCTGAGCGTGGCGGGCATGGCAATCGGGGCCACCATCGCGCTGCCGGAACTGCTGAAGCGCGGCTACGACAAGCGGATGGTGACCGGCGTGATCCAGGCGGGATCGAGCCTTGGCATCCTCGTGCCGCCCTCGGTGGTGCTGGTGCTTTACGCGATGATCGCGCGCCAACCGGTCGGGCAGCTCTGGATGGCAGGCGTGCTGCCAGGGCTCATGCTGGCGGCGCTCTTCATCCTTTACATCTGGCTGCGCTGCCGCCTCAACCCGGCGCTTGGCCCGGTGATCGACCCGGACGAGCTGGCGCGCGTCACGAAGGCCGAGAAGTACCGCCTGCTGCTGGCCGGCCTCATGCCGCTCGGCATCTTCGCGGTGATGATGGTGCCCTTCGTGCTGGGCTACACGCGGCTGGTGGAAAGCTCGGTCGTGGGCGCGCTGGCGGCGCTTCTCGTGAGCGTGCTGAAGCGGCGGATGACCTGGAAGATCCTCGAGGCCTGCGCGCGCCAGACCCTCGCGATTTCCTGCATGTTCCTGTGGATCATCCTCGCCGCGCTGGCCTTCGGCGCGGTCTTCGACGGGCTGCGCGCGGTCGATTTCGTGCGCGAGCTGTTCCTCGACAATCTCGGCCTCGGGCGCTGGGAAATCCTGATCCTGATGCAGATTTCCTTCATCCTGATGGGGACGTTCCTCGACGATACCGCGATGCTGGTGATCGTGGCCCCGCTTTACGTGCCGATCGTGCGGATGCTGGAGTTTGACCTGATCTGGTACGGCGTTCTCTACACCATCACCTGCCAGATCGCCTACATGACGCCGCCGTTCGGCTACAACCTGTTCCTGATGCGCGCGATGGCGCCGCGGGAGGTTTCGCTCATCGACATCTACCGGTCCATCGTGCCCTTCGTGGGGGTGATGATCCTTGGCCTCGCGCTGGTCATGGCCTTTCCCCAGATCGCGCTGTGGCTGCCCGGCCTGATGTTCCCCTGATCCGAGAAGGCGCGGCCTACGCGCCCGTTCCACTGCAACCCCCAACGGGAGAAGACAGATGACAACGACAAGACGGAAGTTCCTGACCACCAGCGCCCTGGGCGGCGCGGCAGCGCTCGCCGCCCCGGCGGTCCATGCGCAATCGACGATCCGCTGGCGGCTTCAGACCTATGCCGGTGCGTCGCTCGGCGCGCAGGTGGCGCAGCCTGCCATCGACATGTTCAACGCCATCGCCGGCGACGAGATGCAGATCGACCTGTTCTTCGCCGACCAACTGGTGCCGACCTCCGAGCTGTTCCAGGCGATGCAGCGCGGCACCATCGACGCGGTGCAGTCAGATGACGACAGCATGGCCTCGCCGACCGAGGTGACGGTCTTCGGCGGCTACTTCCCCTTCGGCAGCCGCTATTCGCTCGACGTGCCGGCGCTGTTCAACGACTGGGGCCTGAACGAGATCTGGGGCGAGGAATACGCCGCGGTCGGCGTGAAGCACATATCGGCCGGGTCGTGGGACCCGTGCCATTTCATCACCTCCTCGCCGATCACCTCGCTGGCCGATCTCGACGGAAAGCGGGTCTTCACCTTCCCCACCGCCGGGCGGTTCCTGTCGCAATTCGGCGTGGTCCCGGTGACGGTGCCGTGGGAGGATGTGGAGATCGCCCTGCAAACCGGCGAGATCGACGGCGTCGCCTGGTGCGGCATCACCGAGGCCTACGAGGTGGGCTGGGCTGACGTGACCTCGCATTTCCTGACCAACAACATCTCGGGCGCGTGGATCGGGCATTTCTTCGCCAACATGGAGCGCTGGGAAGAGCTGCCGGATCATCTGAAGACCCTGATGGAGACCTGTTTCCAGCAAAGCCACTACTATCGCCAGCACTGGTACTGGGCCGGCGAGGCGCGGCTCAGGACCGAGGGCACCAAGCTGGAGCTGACCTCCATCCCCGATGCCGAGTGGTCCACGGTCGAGAACGCAGCGCGCGAGTTCTGGGAAGAGATCGCCGCCGAAAGCGACACCAAGCGCCGGGTGGTCGACATCTTCCGCGCCTACAACGCCGCGATGGACCAGGCCGGCCGGCCTTATCGCTACAGCTGAGACCAGCGGGGGGCCGAACATGGCCCCCCGTCCCTTCCGCGACTGAAAAGGACACATTCCCATGCCCGGCCCGATGACCCTCGACGACCTCCGCAAAGCGTTCGACGTGGGCGAGATCGACACCGTGCTGGTCGCCGCCCCCGACATGCAGGGCCGGCTGATGGGCAAGCGGTTTCACGCCGCGCATTTCCTCGACAGCGGGCACAAGGAAACACATTGCTGCAACTACCTGCTCGCCACCGACATGGAGATGGTGACGGTGCAGGGCTACGCCTCGACCAGCTGGGCGAAGGGCTATGGCGACTACACGATGCGACCCGACCTGTCGACTCTGCGCCGCGTGCCGTGGCTGCCCGGAACGGCGCTGGTGCTCTGCGACCTGCTCGACCATCACACCCACGAGGAGGTGGCGGTATCGCCCCGCGCGATCCTGAAGCGACAGGTCGCGCGCGCCGAGGCGTTGGGCTACCGGCCGATGGCCGCGACCGAGCTGGAATTCTACATCTTCGAGCAAAGCTACGACGCGCTGCGCGATCGCGGCACCGAGGGGCTGACGCCGATCTCGGGCTACAACGAAGATTACAACCTGTTCCAGACCTCGAAAGAAGAGCCGCTGATGCGCGCGCTTCGGAATGGTCTTTATGGGGCGGGCATCCCGGTCGAGAACTCCAAGGGCGAGGCCGAGGCCGGACAGGCGGAGATCAACATCCGCTATGACGAGATGCTGGCGACCGCCGATGGCCATGTCATCACCAAGCAGGCGACTAAGGAGATTGCCCACAGCGTCGGCAAGTCCGTGACCTTCATGGCGAAATACGACCATCGCCGCGCCGGGTCGTCGAGCCATGTGCACCAGTCGCTCTGGACCCTCGACGGCGCGCCCGCGTTTCTCGACGAGGGGGCCGATCACGGCATGTCGGCGCTGATGCGCGCCTACATGGCAGGGCAACTCGCCCATGCGCGCGAGATCACGGCGTTCCTTGCGCCCTATGTGAACAGCTACAAGCGTTTCACCGTCGGCATGTTCGCGCCGACCCGCGCGGTCTGGAGCGTCGACAACCGCACCGCCGGCTTCCGTGTCTGCGGCGACGGGACCAAGGCCATCAGGGTGGAATGCCGCATCGGCGGCGCCGACCTGAACCCGTATCTTGCCTGTGCCGCCCTGCTGGCCGCGGGGCTGGCGGGGATCGAGCAGGAGATGGAGCTTGAGCCGGAGATGCGCGGCGACAATTACCACTCGGCCGAGGCGCGAGCGATCCCCCGGTCGCTGCGCGAGGCGGCCGACCTGCTGGAAGGCTCGGCGATGCTGCGGGCAGCGCTTGGCGACGAGGTCGTCGAGCACTACACCCGCGCCGCGCGCTGGGAGGTCGAGGAGCATGACCGCGTCGTCACCGACTGGGAGCGCAAGCGGCTTCTGGAACGCGGCTGAGGCACTTCCCCCGAATGCGATGAAGGGCCCGGCACCGGGCCGACGACAGGAGATGTCATGTCGACGATCAAGCTGATTTCCCCCGTGGACGGGTCGGTTCATGCCGAACGCACGCCCCTGACCCTCGACGCCGCCGAGGCCGCCGTGGCCAAGGCTCGCTCCGCGCAGACCGCCTGGGCGGCGCGGCCGCTGGACGACCGGATTGCCCGCGTCATGGCCGGCATCGACGCGCTCGAAGCGATGCGCGACGAGATCGTGCCGGAACTGGCCTGGCAGATGGGACGCCCGGTGCGCTACGGCGGCGAGTTCGGCGGCGTGCGCGAGCGCGCGTCCTACATGGCTGCGATCGCGGCGGAGGCGCTGGCCGATGACGTGATCGAGGACAGCGCGACGGCGACGCGGGTGTTGGCGCGCGAGCCGCAGGGCGTGGTCTTCGTCATCGCGCCCTGGAACTACCCGTTCCTGACCGCGATCAACACCATCGCCCCCGCGCTCATGGCGGGCAACGCGGTGATGCTGAAACACGCGAGCCAGACGCTCTTGGCGGGCGAGAGGCTGGCACAGGCGATGCACGCGGGCGGCGTGCCGGCGGAGGTGTTCCAGAACGTCGTGCTGGACCACGCCACCACCGAGGCGCTGATCGGCGCGCGGGCGTTCGATTTCGCGAACTTCACCGGATCGGTCGGCGGGGGCCGCGCCATCGAGCGCGCCGCGGCGGGCACCTTCACCGGCGTCGGGTTGGAACTGGGCGGCAAGGACCCCGGCTATGTCCGCGCCGATGCCGACCTCGACACTGCGGTGGACGGGCTGATGGACGGGGCGATGTTCAACTCCGGGCAATGCTGCTGCGGGATCGAGCGGATCTACGTGCACGAAAGCCTCTACGACGCCTTCGTCGAGAAGGCCGTGGCCTGGGTGATGGCACAAGTGCTGGGCGACCCGCTCAACCCCGACACGACGATGGGGCCGATGGCCCATGCCCGCTTCGCCGCCACCGTGCGCGCCCAGATTGCCGAGGCGGTCGAGATGGGCGCCACGCCCCTGATCGACCCCGCGCTGTTTCCGGCCGACGACGGGGGCGCCTATCTTGCCCCGCAGGTGCTGGTCGGCGTGACGCATAACATGGCAGTAATGCGGGAGGAGAGCTTCGGGCCGGTCGTGGGCATCATGAAGGTCCGCGACGACGACGAGGCCATCGCGTTGATGAACGACAGCGACTATGGCCTGACCGCCTCGATCTGGACGGCGGACGCGGGGGCGGCGCGCGCCATCGGTTCGCAAATCCAGACCGGTACGATCCTTATGAACCGCTGCGACTACCTCGACCCGGCGCTCTGCTGGTCGGGCTGCAAGGACACCGGGCGCGGCGCGGCGCTGTCCAAGCTCGGCTACCTCGCGCTGACCCGGTCCAAATCCTACCACCTCAAAAAGGCCTGAGACATGTCCTTCACCGCCAACTGGAGCTACCCGACCGCCATCAAGTTCGGCGCCGGGCGCATCTCGGAACTTGCCGATCACTGCAAGGCCGCGGGTATCGCGCGGCCGCTGCTGGTCACCGACCGGGCGCTTGCCACGCTGCCGATCACCGCCAACGCGCTCGACATTCTCGACGCCGCCGGGCTCGGCCACGCCATGTTCAGCGAGGTCGACGCCAACCCGACCGAGGCGAACATGGACGCGGGCCTGGCCGTCTACCGCGCCGGGAACCATGACGGGGTCGTGGCTTTCGGCGGCGGCTCGGCGCTGGATCTGGGCAAGATGATCGCGCTGATGGTCGACCAGCCGGTCGGCGTGTGGGAGCTGGAGGATATCGGCGACTGGTGGACGCGCGCCAACCCCGACACCATCGCGCCGCTGATCGCGGTGCCGACGACCGCCGGGACCGGGTCCGAGGTGGGGCGCGCCGGCGTGCTGACCGACAGCGCGACGCATCGCAAGAAGATCATCTTTCACCCCATGCTGATGCCCGTCGTCACCATCTGCGACCCGGAGCTGACCGTGGGGATGCCGCGCTTCATCACCGCCGGGACGGGGATGGACGCGCTCGCCCATTGCCTCGAGGCGTATTGCAGCCCGCATTTCCACCCGATGAGCCAGGGCATCGCGTTGGAAGGCATGCGGCTGGTGCTGGAGAACCTGCCGCGCGTCTACGCCGTGCCCGACGACCTCGATGCTCGGGCGCAGATGATGGCGGCCGCCGCCATGGGCGCGGTGGCGTTCCAGAAGGGCCTCGGCGCGATCCACAGCCTGAGCCACCCGGTCGGCGCGGTCTACAACACCCACCACGGCACGACGAACGCGGTGGTCATGCCGATGGTGCTGGATTTCAACCGCTCAGCGATCACGGACCGGATGGGCCGGGCCGCCGACTACCTCGGGATTGCGGGCGGCTTCGACGGCTTTCGCGCCCGCGTGATGGAGCTGCGGGCGGAGCTGTCGATTCCCGAGAATCTCAGCGCGATGGGGGTCGAGGCCGCGCGGCTGGACGAGCTGACCGAGATGGCGTTGCAGGACCCGTCCTGCGGCGGCAACCCGGTCGAGATGACCCAAGCCAACACCCGCGCGCTGTTCGAAGCCTGCCTGTAGGGGCGGAGGGGTTGCCGGTGCCGGGGCCGTTGACCGGCCCCCGATTGCTCAGACCGCGTGCGCGGCGTCGGGTTCTTCGGGGTCCGGCGCCATCTCCTTGCGCGAGATCATCACGTAGAAGGCCGGCACCACGAAGAGCGTGAACATCGTGCCGACGGTGATGCCCGCGAAGATGACGAGGCCCATGGCAAATCGCGCCGCAGCGCCCGCGCCGTCGGCCGTCATCAGCGGCACAACGCCCAGCGCCGTCGCCGCCGTGGTCATAAGGATCGGACGCAGGCGCTGGCGCGCCGAGGCGACGATGCCCTCCGCCCGGCTGAACCCCTTGTCGTGGCGCAGCTGGTTGGCGAATTCCACCAGCAGGATGCCGTGCTTGGTGATGAGGCCAATGAGCGTGATGAGCCCGACCTGCGTGTAGATGTTCAGCGTCGCGAGCCCGAGGTTCAGCGGCACCACCACCCCGAAGATCGACAGCGGCACAGACATCAGGATGATGAGCGGGTCGCGGAAGCTTTCGAACTGCGCCGACAGCACGAGGAAGATCACCACCAGCGCCAGCGCGAAGGCCACGACGATGGTGTTGCCCTCGGTCTGTTCCAGCCGCGACTGCCCGGAATAGTCCACGAAGAAGCCCGCCGGCAGGATCGGCGCGGCGATGTCCTGGATGATGGCGAGACCATCGCCCGAGGACACGCCGGGCAGCGGCAGCGCGCTGATCGTGGCGGAGTTCAACTGGTTGAACTGCTCGATCGTCGCAGGCGCGGCGCGGGTCTCGACGTCGATCACAGCCGACAACGGGACCATGTCGCCGTTGGTGGCGCGGGCATAGATCTCGCCCAGCCGTTCGGGGTTGTCGCGGTATTCACGCGGCACCTGCATGATGACGTCATAGCTGTTGTTGTCGCGGTCGAACTGCGAGATCGCCCCGCCCCCCAGCAGCAGCGCCAGGGTGGTGCCGATCTGGTTCGCCGGCAGGTTCAGGGCCGCGGCCCGGTCGCGGTCGATGTTGACGACAAGCTGAGTGGTGTCGAAGTTGAGCGAGTTCTGCACAACGATGAACCGGCCCGAGGCCTGCGCCTCCTCCCGGATCTGCTCGGCCACCTCGTAGACCTGCGACGGGTCGCCGGTGGATTGCACGACGAAGGAAATCGGCAACCCGCCCCCGGCGCCGGGCAGCGACGGCGGCGCGAAGACGAAGGCCTGCACCCCCGCGATGGGGGCCAGCCGCGCCTGCAGATCGGCCTGGATCTCGGCCTGGGTCCGCTCGCGGTCGGCCCAGTCGTCGAAGGCCCAGAGCATGATCGCGGTGTTGCCCTGCCCGCCGAAGCCGGTGATCGAGAAGTTCGCCGACAGTTCCGGCAGATCCTGGGTGAGGGCGCGCATCTGGTTCACGTAGCCCTGGGTGTATTCGGTGGTTGCGTAGCTGGGCGCGTTCACGAAGGAAAAGAGCGCGCCGGAATCCTCCTCGGGGGCCAATTCGGTGGAGGTTTTCACGAACAGGTAGCCCGTCACCCCCATCAGCACGACCACGATCATCACCGTCACCGGCAGGAACTGCAGCGACGAGGACAGGCGCCGCTCATACCAGCCCTCGAACCGGGTGAAGCCGCTGTTCAGCCGCTTCTGGAACCGGTTTTCGCCGCCCTTCTTCAGCAGCCGCGCCGCCATCATCGGCGAGATCGTCAGCGCCACGACACCCGACAGGAACACGGCACCGGCCAGCGTCACCGCGAATTCGCGGAACAGCGCGCCGGTGAGACCCCCGGTGAAGAACAGCGGCAGGAACACCGCGATCAGCGTCAGCATCATCGCGATGATGGCGGTGGACAGTTCGCGCATGGAGGCGAAGGCGGCTTGCATCGGACTGAGCCCGTCGTCGATGTGGCGCTGCACGTTCTCGACCACGATGATCGCGTCGTCGACGACAAGACCGATGGCCAGAACCATCGCCAGAAGCGTCAGCAGGTTGATCGAGTAGCCGGCGAGAAACAGGATGAACAACACCCCCACCAGCGACAGCGGGATCGCCACCAGCGGCATCATCACCGAGCGGACCGAGCCAAGGAATAGCAAGATGATCACCGCGACGATCAGCGTCGCCTCGATGATCGTGCGCAGCACCTCCTCGATCGAGGCGGCGATCTGCTCGGTCGCGTCATAGAGCAGCGTCACGGTCATGCCCTCGGGCAGGCTCTGCTGGATCGCGGGCAGCTCGGACAGGATGTTGGCCGAAGTGTCGAGCGGGTTGGCCTCGGGCGTCGGGAAAATGCCGATGAAGGTGCCCGGCTCACCGTTGAAATTCACTACCGTGTCGGTGCTTTCGGCGGCCAGTTCGATGCGGGCGACGTCGTGCAGGCGCACCACCTCGTTGCCGCTGCCCGAGATCGGCAGCTGGCCGAAGGCTTCGGGGGTCTGCAGCGTGGATTCCATCGTGATCGCGTAGGTGACCAGCTCGTTGCGGGTGCTGCCCGGCGCGGCGAGAAAGTTGGCACCGTTGATCGCAGCCGCGACGTCCGAGGCGGTCAGCCCCTGCCCGGCCAACCGCACCGGGTCGATCCATATCCGCATCGCGTAGCTGGCCGCGCCGAGCACCTGCGCCTCGGCCACGCCTTCGATCGTGGACATGCGCGGCACCATAACGCGCTCGATATATTCGGTCACCTGTTCCGGCGTCATCGACGGGTTCTGCACGCCCAGATACATCGTCGCGAAGGTCTGGCCGGTGCCCTTCACGATGACGGGGTCGTCGACCTCGGACGGCAGTTGCGAGCGCACCTGCTGGACCTTCGACATCACCTCGGTCAAGGCGGTGTCGGGGTCTTCGCCAAGCCGCATCTGCACCGTCACGACCGAGGCCGAGGGGCGCGATTGCGTGGTGACGAAATCGACGCCTTCCGCCGTGGCGACCGCCGCGGCAATGGGCGAGGTCACGAAGCCCTGGATCAGGTCCGCCGACGCGCCGGGGTAGATCGTGGTGACGGTGATGACGGTCTCGTCCACCTCGGGGTATTGGCGGGTCTGCAGGCTGAACAGGCCCTGAAGGCCGAGCAGGATGATCAGCAGGCCCAGAACGGTCGAGGCGACGGGCCGCTTGATGAAGACGTCCGACAGGCTCATTCCGTTGTCCCTTCCGCGACGCGACCACCTGCGGCTGCGGTGTCTTCTGCGGGCGCGTCCTCGACGGGTTCCTCCGGCTCGGGCGCCCCGGTATCCGGCCCTTCGGCCACGGGCTGTTCCGAAATCGTCACCGGCGTGTTGTTGGACAGCCGGTTCTGGCCGCTGGTCACGACCCGGTCGCCGGCCTCCAGCCCTTCGCGGATCTCCACCAGCCCGTTCGACCGCCGCCCGGTCTCGACAAAGACCTGGCGCACGGCGAGCGCGTCGGCGTCATCTTCCTGCGGGCGCACCACGTAGACGTAGTCGCCGTAGAGGCTGCTGACCACGGCGGTCTGCGGCAGCGCGATCACGTCCTCCTCCTGCGGCAGATCGAGGCGCAGGCGCACGAACTGGCCGGGCGTCAGGGCGCCGTCGGTCTGTTCGACTGTGCCGCGGACGGCGACCAGCCGGCTTGCCGGGTCGACACGCGGGTCGATGCCGCTGACCTCGCCCTCGAAGGATTGCTGGCCATCGTCGCTGCTCAGGTGCAGGGTCTGGCCGATGTAGAGGTCGGGCAGGCTCTGTTCCGCCAGGCTGAAATCGACCCGCATGGTGGTCAGGTCCTGCAAGGTCGCGATGATCGTGCCGGGCTGGACGAACTCGCCCAGGTCCACCCGCAACAGGCCGATCGTTCCGGCAAAGGGCGCCGTCACCTCGCGCTGCTCGACCACGGCCTCGGCCCGCGCGACCTGTGCCTGCGCCGCGCTGAAGGCGGCCTGCGTCGTCTCGAGCGTGGCGCTGGTGGCCACGCCGCGGCTTTGCAGCTCCTGCTGGCGCGACAGGTTGGTGCGCTCCAGCTCCAGCTGGGTGCGCGCGGCTTCGAGGTCGGCGCGCTGCACCACGTCATCGAGCCGGATCAGAAGCTGCCCCGCCTCCACCTGGGTGTTCGGCTCGAACAGGATCTCGCGCAGGATGCCGGCGGATTCGACGGTCAGATCGACGCCCTGGTTCGCGTTCACTGTGCCGATGGCGTTCAGCGCCGGCTGCCACGTCGCGGGCTGAACCTCGACTATTTCGACGGGCATCGACTGCGCCGGCATGTCGGCAAAGATCTGTTCGATCATCTGGTCGCGGAACAGGTTGAATCCGATCAGCCCACCCCCGACCAGGGCCAGAAGAAGTGCTGCGATGATGATGCGTTTGACCATGGAACCAGACCTGAATTCGGCCGGCGCACGGGGGGACGCGCGGGGCCATGATGTTTTGCCGCACTCGCGGAGCACGGCACCTATGCATTGTGAAAGCCACAGACCAGAGGGGCGGCTTGATCTTTGCGATGGGGCGCTATACCGTCTGGTCGGTAAAGTCAACGCGTGATCTTTCAAACCTGCCGGAGCTTCACCATCGAACAGCCAGCCGAAAAGCAAGCCGCCCGCGGCGACACCCGCCGCCGCATCCTAGACGCCGCGCAAGAGCTGGCGCATGACTTGGGCACGACGCGCCTGTCGCTTGACGCCGTCGCCGCGAAAGCCGGTGTGTCCAAGGGCGGGCTGCTCTACCATTTCCCCTCCAAGAGCCTGCTGATGGAGGCTTTGGTCGAGGATTTCCTTGGCCGCTACGATGAGGCCATCAGCGCCGAGGAGCGGACCGGCGAACCCAATTCCGCGATCCGGGCCTATATCGCGCAGTTCCGGGCCGAGCGCGGCCGCGGCAAGACGGCGTCCTCGGGTCTTCTGGCGGCGCTGGCCGAAGACCCGGACATGCTCGCCCCCGTGCGCCGCCGCGAAAGCGATTTCCTGAGCCGCATCCGCGCCAACGCCTCGGACCCGCAGCTCGCGACGCTGGCGTTCCTCGCGCTTCACGGCATCCGGGCGATGGAACTGCTGAACATCCGGGTTCTGGAGGCCGCTGACGAAGATGCCCTACTGGAGAGCCTGAGGGACCGGCTGGCCGTCTGATCCCGCCCCGGCCTGCGCTCGTTTTTCGGGCGCTCCAGGCTGCGCGCCCGCCGAGATCTGACAATTTGTTGACATAATGTCCGTGACTGGTCACGCTTCCGGTTACGCAGGGTCATTCACGAACCCTGAACCACCGCGCCCCGTAGCGGGGGTGTCCAACACGGGAGTTATCAGATGAGCCTTTCGATCCGCAGCCTTGCGCTGGCCACCGCGCTGTCCGCGCTGACCCTTCCCGCCGCTGCCCAGACCGCCTGGGACATGCCGACGCCCTATGGCGACACCGTTTTCCACACCCAGAACATCATCCGGTTCGCCGATGACGTCCGCGAGGCGACGGGCGGGCAGCTCGACATCACCGTGCATTCCGCCGGTTCCCTCTTCGGCCACCCCGAGATCAAGGACGCCGTCCGCCGGGGCCTCGCGCCCATCGGCGAAATCCTAATGTCGCGGCTCGCCAACGAGAACCCGATCTTCGAGGCGGATTCGATCCCCTTCCTCGCCGACAGCTACGCCGATGCGCAGGCGCTCTGGGATGTATCGCGCCCCGCCATCGAGGAGCTGCTGGCCGAACAGGGGCTGACGCTGCTCTACGCCGTGCCGTGGCCGGGCCAGTCGCTCTACCTCAACGAAGAGGTGACGGACCCGGCCGCACTGCAGGGCGTGACCTTCCGCGCCTACAACACCGCGACCGAGCAGCTGGCGAACATCCTCGGCATGGTGCCGACGCAGGTGGAGGCAGGCGATATCCCCACCGCCTTCGCCACGGGCCGCGTCGCAGCGATGATGACCTCGCCCTCGACGGGCGTGTCGTCGCAGGCGTGGGATTTCACGAGCGTCTACATCGACGTGAACGCCTGGCTGCCGAAGAACGTGGTCTTCGTGAACACCGAGGCGTTCGAAGCGCTGCCCGAGGACCAGCAGGCCGCGCTGATGGAGGCCGCCGCGACCGCCGAGGCCCGCGGCTGGGAGATGAGCGCGTCGGAGACCGAGGTGCAGATCGCGGAGCTGGAGAACAACGGCATGACCGTCGTCACCCCCTCCGAGGAGCTGGCCGCGGCCCTGTCCGCCGCGGGCGAGACGATGACCGCCGAATGGCTGGAGCGGGCCGGTGACGAGGGCGCCGCCATCGTCGAGGCCTACCAGTCCGCCGTGCAGTAACGCCACCGGGGCCGGGCAGCCACGCCCGGCCCTTTCTCTATCCCCATCCTGACCGGGAGGCGGCCGATGCGGCGCATGCTCGACCTCACCTATGCCGCGGCGCTGGTCGCCTCGGCCACGGCGCTTGTCGCCATCGCGGTGCTGGTCTTCGTCCAGATCGCCGGCCGTATCCTCGACCGGGCGCTTCTGGCGATGGGGCAGGACGTGCTGGGGCTACAGGTGCCGTCGCTGGCCGAGATCGGCGGGTTCCTCTTCGTGGCCGCGACCTTCCTGGCGCTGCCCGCCACGCTGCGGTCCGCCGGGCATGTCCGGGTCACGATCCTGGCCAAGACGCTGCCCGATACGCTGGCGCGCGGACTGACGGTGATCGTGCTTGCCGCAGCCCTGGCGCTGGCGGGGTTCGCTGTCTGGCACAGCGGATTGCAGATGGCCGACAGCTGGGCGTTCAACTCCGTCTCCTTCGGGATGGTGCGGATCCCGCTCTGGCTCCCGCAGGGGGCGATGACGCTGGGGCTGGTGATCTTCGCGCTGGCCATTGCCGACGAGCTGGTGACGGCGCTGAGCGGCGGCACGCCCGGTTTCGTCGCCGCCGAGGCCAGCCGCAGCATCGACGACGGGGGGCATTGAATTGGACCTGTTCACTCTGTCGCTGATCCTCGTCGCGGTTTTGTTCGGCTGCCTCGCGCTCGGGCTCTGGGTCGGGTTCTCGCTCATCACCGTCGGCCTCGTCGCGATGACGCTGGCCACCTCCGCCCCCGTCGGCGCGGTGTTTGCGACCAAGGCCTGGGCGGCGCTTAACATCTGGGACCTGACGGCGCTGCCTATGTTCATCTGGATGGGCGAGATCCTGTTCCGCTCGCGGCTGTCGTCGGACATGTTCCAGGGCCTTGCGCCCTTCACCCGCCGCCTGCCGGGCGGGCTGTTGCACGTGAACATCCTCGGCTGCGCGCTCTTTGCCGCCGTCTCGGGCTCGTCGGCGGCCACCACGGCGACGGTCGGCCGGATGTCTCTGCCCGAACTGCGCTCGCGCGGCTACGACGACCGGATGGCGATCGGCACGCTGGCGGGGTCGGGCACATTCGGCTTCCTGATCCCGCCCTCGATCATCCTGATCGTCTACGGCGCGGCGACCGAACAATCCATCGCGCGACTTTTCCTTGCGGGCATCCTGCCGGGCCTGATGCTGGCCGCGATGTTCGGCGGCTACACGATGCTCTGGGCGCTGATGAACCGCGACCGGATGCCTGACCCCGAGCCGCCGTCGAGCCTGCGCGACAAGCTGCGCGGAGCGGCGCTGCTCTTGCCCACTGTGCTGCTGATCGTCGCCGTCATCGGCTCGATCTACGGCGGGTTGGCCTCACCCACCGAGGCGGCGGTGGTGGGCGTGGTCGGCGCGCTGATCATCTCGGGCGTCTCAGGCGGGATCGACCGCGCAGGGGCCTGGGACAGCCTGAAGGGCGCCGCGATCACCAGTTGCATGATCGGCTTCATCCTGGCCGGCGCGGCTTTCCTCACCGGCGCGATGGGTTACACCGGCATCCCGCGCAGCCTCGCCGCCTGGATCGGGGACCAGGGGCTGTCGCAATACGCGCTGCTGTCCGCGCTGCTGGTGTTCTTCATCGTGCTGGGCTTCTTTCTCGACGGCATCTCCATCGTGGTGCTGACCGTCTCGATCATCCTGCCGATGGTGCTGGCGGCGGGGATCGACCCGATCTGGTTCGGCGTCTTCCTCGTGCTGGTGGTGGAGATGAGCCAGATCACGCCGCCGGTGGGCTTCAACCTTTTCGTGCTGCAATCCATCACCGGGCGCGACATCTTCACCGTCGCGCGCTACGCCGCCCCGTTCTTCGCGCTGCTCGTCGCGGCCACCGTGATCCTGACGCTGTTTCCGCAGATCGCGCTCTGGTTGCCCTCGACCATGTCGGCGCGATGACCGATGCGTCCCGCCCCCCCCGGCCCGACATCGGGCCGGTCGTGTCCTCGGCGCATCTGGCCGACAGCGCCCTGCCCGCGCTGTCGGAGGTCGAGTTCGCGCTGACCATGATGAACAACGCCTACCAGCGCTGGATGGTGCATTGCATGGCGGCGGCGGGCGGGCCGGCGATGTCGCCGCTCGAGGTGCTGATCGTGCATCTGGTCCACCACCGAGGCCGGCCCAAGACGCTGGCCGAGGTGTGCCTGGTCCTGAACATCGAGGATACGCATCTGGCGACCTACGCGATCAAGAAGCTGACACAGGCCGGGCTGGTGAAGGCGGGGCGCAAGGGCAAGGAAAAGACCGTCGAGATCACCGGGGAGGGCGCGGCGCTCTGCGGTCGCTACAAGGAGGTGCGCGAGGCGCTTCTGGTGCGCGCGGCGCGGCAATTGGGCCATGATCCGGGCGAGATGAGCCGGATCGCGGCGCTGCTGCGGGCGCTCTCGGGCAGCTACGATCAGGCCGCACGGGCCGCCGCGGCGCTGTGAGCCTGCGGCCGGTCTCGGAACGATTGCCGGTATGGCGCGTTTTCCGGGGATAGATGGAGGATGTGACATGGACCGTCTCAGCATCATTCTGACCCTCATCGTCGGCTCCACGGTTACCGGCACGCTGGTGATCGCGGTGCTGGTCTTCGGCTGGTACAACTGGCCCATGATCGGCGGCGCGATCGCGCTTGGCGTCGTCTTGTCCTACCCCGCAAGCTACGCGGTGTCGCGGTGGATCAAGAAAGAGGACCCGACGTGGGACGAGACGAAGGCGGACGAGGTGGAGGGGATCATCCCCGACCCCAGGGCGCCGGAAGTGTAGCGGGCGCTGCGGATCGCGCAGCCAGCAGGAGCGTCCGGTGGTTGTAATCGGCGGGCGACGGATGATCGGCGATCCAGAGGGGGCGCAAGCCGCCGAGGGCGTCGCAGAACCTTTCGCGCGCCGCATCCGGGCGCAGGTCGGTGCCCGTCTCGCCTTGGAAATGCACGATCACGCATTCCGCGTCCGCGACGGCATCGCGCGCGACGTGGCGCGCTAACGCGTCGATCCCGGCCGGCGACAGGTAGTAGAGCAGTTCCGACAGCACGATCAGATCGTAGCGGCCTTTCGGCCACTCGTCCGGCAAGGTAGCGCGGAGCGCCTGCGCGCCGGGGTGCGGGGTGAGGCGCATCGCAGCCAGATCCACGGCTTTCGCGATGAAGTCGACCGCCAGCAACCGGTCGCAGCGCGGCGCGAGTTGCGCGCTCAGGACGCCGATGGAACAGCCCGCTTCCAACCCCGAGGCGTAGCGGTCGCGGGTCAGCGCGCCCAGCGTCGCGGCGTATTTCGCGGCCTCGTAGCGGCTGGTCCGGTAGCGCCACGGGTCGGCGTCGGCCCGGTAGAGACGCTCGAAATGTTCGGCCGGCGTGCTCACCGGGGCGTCTCGCGCAGGAAGATCTCGGGGCTGGTCAGGAAATGCCGCTGATGGTCCGCCGTCATCCGGAAACCCTCGGGGTCGTCCGCGATCAACCCGGTCATCTGCGAGACATGGGCCGCGATCGCCGCCGCCTTGCGGCCCTGCCAGGGTCCGGTGTCGAGTTGCACCAGGGCGGCCGGGTCGAAGCCAGCAGCCCGCGGCTCGAACCGACCCCAGATCGGATAGGACCAGAGCGCGAGCGTCGGGTGCGCCGCCGCCAGCATTGCGGCCAGATGCGCCGTGCGCTGATGGTCGACATGCGGATCGCCGCCCCAGGTCGCCCAGATCGCGGCGGTGCCGGGCAGGATGTGCGGCGCGATCCGCGCAAGCGCCCCGGCCACGGCCTTCCCCTCGGGCGCATCCCTGTCGGGGTAGCCGAGCAGCACGGGCGCCGGGCCGCGCCCCTCCGTCAACAGGTCGACGGCCGTGGTGACTTCGGCAGCGCGGAGGCGGGCCAGCGCGGTCGGCGGATGGCTGCGCGAGGCCGGGTGAGACATGCCGCCGTCGGTCACGACGATCACCTGCGCCCGCCGTCCGAGGTCGGTCAGCGCGGCGATGGCGCCGCCGCAGCCCAGCGACTCGTCGTCGGGATGCGGCGCCAGCACCAGCACGTCGCCGCCGTTCGAGACCTCGTCGACGGTCGCGGCCCGTGCGAGGCTTGCGGCGTGCAGGATCGGGGTCATGGCCACATCTCCCCCACCGGCGCAGGGTCGGCCATGAGGGCCCGCGCAGCCTCGGCCAACTTGCCGTCGAGATTGGCTTGCCGCAGGAAAAATGCAAGGTCGCGGCGGGTGCGGTCGACGTCCGACGATGCGGCGAAGGCCGCCGTGCCCATCGCCCGTTCGGTCAGCGCGATGCCGTCCCGGCAGGCCGTCTCGACCGCCTGACGCGCCAGCAGAGCCAGCGTCACCGCCTCGGGTACCGCCTTGTCGCCCAGCAGCACCGATTTCTCCACCGCCGCTGCCGCCGCCTCGACCCAGAGCCGCGCAGTCTGCGCCTGCACGACAAGCTGCGCCAGCCGCGCGGCCTGTTGCGGCTGGTCTGCCTGCCCGCGGTCGCGCAGATGGCAGCGGACGCCATCTGCCAGCGCCTCGAGCCCGCCGCAGTGGAGCGCGCTGTAGCGCCAGATGCCGCCCTCGAAATGCGGCTCGCGCAGGATGTCGCCGGGCTGGCCCAGCGGCTCGGCCGCAACACCGGTGAAATCGTAGCGGCCCGACGCGGTGGCGCGCATCCCGCTGACGTCCCAGGGGGTGGCATCGGCGCGGGCGGGATCGTCGGCACGGGCAAGCAGCATCTGCGGCCCGGCGTCGGTCGGGGCGGTCACCACCGCGACCGACAACAGACCAAGGCCGGAGCAAAAAATCTTGGCGCCGCGCAGAACGCCGCCGCCGGCCGGCTCGAACCGCAGCGGATCGCGCCCCTCAGCGCCCCAGACGCCGAGGGTGCCACCCTGCGCCACGATCTGCCGGACACGTGCACGCTGATCGGCCGCGCCATAGAGCTGGACCAGCCGCATCGCGTTGGCGTGCCCCTCGACGATCCGCCCGACCGACAGGCTGGCGCGCCCGATCCGGCGCAGAAGCCGCACGCCCGCCGCTGCATCGCCGCCAATGCCGGTGTGGCTGACCACGGCCGCAAGCAGCCCGCTGTCGTGCAGCGCCTCGAGGTCAGCGGCAAGTGTCGTCTCGCCCCGGTCGGCGGCACCGGCGCGATCACGGATGCCGCGCAGCACCGCACCCTCGGTGCCGCCGGCGGCGGCATTACTGTGCAGGTTCATCGCGCCCCACCGGCGTCGGGGTGTCGGGAAAGGGCGACGGGGCGAACCCGGGACGCGCCACGGGCGCATCCCGCGCGAGCATTTTCCGCAGCTTCGGCAGTTCACGGCGGCAATCGCTGAGCCGCATCCGGTCCCGCAGCAACCGGCGGGACCGCTGTTCGACCGTGGCGAAGAAGGCCCCGAAATACGGTCCCGGCGGGCGCGACAGGATCAGGTCGGCGTGAAGGATGCCGATCTCCTCGACCAGAATGCGCTGCATCACGTCACCATCGGGCCAGACCGCGCGCAACCGCCCGCGCAGCCCGTGGCGGAGCGCCAGCGTATCGGTGGCCTCCAGCCACTCATCGGCAAACGGGTCGTGTTCCAGCGCGCGGGCGCGCAGCGCTCCGGCCATGCCGCCCTCCGTCCGGCCCGTCATCCGGCACGAGGTCTCGACGATGGCGGCGGCGGAAAACCGGATGCGGTAATCATGATCCTCGACGCGCTTGGCGAAGGCGCGATCTTCACTCAGTGTCAGCATCGGCAGGCCGCCCACCGCCTCGTAGACGTGCTTTGGCACCGCCATGCTGGCGCCGGCCGCGTTGTGATGCGCCGGGGCCGGGTCATGCGGCTGCGGGTCGAGCCGCGCGACCAGTTCGATCGAGGCGGTGAGGTAATCCCATTCCGCGCTGCCATGGGCGGCGATGGCGGGGGGCAAGGCGCTGGCCTCGTCCGCGCGGCCCAGCACCGTGCCGCAGATCAGGTCTGCATGGCGCAATTCCGTGAGATTGCCGATGACCCAGTCTTCGCGCACCAGCGTGTCGGCGTCGGTGGTCAGGATCGCGCCATGGGGCGCCAGGTGCTCGCAGGCCGTGTCCATCCCCAGCCGCCGCGCCACGCCCACGCCGGCCTCCGCCTCGGCAAAGGCGCAGTCGATCAGGACGAAGGGCACGCCATATTGCGCCGCGGCCCAGTCGAAGGCGGCGGCCACCGTGGCGTCGCGCGAGTTGTTCACGACGAGGACGATGCCGACGCAGACGCCCCTGGCCGCGCGGATGGCGATGCCGGCCGCATCAAGGCAGGCGCGCACGCGCCTTTCCTCGTCCCTGGCGGGGATGACGATGGCGGCGTCCCAGCCTGCCATCTGCCCCAGGTGGCGCCATGCGATCCGGTCGGGGTCGGGCAGGCGCGCGTGAACGGAACTGGACGGATCACCCCGCATCGGTCAGCCCCTCGGCCGTTCGCGCGGGGCTGGGATCGGGGGCGATGGTCGTCATCGGTGCCTCTGTGCTGAACCGTGTCATGATGGCTTAACAACCGTTTGCGGTCCGCGAAGTTCCCAAGGCGCTGCCCCAACACGGTCAAAGGCCCGGCTTGCCCTCGGTCTCGATCTTCAGCGGCTCGCCGCAATGCTTGCAGTGAATCGCATCCGGGTCATGGCGGTTCAGCCCGCATTCGGGGCAGGTGTGCTTGACCTTGGAGGGCTGGAAGATCGCGCGGGCGAGCTGCAGGAAAAGCGCAACCCCCACCACCATGATGAAGACGGCCAGCAACTTTCCGAAGGGCGTCGTCATGGTGATGTCGCCGAAGCCCGTCGTCGTGAGGGTGGCGACGGTGAAGTAGAGCGCATCGACATAGGCCGCGAGGCCGTCGCTTTCGTCGAAGGTCAGCACGAAGACCATCGAGGTGGTGACGAAAATGAAGACGATGAGGTTGACGGCGGCGAGGATCGCATCCTCGTGGCGGCGAAAGAACAGGCTCTCGCGCCTCAGATCGCCCAGCAGGTGATAGGCGTGAACCAGACGCAACCCCCTGAGGACGCGGAGAAACCCGAGGTTGTCCGCGAGGAATGGGGCAAGCAGGAGCGATGCGAGAACTACGATGTCGGCGAGGGTGTAGATCCGGGTCGCCTCGTAACGCAGGTTCGGGGAGATCCAGAACCGGGCGGCGAGGTCGCAGGTGATGAGGACGCCGAAGACCACGTTCAGCACCATGGTCGTGGTCGAGGCGGGAAGCGCCGCGGCGGCGATGAAATAGGCGATGCTGGTCGAATCGAACGCGATGAGCCCGTAGCGGAACCGCCGGGCGCGCTGGCTCGATCCGGTGTAGAGCAGTCGGACGGTCTTTTTCAGATCGGACATTCAACCTCGTTCGGGCACATCCTGACCGCGGGGCCCGACCGGTTCAATGACTTCGTGCCCGCGGACGTTCCCTGTCGGGCGCAGTGAACTGCGGGAACGTCCGGGGCCGTGGCGGGTTGAACCCCTGATGAAGTGGAGGCCGCGACATGCCCGACAAGATCCCCTCGAACGAAGCGATGCGCAAGAAAGGCCGCGTGATCGACCAGCGCCAGCAGCAGATCGACCCGGCCGGCAAGCGGCGCGACTACAACGTGGGACCCGGCCCGGTGCACGACAAGCCCGAGCCACAGGTGCGCAAGGATGACGACGATGCCCAATGAACGCAAACCCGCCGAGAAAAAGCGCCCCGACCCGGGCAAGCGCCAGACCGGGCAGGACGACCACGAAGGCTCGCCCCACAGCCCGGAGGAGTTCAAGGACCAGAACCCGGCGAAGCAAGGGCTTGGTCCCAAGCCGCAGTCCAAGAAGCCGTCGGGCCAGGGCTAGATCCACCACCCATGACCCTGATCGCCCAGATCACCGACCCGCATCTGCGCGTCGACGGGCGCGACCCGGCCCACGACCCGGCAAAGGCGATACGGCGGGCCTTCGCGCGCATCGCGGCGATGAAGGTGCGTCCAGAGGCCATCGTGCTGACCGGCGACATCATCGACCGCAGTGCGCCGGATTATGCGCATGCGCTGCCGCTGCTGCGCGAGGCTCCGGTCCGGGTGCTGCCGCTGTCCGGCAACCACGACCGGCCGGGGGCGTTCCGGGCGGCGTTCTCGGGCCATGTCGCCTTTGCGCGCGATCACCTCAGTTTCGTCGAGCCGGTGGGCGATGTTCTGGTGGTCGGCATCGACAGCAACCTCCCCGACGGATCGGGCGGGGTCGACGCTGCGCGGCTCGACTGGTTGGCGGAGGTGCTGGGCAAGGCCGACGCGCCGGTTATCCTCGCCCTGCATCACCCGCCCTTCCTGACACACACAGCCCATGTCGACGACGACGGCTTTGCCGGCGCCGAGGCGCTGGCCTCCTGCATCGGTGGCAGCCCGGTGATCCGGGTGATCGCAGGCCACACGCATCGCGGGATGCAGACGCTGTGGGCGGGCATCCCGGCCAGCACCTGCGCTGCCATCGGCTACGGGCTGAGCCTGTCGCTTTCGGGCGATCCGCACGAGCCGGTGGACACACCGCCGGGGTTCGAGCTGCATTCTTTCCGGTCAGGTGGGCTTGTCACCCACCCGGTCACGCTGCCTCTTTCGTAGCGGCCACGCCCGGCCGGCCAGACCGGCTACCCCACCAGTTCATGCCGAGGATCAGCACGATCAGCGCGACGCCAGCGACCTCGATCCAGAGGTCGGGCCAGAACAGGGCTATGACGCCCGGCACCAGCAGCACCCGCGCCCAGATCGGCATTGGGCGCCACAGGAATCCTTCCAGCGCGGCGGCGAAGGCGACGAGCGCAACGATGGCGATGAACCCGTTCCAGATCACCAGCGGCAGCGGTCCGCCCAGGATGATCGATTCGTTGTAGACCATGAAAAGCGGGATCAGGTAGAGGCCCTTGGCGTATTTCCACGCCTGGAAACTCGTCTCCATCGGCTTGGCGTTGGCGATGGCCGCGCCTGCGAAGCCCGCAAGCGCCACGGGTGGCGTAACGTTGCTGTCTTGCGAATACCAGAACACCACCAGATGCGCGATCAGGATCGGCACGCCGAATTCCTGCGTCAGCGCAGGTCCGACGAGGATGATGAGCACGATATAGGCCGCCGTCACTGGCAGACCCATGCCGAGGATCAGGCTCGCGATCAGCACCAGCACAAGGGCTAGCAGCAGGTTGCCGCCCGAGAAGGCGATCATCATGGCCGAGAATTTCAGTCCGAGGCCGGTCAGGCCGACGACTCCCACAATGATGCCCGCCACCGCGCAGGCCATCGAGACGGCGACCGCGTTGCGCGCGCCAAGCTCCAGCGCCTCGAGCGTGATCTCGACCCCGCGGCGGCACATGGCAACGAAGCTGGACGCACTTGGTTGCGTCGTGGCGAAGGTCCAGAGCGCCTTGGCGCCCGCCGCCGCCAGCACCGACAGGATCGCGTAGAAGCCGACGCGCATCGGCGAATAGCCCGCGACCAGCAGGGCCACCAGCGCCACCAGCGGCAGCAGGAAATGCCACCCCTCGGCCAGCACGGTGCGGACCCTGGGGAGTTCGTCGGCGCTCATCCCGGTCATGCCTTGCTTGACCGCCGCGAAGTGGACCAGCAGGTAGACCGCCCCGAAGTAGAGGACGGCGGGAAAGATCGAGACCAGCACGATGTCGACGTAGGGGACACGGGTGAACTCGCTCATCAGGAACGCGCCCGCCCCCATCAGCGGCGGCATGATCTGCCCGCCGGTGGAGGCCGCGGCCTCGATCCCGCCGGCCTGCGCGGGGCGGTAGCCGAGACGTTTCATGAGCGGAATGGTGAAGGCGCCGGTCGTCACCACGTTGGCGATGGCAGAGCCCGAGATGGAGCCCATGCCGGCGCTTGCAATGACCGCTGCCTTGGCTGGGCCGCCGCGCTGGCGGCCGGTGGCGGCATAGGCGAGGTCGATGAAGAACTTGCCCGCCCCGGTGACTTCCAGAAACGCCCCGAAGAGGACGAAGACGAAGATGAAGGTCGCGGCGACGCCGAGCGGGATGCCGAAGATGCCTTCTGCGCCCAGGGTCATCTGGCTTGCCACCCGCTCCAGCGAATAGCCGCGGTGATTCATGATGCCGGGCATCCAGTCCGACAGGAACGGCAGCTCGCCCCGGTTGCCGGCGAAGGCGTAGAGGAGGAAGAAGACCCCGATGATCGTCATGCCGAGGCCCACGGCCCGGCGCGCGCCCTCGAGCACGACGAGGATGGTCAGGACGCCGACCCACACGTCGATGGAGCGCGGAAAGATCTGGTTGGCGATGATGTCGATGTTCACTGGCACCCAGGTGCCCACCAGCACGCCGCAGGCGATCAGCGGCGCGTCGATGGCCCAGCCCAGCACGCCGCGCGGGCGATGGCGGCCGAAGGCGGGATAGATCAGGAAGCACAGCACCAGGATGAAGCCCAGGTGGATCGGGCGCTGGAAGAACAGGCCCAGCGGCTGAAGCCCGGCGGCATAGAGCTGGAACAGCGACAGCGCGATCCCGATCACGGTGATCACGCGCAGGACGATCCAGGGCTGCGGCGCCTCGTAGGGGCGAACCTCGGTATCGGTGACCATCAGCTGTCGTCTCCTGTCAGGGCGATCCGCACGCGTTCGCGCGGGGCAACGGCAGAGAGCGACACCACCGTGTCGCCGACCTGCAACCGATGATCGACAGCCGGCCCGCCGGGACGCAGCACATAGGCATCCCCCGGCACCGGCTCGTCGAGATCAAGAATATAGTAGCCGCCTTGTCCGTCCGTCACCTGCCGGCCGCGGCCGGGGATGTGATCGAGGCCAGCGGCGAAATCGGGCAGATGCGCAAAGACCAAGACCATGTGGCCGCCGCGGTTCTCATAGCAATCCGACACTTCGAACCCCTGCACGGAATGGCGCCACAAAACGCACCACCCCGCCCCCTCGGGGACGGGAAGGCGCGCGATCTCGGTGCCGTCGGCGCGCGTGGCGACAAGCTCACCCGCGCTGGCGGCGGTCAATGTGGAGAAAAGGAGGAGGGCCGCAAGCCCCCCTCCGATCAGTGGTTTCACGGGCGCAGGCGGTCCGGGATCTCGGCGCCGGTTTCCTCGTAGTAGCGGATCGCGCCGGGGTGCAGCGGCACCGGGGTGGCGCTGATCGTGAACTCGACCGTGGTCTCGTTCGCGGCCGGGTGAACGGCCTGCAGGTCGGCGATGTTCTCGAACATCGCGGAGGTCAGCGCGTAGGCCAGGTCGTCCGACATCTCCGACGACACGACCAGCACGTTCGGGATGCCCAGCACCGCGATGTCCTCGTCGACGCCGGTATAGGTGCCGCCCGCGAGCGAGGTGATCGCAAAGGTCGGGTCGGCGGCCTGTGCGGCGGCCAGTTCTTCCTCGGACAGCTCGATCACGACGATGCCGTTGGTGGTCGAGAGGTTGAGGATCGAGGAGGTCGGCGCGCCGACCGACCAGAAGCCCGCGTCGATGTCGCCGTTGGCGAGCGCGTCGGCGGTCTCGTTGAAGTTCAGGCGCTGTTCGTCGATGTCGTCGTAGGAGATGCCGTTGGCCTCGAGAATGGCGGCGGCGTTCACCTCGGTGCCGGAGCCCGGCGCGCCGATCGACACGCGCATGCCGCGCATGTCTTCCAGCGAGGTAATGCCGCTGCTTTCCAGCGCCACGATCTGCACCATGTTGGCGTACATCGACGCGAGGCCGCGCACCATTTCAAGCTGCTGACCCTCGAACCGGCCGGTGCCGGAATGGGCCTGCGCGACCGTGTCGGCCAGCGCGATGGCAAGGTCCGCGTCGCCAGTGGCGATGAGGCCCATGTTCTCGACCGAGGCGCCGGTGACTTCGGCGGTCGCGGAATAGCCGTCGACGTTGTTGTTGATGATCTCGGCCAGGCCGCCGCCCATCGGGTAGTAGACGCCGCCGGTGCCGCCGGTGGCGATGGACAGTTGCGTCTGCGCTGCCGCGGGGGCGGCCAGTGCGACGAGGGTGCCGGCCGCGAGGGCCTTGAAGTAAGTCATGTTTGTTACCTCCCTGAAGGTTTGTTGTGCCCCCGTTCTAATTCGTATCCCGCGATACGCCAACCCCGCCTGTGTGCGGGCGGGTGGCGCGGGGTGCCGGGGGGCCAACCAACAAGAAGGGTTTTCCTGTGGCCCGGTGCATGTATGATCCGCGCATAAGTCGGGAAGCCTGGGACGGACACCTGGCAACAGACACGCGCGCCCGCAGACAGGCCGCACCAACGGGGAGACAACCATGACACGATACAACCTTCCGGCACTGGCACGCAGCGGGGTCTCGCGCCGCGGGGTCCTTCAGGGCGCCGCCGCCGTCGGCGCGGCCGGGCTGATCCTGCCCGGCACGATGAGCCGCGCCCGCGCGCAGACCCGCGGCGGCACGTTCCGGATCGGTCTCGGCCACGGCTCGACCGGCGACAGCTATGATCCGGGCCTGTGGGACAACCTCTACGCCCAGACCTTCGCCGCAGCCCGCCACAACCAGCTGATCGAGGTCGGCGCCGACGGGAACCTGGTGCCCGAGGTTGCCGAAAGCTGGGACAGCGACGACGGCATCACCTGGGTGTTCCGCATCCGTGAGGGCCTGACCTTCCATTCCGGCCGCGACGTCACGGTCGAGGATGTCATCGCCTCGATCAACCATCACCGCGGCGACGATTCCACCAGCGCGGTCAAGACCCTGCTGGAGCCGATCACCGACGTGACCGCCGACGGCCAGAACGTCGTGGTGACGCTGAACGCGGCGAACGCCGACCTGCCCTACCTGATGACCGACTACCACATTGCGATCATGCCGGCAGTGGACGGGCGCATCGACCCCAACTCGACCGACGGCCTCGGCGGCTACATCGTCGAAAGCTACGAGCCCGGCGTGCAGGCCACCCTGACGCGCAACCCCGACTACTGGAAGGAAGACCGCGCCTGGTTCGACCGGATCGAGATCCTGTCGATCCTCGACCCGGCCGCGCGCCTGAACGCGCTGATCACCGGCGAGGTCCACCTGATCGACCAGGTCGACCCGGCCACCATCGGCATGCTCGAGGGCCGCGGCGTCGCCCGCATCCTGTCGATCCCCGGCAACGCGCATTACGTCTTCCCGATGGACAGCCGCGCCGCGCCCTTCGACGACAACAACGTGCGGCTGGCGCTGAAATACGCGCTCGACCGCGAGGCGATGGTCGACGTGATCCTCGGCGGCCATGGCGCGGTGTCGAACGACAACCCGATCGGCCCCGCGAACCGCTTCTTCCACGCCGAGATGGAAGCCAAGACCTACGACCCCGACCGCGCGCGCTACTACCTGCAGCAAGCGGGTCTCGAAAGCCTCGACGTCACGCTGGCGGCGGCCGACGCGGCCTTCTCGGGCGCGGTCGACGCGGCCTCCATGTTCTCGGAGAACGCACGGGCGGCGGGCATCAACATCACCGTCGACCGGGTGCCGAACGACGGCTACTGGGACAACGTCTGGATGAAGGTGCCGTTCTGTGCCAGCTACTGGGGCGGCCGCGCGGTGGAGGACCACATGTTCACCACCGGCTACGCCTCCGGCTCGGCCTGGAACGACAGCTTCTGGGAGAACGAACGCTTCAACGAGCTGCTGGTCGCCGCACGCTCGGAGATCGACGAGGATCTGCGTCGCGAGATGTACTACGAGATGCAGGAAATCGTGTCCTTCGAGGGCTCGGTCATCATCCCGATGAACAACAACTACGTGATGGCGGTCGCCAACGAGGTCGCCACGCCCGAGCGTATCTCCGCGAACTGGAACCTCGACGGGTTCCGCTGCGTCGAACGCTGGTGGATGGCCTGATCCCGACCACATCCCCGGCGCCTGACCTGCACCGGGGATACCCTCTTTGCGCGGCAGCCGGGAGGGCGGGACAGTGTCGACCGTGATCCGGATGATCGTCACGCGCATCGCGCTGGGGGTCGGGCTTCTCTTCATCGTGTCGCTGGTGATCTTCTGGGCGACGGAGCTGTTGCCGGGCGATCTTGCGACACAGCTTCTGGGCCAGGCGGCCACGCCGGAGACGGTGGCGGCGCTGCGCGCGCAGCTTGGCCTGAACGACCCGGCGCCGGTTCGCTACTGGGCCTGGTTGACCGGCGCGCTGACCGGCGATTTCGGCGTCTCGCTGGCCAACAACCGCCCCATCGCCGAGCTGATCGGCGCGCGGTTGGGCAACACCGTCTTCCTCGCGCTCTACGCCGCCGCGATGTCGGTGCCGATCGCGCTGACCCTCGGCATCCTCAGCGCGCTCTGGCGCAATTCGCCCTTCGACCGCGTGGCCAATGCCGGCGCGCTCAGCGCGATTTCCTTCCCCGAGTTCTTCGTCGCCTACATCCTCGTGCTGTGGCTGGCGCAGACCGGCATCTTTCCGTCGATGGTGCGGATCACGCCCAGCACGGATTTCGGCGACCGGGTCTACATGACCTTCCTGCCCGCGCTGACGCTAACGCTGGTCGTGACCGCGCACATGATGCGGATGACGCGGGCCGCGATCATCAACCTGATGGCCAGCCCCTATATCGAGATGGCGCGGCTGAAGGGGCTGTCTCCGCTGAGGATCGTGCTGCGCCACGCGCTGCCGAACGCGCTGGCGCCGATCATCAACGTCATCGCGCTGAACCTCGCCTATCTCATCACCGGCGTGGTGGTGGTGGAGGTGGTCTTCGTCTACCCCGGCCTCGGCCAGCTGATGGTCGACGCGGTGTCGAACCGCGACATCGCGGTGGTGCAGGCGGTGGCGCTGATCTTTGCCGCCGCCTATGTCGGGCTGAACCTGATCGCCGACGTTTTGTCGACCATCACCAACCCCCGCCTGATGCACCGGAGGTAGGGGGATGGGCGTCGCAATCACCGTCATCCTCGGGCTCGCGGGCCTTTTCGCAATCGCGGCAGCGGGGCGTTTCGCCGCGCGCTCCACCCTGCGCGGGGCTGCGCGGCGTGCGGTGAACGACATGCCGCTGACCGCCGCCTTCGGCATCCTCGTCATCGTGATCTACGCCGTCGTCGCCCTGACCGCGCCGGTGCTCGCCCCCTTCCCCGAACGCGAGATCGTCGGCACCCAGTTCGAGGCCTGGGGCGCGGAGCACTGGCTTGGCACCGACCGGATCGGGCGCGACATGCTGTCCCGGCTTATCTACGGCGCGCGCAACACGGTCGGCATCGCCTTCGCCACCACCGCGCTCGCCTTCGTCGTGGGCTCCATCCTCGGTATCTGGGCGGCGCTGACGGGTGGCTGGCTCGACCAGATCCTGTCGCGCTTTGTCGATGCGCTGATGGCAATCCCGGCGCTGATCTTCTCGCTGCTGCTGCTCACCATCTTCGGCACCTCGGTGCTGTCGCTTATCCTGGTGATCGCGGCGGTGGATGCGACCCGTGTGTTCCGCCTGGCGCGGGCGGTGGCGCAGGGCATCGTGGTGATGGACTACATCGAAGCCGCGAAGCTGCGCGGCGAGCGGAGCTGGTTCCTGATCCGGCGCGAGATCCTGCCCAATGCCGTCGCGCCCTTGGTGGCGGAGTTCGGGCTGCGCTTCTGCTTCGTCTTCCTCGCCATCTCGTCGCTCAGCTTTCTCGGCCTCGGGATCAAGCCGCCGACCGCCGACTGGGGCTCCATGGTGCGCGAGAACGCCACGCTGATCACCTTCGGCGACGTGACGCCGCTGTTGCCGGCGGGCTGCATCGCGCTGCTGACAGTGGCGGTGAACTTCGTCGTCGACTGGCAGCTCTACCGCGCCTCGGGCCTGAAGGAGTGAGTGCCATGACCCGCGACGTGCTGCTGAAGATCGAGGGCCTGCGGATCGAGGGGCGATCGGGCGACACCTGGACCGAGATCGTGAAGGGCGTCGATCTGACCTTGCACAAGGGCGAGGTGCTGGGCCTGATCGGGGAATCCGGCGCGGGGAAATCGACCGTGGGCCTCGCCGCCATGGGCTTTGCCCGCGACGGCTGCCGGATCACCGGCGGCACCATAGATTTCGACGGAATCGACCTACGCAGGGCCACCGAGACCCAGCGCCGGGGGCTGCGCGGCAAGCGCATCGCCTATGTTGCGCAATCGGCGGCGGCGAGCTTCAACCCCGCGCACCGGCTGATCGACCAGTATTGCGAGGCGCCGGTGGTGCATGGCGTGATGTCGCGCGACGCCGCCGCGAAGGACGCCGTGGACCTTTACCGACGGATGCAATTGCCCGCGCCCGAAAGCATCGGGTTTCGCTACCCGCACCAGGTGTCGGGCGGGCAGTTACAACGCGCGATGACCGCGATGGCGATGTCCTGCCGCCCCGACCTCATCATCTTCGACGAGCCGACCACCGCGCTCGACGTGACGACGCAGATCGAGGTTCTGGCCGCGATCCGCGACATCGTCCGGCAGTTCGACACCGCCGCGATCTACATCACCCATGACCTCGCCGTGGTGGCGCAGGCCGCCGACCGGATCAAGGTGCTGCTGCGCGGCGAGGAGGTGGAGGAGGCCGAGACCCGCGCGATGCTCGACGCGCCCAAGGAGGAATATACCAAGAGCCTCTGGGCGGTGCGCGAATTCCAGCGGCCGGAACTGGCCCCCGCCGCCGGCACGCCCGTGGTTTCGGTGCGGGGCGTGACGGCGGCCTATGGCACGGTGAACGTGCTGGAAGACATCAGCTTCGACATCCACGCCGGGCGGACCGTCGCGGTCGTGGGCGAAAGCGGATCGGGCAAGTCGACCGCGGCCCGCGTCATCACCGGGCTGTTGCCGCCCAGTTCTGGCGCGGTGCTGTTCGAGGGCACCCCCCTGCCCCCGTCGCTGCGCGGCAGGTCGCGCGAGCAGTTGCGGCAGGTCCAGATGATCTACCAGATGGCCGACACCGCGCTGAACCCCAAGCTGCGCCTGCGCGAGCTGATCGGGCGGCCGGCGCAGATGTACCTCGGGCTGAAGGGCCGCGCGCTGGAAACCCGCGTGAAGGACCTGCTGCACCTGATCGAGCTCGACCCCGCCGTCTACATCGACCGCCTGCCCGGCGAATTGTCGGGCGGACAGAAGCAGCGCATCGGCATCGCCCGGGCGCTGGCCGCCGAGCCGCGGCTCATCATCTGCGACGAGGTGACATCGGCGCTCGACCAGATCGTGCAGGAGGGCATCCTGAAGCTCCTGTCGCGGCTGCAGGAGGAATTCGGCCTCGCCTACATGTTCATCACCCACGATCTCGCGACGGTGCGCGCCATCGCCGACGACGTGGTGGTGATGCAGCGCGGGTGCGTGGTGGAACAGGGCCCCAAGGCCGAGATGTTCACGCCGCCGCACGCGCCCTACACCGAGCTGCTCCTGTCCTCGGTGCCCGAGATGGACCCCGACTGGCTGACCCACCTGCTCGACCACCGCGCCGCTGCGGGCTGAGGGGCACGCCGCAGTACACTGTGGCATGCAAATATGCCGCAGCCCCGGTTGATCCATATCAAATGCCCTAATTGACAGTGATCATAACGTGACTGCGCGAACAGCGAACAGTCCCCCTGTGGAGTCACGCATGACCGACAACATCACTACCAGCCGCCGCGCCTTCCTGGCGCTGGCCGCGGCCGGCGGGGCCCTGGCCGCCCTGCCGGGGACCGAGGCCACGGCCCAGGCCATTTCGACCAATGCCCGCATCGTCATCATCGGCGCAGGCGCCGCCGGCACCGCACTCGCCAACCGGCTGGTGCGCCGGCTGGATGGCGCGCAGATCACGCTGATCGACCCGCGCGCCCAGCATCTCTACCAGCCCGGCCTGTCGCTGGTCGCCGCAGGTCTGAAGCCCGAGAGCTACGTTGTAAGCGAGACCGCCGACTGGCTGCCCTCGGGCGTGACGCTGATCACCGAATACGTCGCCGCCGTCGATGCCGAGGCGCAGACGGTCTCGACCGAAGGCGGCGAGACGCTGGACTATGATTTCCTCATCATCGCGCCGGGCCTGATTCTGGACCATGACGCGATCGAGGGGTTCTCGCTCGACATGGTGGGCGAGAACGGGATCGGCGCGCTCTATGCCGGGCCGGACTACGCCGCGCGCACCTGGACGGCGGCCTCGCGCTTTGTCGAGGAAGGCGGGCGCGGCGTCTTCACCCGTCCCGAGACCGAGATGAAATGCGCCGGCGCGCCGCTGAAGCACACCTTCCTGATCGACGACCGACTGCGCCGCGCAGGCAACCGCGGCACCGCGGAAATCGTCTACGCCGCCCCGCAGGGGTCGCTGTTCGGGGTGCCGATCGTGGCCGAGAAGGTGCGGATGCTGTTCGGCGACCGCGGGATCGAGACCCGGATGGGCCGCACGTTGCGCGCCGTCGACACCGACCGCAAGATCGCCAGCTTCACCGACGCCGACGGCGCCACCCACGAGGAGGAATACGACTACCTCCACGTCATCCCGCCGCAGCGCGCGCCGGAATTCGTGGTTCAGTCGGGCCTCGCCTGGGCCGACCGCTGGACCGACCAGGGCTGGGTCGATTGCGACCAGTACACGCTGCGCCACAACCGCTACCCCAATGTCTGGGCGCTGGGTGACGTCGCGGGCGTGCCCAAGGGCAAGACCGCGGCCTCGGTCAAATGGCAATTGCCGGTGGTCGAGGATCACCTGCTCGCCGCCCTCGAGGGCCGCGAAGGGACCGAGACCTACGACGGCTACACGTCGTGCCCGATGATCACCCGGATCGGCCGGGCGATGCTGATCGAGTTCGACTACAACAACAACCTCGTGCCCTCCTTCCCCGGCCTGATCGCGCCGCTGGAAGAGCTGTGGATCAGCTGGCTGATGAAGGAGGTCGCGCTGAAGGCGACCTACAACGCCATGCTACGCGGCCAGGCCTGACCCCGGACGGAGGAAAAGAAGATGGAAGAACTTACATTCGAGACCATGATCGCGGTCTTCGAGGAGATGTTCGGCTCGGTCCTGTTCTGGTCCCTGGTGGTGGCCGCGGTGGTCGTCACGCTGGGCTGGGTCTACGTCCTGATCCGCGACCGGGCGCTGGGGATGCGGCAGTTCCTCGTCGCGCAACTGTTCATGCCGGTGGGCGCGGTGCTGGCGGTCTGGTTCGTGATGGTGATGACCAGCTCGCACCTGTCCGACATCGGCGGTCCGGTCGACATGGTCATCCTGCTGGCCATCGCGCTGGTGGGGGCCGTGGGCGCCGCGATCCTCGTCTACGTCATCGAACGGCTGCTGTTCCGCCGCGACCCGACCGAACCGGCCGAATGAACCGTCTCCGCGCTGCGACGACCCTTGACCGGGGCAGCCAAAGCGCGCCACATGAGGGTCGATGGTGACCGGGCGGCCTGCCTGTCCGGTCTGAAAAGGGAACGCGGTGTGACCCCGCGACTGCCCCCGCAACTGTGAGCGGCGAGCGACCCCGAGAGACCCACTGGGCCAGAATGGTCCGGGAAGGATCGGGCAAGCCCAGACCCGCAAGTCAGGAGACCTGCCATCGCACGACAACCGTAATCCCGGGCGGGGCGTCCGGGCAGGAGTGCGAGACATGCGACCAGACCGGCCCCGTGACCTCCCCCACCTGCCGTCAGCGGCCCCTGCCCCCTTGTGCGGAGGGCACGATGCTGACCGAAAGAACCCTGATCCAGTTGCAACTCCACTCTGGCTCGCCCGCCCGCGCGCGTGAGCTGGGACAGCTTGGCTACATGCAATGGCTGGCGGGCCTGCCCGCAGGCGCGCCCTACCCGGCCGAGGCCCGGCGAGCGTTGCGGCTCGCCGCCACGTTCGAGGCGACGGACCCGGCGGTGGCCGAGTTCTGCGCGCTGCTCCGCGCCTCGCTGACGGCGCCGCTTTCGCCGCTCGACCTGTCCCTGCCTCACCCCCGTCGACGGGGCGGCGCGCGCATGCGGCGGTTGTCGCTGTGAAGCGGTTCCCGCCCGAGCGCATCGTCTGCCTGACCGAGGAGACGGTCGAGACGCTCTATCTGCTGGGCGAGGAGGACCGGATCGTGGGCGTCAGCGGCTATGCCGTGCGCCCGCCCCGCGTGCGCCGCGAGAAACCGCGGGTCAGCGCCTTCACCTCGGCCGACCTGCCGAAGATCATCGCGTTGGAGCCGGACCTCGTGCTCACCTTTTCGGACCTGCAGGCCGAGATCGCGGCGGGGCTGATCCGGGCCGGCATCACGGTGATGGCCTACAACCAGCGCGATATCGCTGGGATCCTTGCGATGATCCGCCATCTCGGCGCGACGGTCGGGCAATCGAAGCGCGCCGCGCGGCTGGTCGATCACTACGAGCGGCGGCTGGCGCAGGTCGCCGACCGCGCGGCCGCGCGCAACGCTCCCCGGCCCGTGGTCTATTTCGAGGAGTGGGACGATCCGATGATCTCGGGACTTGCCTGGGTGTCGGAGCTGATCGGCGTGGCGGGCGGCGACGACGCGTTCCCGGAACTGGCCCGCGCGCAGGGCGCGCAAGGCCGGATCGTGACGGCCGAGGCGGTGCTGGCGCGCGCGCCCGACGTGATCCTTGCGTCCTGGTGCGGCAAAAAAGTGCGGGTGGACCGCATCGCCAGCCGCCCCGGGTGGGAGGCGATCCCGGCGGTGCGCGACGGGCGCATCACCGAGATCAAATCGCCGCTGATCCTGCAGCCCGGCCCCGCCGCACTGACCGACGGGCTGGACGCGATCGTCGCCGCGCTGGCCTAAAGTTTGTCGCGCCCGATTTGACCCGTGTATTCCCGATCCGGGGCGAGGCAGCGTTTGCAAAGCACAACGCGTTCGCCGCGGATCGGGAATTCGATCTGGCGCGACACGCTCTAGACGAAGCGCCGCGCCAGCGCCGCGAGGTCGACCTTGGCCCCCAGCCGCGTCGCGAGCAGGTAGAGGCCGCCGATCTTGCGTTGCAAAAATAGCGTCTCGGCGGGCGGCAGGTGCCACAGCTCGCGCTCGCCGCCAATTTCCATGCCGCGCCGGCGCATGCGGTCGGTGAAATCGCTGTCGCGAAAGTCGAAAGGCTGCGGCCCGCGCAGAAGCGCAAAGCCCATCTCGGCCATGTCGAGGATGGTCTGGCGGTGCGCCTCGCCGAGGCCCTGCTTGATGAAGCCGATGCGCTCCAGCGCGGCGTAGGTGGCGTCGCGGTCGCCATCCAGCCCGGCACGCAGCAGTCCGCGGTAGCCGTCCGAGACCTCCTGCGAGATCTCGCGGGTGGCGCCGAAATCCAACAGAACGACCTGGCGCGTGTCGGGCCGCCAGCGATAGTTGGCGAAATTCGGGTCGGTCTGCATCAGGCGGAAATCGAACAACTCGCGCAGCGTCAGGTCTAGCAACCCGGTGACGGCCGCGTCGCGGAGGCCCGGCTCGGCCCTGGCCAGCACCTCGATCGGCTCGGACGGCTCGAAGCACATCGCCAGCGCCGCGTCCCGCGTGCGGGTGGCGTCGAGGCTCGGCACGATGAACAGCGCGTCATCCGCCAGCAACGTGCCGAAACGCGCCAGTGCCGCGCCCTCGCGGGCGTAGTCGGCTTCTTCGTGCAGTTGCGCGCGGGCCTCGGCCATGAGCGGGCGCAGGTCCAGCTCCGGCGGCCAGAGACCCGACCAGCGGATCAGCGCGGCGGCGTTGTCGAGGTCACTGTCGATGGCCCCCTTCACGCCGGGGTATTGCAGCTTGACCGCGAGCGCCTGCCCCTCGGGCGTGAGGGCGCGGTGCACCTGCCCGATCGAGGCGGCAGCGAGCGGCCGCGTGTCGAAGCTGCGGAAAAGTTGCCGGAACTCTGCGCCGTAGGCGTCCTGAAGCACCTGCTTCAACTGCTTCGGCGGCATCACATGCGCCTCGGACCTGAGGCGCGCGAGAATCAGCTCCATCTCGGGCGGCAGCATGTCGCCCGCCTCCATCGACAGGAGCTGGCCCAGCTTCATCGCCGCGCCGCGCATTTCCGACAGGCGGTCGGCGATGCGGGTGATGTTGGCAGGGGTCATCACCAGCTGCGACAGGCGCGGCCGCTCGCCCCGCATCAGCGCCTGCGCGCCGCCCAGCGCCACGCCGCCGGCGAGCCCGGTCGCAAGCCCGCCCATCCCGCGCGCGCGGGCGAAGCGGCCCGCGGGAACGGGACGGGATCGGGGATCGGGGCGGTCGGTCATGGCATGGTCCGGGCTCGATGCCATCAAGGTAGGCCCGCGGCAGGCCGTCTCAATCCCCCGCGACGACGGGTGGCAATGCCTTCGGATCGCCGGCGCGGCACCCGTCCGGCAGGGCGCCGGGCACATGGCGGGCCGCACGCCCGCGCCCGGCGCGCTTGGCGGCATAGAGCGCCGCATCGGTGTCGGCGAGAAGCCGGTCGGGGCCGGGCCGCACGGCATAATCCACGCTGGCGGCCAGCCCGACCGAGGCCGAGACGTGGCAGGCCTGCCCCTTGAACGGCACCGGCTCCTCGATCGCGGCGATGATGCGGGCGGCGACGCGGTCCAGCTCCGCCGTCCCCTCGCAGTCGCGCAGGATCACCAGAAACTCGTCGCCGCCCACGCGCCCGGCCAGGTCGGCGTGGCGCAGCTGCTGGCGCAGCACCGCGCCGACCCGTTCCAGCACCGCGTCGCCCGCGGCATGGCCGAGCGTATCGTTCACCTGCTTGAAATGGTCGAGGTCGATGTGCAGCAGCCCGAACGCCTCGGCCGGATCGTCGAGGCAGCGGGCGATCTCGGCATCCATCGCGCGGCGGTTGGCGAGCCCGGTCAGCGGGTCGGTCAGCGCCTGCGCCTCGGCGGCGGCGCGCGCAGCCTGCAGCCGCTTCGACAGGTGCCGCGACAGCGCCATGGTCGAGGTGTTCGCCTCGTGCAGATACAAAAGCTCGATCGTCTGGTCGCAGGGCGAGAAATTGTTCAGCGTCAGCCCGAATTCCGACACCGCGCGGGCGAAGGACAGGCCCAGCGAGATGTCGAGGATCAGGCCGGTGCCCTCGGGCAGCGTGGTCAGCGCACCGCGGAGCGGCAGGTGCGGGGCACTGCGCAGCACCAGCCCGATCCGCTGACCCGCCAGCGCCATCAACGCCTGCACCCCGTCGACGCGGGACGGGCGGCGAAACTCGAGCAGGCGAAAGATCGGCAGACCGGTCAGGTCGCCGCGCCGCGCCATCTTTTCCAGCGTCGGGCCAGCCTGCACCACACGGCCGTCGGGATCGGCCCAGAGATGCATCGGCATCAGCACGTCGAGCGCGCCGCCCGACAGGCCGATCACCCGGCTGAGGCTGGGGGGCAGGCCGGTCATGCGATGACCCGCCCGAGCGCGAAGCTGCGCCCTTCGGAAAACGCGGTGTCGAGCAGGCGGACATCCAGACATTCCACACCGTTCTCGACGCCGCCGAGGCGCAGGAACGCCAGCGCGCCGTAATCGTCGGCCATCGCGCGCAGGCATCCCATCAGGATCGGCCCGATCCCCGGCAACGTCCAGCGCGCGCGGATGCGGAAACTCACCGCGTCGATCTGGTCGAGCTCGATCACCGGCATGTCGAGGTCGGGCACGGCCAGCCTGCCACGATCCGCAAGTTCCTCGAGAGAATGGAGAAAATCGAGAAAGCTGGTGCCCGAGAACCGCATCAGCCGGCGCAGCGGCTCGAGGTGTTCATCGGTCACCAGCCATGTGCCCACGTCCTCGAGCAGCGCGTTCGGCGGCTTGTGCAGTACCTGGCAGGCGGCCTGGAAACAGGCCAGCGTCATCGGATCGGGGTAGTCGAGCATCGCCTCGAAATCGGCGAAGGGCAGGCCCGCCTGGCTGCGCACCTCGGCCCAGACCTCGTCGCCGTAGGTCGTCATCAAGAAGCCCTGCAGGGCGCGGTTGACCATGCCGTGCATCGGC
This sequence comes from uncultured Roseicyclus sp., assembly GCA_937139335.1. Lineage (GTDB taxonomy): Bacteria > Pseudomonadota > Alphaproteobacteria > Rhodobacterales > Rhodobacteraceae > Roseicyclus. The sequence goes on along the minus strand of CAKZPN010000014.1, from coordinate 25,929 downwards.
CCTGCCTCATCCTTGCGGCCGGGCACCACATGCGCCCGGCATGGGGCAGAGTAGGAGGCCATACGTAAACGAAGCCTTTCGCAACCGGGGCGATATCAAGGCATTTGCAGAGGCGTGAGGGGGCTCAGAAATCGGTGGGCGCGCCGCCTTCGGATTTGCGGCGGGCGACGAAGGACGCAAGCTCCTCCTGGATCGCGACGTCCATCTCGGGCGGCTCGAACTCGGCCACGATGCGCTTGTAGATGCCGTGCGCGCGTTCGGCGGTCCAGAGCGCGCCGGCCGATTGCCACGCCTCGAAGTTGCGCCAGTCCGACAGGAACGGTCCGTAGAACGCCTCCTGGTAGCGGTCCTGGGTGTGCTGGCAGCCGAAAAAATGCCCGCCCGCGCCGACCTCGGCGATGGTGTCGATGGCAAGGTCCACCTCGGTGGTGCCCAGAAGCTGCGGCTCGAAATAACGCTGGAACTGCTGCAACACCTCGCAATCCATCACGAATTTCTCGGGTGACGCCACCAGCCCGCCCTCGAGCCATCCGGCGGCGTGGTAGACCATGTTGGTGCCCGACTGGACGGCGGCCCAGAGCGAATTCATCGTCTCCCACATCGCCTGCGCGTCGGGCACGTTGGCCGCACAGACGCCCGAGGACCGCAGCGGCAGGCCGTAGAACCGTGCCATCTGCCCCGTCATCTGGGTGGCCCGGATGTATTCCGGCGTGCCGAAGGCGGGCGCACCCGATTTCATGTCGACGTTGGAGGTGAAGGTGCCGATCGCGACCGGGCAGCCGGGCGCGATCCATTGCAGGAGCGCGATCGCCGCCAGCGCCTCGGCGATGGACAGCATCACCGCGCCCGACAGCGTCACCGGCGCCATCGCGCCCGCGAGCGTGAAGGGCGTCACCACCACCGGCTGCCCGCGCCGCGCGAGGCGCATCGCGCCGTCGAGCATCGGGAAGTCGTGCTTCAGCGGGCTGACGGAGTTGATGTTGGTATACATGCGCGGCGTGGCGTCGAACTCCGCATGGGTCAGCCCGCCCGCGATGCGCACCATCTCCATCACGTCCTCGACCCGTTCGGGGCCTAGCGAATAGGCGTGCACCACCTTGTCGGTCAGGATCAGCTTTTCGTAGAGACAATCGAGGTGACGGACGCCGGGGTGGATGTCGATCGGCTCCACCGGGTAGCCGCCGGCGAAGTGGATGCAGTTGAAATACTGCGTCAGCTTGATGAACTCGCGGTAGGTCTCCATGTCGCCGGGGCGCTTGCCGCGCACCAGGTCCCAGGCATTGGGCGGCGAGGAGACGTTGCCGAAGACGATGTGGCCGTCGCCGATGGTGATGCGCCGGTCGAGATTGCGCGGGGTGAGGGTGAAGGAGGGCGGGGCCTTGGCCACCATCTCCTCCACGAATGCGCGGTCGAACCGCGCGGTCTGCCCCTCGACCTTGCAGCCGGCGGCCTTCAGGTGGCCCAGCGCCTCGTCGTTCAGGAACTCGATCCCGATCTCGGACAGCACCCGCATCGCGCCGTCGTGGATCGCGCGCACCCCCTCCTCGGGCAGCGGTTCCGTCGGGCGGTCGGTGTTTACCGGCACGCGCCAGGGCATCTGGTCGATGACATGATGGCCGGCACGGGCGGAATGGCCGGCGCGGCCGCCGGTGCGGCGGCGCTTGGCAGGGGCGGTAACATCGGGGGTGTCGGTCATCGGGGGCGTTCCTTGGGCAGTCCCGGCACAGGCCGGGGCGCGCGGGTCGGGGTCCAGCCTCGCGCATCGGTCCCGGCGCGTGTTGCCCGTATCCGACGCCCGAGGTCGCATTTCCGCGACGTGCGGGCCCGTTCGTCAGACCTGCGTGGCGAGCCAGCCGGGCAAGGCGGAGATGTCGGGCAGAACCACGTCGGCATGCGGACCAAGCTCGTCGGCGTCCGCCAGACCGGTCAGCACCGCCACCGTCGCCATCCCTGCCCCGCGCCCGGCGACGAGGTCGTGCAGGCTGTCGCCGATCATCACGCAAGCCGCGGGGTCGAGGTCGAGCGTGGTGGCGAATGCCGCGCACATGCCGGGTTCGGGCTTGGCGCCATGGCCTGAGTCGTAGCCGACGATGTAGTCGAATTTTTCGAGGATCTCGGCGCCTTCCAGGTGTTTCCGCGCGGCGGATTCGGCATCGTTCGTGGCCACGCCCAGGCGCAGCCCGTCGGCCCGGAGCCGGTCGAGCAGCGGCACCAGCGGGGTTGCGGGCACCATGAGGGCGGTGGCGGCGGCGCGCTTGAGAAACGCCTCGATCCGGTCGGTCGTCCAATGCGGCAGCACCGGCGCGAGGATTTCGGCCTGTTCGCGGACGGTGCCCGACACCGACAAGGCGCCGGGGTGAAAGGCCCTGCGGTCGTAGTCGTATTCCAGCGCGCGCGCCAAGGCGTCGCGACGTGTCGCGACGCCCTCCGTCAGCGTGTCGATGAGGCTGTGGGCCCAGGCCGACCAGCTCTGGTGGAAATCGAACAAGGTGCCGTCCTTGTCGAACAGGAGGCCCGTGTGTCTACCCGGCAATGGCACAACCCTTGATTGTCTGGTTTCCAAAAGTTCGCACTAGAGCTATATCGGCATGACACGATGACTTTTTCGCTCTATACCGCGAGATCACGATGGACGGCACCACAAAAAAATACAGCCTGCGAGACAGCGTGGGCCACCAGATCACCCGGACCGCCCGGATCCTCGAGCGGCGGGTGGAGGATGACCTGCGGCGCTTCGGGCTCACTCGGGTCGGCTGGTGCGTGCTCGTCGCGGTCGCCGAAGACGGCAAGAAGAACCCGTCGGACATCGCGAATTTCGTCGGGATCGACCGGACAGCCACTTCGCGCGCGCTGCGTCAGTTGGAAAACGACGGGCTGATCATGCGGGAGATGGGGCGCGACGACCGGCGCACCACAGAGGTGCGGCTGACCGAATTGGGCCAAGCCCAGTTCGACGCGGCGCTGCCGATCTGCCGCGCGGCCTCGGTCTATTTCCATCACAAGCTGACGATGGCGGAACTGGAAACGCTCAAGGCGCTGCTGGCGAAACTCTCGGCCGACGAGTTGTCCTGAGCCGCGTCCCGCGCCCGCTCAGGTCCAGTGCGGCAGGTCGCCGCCGGGCAGCGCGGCGCGGATCTGCAGCACCTCCTCGGGGCGCCAGCCCAGCGCCGTGGCGCAGTCGATCACCCAGGCGTCATCGTTCATCAGGAAATCCATGACCGCGGCCAGGAACTCCGCCTCGCCGGCACGGCTGCGCAGGTCGGCCTCGGAGGTACCGGTCGCGCCGAGGAACACCGGGAACAGCTCTTCCTGGCCGGCGAGCCAGCCCAGCACGCCGACCGCGCGGATTTCCGCCAATTCTTGATTCATCCCCAAGTACCGCTCATCGGCTAAAGACTTTGTTAACCATTCAGGGCCAAAACCGTCGCACAGTCCCCCGCAACGACCCGTCGGACGGACAGACGAGTATCCTTAACGAGGCGCGCATGACAGGGCGAATTCTGGTTGTCGACGACGTGGCCACGAACCGCATCGTCATGAAGGTGAAGCTGGCGACCGCCTGCTATGCCGTCGACCAGGCCGATTGCGGCACCGCGGCCCTTGATGCCGCCCGCGCCAACCCGCCCGACCTGATCCTGCTCGACGTGGTGATGCCCGACATGTCGGGGCTGGAGGTGTGCCGCAGGCTCAAGGCGCAGCCCGAGACCGCCGACATTCCCGTGATCCTGATCACCGCGCTGGCCGACCGCGACAGCAAGATGGCGGGGCTGGAGGCCGGGGCCGACGATTTCCTGACCAAGCCGGTGGACGAGGTGACGCTGCTGGCGCGGGTGCGCTCGCTTTTGCGCGCGCGCGACACCGCCCGAGAGCTGAAGCAGCGGGGCGAGCCGGCGCTCGGCTTTGCCGAGGCCGCGGCGGGGTTCACCGGCAAGGAGAAGCCGGGCCATATCGCGCTGATCGCCTCGGGGCCCAAGGGGGCGGTGCTGTGGAAGACGGTGCTCGACGACCGCGTGGGCGGCGCGGTGTCGATCCTGCCGCGCGACGCGGCGCTGGGCAGTTTCGGGACCGATGACGACGATGCGCCCGATGTCTTCGTGATCGCCGCCGACCTCGCGCACCGTAACGAGGGGCTTCGCCTGCTGTCCGACCTGCGCTCGCGACCGGGCACGCGCAATGCGGCCACGGTGATGATCCTGCCGCAGGGTGATAGCGAACGCGCCGCCATTGCGCTCGACCTCGGGGCGCATGACATCCTCTACGATCCGTTCGACGCGCAGGAACTCGCGATCCGCATCCGCGCCCAGCTTGGCCGCAAGCGGCAGGCTGACCGGCTGCGCGCCTCGCTGAAGGCGGGGCTCGACATGGCCGTGACCGACAGCCTGACCGGGCTGCACAACCGCCGCTACGGCATGTTCCAGCTCGAACAGATGCTGGCGCGCTCGGGGCGTCGGCTGGCGGTGATGCTGCTCGACATCGACCATTTCAAGCAGGTGAACGACACCCACGGCCATTTCGCCGGCGACCAGGTGCTCGACCTCGTGGCGCGGCGGCTGCGCGCGCAGGTGCGGGCGGGCGACCTGCTGGCGCGGATCGGGGGGGAGGAATTCCTCGTCGCCTTGCCCGACAGCGACAGCGCGACGGCGCTGGCGCGGGCCGAGCAATTGCGCGCCGCCATTGCCGACCACAGCTTTGCCGTGGGGGGTGACACGCCGCCCTTGGCGATCACGCTGAGCGTCGGCATCGCGCTGGCTGCGCCGGGCATGGCGGAAACGGCGCAAAGCCTGCTCGACCGCGCCGATGCCGCGCTCTACGGCGCCAAGGCGCATGGCCGCGATCAGGTGACGCTGTCGCCGCTGCCGGTCGCCTGACCGCTCAGCGGTCGCCGTCCCTGTCCCTGTCCCCCCGGTCGCGCCCACCCATCCGGTGCAGGACGCGGCCCAGCCGCTCGGCCAGTTCGCGCCGGTCCTCCGCGCTCATTGTCTCGATCTGGTCCAGAAGCGCCGTGTGACCGTAGCCCTGCACCGCCGCGGTGGCGTTGCGCGATTGCGCCAGCGCCGCCTCGGCAGACGCACGGTCGAAGGGCTCGGCCAGAAGCGCCGCGCGCAATTGCACCAGCCCTGCCCCAAGCTCCCGCCGCTCGCCCCTCAGCGCTTCGCGGTCGAGCCGCCCGGTCACTTCCTCGCGGTCCTCGCGCGACAGGGCGAGGGCGAAGGGGCCAAGGCCCAACGTGCGCAGGCGCGGGTCATCGTCGGGACCGCGGCGCGGGCCGACCGCAATCAGCGCCCCCGCGACAAGGCCGATGATCAGGAGGTTCACCGCCAGCGACAGGCCCAGCGCGATCTTCACGCCGCGCCCGCCTGCGGGGCGCGGCCCCTGCCCGCCGTTCGGTTCAGACATCGCCAGTCTCCTCCCATGTGCCGTCCCAGAGCGCGCCGATCTCGGGCATGGTCCCTGCCCCACCCGACAGCGTCCAGATCTGGCCGCCCGACCAGCTGTCCACGAGGTCCGGAGCCGAGAACCCGATGGCCAGCCCGGCGAGGCCCGCCAACGTCACGCCCGAGACCGCCGGCCATCCGCCGATCGTCTGCACAAGGCCACCGAGCCAGCCGCGGCCAGCACGGGGGCGCGGCGCGGGGGCCGCGGTCAGCTCTGCCTGCACCTCGGCGGCATCGGCCAGCACCCGCGCGACAAGATCGTCGCCCGGCGCCTCGGCCCCGCGCGCGGCGCGAAACAGCGCCTCCAGCCCTGCATCGTCTCGATCATCGATCATAACCCAGCGCCTCCTTCCTGCCGGCCAGCACCGCGCCCAGCGCGCGCTTGCCACGGGCGGTGAGGCTTTCGACAGCCTCCACGCCCACATCCAGTATCATCGCGATCTCGGGGTTCGACAGCCCCTCGATATGGCGCAGCACCACCGCCTGGCGCTGCCGTTCCGGCAGGTTGGCCAGCGCCGCATCCAGCGCCGCCATCCTCTCGGTCTCGACCATCCGGGCCTCGACGCCCGGCGTGCTATCTGCTGCCGCGTCGGGATCGTCGAGCGGGTCCAACCGCCGCGCCCGGCGCAGCCGGTCGACGCAGAGGTTCGCGACCACGCGGTAGAGCCAGGTCGCCGGCTCCGCGCCGCCGTCCTGTCGCCAGTCGCGCGCCGCCTTCCAGAGCCGCATCATCGCCTCCTGCGCCACATCCTCGGCCTCGGCCCGGTCGCCCAGCACGCGGGCGGCGTGGCTGAGCGCGCGCGGCAGAAGCCGTGTCGTCAAGGCCCGCGCCGCCCCCGGATCGCCATTGGCGAAGAGGACCATCAGCGCCCCATCGGAGAGCCGGGAAACCGCGGGCAGATCCTGCGACATGCCTATGACTACCGTCCCCTTCGGAAGCGCGAAAGACGGGATGCGCGCCGACCTGACCTGCGGCGCGCATCCCACAGGCGCGTCTCAGTTGCGCCAGAAACCGTGGCCCCAGCCGTGACGATCGCCGCGGTCGCCGCGACGCTCGCCGAAGCGCTGCATCATCTGGTCCATCTCGGCCTGAGTCACCTGACCGTCGCCATCGGCGTCGACGCGGGCGAACATGCGCTCCATCCCCGCCGTCCGGCGGGCGGCGCGCATGGCGTCGATCTCGGCCTGGCTGAGCGCACCGTCGCCATCGCTGTCGGCATTCTCCAGCATCAGATCAACTGCGGTCTCGGCGCGGGTCATGGCCTGGGCGAGCATCTCGTCCCGGCTGAGCAGCCCGTCGCCATCGGTATCGGCGTTGGCGAAGCGGCTTTGGGTGGCGTTTTGCATCTCTTCCAGCGTCACCGCGCCGTTGCCGTCGAGATCCATCTCGGAAAACAGCATCTGCGGGCCGAAGCCGCCGCCGATACCACCGCCGCGCGGGCCATTGCCGGGGCCCTGTTGCGCCAGTGCGGGCGCGGCGAGGGCCATCGGGATCAGGATGGCCAGAACACTTGCCTTGAACATGGACATGAGCATTTCTCCTGTTGTCTGCCTTGTCTGACCCGTTCCACGCAGGGGCGGCGGGGTTCCGTCGCAGAAATCTTGTCGGGGCGCGGCGTCAGGTCTCTGGACAGGGGCGGCGCGGCGCTCCATCTACGGGTGCATGAGCGATCTCGACATCCCCCTCCGCACCGAAATCATGGCCGACCCGGCCGTCCGGCCCGACCGCCCGATGGGCCCAGCGCTGCGCCGCGGGCTTGTCCGCCGCTGCCCGAATTGTGGCGAGGGGCACCTGTTCGACGGCTATCTCAAGCTGAGTGCGGAATGCCCCGCCTGCGGCGAGGATCTGAGCCATGCGCGGGCCGATGACGGGCCGGCCTACCTGTCGATCCTGCTGACGGCCAAGGTCATGGGCACGCTGCAGCTTGTCACCTACGAGACGTTCCAGCCCAGCCCCTGGGTGATGGCGGGGACGTTTTCGGTTGGCGTCATCGCCATGGCCCTCTACCTTCTGCCGCGCTTCAAGGGCATGATCGTGGGGATACAATGGGCCAAGCGGATGCACGGATTCTAGTGGACAAGACCGCCGTCCGGAATGCCGCCACGGTGATCGTGCTGCGCGATGCCGACACGCGGCCGCGCGTGCTGATGGGCCAGCGCGGCGACACCGCCGCCTTCATGCCGTCGAAATTCGTGTTTCCGGGCGGTGCGGTCGATGCGGTCGATGCGACGATCCCGCTGGCCGCCCCGGCTACGCCCGCCTGCACCGCGGCATTGGCCCATGACAGCGATCTTGCGCCCGAGCCGCTGATCGCCGCCGCCACCCGCGAGCTGTGGGAGGAGACCGGTTTGCTGATCGGCGATCTCGACCCGCGCGCGGATGAGATGGAAAAGCCGCAGGGCTGGCGCGGCTACCTCGGCACCGGGCATCTTCCCGACGGCAAGGACCTGACCTTCTTCTTCCGCGCGATCACGCCGCCGGGCCGGCCGCGCCGGTTCGACGCGCGGTTTTTCCTGGTGATGGCGGACCACCTGCGCAACGATCCCGACGATTTCGGCCGCGCCGAGGAGGAACTGGGCGTGCTGCAATGGATCCCTCTCGACGAGGTGCGCGGCTTCGACATGCCGTTCATCACCGAGGTGGTGCTGGCCGAACTTGCCGCCCGGCTGGAGGGGCGCAATGCGCCCGGCGTGCCGTTCTTCGACAACCGGACCCAGGTCAGCCGGTTCTCGCGGCTATAGCCCGAACACCCGTGCCCCGAGCGTGAGCCACAGCGGCATGACCGCGAAGGCCAGCAGCGTCTGCACCGTGATCATCGCCGCCATCAGCGGTGCATCACCGCCCAGTTGGCGGGCCAGCGTGTAGGCGGCGACACCCGTGGGCAGCGCGCCGTAGATCAGCGCCACCTGCGCGGTGACAGGCGGCAGGCCGAGGATCAGCGCCAGCACCAGGATGACGGCGGGAAACACCACCAGCTTGCCCACGGCCGCCAGCGCCATCGGCAGTGCATCGGCGTGGAGCCCGCGCAGCTTGAGGCTCGCGCCGACGCAGAGCAGCATGATCGGCAGCGCCGCCTGCCCCAGCACGCTCAGTGTTTCCTGCACCACCGGGATCGGCGCCCAGCCGAGCCGGTTCACGATCGCGGCGGCTAGAATCGACAGGATCAGCGGGTTGGTTGCGAGGCTTTTCGCGGCACTCAGCAGCACCGAGCTGCCCGGCCGCGGCAGCAGGACCGAGAAGAGGCCCACCACCGTCAGGTTCACCACCGGCACCAGCAGCGCCGCGCCCAGCACGGCCAGTTGCAGCGCCGGCAGACCGTAAAGCGCCTCGGCCACGGCGAGCGCGATGAAGGTGTTGAAGCGCCCCGCCCCTTGCAGGATCGAGGTCGCCTGCGGCGCGCCGTAGCGCAGGACCAGCGCCATCGCGGTCCCCGCGATGATCGCGGTGAAGAACCCGGCGTAGAGCGTCGCACCGTAGGGGATCAGATCCGGGTCCGACAGGTCGGCCTCGGAAATGCGCACGAAGAACAGCGCCGGCATCAGCACGAAATAGACCAGCCGGTCGTTCAGCGTCCAGAATTCCTCCGACGGGATGCCGCCGCGCCTGAGCGCGTAGCCCGTCACGATCAGCAAAAAGATCGGCGCGATGGCGAGTGCTATGGCGATCATGTGAGGGCTCCCAGGAAGATCAGCATGAGTGAAACCACAAGCAGCACCGCCCCGGCAATCTCGGTCGCGGAGGATCGTTCGCGCAACCAGAAGATCGAGAAGAGGAAGGTGAAGATCAGCTCGATCTGGCCCAGCGCCTTCACGTAGGCGGCGGTTTGCAGGGCGAAGGCGGTGAACCAGGCCAGCGAGCCCATCGTCGAGGTGAGACCGACAAGGCCCGATACCCGCCAGGACGCGAGGACGCGGGTGATCTGCCCCGCCTCGCGCCAGGCGAGCCAGGGGCCGAGCGTCGCCGTCTGCACCATCGTCGCGACCAAGAGCGCCACGGCGGCGCGCAACACCTCGTCCCCGCCCTCAAGGCTGAGCGTCGCGCCGCGGTAGCATACTGCCGACACGCCGAAGAGGAGGCCCGACAGCAGACCGTAGCCCGAGGCCGGGTTGAAGAGCCGCGCCCGCCAGCTGAGCGCGACCAGCCCCTTGGGCGGGTCCGACAGCAAGATGACCCCGAAAAAGCCGACCCCGATGGCGACGAGGACGGGGCCCGACACCGCCTCGCCCAGCAGGATCAGGCCGAGGATCGCGGTCAGGATCACCTCGGTCTTGGCGAGCGTCACGCCGACCGCGAAATTGCGCCGCCCGAACAGCGCCACGACGCAGGCGGTGGCCAGCATCTGTCCCAGCGCCCCGGTGACGGCATAGGCCCAGAAGGCAGGCGTTGCGGCGGGCAGCGATTGGCCCGTCAGGACCATCCAGCCGCCGAGCGCCAGCGCGACCAGCGGCATGGCAAAGGCAAACCGCGCCCAGGTCGCGCCCATGGTGCTGAGCGTTGTGACCTTGAGATGCCGTTGCAGCAGGAACCGCAGGTTCTGCATGAAGGCGGCAAAGAGCGTGACGGGTATCCAGAGCGGCATGCGCCGTCACATGCGCCGCAAGTCCCCTGCCTGCAATCTGTTTCTGTCGCGCGGGCTAGTGCGGGGGATACAGCGGATGGGGCACCGGGTCCTTCGCGCGCAGCAGGTGGCGACGGAAGATCTCGGCATAGCTGCGGTAGCTGTAGCCGGCGTTGCGCGACAGGTAGGCCTCGCGATTGTTGAAGTAGATCCGCGGCAGCCGGTACCAGGGCAGCTTGGGGTGCATGTGGTGGACCACGTGCAGGTTGTTGTTGAGGAAGAGGAAGGCCAGCGGCCCGCGATCCTCAATGATGACGGTGCGGCCCCGCGCCCGCTCATGCGCCTGATGCTCGAGGAAGGTGCGGATCTTTAGCAGCGACAGCCCGCCGTAGCAGGCGACGATATAGGCCCAGACCGGCAGCGGCGACGCGATGACGAGGGCGACGATGAGCACGACTGCCGGCAGATGCCAGACCCAGGCGCGCAGCACGCACCGGTCGCCCGCTACGATCGCGCGCCAATCGCCCGCCATGAACGCCACCTGCCCAATCGCGGGGCCCAGCGCCATCCGGCCCAGCAGCGTGTTGTTCGCGGTGAGCAGGCGCTGCACCCAGCGCGGCAGGCGTGACCAGACGGCGGGGTCGAGGTAATTCGACTCCGGGTCCTCGTAGGGGTCGGTGAGCGTCGCGTCCATATGGTGCTCAAGATGGGTGTCGCGGAACCGCAGGTAGGGAATGGCGAGGTTCAGCGAGGGAAAGACCAGCGCCTCGCCCAGCTTGCGCTCGGAAAACGGGTGGCCATGGATCACCTCGTGCTGGAGCGAGGCCTGCAGTGCGATCACCGGGATCAGCGCGAGGATCGCGAGGGCGATACTCAGCCCCGGAAGCAGGAAAAGACACACCAGCAACGCCGCATAAGTCGCGCAGATCAGCGCGAACGTAGGCCATTCGACCCGCATACTGTCCCCATTTTGCCCAAACGGGGCTTCAGCGCCCCTTTGTCTCAGGAATATGACAGCTTGCGTTTTGGCGGCAGTCCGGGTTTTCTACACGGAAACTCAACGTTGTTTGGAATTGTGAACGATGTTGCCAATCCACGACAAACGCAGGGTCGCCGCCACGTTCCGAGAGCGGTTGGGGACCGCGCTGGTGATCTCGGGGCTCAGCCGCGCGGGGCTGGCGCGCGCCATCAACGCCGACCGCTCCAGCGTGACGCAGATGCTGGCCGAGGGCGAGACGCGGATGCCGGGCGGGCATGTCGTGGCGGCCTGCGCGCTGGCGCTGGATGTCTCCGCCGACTGGCTGCTGGGGTTGACGGATCGGCCGGAGCAGGCGGGTGCGCTGCTGGACAGTTCGCTGTCGATCTCGGAAACCGGGAGGGCCACCGGCCTCGACGACCAGATCTTTGCCTGGCACCGCGAGGCCGAGGGCTACAAGATCCGCCACGTTCCCGCGACCCTGCCCGACATGCTGAAGACCAATGCGGTGCTGCGCTGGGAATACGCGCCGCTCACCCATCGGCGGCCCGATGCGGCGATCGAGGCGGCGGCCGAGCGGCTGGACTGGATGCGCCTGACCGAGGGCGACTACGAGATGGCGATGGCGGTGCACGAGCTGGAAAGCTTCGCCCGTGGCGAAGGCTACTACGCCGGGCTGGAGGCCAGTGTGCGGCTGGAGCAGATCGACTGGCTGTCGGAAATCTACGACCAGTTCTACCCCTCTGTGCGGATCTTCCTCTACGACGCGCGGCGCGTCTGGTCGGCGCCGGTGACGGTGTTCGGACCCAAGATGGCGGTGATCTACCTTGGCCGGCACTACATCGCCTTTCGCGACCGCGACCGGGTGCGCACGGTGACGCGACATTTCGACTGGCTGGTGCGCGAGGCGCAGGTCTCGGCGCGCGACATCCCGCGCCACCTCGAGGGGATGCGCGCGCTGGTGCGCTAGGGGCGCTGACCGACGTGACGGCCCAGCCCCTCGGGCCGTGGCAGCGTCTCGTGCGCCTTCGCAATGCGGGCGAGCCATGCGGCGATGCCGGCGGGCGGCATGGCGGAGCGTCGGGTGGCGAGGTCGACATGCAGCAGCAGTTGCTCGCCGGTGGCGCAGAGCGTGTCGCCCACCGACAGCGCGTGCCAGACATGCAGCTTGCGCCCGCCGCCCTGTATCACCTGCGTCGTGACGCGGATGCGTTCACCGATCTGCACCTCGGCGAGGTGGCGGACATGGGTCTCGACCGTGAAGACGGAATCTCCGGCCTCGATGCAGTCGGCGTCCATCCCGGCCCAGAGCAGCAGACGGTCGGTGGCGTCGGAAAAGGCGGTGAGATAGCGCGCCTCGTTCATGTGGCCGTTGGCATCGACCCATGTGACCGGCACCTGCCGGTCCAGCGTCACCGGCGGCGCGGGCGCATCGGGGTCGGGCGCTGCCGGCGAGATCGTGGCCTCGTGGGCAAGGATCGGGGCGACAAGAGGCGCCTTGCCGGGCCTGAGGGCGCGCAGGAGGGCGACCAGCCTGTCGTCCCGGTCGGCGAGGGTCGAGCCACCCGCCGTTGCGACCAGCGCGGCGGCGGACGAGGCGGCGGCGGGGGCCATGCCGAGACCCGCGAGGAGCGCCGTCGCGCGGGCGATCTGCGCGGGGGCGCTCCCCTCCAGCAGCACCTCGGGGATCAGGTAGACCGGGTCGACCGGGCGCAGGCGGAGGATCTGGTTGGAGCGCGTGGCGCAGGTTTGCAGCTCGCGCAGCGTCAGGGTCGTGCAGGAGGAGGCGAGGATCGCGTCACGTGAAGAACAGGCCTGAACCGCTTGAAACAGCTTGCGTTTCAGCTCCGTTCGGTCGGGCGTGCCGTCCTGAATCCAGTCGGCACCGGTCACGGCTTCGGAGATCGTCGCCGCGCGCGTCACCCTGCCCTCGGGCGGCAGCGCGACATCATAGAGCGCGGGCAGGCTGGCGCGGGCGCGGGTCAGCGCCGCCGCGACCCGGTCCATGGCGGCATCGTCGGGATCGAAGACGCGCACGGTCCAGCCCATCAGGGCGAAGCGCGCGACCCAGCCGGCGCCGAGCGTGCCGGCGCCAAGGATCGCAGCGGTGCGGGGCATGGGGCTCACAAGGCGAGACGGGCCGCGACGGCCTTGGCCATAACCGCGCCGAATTTCCGGTGCGCGTCGGCCTCCCAATGCACGCCATCGACAGGCGAGACCGCGATGTGCTGGCCCGCGTCAACGAAGCCGGTGGCCATCCGGTCGGCGGTCTCGCGCAGGTGGTCGGCAAGGCCCGCCTGCCGCGCCTCGGCGCCGGCGAAAGTGTTGTCCAGAAGCCCGGATTCGGTCACCGGCACCGGCGCCACGATCATCAGGTCGGCCACCACGCCCTCGGCCCGCGCCAGCAGGCAGATGCGTTCGACCGAGCGGGCGATCTCGTAGGCGTTGACGGAAAAGCGCGATTTGAGATCGTTGGTGCCCAGCAGCACCACCATCAGGTCGAGGGGCTTGTGGCTGTGCAGGAGCGCGGGCAGCACCGCGATGCCGTTGCGGCAGCCGCCGTCGACCGGGTCGTCATGGACGGTGGTGCGGCCGGGCAGCCCCTCGGCGATCACCTGCGTGCCGCCGTCCAGCGCTTCGGCCATCACGTCGGGCCAGCGGCTGCCGTGCGGGTGCCGCTCGGACCGGCCGAGTTGCCGGATCGGCATGGTGCCATGGGTGTTGCTGTCGCCGAAGCAGAGCACGACGGGCATGTCTCTGGTCCCCTCCTCTTCCCTCCCGCCAATCTTGCGCGGCACGGAGGCGCTGTCACGCTGTTTCAGGTCTGCTGTGCAGAGCATGGTTGGAAATCAGGAGAATCCGATTGTTATTTTCCAACCATAAATGCGAGGGAACCGGCCAAATCCGCCGCAGGCTTTTCAAAATCAGCGTTTATCCCCGACTCCATCCACAGACGCTCAGTACGGCATCGGATGCGCCTTGTGGGTGGTGTTGATCTCCTCCAGCAGCGCCTCGGGCAGCGTCACGTCCAGCCCCTGGAGCGTGTGCGCGAGCTGCTTCGAGGTCGTGGCACCGAAGATCGTGGAGACCGGAAAGGGCCGCTGCACGGTAAAGGCCAGCGCCATGTGCACCGGGTCGAGCCCGTGCTTTTCGGCCAGCGCGAGATAGGCCGCGACCGCCGCGAAGGCACGGTCGGTCTTGCGCCCGCCGAGGTTGCCGTTCAGCGCCATGCGGCTGCCCTCGGGCAGGGCGCCGTCCTGATACTTGCCGGTCAGCAGCCCCGCGCCCAGCGGCGAGTAGGCCAGGAGCGTCACCTGCTCGTTCACCGCCAGCTCCGCGAGGTCGGTGTCGAAGTGCCGGCAGAGCAGCGAGTATTCGTTCTGGATCGACTGCACCCGCGGCAGTCCGTGGGTTTCAGCCAGCCGCATCCATTGCGCGGTGCCCCAGGCGCTGTCGTTGGACAGCGCGAGATGCCGGATCTTGCCCGCCGTCACGGCGCGATCCGCCGCCTCCAGCACGTCGCGCATATTGGCCAGCGTCGCCTCGCGGTCCTGACCGGAGGGGTCGTAGGTCCAGGCCTGCCGGAAATGGTAGCTGCCGCGGTTGGGCCAGTGCATCTGGTAGACGTCGATCACGTCGGTCCGCAGCCGCGCCAGCGAGGCATCGAGCGCCTCGGTGAAGGTCTCGCCGGTGATGTCCTGCCCCGGCCGCACGAATTTCGCGTTGGTGCCGGTGATCTTGCTGGCCAGCACATAATCGCCGCGCCGGCCGGGATTGGCGGCGTTCCAGTTGCCGAGGATCGTCTCGGTCAGACCCACGGTTTCGGCCGACACCGGGTTCACAGGATACATCTCGGCGGTGTCGACGATGGTGATCCCGGCGTCGAGCGCCATGTCCATCTGCCGGTGAGCGTCATCCTCGGGCGTCTGGTTGCCCCAGGTCATCGTGCCGAGGCAGTAGTCGGTGATCATGATGTCGGTCGAGCCGAGGGGTATCTGGCGCATGTCCGGTCCTTCTTTATGGGTCGCGCGGACCCTAGACCGCGAGCCGGGATGTGCAAGGGCGGGGCTTGAGAACATTTCGGGAACATCTATACTCAAGCGCCATGGATCTCACGAAACTCACCCGCCAGTCCTATCGCCGCGACCGGCCCGGCCTGCCGTTTCTGGGGCAATTCCGGCTGGCGGGCGCACGGGCGCACGAGGTCTGCGGGCCGGCGCGGCGGCGGCTGGCGCTGTGGCTGGCGGCGGAAACCACGGGGCCGGTGATCTGGATCCGGCCGGCCTGGCACCCCGACCGGCTGCACATGGCGGGCGTGCGGGCCGAGATCGACCCGGCCCGGCTGATCTTCGTCGAGCCCGACCGGCCCGAGGATATCCTGTGGTCGATGGAGGAGGGCCTGCGCGCTGGCGTCGTGGCGTTGATGGTGGCCGACCTGCCCGATCCGCCGGGGCTGACGCCGGTGCGCCGCCTGCATCTCGCCGCCGAGGCGGGGGTGGAGGCGCAGGGGGGGCTGGGCCTCGGGCTGATCCTGACGCCGGGCGATGGCGGGGCCGCGGGGGTGGAAAGCCGCTGGCGGCTCGACCCCGCGCAGGAGGCAGAGGCGGATCGCTGGCGGCTTACCCGGTTGCGCGCCCGCGACGGGGGACCGGCGGCTTGGGACGTGACGCGGGGGCCGGAGGGGCGGGCGACCCTCGCGGCGCACAGGGTGACGGAGCCGGCCTAGGCCCCGAAACCGACGCCGGACATGCCGCAAAGGCACGTGCATTCCCCGCCCTGCCCCGCTACGCAGGTCGCAACCGCCCTGATCCGACCCCGCATGCGCCTGATCGTCTCCTTCGCCGCCCTGTTCCTCTCGGTGCTGCTGTTGCAGCTTTCCTCGGGGGGCGTGGGCCCGCTCGACGTGCTGTCGGGAACCGAGCTCGGCTTCACCACCGGGCAGATCGGCCTGCTCGGCTCGGCGCATTTCCTCGGCTTCTTCATCGGCTGTTGGTGGGCACCGCGGCTGATGGGCTCGGTCGGCCACTCGCGCGCGTTCGCGGCATTCACCGCGGCGGGCGCGATCGGATTGCTGGCGCACATGATGATCGTCGACGCCTATGCCTGGGCGGTGATGCGCGCCGCCTCGGGCCTGTGCATCGCCGGCTGCTACACGGTGATCGAGGCGTGGCTGCAGGCCAAGACCGACAACGCCAACCGCGGCCGCACCATGGGCACCTACCGGATGGTCGACACCGGCGGCAGCCTTGTCGCGCAGTTGATGATCGGGGTGCTCGCGCCGGCCTCCTACGTCTCCTACAACCTGCTTGCGATCCTGTGCTGTGCCGCGCTGTTGCCGCTGACGCTGACGCGGCTGACCCAGCCCGACACCGGCGAGGCGCCGCGCCTGCGCCCCGGCCTCGGCTGGGCGCTGTCGCCGCTGGCGGTGGTGGGGGTGATCGTTTCGGGCGTGTCGGGGGCGAGTTTCCGCATGGTCGGCCCTCTTTACGGCGCGCAGGTGGGGCTGAGCGCGGACCAGATCGGCTTTTTCCTCGCCGCCTACGTGCTGGGCGGCGCGCTGGCGCAATGGCCGGCGGGCTGGGCGGCGGACCGGAACGACCGCCGCGCGGTGCTGATGTGGTTCTCGGTCGGCTCGATCGCCGCCTGCGGGATCACGGTGGCGATGTCGGGGATGGGGGTGGCGGCGATTTTCGTGGCGGCGCTGCTGTTCGGGGCCGCGACCTTTCCGATCTATTCGATCTCGGCGGCGCATGCCCATGACTGGGCCGAGGACAGCCAGCGGGTGGAACTGTCGGCGGCGCTGATGTTCTTCTACGCGCTCGGCGCCACCGCCGCGCCGCTGGTCACGGCGGGGCTGATCGCGGCCTATGGCCCCTCGGCGCTTTTCGCCTTCATCGCGGTGGCGCATGTCGGGCTGCTGATCTTCGGGGTGATCCGCATGCGCAAGCGCGCCTCGGCCGATCAGCGCAACCCCTATGTCTGGATCCCACGCACCTCGTTCCAGGTGGGGCGCATCTTCCGCAGATCCGGCAAGGATTGAGCGCCCCGGCTTGATCGAGCGCAAGGCAGGCCATGCACGGCGGTGGCAGTCTCTTCGACATCACAGACAGCGCCAAACCTCAGAAGGAGCCTGGCATGGACATTCGATTCGACGGAAAAACCGCCATCGTGACCGGGGCTGCCTCGGGCATTGGTCTCGCCATCGCGCGCGACCTGGCCGAGAGCGGCGCAGCAGTGGTTCTCGTGGACCTCGACGCGGCCAAGACACAGGCCGCCGCCGAGGATATCGGCAACGGCGCGCTGGCCTTCGCCGCCGACGTCGCGGACGCGGCGCAAGTGGAAGCGATGGTGGCATTCGCGGTGGAGCAGACCGGCGCGCTGCACCTGCTGGTGAACAATGCCGGCATCGGCGGGCCGCTGGAGCCGATCGGGAATTACCCGCTCGACGGCTGGCACAAGGTCATGGATGTGAACCTCAACGGCGTCTTCTATGGCATGCGCTACGGGATTCCGGCGATGAAGGCGGCAGGCGGCGGGTCCATCGTCAACATCTCCTCCATCCTCGGCAGCGTCGGCTTCGGTGGGGCGGGCGCCTACGTGGCGACGAAACACGCGCTGGTTGGGCTGACCAAGGCCGCCGCGATCGACCATTCGGCGGACGGCATCAGGATCAACTCCGTCGGCCCGGCCTTCATCCACACGCCGATGGTCGAGGCGGCACTGGATGCCGCCACGCTCGAGGTGCTGGCCGGCATGCACACGCTGAAACGGCTGGGCACGCCCGAGGAAGTGTCGTCGCTGGTCTGCTACCTGCTGTCGGACCGCGCGAGTTTCGTGACGGGGTCGTACCACCTGGTCGACGGGGGCTACACGGCGCAGTAGCGCCTGCCCTCTGGCCTCTGGCCTCCGGCAGCGCTAAACGGGGCCGAACCGCACCCCGGAGGCCAAGATGGCGCGCATCCTCATCACCTCGGCGATCCCGTATATCAACGGGATCAAGCACCTGGGCAACCTCGTCGGCAGCCAGTTGCCCGCCGATCTCTTCGCCCGCTACAAGCGCGCGCGCGGCGACGAGGTGCTGTTTCTCTGCGCCACCGACGAGCACGGCACGCCGGCGGAGCTTGCCGCGGCCAAGGCGGGCAAGCCGGTGGCGGAATATTGCGCCGAGATGTGGGCGGTGCAGGACGAGCTCGGGCGTGGCTTTCGCCTCAGCTTCGACCATTTCGGGCGGTCCTCCTCGCCGCAGAACCATCGCCTGACCCAGCATTTCGCGGGGCGGCTGGCCGAGGCCGGGCTGATCGAGGAAGTGGCCGAGAAGCAGGTCTATTCCGTCGCCGACGGCCGCTTCCTGCCCGACCGCTACATCGAGGGCACCTGCCCCAACTGCGGCTACGACAAGGCGCGCGGCGACCAGTGCGAGAATTGCACCAAGCAGCTCGACCCGACCGACCTGATCAACCCGCGCTCCGCGATTTCGGGTAGCACGGACCTCGAGGTACGCGAGACGAAACACCTCTACCTGCGCCAGTCGCAGATGCGCGACGAACTGCGCACCTGGATCGACAGCAAGACCGACTGGCCGCTGCTGACGACCTCCATCGCGAAGAAATGGCTCGACGACGGCGACGGGCTGCAGGACCGCGGCATCACCCGCGACCTCGACTGGGGCATCCCGGTCAGGAAGGGCGACCAGGACTGGCCGGGGATGGAGGGCAAGGTCTTCTACGTCTGGTTCGACGCCCCCATCGAATACATCGCCTGCGCCGCCGAATGGGTCGAGGCCGCCAACGCGCCCGGGTCGGAAAAAGGCTGGGAACGGTGGTGGCGAACGGACAAGGGCGCCAAGGATGTTCGATATGTGCAATTCATGGGCAAGGATAACGTGCCTTTCCACACGCTGAGCTTTCCTGCCACCATCCTCGGCTCCGGCGAGCCGTGGAAGCTCGTCGACTACATCAAGTCCTTCAACTACCTGAACTATGATGGCGGTCAGTTCTCCACCTCGCAGGGGCGCGGCGTGTTCATGGACCAGGCGCTGGCGATCCTGCCCTCGGACTACTGGCGCTGGTGGCTGCTCAGCCACGCGCCCGAAACCTCGGATGCCGAGTTCACCTGGGAGGCGTTCCAGCAAGACGTGAACAAGGACCTGGCCGACGTGCTGGGCAATTTCGTGAGCCGGATCACCAAATTCTGCCGCTCCAAGTTCGGCGAAGAGGTGCCAACAGCCGGTGATTACGGCCCCCGCGAGACCGCCCTTATCGCCGACTTGGAGGCGCGGCTGGCGCGCTACCAGGCGCATATGGACGCGATCGAGATCCGCAAGGCCGCGGCCGAATTGCGCGCCATCTGGGTCGCGGGCAACGAATACCTGCAGGCGGCGGGGCCATGGACCGTGTTCAAGGACGACCCCGACGAGGCCGCCGCGATCACGCGCTTCGCGCTGAACCTGATCCCGTTCTATGCCGCGCTGTCCTCCCCCTTCATCCCCGACGCCGCCGCCACGATGGCCGGCGCGATGGGGGTGGATCTCGCCTGGCCCGAGAGCGCCGGAGCGGCGCTGCACGCGCTGCCCGGCGGCCATGGGTTCACCGTTCCCGAGGTGATGTTCGCGAAAATCGCCGATGAGACGCGCGAGGACTGGGCCACGAGATTCGCCGGCGTGCGGCGCTGACACTGGCGGCGGAGGGGGCTCTGCCCCCGGCCCTGCGGGCCTCCCCCGGGATATTTATGAAACAGAGAAGGCTCTTGACGCTTTCTTAACCCTTGATGCGCAGGCTGGGGATCGCGGAACAGGCGGGGACGCCGATGACCGCAAACGGAGAAGCCCCGGCCGATCGCACGGCCGGTCGGGGTGTACCCGTCCATCTTCTCTGTTTCATAAATATCCCCGCCGGAGGCTCCCGCAGCTTGCCACGAAGCCTCCCGTCCCGGTGGCGCGTCGCCTCGCAACCGGCGGCCAGCGGGCCAAGGAGCGGCCCCGCAGGGGCCCGACGCGGACCGCGCCGGGTGGGGGACGCAGGCCGCGAACTCCTCAGGCGCGCAGTACCGCGCCGGGGTTCAGGATGCCCTTGGGGTCCAGCGCCGCCTTGATCGCGCGCATCGCGCGCAGCTTGCCGGGGTCGCCGTAGCGTTCGAGGTCCTCGACCTTCAGCCGCCCGATGCCGTGTTCGGCGGAGACCGAACCGCCCAGGTCGTGCACCAGGTCATGGACGGCGCGCTTGATGGCCGCGCGCTGGTTCTCGTGGTCGGCGGCGCGTTTGCCGGGCATGGGGAAGACGTTGTAGTGCAGGTTTCCGTCGCCCATGTGGCCGAAGCAGTTCAGCCGGAACGCCCCGACCGCGCCGATGCGCGCCGGCGCCTCGGCGATGAAGCGGGGGATGCTGGCGACGGGAACGCTGATGTCGTGCGAGGACACCGCGCCGATGCGCCGGTTCGCCGCCGGGATGTTCTCGCGCAGGAGCCAGAATTCGGCGCGCTGCGCCTCTGACTGCGCGATGACACCGTCGCTCACCAGCCCTGCCTCGAAAGCCTCGGCGAAGAGCGCCTCCAGCGCCACCTCGGGCTCACCGCCCGACGCCATGCCGAGGTCAATAAGGCAGAGCCAGTCCGGGCGCGGGTCGAAGGGTTGGCGCGTCTCGGGACCAACCTCGTCGAGGAAGAGGAACCCTTCGCGGCCCATCAACTCGAAGGCCGAAAGCGACGCGCCGATCTGCGCCTGCGCCAATCGCAGCAACTCCAGCGCCGCCTCGGGCGAGGAAACAACCATCATCGCGGCGCCGGTGGTCGCGGGCTTCGGGTAGAGCCTGAGCGAGGCCGCGGTGATCACGCCGAGCGTGCCTTCCGACCCGATCAGCAGGTGGCGCAAGTCGTAGCCGGTGTTGTTTTTCCTGAGCGGTGACAAGGCGTTCACCACCGTTCCGTCGGCCAGCACCGCCTCGATGCCCAGCACCAGGTCGCGGGCATTGCCGTAGCGGATCACGTTCACCCCGCCGGCGTTGGTGGCGAGCAGCCCGCCGAGACGGGCGGAGCCCTGGCTTGCCAGCGTCAGCGGAAAGATCCAGTCCTCGGCCTCGGCGGCGGTATGGATGTCCGACAGGATCGCACCCGCCTCCACCACCATTGTGCCTGCCTGCGCGTCCATCCCGCGCACTGCGCGCATCCGCTCCAGCGACAGGACCACCGGCGGGGTTCCGGTCTCGGAGAGTTGCCCGCCAACGAGCCCGGTGCCGCCGCCGAAGGGGATGACGGGCGTGGCGGTCTCGTTGCAAAGGCGCATCACCGCCGCGACCTCCGCCACCGAACCGGGCGCCACGATGGCCGCAGCCTGCCCGTGCCAGCGCCCCCGCGGCTCCTCCAGGTAGACCGGCCCGGCCTCGCGCAGGGCGGCGGCGGGCAGGATCTGGGCAAGGCGCGTGGCGATGTCGGTCATCTTGTCTCCTGTCGTCGGGCCTCAGCCGATGTCGGTGCGCCCGCGCCGGTCGTGGCGCAGATGCGCGTAGAGCACGTGGTTGCGCCAGCGCCCACTGATCTGCAGGTAGCTTTGCGCGACGCCCTCGTATTTGAACCCGGCCTTTTCCAGCACCCCGCGCGAGGCGACGTTCTCTGGCAGGCAGGCGGCCTCGACCCGGCTCAGGTCCTGGCCGCGAAAGGCGTAATGCACCACCGCCTCGATCGCTTCGCGCATGAAGCCCTGGCGGGCGTAGGCGGCGCCGATCCAGTAGCCCAAGGTGGCCGACTGCGCCGGGCCGCGGCGGATGTTGTCGAGCGTGATGGCGCCGAGCAGCGTCTCGTCCTCGCGCCGGAAGATGAAAAGCGGCACAGCGGTGCCCTGCCCCAGCGCGCGCTGCGCCCAGTAGACGCGCCCGGTAAAGCTTTTCCGGGTCAGGTGATCGGCGGCCCAGGTCGGCTCCCACGGCACCAGGAAGTCGCGCGAGGCCTCGCGCAGCGCGGCCCAGGAGCGGTAGTCGGCGTGCCGTGGCAGGCGAAGCGTCAGACGCTCGGTGTCGAGCCTGAGGGACCGTTTTCGCGCCAGCATCACGCCGCCAGACGCCCCGCGACCCAGGAAAGGTCGGGCGCCTTGGCAACCGGTCCGTAAAGCGCCATGGCGGCCCGGCTCGACGCGACCAGCGCACCGGCGTGGTCGCGCAGGCCTGGCAGCGTCACGTCGTCGATGCGGGCCACGGTTTCCTCCAACGGCGGCACGCGGTTCCAGATCGCGACCAGGCGCGCCAGCCGTTCGGCCCGCGCCGAGGGGCTTTCGAGACCCATCAGCAGCCCCGCTTTCATCTGCGCCCGCGCGCGCGCCAGTTCCGCCTCGGTCATGTCCTGGGTGGAGCGGCGCAATTCGTCGATGGTCAGGCCCACGAGGTCCGGCAATTCCTCGGCAGAAGTGCCGGCGTAAATCGTGAGCATCCCGGTATCATCGTAGCTGCCGACCTGCGCATAGATCGTGTAGCAAAGGCCACGCTTCTCGCGGATCTCCTGGAACAGGCGCGAGGACATGCCGCCACCCAGCGCCGTCGCGTAGATCTGCGCGGTATAGATGTCGTCGGAGCGGTAGCCCGGCGCCTCGAGCGCGAGGGTGAAATGCGCCTGTTCCAGCGCCTTCACCTCGCGCCGCTCGCCGCCCGCGAACTGGCCCGGCTGCGGCACCATCGGGCTGCTGGGTGCGAGATGACCGAAGGCCGCTTCGGCCAGGCGCACGATCTCGTCATGATCCACCGCACCCGCCGCCGACAAGATCAGCTGGCCCGGCCCGTAGTGCTGCGCCACGAAGCGGTCGAAATCGGCGCGGTCGAACGCGCGCACGCGGTCGGCCGGGCCAAGGATGGTGCGCCCCAGCGGCTGGCCCGGATAGGCCTCTTCCTGCAACCAGTCGAAGATGATGTCGTCGGGCGTGTCGGCGGCCTGCCCGATCTCCTGCAGGATCACGCCGCGTTCAACCTCGATCTCGCGCGGGTCGAAGACCGGGTTCAGCACGATATCGGCGATCAGGTCGAGGGCCAGCGCCACGTCGTCCTTCAGCACGCGGGCGTAATAAGCCGTCACCTCGCGCGAGGTGTAGGCGTTGATGTAGCCGCCGACATCCTCGATCTCTTCCGCGATCTGCAGCGCGCTGCGCCGTTTCGTGCCCTTGAACGCCATGTGCTCGAGGAAATGCGCGACCCCGTTCTGGTCCGCCGCCTCGTGCCGCCCGCCCGCCGAGACCCAGATGCCGAGCGCGGCCGATTCCAGCCCAGGCATGTGCTCGGTCACGACCCGGAGCCCGTTCGTCAGCGTGTGGAGTTCGACAGTCACTTGGGCAGGGCCTCGCGGATCAGGGTTTCAATCTCGGTCAGGTCGTTGCCGACGCGAGTCATGCGCTCGGGCCGCTCATGCAGGTCGGCCATGCGCGGCGGCAGTGCGGGCCGGATGCCGGTCGCCGCCTCGACCGCATCGGGGAATTTCGCCGGATGCGCCGTGGCGAGCGTGATCATCGGAGTCGGCCCCAGAAAATCCTGCGCGACATGCACGCCGACGGCGGAATGCGGGCAGAGAAGCTCCCCCATCTCGACGCGCGCCCGCGCGATCATCGCCGATGTCTCGGCCTCCGACGCACGGCCGGAGGCGAAATGGCCCCGCAGATGCTCCAGTGCGCCCTGACTGATGTGGAAGCCACCCTGTTTCAGCTCGTCCATCAGCTGCGCCACGGCGCGTCCATCGCGACCGTAGGCGTCGAAGAGCGCGCGCTCGAAGTTCGAGCTGACCTGGATGTCCATCGACGGGCTGATCGAGGGCGTGACGCCGTGGGTGACGTAATCGCCCGAGCTGAGCGCGCGGTGCAGGATGTCGTTCTGGTTCGTCGCCACCACCAGCCGTTCGATCGGCAGGCCCATGCGTTTGGCGAGGTAACCCGCGAAGATGTCGCCGAAATTGCCGGTGGGCACGGTGAAGCTGACGAGGCGGTGCGGCGCCCCGAGCGACACGGCAGCGGTGAAGTAATAGACCACCTGCGCCAGCACGCGGGCGAAGTTGATCGAGTTCACGCCGGCCAGCCGTACCTCGTCGCGGAAGGCGAAATCATTGAACATGTCCTTCAGCCGCGCCTGCGCGTCGTCGAAGGTGCCGTCGATGGCGAGCGCATGGGCATTCGCCTCGGTCACCGTCGTCATCTGCCGGCGCTGCACGTCCGACACCCGGCCATGCGGGTAGAGGATGAAGACATCGACCGCATCGAGGCCGCGAAACGCCTCCATCGCCGCCGAGCCGGTGTCGCCGCTGGTGGCCCCGACGATCGTCACCCGCTCGCCCCGCCGCGCCAGCGCCGCCTCGAACAGCTGGCCGATCAGCTGCATCGCGAAATCCTTGAAGGCGAGCGTCGGGCCGTGAAACAGCTCCAGCAGAAAATGATTGTCCTGCAGCTGCTTCAGCGGCGCGCGCGCGGCATGGCCGAAGCCCGCATAGGCGCGCGCGATGATATCGCTCAGCTCCGACTCGGTGAAACTCTCGCCAAGGAACGGCCGCATCACGCGCAGCGCCGCCTCCTCGTAGCTGACACCGGCCAGCGCGGCGATGTCGCCCGCGCCCATGGTGGGGATCTCGGCCGGAACATAGAGCCCCCCGTCGCGGGCGAGCCCTGTCAGCATTGTCTCTTCGAAGGTCAGCTCCGGGGCCTGCCCCCGTGTCGAGATGTAGCGCATCGGCGCGTCGTTCCTCATTCAGATCGTCGCCTGATACGCCAGAGCAGAAACAGTGTCATCCCCAACCACACGATCGCGAGCGAAAACCAGGTGATCGCGTAGTTGAGATGATCGTTCGGGATGCCCTCGACGCTGACCGGAAGGGGCGTCACGCCCGTCTCTGGCTCCGACAGAGCGCGGGCGATGACCAGCAGCGGCTCGGTGTTGAGCCGCTCGGCCAGAACCTCGACATCGCGCGCGAACCAGATGTTGCCCGCGACATCGTTCTCCGGCGTGAACCCGTCGCGTTCCTCGGGCCAGTGCAGGTTGCCGGTGATTGTGACCGAGCCTTCGGGGGCCGGCGGCACCTCGCCCTCTGCAGGCATCACGCCCCGGTCGATCATCACCCGCCGCCCGTCCTCGGTCTCCAGCGCCGAAATCAGCCTGTAGCCCGCGCCGAGGCCGCGCTGGCTCACCAGCACCCGCACCGGATCATCGCCGATCCGGCCGGTGACGCGCACGGGCAGGTAGCGGTCGGCCTCCGGGTCGGGCGTCTCCGGCAGGTCGACGGGCTCGGCCGCGATGCGCGCCTCGATGTCGGCCAGCACACCCTCTTTCCACGCCAGCCGCTGCACCTGCCAGACGCCCAGCGACAGCAGGATCGCCACGCCGACGGCGCCGAAGACCAGCACCGATATCACACGTCCCATCGCCTTGCCTTTCAAGGAAAAGGCCTGCCCCGATGGCAGGCCTTCACAAAATATCAAGGTTAACGCGCGCCCTGCCCCATCTCTATCCCCGAAATATGGCGGGGGAGCGCGCAAGCGCGGGGGGCAGAGCCCCCCTCTGCCCGGCCTCAGCCCAGAACCGTCGCCTGGCCCCAGATGTAGACCGCGAGGAACAGGAACAGCCACACCACGTCGACGAAGTGCCAGTACCAGGCCGCCGCTTCGAAGCCGATGTGCTTTTCGGCGGTGAAATGACCCGCCTTCACCCGCAGCCAGCACACGAAGAGGAAGATCGTGCCGATCACGACGTGGAAGCCGTGAAACCCGGTGGCAAGAAAGAAGGTGGAGAAGAACTTGTCGCCGCCGAAGGTCCAGTCCTCGTGGGCGATCAGCTCCCAGTATTCGTAGGCCTGCAGGGCGGTGAAGGCGAGGCCCAGCACCACGCCGATGATCAGGCCCCATTCGACGTCCTTGCGGTCGCCGTTGTGAACCAGCGCGTGGTGCGCCCAGGTCACGGCACAGCCCGACAGCAGCAGCACCAGCGTGTTGATCAGCGGCAGGTGGAACGGGTCG
>CAKZPN010000013.1 GCA_937139335.1 uncultured Roseicyclus sp. | reverse complement strand
CGAGAAGGCCTCCGACGTGCGCGACACGTCCCTGCGCCTGCCGCCGGGCGTTGCCGGCACGGTCGTCGAAGTGCGCGTCTTCAACCGCCACGGTGTGGAGAAGGACGAGCGCGCGATGGCGATCGAGCGCGAGGAGATCGAGCGTCTGGCCAAGGACCGCGACGACGAGCAGGCGATCCTGGATCGCAACGTCTATGGCCGCCTGGCCGAGATGCTGCTCGGCAAGGTCGCTGTCGCCGGCCCGAAGCACTTCAAGAAGAGCACCGAGGTCACCGGCGACGTCCTCAACGAGTTCCCGCGCTCCCAGTGGTGGCAGATCGCGGTCGAGGACGAGAAGCTGATGAGCGAGGTCGAGGCGCTTCGCGGTCAGTATGACGAAAGCCGCAAGCGGCTCGAGCAGCGCTTCATCGACAAGGTCGAGAAGCTGCAGCGCGGCGACGAGCTGCCGCCGGGCGTGATGAAGATGGTCAAGGTCTTCGTCGCGGTGAAGCGCAAGATCCAGCCGGGCGACAAGATGGCCGGCCGCCATGGCAACAAGGGCGTGGTGTCCAAGATCAACCCGATCGAGGACATGCCGTTCCTGGACAATGGCGAGCATGTCGACATCGTGCTCAATCCGCTCGGCGTGCCGAGCCGGATGAACGTCGGACAGATCCTCGAGACGCATCTCGGCTGGGCCTGCGCCGGCATGGGCAAGAAGATCGGCGAGCTCTACGAGGAGTACAAGCGCTCCGGCAAGATCGAGGCGCTGCGCGGTGAGATCGTCCAGGTGTTCGGCGACACGACGAAGAGCGAACCGGTTGCCGACTATGACGAGGAGTCGCTCCTGCGGCTTGCCGACCAGTTGCAGACCGGCGTGCCGATCGCGACCCCCGTCTTCGACGGTGCGCGCGAGCCGGACATCGTCACCATGCTCGAGCAGGCCCGCTACAACGGGTCCGGTCAGTCCACCCTCTATGACGGGCGGACCGGCGAGGAATTCGACCGTCAGGTGACAGTGGGCTATATCTACATGCTCAAGCTGCATCACCTGGTGGACGACAAGATCCACGCCCGTTCGATCGGCCCGTACTCGCTCGTGACCCAGCAGCCGCTGGGTGGCAAGGCGCAGTTCGGCGGCCAGCGCTTCGGCGAGATGGAGGTCTGGGCGCTGGAAGCCTATGGCGCCGCCTACACGCTGCAGGAGATGCTGACCGTCAAGTCGGACGACGTCGCGGGCCGGACCAAGGTCTACGAGGCGATCGTGCGCGGCGACGACACGTTCGAGGCAGGCATTCCGGAGAGCTTCAACGTTCTCGTGAAGGAACTGCGTTCGCTCGGACTGAATGTCGAGCTGAAGGACGAGAAAATTCCGCTGCCCAACGATCCGGGCGTACCGGCGGTCGATGCGGCGGAGTGACCTCCGCCCTGACGACAGCCGCAGAAACACGATGCCGCATTGCCGGAGCGGGAAGCAGGGCACAGACCCTGCTTCCCTTCCGCGCATTCGAGGAGAGAGCCCATGAATCATGAGGTCATGAACCTGTTTAATCAGCAGGCTCCCGCGCAGACCTTCGACCACATCAAGATCTCGATCGCTAGCCCCGAGAAGATCATGTCGTGGTCGTTCGGCGAAATCAAAAAGCCGGAGACGATCAACTACCGCACGTTCAAGCCGGAGCGGGACGGGCTGTTTTGCGCGCGCGTGTTCGGTCCGATCAAGGACTACGAGTGCTTGTGCGGCAAGTACAAGCGCATGAAGTACAAGGGCGTCATCTGCGAGAAGTGCAATGTCGAGGTGACGCTGTCGCGCGTTCGCCGCGAGCGCATGGGCCATATCGAGCTGGCCGCGCCGGTCGCTCACATCTGGTTCCTGAAGTCGCTGCCCTCGCGCATCGGCCTCCTGCTCGACATGACGCTGAAGGATCTCGAGCGGGTGCTCTACTTCGAGTACTACGTGGTGATCGAGCCCGGCCTGACGCCGCTGAAGCCGAACCAGCTTCTGTCGGAAGAGGACTATATCCGCGCCCAGGACGACTACGGCGAGGACGCCTTCACGGCGATGATCGGCGCGGAAGCCATCCGCGAGATGCTGATGTCGCTCGACCTGGAGAAGGAGCGCGATCACATCCGCAAGGAGATCGCGGAGGCGACGACCGAGCTGAAGCCGAAGAAGCTGGCAAAGCGTCTCAAGGTGGTCGAGGCCTTCATCGATTCCGGCAATCGTCCGGAATGGATGATCCTGACCGTGATCCCGGTCATTCCGCCGGACCTGCGCCCGCTGGTGCCGCTGGATGGCGGACGTTTCGCCACCTCGGACCTGAACGACCTCTATCGCCGGGTGATCAACCGCAACAACCGCCTGCGGCGCCTGATGGAGCTGCGCGCGCCGGACATCATCATCCGTAACGAGAAGCGCATGCTTCAGGAATCGGTCGATGCGCTGTTCGACAACGGCCGTCGCGGCCGCGTCATCACGGGGGCCAACAAGCGTCCGCTGAAGTCGCTGTCCGATATGCTCAAGGGCAAGCAGGGCCGCTTCCGCCAGAACCTTCTGGGCAAGCGCGTCGACTTCTCGGGTCGTTCGGTCATCGTGACCGGCCCGGAGCTGAAGCTGCACCAGTGCGGCTTGCCGAAGAAAATGGCGCTCGAGCTGTTCAAGCCGTTCATCTATTCGCGGCTGGAGGCCAAGGGTCTGTCTTCGACCGTGAAGCAGGCAAAGAAGCTGGTGGAAAAGGAACGTCCCGAGGTGTGGGATATCCTCGACGAGGTGATCCGCGAACACCCGGTGCTGCTGAACCGTGCACCGACGCTGCACCGTTTGGGCATCCAGGCGTTCGAGCCGATCCTGATCGAGGGCAAGGCGATCCAGCTTCACCCGCTGGTCTGCTCGGCCTTCAACGCCGACTTCGACGGCGACCAGATGGCCGTGCACGTGCCCCTGAGCCTCGAGGCGCAGCTGGAAGCGCGCGTCCTGATGATGTCGACGAACAACGTGCTCTCGCCCGCCAACGGCGCGCCGATCATCGTTCCGTCGCAGGACATGATCCTCGGCCTTTATTACGTCACGCTGGAGCGTGAGGGGATGAAGGGCGAAGGCATGGTCTTCTCCAACGTGGACGAGGTGCGCCATGCCCTCGACGCCAAGGAGGTGCACCTGCACTCGCGCGTCAAGGCGCGGGTCAAGCAGATCGACGAGGAAGGCAACGAGGTCTGGGAGCGGTTCGACACCACGCCCGGCCGCGTGCTTCTGGGCGACCTGCTGCCGCTGAACGCCAAGGCTCCGTTCGAGCTGGTGAACCGCCTTCTGCGCAAGAAAGAGGTGCAGCAGGTCATCGACACCGTCTACCGCTACTGCGGCCAGAAGGAATCGGTGATCTTCTGCGACCACATCATGACCATGGGCTTCCGCGAGGCGTTCAAGGCCGGGATTTCCTTCGGCAAGGACGACATGGTCGTGCCCGACACCAAGTGGGAGCTGGTCGAAGAGACCCGCGACCAGGTGAAGGAGTTCGAGCAGCAGTACATGGACGGCCTGATCACCCAGGGCGAGAAGTACAACAAGGTCATCGACGCCTGGTCCAAGGCGAACGACAAGGTGACCGACGCCATGATGGCGACAATCTCGGCCAAGAAGTACAACGAGGCCGGCGGCGAGCATGAACCGAACTCGGTCTACATGATGGCCCACTCGGGCGCTCGTGGCTCGGTTACGCAGATGAAGCAGCTGGGCGGCATGCGGGGTCTCATGGCCAAGCCGTCGGGCGAGATCATCGAGACGCCGATCATCTCGAACTTCAAGGAAGGTCTGACCGTTCTTGAATACTTCAACTCCACCCACGGCGCCCGCAAGGGTCTGTCGGACACCGCGCTCAAGACGGCGAACTCGGGCTACCTGACCCGCCGTCTGGTCGACGTGGCGCAGGACTGCATCGTCCGCATGGATGATTGCGGCACCGAGAACACGATCACCGCAGAAGCGGCCGTGAACGACGGTGAAGTCGTGGCGTCGCTGGCCGAGCGTATCCTCGGCCGGACCGCGGGCGAAGACATATTCGTCCCCGGCACCGACGAGGTGATCGTCGCCAGGGGCGAGCTGATCGACGAACGCAAGGCCGATGCCGTCGAGGCAGCGGGCGTGCAATCGACGCTGATCCGCAGCCCTCTGACCTGCGAGGCCGAAGAGGGCGTCTGCGCGGCCTGCTACGGCCGTGACCTCGCGCGCGGGACCAAGGTGAACATCGGCGAAGCCGTCGGTATCATCGCGGCCCAGTCGATCGGGGAACCCGGCACGCAGCTGACGATGCGGACCTTCCACATCGGCGGCGTCGCGCAGGGTGGCCAGCAGTCGTTCCAGGAGGCCAACGTCGAGGGCAACGTGTCCTTCTCGAACGCCAACCTGCTGAAGAACCCGAACGGCGAGCTGATCGTGATGGGCCGCAACATGCAGCTGCTCCTGACCGACGACCAGGGCGTCGAGCGGGCCAGCTTCAAGCTCGGCTACGGCACCAAGGTCCATGTCGAGGAAGGCCAGAAGGTCGGCCGCGGCGACCGCCTGTTCGAATGGGACCCCTACACCCTGCCGATCATCGCGGAAAAGGCCGGTACGGTGAAGTTCGTGGACCTCGTCAGCGGCATCGCCGTGCGCGAGGACACCGACGATGCGACGGGCATGACCCAGAAGATCGTCTCGGACTGGCGGTCGGCACCCAAGGGCAATGATCTCAAGCCCGAGATCCTGATCGTGGGCGCGGACGGCGAACCGATGCGCAACGACCTGGGCAACCCCGTCACCTACCCGATGTCGGTGGACGCGATCCTCTCGGTCGAGGATGGCCAGACCATCCAGGCCGGCGAGGTCGTGGCACGGATCCCGCGCGAGGGCGCCAAGACCAAGGACATCACCGGCGGTCTGCCGCGGGTGGCGGAACTGTTCGAGGCGCGTCGTCCCAAGGACCACGCCATCATCGCCGAAATCGACGGCTACGTGAAATTCGGACGCGACTTCAAGAACAAGCGCCGGATCACGATCGTGCCCGCCGACGAAAGCCTTGAGCCGACCGAATACATGGTGCCCAAGGGCAAGCACATCCCGGTGGCCGAAGGCGACTTCGTCCAGAAGGGTGACTACATCATGGACGGCAACCCGGCGCCGCACGACATCCTCGCGATCATGGGGATCGAGGCGCTGGCGGTCTACATGATCAACGAGGTGCAGGAGGTCTATCGTCTGCAAGGCGTGAAGATCAACGACAAGCACATCGAGGTCATCGTGCGCCAGATGCTCCAGAAGTGGGAGATCCTCGACAGCGGGGAGACCACGCTTCTGAAAGGCGAGCATGTGGACAAGGCCGAACTGGAGGCGATGAACGCCAAGGCAGAGGCCGACAACCGGCGTCCGGCCGAGGCTCAGCCGATCCTGCTGGGCATCACCAAGGCGTCGCTGCAGACCCGGTCGTTCATCTCGGCCGCGTCGTTCCAGGAGACCACCCGCGTGCTGACCGAGGCCTCGGTTCAGGGCAAGCGCGACAAGCTGGTGGGCCTGAAGGAGAACGTCATCGTCGGCCGGCTGATCCCGGCCGGCACCGGTGGCGCGACCATGAATGTGGAGCGTATCGCCAAGGCCCGCGACATGACGGTCATCGAGGCCGCCCGTGCCGAGGCCGAAGCGGCCGCGGCCCTGGCCGCACCCGAGGTCGAGATGGCCGAGACCACGACGAGCGAGGACGCGGCGGAATAATCCGCCCGCTCTGCGCAGACATGAAACGGCCCCGGTGCGAACCGGGGCCGTTTTCGTTTCGGGACAGATCAGTTTCGGGCCAGATCAGTCGTGTGCGATCCGGGGACGGTCGCGCATCAACCGGGCGCCCGAACCTCCTCGATATCCTCAACTGCGACGGTGCCGATGCCCTGCATGCAGAACGAGGCCTCGGCGCGGGTGCCTTCGACCTCGACATACTCGCCGGAGGTGAAGCGGATGTCGTCCGAGGTGAGCGACCACAGGTCGCCGTCGGCCGTGGTCAGCGTGTAGCACTCCACACCCTGGGCCACGCGCCCTTCAAGAGCGATGCCCTCTTCACCGGGGTCTTCCGCCTCGGCGCGCACCACGTCGAAGTCGCGCGATTTCAGCGTCACGCCCCGGTCGGTGTCGACCACGAAGGTCAGGATGTCGCCCGGTTCGGTCCAGTCAGGCACCGTGACCTCGGTGGTTACCTCGCCATCCGCCGCGACCCGGGCGTCGCGCAGCGGCGTCCATTCCGAGCTTGTCGGCCCGACGCCGATCGTCACCACGTCATTGGGCCGCAGGTTCTGCGCCCTCACCGACACCTCGCTGCCCACCGGCCCGGCCAGCGGCCGCACGCGGAAGCCCGGGCTGCGCTCGGTCCCGTCGGGAACGTCCAGCATCTCGCCCACCGCCATGGCGAACGGTTCCAGGTCCTCGTTCTCGGCCAGCAACTCGGTCACGGTGATGCCGAGGCTCTGGGCCACGGTATAGGGGTTGTCGCCCGGCTGCACCTCGTAGCTGTCGTCGACCGGCTCTGGCGGGCCCCCGGCAGTGTCGCCGGCATCGCCGGTCAGGCTGATCGTGGTGCCGACCTGCAGGTCGCGCGGGTTCAGGTCGGGGTTCCGATCATAGATCTGCGACAGCGCGACCCGGCAGGTCTGCGAGATCGAATAGAGCGTGTCGCCGGCGCCGATCGTGGTGCTTGCGCCGCAGCGGCTCTGCGCCTCGGCACCCGCAGGCGCCAGCGCGCCCGCCATGGCCACAAGGCCGGTCGTCATCATCAGGTATCTCGGTGTCATGCAAATCTCCATGCTTGGTGTCCTTGCATCGGAAAAACGAAAACCACGGCGGGTCAGGTTCCGAATTTTCCGGCCTTCGCCCTGCAACCCACCGATATCACGCCGAAATTCGTCAGAAGGCTGGCGCTGTCCGGCAAAATGCCTACCTGTCATTCCAGCCACCAAGGCCAAGACAGGAGGGCCGCATGAGCGAGGAACCGATTTCCGTTATGGTGCTTGTCACCGGCCGCGTGCAGGGCGTCAGCTACCGCGCCTGGGTGCAGCGCCGGGCCGCGGCCGGCGGCCTGTCCGGCTGGGTCCGCAACGAGCCCGACGGCACCGTCGCGGCCCAGATCGAGGGACCGCAGCAGGCCGTGGACGAGATGCTGACCGCGATGAAATCCGGGCCGCCGCTCGCCCGCGTCGACCGGCTGACCGCGCTGCCCGGCGCCGTGACCGGGGCGCAGGGCTTCGCGATCACCGACTGATCCGGCCCCGATGGCCGTGGCCCTTTCCCCCGCCCCCCGGTTTCGCCTAGTCTGCCCCGAAACCGGGCAGTAGAACGACGCCATGACCCCGCGCGCAGACAATCAGATCATCGGCGTCTGCCGCTTTTCCTACCTCGGCGAAGGTGGTTTCGTGACGCAGAAGCGGGATTTCGAGCAGGCCGCCGAAATCCTCTATGCCGTCCCCCGGATGCTGCGCCGCTTCGCCTATTTCGAAAACATCTGCCTGCCCTCTCTCGCTGCGCAGACCGACACCGATTTCCGGCTGGTGGCGCTGATCGGTGACACGATGCCGTTTCGCTGGCGCAAACGGCTGAAGGAACTGATGGAACGGTTTCCCTTTCTCGAGGTCTGCACGCTCGAGGCGGCGGGGCCGCTGAACTCCACCCGCCGCGCCTTTCGCCGCGCCTGGGATGGCAATGCGACCTACATCACCGGCTTCCGCATCGACGATGACGACGCGGTGGCGACCGACTACATCGCCCGCACCCGCGCCATCGCCGACCAGCTTTTGACGCTGGGCTGGGCGGATGAGGAGACCCCCGCCGCGATCTGCTTTCACCGCGGCGTCTACTGGGACATGCAGCGCGAGGAAGAGGAGCAGTTCTGGGACTTCTCCGAGAAGGAGCCGCTCGGCCTCGCCTCCGCCATGATCACCACGCCCGACGGGATGGCCAACATCTACCGCTGGAACCACCGCAAGCTCGCGGCGCAGGTGCGCTGCTGGATCGATCCGACCGACTACATGTTCGTGCGCACGCTGCACGGCCACAACGACAGCGACCGCTCGATCCCGCCCGATGCCCGCGCGCTGCCGGCCTGGCAGGCGCGCAAGCTCTTTCGCGACCGCTTCGGCCTGTCGCCCCGGAAACTCCTGCCTCTGATCCAGGACCTGATGAAGGACGAAACGTGAGCGCTCCCCTCAGCCCCAACCTCAAGGGGGCGCTGTTCATGACATTGTCGATGGCGTCGTTCACGCTGAACGATGTTTGCGTCAAGCTCGTTGCCGAGACCGTGCCGCTGTTCCAGATCGTGTTCCTGCGCGGGCTGGCAACGACGATCATGCTGGCGCTCACCGTGCAGGTGACCACCGGCCTGCGGTTCACCATGCCCCGGCGCGACCGGCCGCTGGTGGCGTGGCGCACCGTGGCCGAGGTCGCGTCAATGGTGGCCTTCCTGCTGGCGCTCACCAATATGGCGATCGCCAACGCGACCGCGATTCTGGCCGCGCTGCCGCTGTCGGTGACGCTGGGGGCCGCGCTGTTCTTTCGCGCGCCGGTGGGCTGGCGGCGGCTGACCGCGATCTGCATCGGCTTTGTCGGCGTCCTGCTGATCGTCCAGCCGGGGACGGAGGGGTTCAACCGCTGGTCGCTGCTGGCGCTGCTCGCCGTGCTCATCATCACCGGGCGCGACCTCGTGACCCGCGCCTTCAGCCCCGAGGTGCCGTCGATGACCGTCGCGGTCCTGACCGCGGCGGCGGTCTGCACCTTCGGCGGCATCGCCTCGGTCTTCACGCCCTGGGAGGCGCTCGGGTTCTACGAGGCCGCGCTGATCCTCGCGGCCTCCGTCCTCATCATCGGCGGCTACGTCTTCTCGATCATGGTGATGCGGGTGGGCGACGTCAGCGTCGTCTCGCCCTTCCGATACACCTCGCTGGTGTTCGCGCTGATCCTCGGGCTGATCGTCTTCGGCGAATTCCCGAACACGCTGGCCCTTGTCGGCGCGGCGATCGTCGTCGCAACCGGCGTGTTCACGCTGTTGCGCGAACGCCTCGTCGCCCGCGCGGCGGCACGGGCGGCGGCCCGCGCGATACCCCATCCGCAGGCGCCACCCCATGGCTGAGAACGCGGGGCAGGGGCTGCAGGTCCAGGGACTCTGCCGCTTTTCGCTGCCCTGCACCGGCGGCTTCAAGAAATACCACGACAGCCTCGCGGAACGGCGCGCGGCGCTCTACGCGCCCTCGCGGCTCGATGCCCGCTGCCTGTGGTTCGAGCATGTCGGCCTGCCCGGCATCGCGCGGCAGACCGACACGGATTTTACCCTGCACGTCGTGTTGGGCGAAGATTTCCCGGAGCCCTGGCGCAGCCGCATGGAGGCGCTGATGGCCAGCGTGCCGCAGATCACGCCGCATTGGCGTGCGCCGGACGATCACCGCGCGATCTGCCGCGACGTGCTGCTGCCTGCCCGCGCCCTCTCTCGCGCCGCCGTTGCCGAGTTCCGCCTGGATGATGACGACGCGGTGGCCGTGGACTACGTCGCGCAACTGCGCCGGACCTGGCCCAAGGTGGCGCGGGTCGCGGGGCCAAACGGGCGCGTCGCGCTCGACCACGGCAAGGGCATGGTGCTGCAGGCGCATCGCGACGGGCGCATCGAGACACATACCCTGTTGACGCTCTGCTGGTCGGCGGGGCTTGCGATCTACCTGCGCCCCGACGATCCCGGCATCGTCATGGATTTCCCGCATCACAAGATCTGGCAGCGCGTGCCCTTCGTGAACCTGACCGAGACGGTGATGTTCATCCGCGGCGATCACGCCACCAACGACGCCCGCACCCCCTTCGCCGCGGCGGTCGCGCTCGACATTCCCGAGGCCGAGATCCCCGAGATCCTGGCGCGCCGCTTCGGCATCGACATCGCAGGATTTCGCGCGGCATGGGCGGCACTTGGGCGGCAGTAGCGCCGTTCCGCCACGCCGCGCCGGGTGTGGTTGACACCCCCGCCGACTCCCCCTATACGCCGCGACACTTGGCATGCGTGACCATGGTCTGCGCCTTGCCCGACATAGAATTGTAGTGGTCATGATCCGGGCCGTTTGCTGTGCCCCGATCCTCTGGAACTTCCACCGCAGCGTCCTCCAGGTAGGGAAGGGATGCGTGCGGTTTTGGTGTTTTCGCGTATCTCGCGGCCGCACCTTTGACATGAGAGAGCAAGACGGGGAACCGAATGCCGACGATCCAGCAGCTGATCCGCAAACCGCGGCAGCCCAAAGTGAAACGCTCCAAGTCCCAGCACCTGGAGTCCTGCCCGCAGAAACGCGGTGTCTGCACGCGCGTCTACACCACCACGCCGAAGAAGCCGAACTCGGCCATGCGGAAAGTGGCCAAGGTGCGCCTGACCAACGGTTACGAGGTCATCAGCTACATCCCGGGTGAAAGCCACAACCTTCAGGAACACTCCGTTGTCCTGATCCGGGGCGGTCGCGTGAAAGACCTTCCCGGCGTGCGCTACCACATCCTTCGCGGTGTTCTCGACACGCAGGGCGTCAAGGATCGTCGCCAGCGTCGTTCGAAATACGGCGCGAAGCGCCCCAAGTAAGAGGATCGAGAGATGTCCCGTCGTCACGCCGCTGAAAAGCGCCAGGTCCTGCCCGATGCCAAGTATGGCGATACGGTCCTGACCAAATTCATGAACAATCTGATGGTCGACGGCAAGAAGTCGGTCGCAGAGCGCATCGTCTACAACGCCTTCGAGCGCGTCGAGGGCAAGCTCAAGCGCGCCCCGGTCGAGATCTTCCACGAAGCCCTCGACAACGTGAAGCCCTCGGTCGAGGTCCGCTCGCGCCGCGTCGGTGGCGCCACCTACCAGGTTCCCGTCGAGGTGCGCCCCGAGCGCCGCGAGGCGCTGGCGATCCGCTGGCTGATCAACGCCAGCCGCGCCCGCAACGAGAACACCATGGAAGAGCGCCTGGCCGGCGAGCTGATCGACGCTGCCAACTCCCGCGGGTCCGCGGTGAAAAAGCGCGAAGACACGCACAAGATGGCCGACGCAAACCGCGCGTTCAGCCACTACCGCTGGTAACAGATCCGGCGGCCTCGCCCGGAGGCCGCCGTTCGACCGTCACAACCCAAGCCTGAGGACCATCCCCCATGGCACGCCAATACCCGCTCGAGCGCTACCGCAACTTCGGCATCATGGCGCATATCGACGCCGGCAAGACGACCACGACCGAGCGCATCCTGTTCTACACCGGCCGGTCCCACAAGATCGGCGAAGTCCATGACGGCGCCGCCACCATGGACTGGATGGAGCAAGAGCAGGAGCGCGGGATCACCATCACCTCCGCCGCCACCACGACCTTCTGGCAGTGGCAGGAAGACCCGACGCCGGAAGGCACCTCGGACACCAAGGTGCGCTTCAACATCATCGACACCCCCGGCCACGTCGACTTCACCATCGAAGTCGAACGCTCGCTCGCGGTCCTCGACGGGGCCGTCGCGCTCCTCGACGCGAACGCCGGCGTTGAGCCGCAGACCGAAACGGTGTGGCGTCAGGCCGACCGCTACAAGGTTCCGCGGATGGTCTTCGTCAACAAGATGGACAAGATCGGCGCCGACTACTTCAACTGCGTCAAGATGATCAAGGACCGGACCGGCGCCACCGCCATTCCCGTCAACTTCCCGATCGGGGCCGAGGATCAGCTCGAGGGCATCGTCGATCTCGTGACCATGGAAGAGTGGGTCTGGCTCGGTGAAGACCTGGGCGCCTCCTGGGTGCGCCAGCCGATCCGCGACAGCCTCAAGGACCAGGCCGACGAGTGGCGTGCGACCCTGATCGAAGCCGCGGTCGAGATGGACGACACCGCGATGGAAGCCTACCTCGAAGGCGAAGAGCCCGACGTGCCGACCCTGCGGAGCCTGATCCGCAAGGGCTGCCTGTCGATGACTTTCGTTCCGGTGCTCGGCGGCTCCGCGTTCAAGAACAAGGGCGTGCAGCCGCTGCTGAACGCCGTGGTCGATTACCTGCCGTCCCCGATGGACGTGGTCGACTACATGGGCTTCGAGCCGGGCGACGAGACC
This sequence comes from uncultured Roseicyclus sp., assembly GCA_937139335.1. Taxonomy (GTDB): domain Bacteria; phylum Pseudomonadota; class Alphaproteobacteria; order Rhodobacterales; family Rhodobacteraceae; genus Roseicyclus. The sequence continues at coordinate 1,349 of CAKZPN010000013.1, read as the reverse complement.
GAAACCCGCAACATCCCCCGCCGGGCGGATGACGCGATGCCCTTCGCCGGCCTCGCGTTCAAGATCATGAACGACCCCTTCGTCGGCTCGCTGACCTTCACCCGGATCTATTCGGGCCAGCTGAAGAAGGGCGACGCGATCCTGAACTCCACCAAGGGGCGCAAGGAACGCATCGGCCGGATGATGATGATGCACTCCAACAACCGCGCCGAGATCGATGAGGCCTTCGCGGGCGACATCATCGCGCTGGCCGGCCTGAAGGAGACCACCACCGGCGACACGCTCTGCGACCAGCAAAAGCCCGTCGTCCTGGAAACGATGACATTCCCCGATCCGGTGATCGAGATCGCCATCGAGCCCAAGACCAAGGCCGACCAGGAAAAGATGAGCCAGGGCCTGCAGCGGCTTGCCGCCGAGGATCCGTCCTTCCGCGTCGAGACCGACATCGAGAGCGGCCAGACGATCATGAAGGGCATGGGCGAACTTCACCTCGACATCCTCGTCGACCGCCTCAAGCGCGAATTCAAGGTCGAAGCCAACATCGGCGCGCCGCAGGTGGCCTACCGCGAGACGATCAGCAACAAGATCGAACACACCTACACCCACAAGAAGCAGTCGGGTGGGTCCGGTCAGTTCGCCGAGGTCAAGCTGGAAATCTCCCCGACCGAGCCGGGCGAAGGCTACTCGTTCGAGAGCCGCATCGTCGGCGGCACGGTGCCGAAGGAATACATCCCCGGCGTCGAGAAGGGCATCAAGTCGGTGATGGACTCCGGTCCGCTGGCGGGCTTCCCGGTCATCGACTTCAAGGTCGCGCTGGTCGACGGCAAGTTCCACGACGTCGACTCGTCGGTTCTCGCCTTCGAGATCGCCGCTCGCATGGGCATGCGCGAAGGTCTGAAAAAGGCCGGCGCCAAGCTGCTCGAGCCGATCATGAAGGTGGAGGTGGTGACGCCCGAGGACTACACCGGCAGCGTGATCGGCGACCTCACGTCGCGGCGCGGCCAGGTGACCGGTCAGGAAAATCGCGGCAACGCGATCGTCATCAACTCCTTCGTTCCGCTGGCCAACATGTTCGGCTACATCAACACGCTGCGCTCCATGTCCTCGGGCCGCGCGCAGTTCACGATGCTGTTCGACCATTACGAGCCGGTTCCGCAGAACATCTCGGAAGAGATCCAGTCGAAATACGCATAACGGCGGGGCGGTTCCACCGCCCGCCCCACCCCGTAAGCTGCGCCCGCCAGGCACAGCGCATCTTTCAAGGAGGCCATCATGGCAAAGGCAAAGTTTGAGCGTACCAAGCCGCATGTGAACATCGGCACGATTGGTCACGTTGACCACGGCAAGAC
>CAKZPN010000012.1 GCA_937139335.1 uncultured Roseicyclus sp. | reverse complement strand
TGGACGAATTCCATGTCCTGCAGCGGCAGGCCCTGGCGCGCGACCATGCCGTTGCCGTCGCCGGTGCAGGTATGCGCGGAGGTGGCCGAGAAATAGGCGCGGCCGTAGCCGCCGGTCGCCAGCACCACCATCTTGGCGCGGAAGACATGCATGGTGCCGTCATCGAGCTTCCACGCCACCACGCCGACGCACTGGCCCTCGCTGTCCATCAACAGGTCGGTGGCGAAATACTCGATGTAGAACTCGGCGTTGTTCTTCAGCGACTGGCCGTAAAGCGTATGCAGCATCGCGTGGCCGGTCCGGTCGGCGGCGGCGCAGGTGCGCTGCACCGGCGGGCCTTCGCCGAACTCGGTGGTGTGGCCGCCAAAGGGGCGCTGGTAGATCCGGCCATCCTCGGTGCGCGAGAACGGCACGCCGTAATGCTCCAGTTCGTAGACCGCCTTGGGCGCCTCGCGCGCGAGGTATTCCATCGCGTCGGTGTCACCCAGCCAGTCCGAGCCCTTCACCGTGTCGTACATGTGCCAGTGCCAGTGGTCCGGCCCCATGTTGCCGAGGCTGGCGGCGATGCCGCCTTGCGCCGCCACGGTGTGCGAGCGCGTCGGGAACACCTTGGAGATGCAGGCGGTCCGCAGGCCCTGTTCGGCCATGCCGAGCGTGGCGCGCAGGCCGGCGCCGCCGGCGCCCACGACGACGACGTCGTAGCTGTGGGTGGTAAGCTCGTAGCTGGGGGAAACGGTGTCTTTCATCTGGTCCTCAAAGTGCAATCTGCGCCAGCGCCACCACCCCGGCCGCGGCCAGCGCGTAGCACAGGATGGTCGAGGCGATGACGCCGAGCTTGCGGGCAAAGCCACCCAGGTAATCCTCGAGCATCACCTGCATGCCGAGGCGCATGTGATGCAGCCCCACCACCAGGAAGGCCGCCACGACCAGCGCCGGGATCGGGCGCGAGAGGCTGGCCACCACCGCCGCGTGCGGCTGGCCCAGCAGGCCGCCGACGATGGCGAGGAAGAACGGCGTCAGGATCAGGAGCGCGACCGAGGTCACGGTCATCGTCCAGTGCTGCGCGGTGCCGGATTTGGCGGAGCCGAGCCCCTCGACGCGCTTGCGGTCTGTCATGTAGGCCATTCTGCCTCTCCCTCAGATCACGATGACGGTCAGCAGCGTCAGCACCACCGACCCGATGATCATGACCCAGCCCATCTTGTCGGACGTTTCCATGTCGAGACCGTGGCCGGTGTCCCAGATCAGGTGCCGCAGACCGCCCAGCGTGTGATACCATAGCGCGAGGACCGACAACGTCATCACCAGATCGCCGAGGATCGAGGTCATCAGCCCGTCGATCGTGTCGAAAGATGCCGCCCCGCTCGCCGCGGCGACCAGCCACCACACCACCAGCAGCGCGCCGACGATCAGGCCATTGCCGGTGATCCGCACGAAGATGGAGGTGATCGAGTTGAGTTGGGGTCGGTAAATCGAAAGATGCGGGGAAAGCGGGCGGTTCCCCCGGTTCACGTCGGCCATGGCTTGGACCCTTCCGGTTGTTCAAAGGTCTGGCGGTTGTTGCCTGTCATGAATAGTAGCTTTTGCGCCGCTGTCACGCCCTGTCGGCATCAATTTTCGCGCTGCCCGAGGTCTTAACGCCGCAGAATCGGCATTTGTGATAACAGATTTTTTGTCTGTGATCACAAAAATGCCCGCCGCAGGCAAACAGCTGCGGCGGGCGGATTGCGGTGCAGGTGGATGGGTCAGGCGTGGTTGCCGCGCAGCAGGAAATAGCCGCCGACGGCCAGCATCAGGACCTGGAACTCCATGCCGCTCCACGGGCCGAGGTGCACGAGCACGATGGCGCCGATCATGATCGCAACCACGCCCGCGCCGGAGGCGCGCGTGATCAGATCGCCGGTGCGGCTGCGCAATGCGCCGCCCAGCAGCAGGCCGAGACCGGCGGCGGCCTCGACCACGGCCACGAGGGTCCAGAGCCAGAACGGCAGGCCCATCATCTCGGACCCGGCGGCGAGGCTGGGGAACTTGGTGAGCCCGTGATAGAGGAAAATGCCGGCGAGGGCGGCGCGGACGAGCCAGTGCGCGTAGTCGGCGCCCGGCAGGGTCACGGCGCGCTCGGTCGTGTTCGTGGTGAAGCTGGTCATTGTGATCTCCGAAATGCGAGGGATGATGCAGCGCAGATCGGCGGTCGCACGCCAGGATGCAACGCGCAGAACCTGTGCGCCGATGCGGATCGCCCCGGAAGCGCGGATCAGACCGGCATCAGCGCCCAGTAATCGAGGTCGAGCAGGACATGCGGCAGGTATTTCCCCTCCGCGTCCTTCAACTCGCCCACCCGCCGGTCCTCCGTCACCGCCACCAGCCGCAGCCGGATCGCGCCGACACCGGGAGCGGGCAGCGGCGCCACGTCCAGCACCTCGGACCAGGCCCGCAGCGTGTCGCCGGCGAAACAGGGGTTGGCGTGGCTGCCGCCGTTGATCGCGACGATCATCTGCGCATTGGCAAGCCCGTTGAAGCTGAGCGCGCGGGCCATCGACATGACATGCCCGCCGTAGATCAGCCGCCGCCGGTCGGCGCGCGGCGTCACGTCGAAATGCGTCTTCGAGGTGTTCTGCCACAGCCGCGTGGCCATCATGTGCTCGGCTTCCTCGATCGTCACGCCGTCGACATGGTCGATGACCTCGCCCGCCGCGTAATCGCCCAGCCGGTGCGGCTCGCCCGCCAGCGCGAAATCGTAATGCGAGAAATCGAGGCCCTCGGGCGCGATCAGTGCGGCGGGGTCGACCACCTCCGCCAGCTCCGGCACCACCGCCTCGGGCGCGGGCGCCGACAGGTCGTTCTTGCGCACCATCACCCAGCGCACGTAGTCCAGCACCAGCGAGCCGTGCTGGTTGCGCCCTTCGGTCCGGACATAGACCACCCCGGTCTTTCCGCTGGAATTCTGCTTCAGCCCGATCACCTCGGACCGCGCCAGCAGCGTGTCGCCCGGCCAGACCGGCTGGTGAAACCGCCCCTCGGCATAGCCCAGGTTCGCCACCGCGTTCAGAGACACATCCGGCACGGTTTTCCCGAACACCGTGTGAAAGGTGACCATGTCGTCCATCGGGCTGGCCGGCAGGCCGCAGAGCCTTGCAAACTCGTCCGACGACGCCAGCGCGTGCCGCGCCGGGTAGAGCGCGTGGTAAAGCGCCCGCTCGCCCCCCGACACCGTGCGCGGCACCGCGTGGTCGATCACCTGCCCGACGCGGTAATCCTCGAAGAACCGGCCGGAGTTGGTCTTGCTTGCGGGAGCCTTCAGCATGCTACTGCGCCCCGAGCTTCATGTCGGGGCTGTAGGGCGTGTGGATCTCCTTCGTCACCGCCTGCCCGCAGCGCGTCACACCGCGGAGCGCGTCGAAGGACATCACCGGGTCGCCATGCAACTCCCAGCCTTTCGACAGCGCCTCCGACACCTTGTGGCAGAAGGCCGAGGTGTCGTCCTCGGTCAGCAAACGGTAGATCTTCATCTCGCCTCACATCGGGAACGGGTAGTAGCCAAGCCAGGTGTGGATCGCTGCCACGATCCCGTAGAGGCCCAGCGCCACCAGAAAGGCGAGGGCGTCCTTCTTCACGCTGGCGTCGGCGGGCCGCACCCAGGTCGGTTCGGCCTTGTTGATCACGATCACCGACACCACCGCCCAGGCCAGCAATCCGCCGAACAGCAGGATCGACGCGAGATCGCCGTTTACCAGCAGGTGCGCGATGGCCCAGGATTTCACCCCGGTCAGCTGCTTGTGGCGCACCCGCGCCGACATCGTCCCGTTGATCGAGGACAGCGCGAAGAACCAGAAACCGATCAGCACCAGCAGGTTGGCGATATGGATCATGAAGCCCGGCGGGAACCAGACCTGCACCAGCATGGCGCTGCGGTAGCCGATCACCATCAGCACCACGCCCGCCAGCATCGCCAGCGCGATGAAGCCCTTGCCCCTGTCGCCCCATTCGGCGCGCGTGCCGGGCGCCAGGCGCTTGAACAGATGCCCGCCCACGAACAGCATGATCCCGAGGATCAGAAGAACATAGCCCATCACGCAGCCTCCCGTTCCGCAATTGCGTCTGCCTTGGCCAGCGTCGCCCGCGCCGTGTCGACATGCAGGTTCTCGACGATCTGCCCGTCCACCACCGCCACCGCCTGCCCTTCGGCCGTGGCCTGCTCGAACGCCGCGATCTGGCGTCGTGCCAGATCTATCTCGGCCTCGGACGGCGCGAAAGCCACATTGGCGATGGCGACCTGCGACGGATGGATCAGCGTCTTGCCGTCGAAGCCGAAATCGCGCCCCTCGGCGCATTCCAGCGTCAGCCCCTCCTCGTCGCGGAACTTGTTGTAGACCCCGTCGATGCAGACGATGCCCGCCGCGCGCGCCGCCAGAAGGCAATGTTGCAGCGCTGTGTGCATGGCTTCGCGCGTGCGACAGCCCAGCTCCTTCGCCAGGTCGTTGGTGCCCATGACGAAGCCCGCCATCCGCGGCGCCCGCGCGATCTCGGCCGCGTTCATGATGCCCAAGGGCGTCTCCATCATCGCCCAGATCTGCGTGTCCCGCGTCGCGGCGGCGCCCTGCAGCCGCGCGGCCAGCGCCGCCACATCGGCGACCGAGCCGACCTTGGGCAGCAGCACCGCCTCCGGCCCCATCTCCAGCACGGCGCTCAGGTCATCCTCGCCCCAGGGCGTCCCCAGCCCGTTGATCCGCACGATCTGGGCCCGGCTGCCATAGCCTCCCTCGGTAAGCCGCTGCATCAGCAGCTCGCGCGCATGGGCCTTTTCCTCGATGGCCACGGCGTCCTCGAGGTCGAAGATGATCGCGTCGGCGGGCAGGCTCTTGGCCTTTTCCAGCGCCCGGTCCTTGGAGGCGGGGATGTAGAGAACAGAACGGTAGGGGCGGGAGTTGACATCCATCGGCCTGGTCCTTCGTGCGGTGCGTGGGCGGCTCTGGAGGCCTGAGGGACCACAGCTTTGCCGCGAAAGCAAGATGAAGCCGCCGCGTCGCAGCAAAAAAGTTGCGCGAGGCGGGCTGGTCACGAAAGAAAACCACCCCGCCGGTCAGGTCAGCCCGTCCCAGAGCAGCTTCAGGCCGGTCAGCACCAGCGCCGTGTAGGCCACCGCGAAGAACGCCCGTTCCGGGATCACGCGGTGCGCGCGCACGCCCGCGACAGCGCCGATCAGCGCAAAGGGAATCAGCGCGGCGCTCCAGCCCAGCAGCGACAGCGTGAAGAGCCCCATGAAGGTGTAGATCGCGGCCTTCAGCGCGTTCACGACCCAGAACACGATGACCGAGGTGGCGTGGTATTCCGTCTTGCCGATGCCGCCCTGCCCCAGCAGGAACACGGCCAGCGGCGGCCCACCGGCATGCGCGACGAAGCTGGTGAAGCCGACGCCCGCCCCCGCGATCCACCCCTTGCGGCGGTCGAAGCCCTGCGGCCGCGGCGCGATCCAGCCCCGCGCCAAGGCCACCCGGAACAGCGGGAAACCGACCGCCACGAGGCCGATCAGCACCCGTATGCCATCGGCCGACACCACGTAGAAAAGCGCCGCCCCCAGCGCCAGCCCCGGCACCGCGCCGGTAAGAACCGCCGCCGCCGACGGCCTGTGCCACTGCCCCCAGAACGCGCGGACCGCCGCCACGTCGATCGCCATCAGCACCGGCAGCATCAGGGCGAGCGCCACGGCCGGTTCCACCACCATGGCGAGAATCGCGGAGCCCGCAAACCCCAGCGAGCCGCCGAATCCGCCCTTGGACAGCCCCGCCAGGAACGCGCCCAGCGCGGCCACTCCAAACACCCATCCGTCCAGCATGGGCACTCCTTTCCCAAGGGTTTCAGCGGCTTGAACCGGCCTGTGCGGCAGCGGTGCGACCTCGTGGGCATTGCGCCGCGTTGCAGCGGGCTTGCGCGAGACACACGGCGGGTCTACCCACTGCGCCGATATCAATGAGGGACTTGGAGATCAATCTCATGGCCAGACCCAAGATTGCGCTGATCGGCGCGGGACAGATCGGTGGCACGCTCGCCCACCTCGTCGCGCTGAAGGAACTGGGCGACGTCGTCCTGTTCGACATTGCCGAAGGCGTTCCGCAGGGCAAGGCGCTCGACATCGCCGAAAGCGGCCCGTCCGAGAAATTCGACGCGCGGCTGAAGGGCACGAACGACTACGCCGACATCGCCGGCGCCGATGTCTGTATCGTCACCGCCGGTGTCCCGCGCAAGCCGGGGATGAGCCGCGACGACCTTCTGGGCATCAACCTCAAGGTCATGAAATCCGTGGGCGAAGGCATTGCCGCCAACGCGCCGAACGCCTTCGTGATCTGCATCACCAATCCGCTCGACGCGATGGTCTGGGCGCTGCAGAAATTCTCAGGGCTCCCGCCGCAGATGGTCTGCGGCATGGCCGGCGTGCTCGATTCTGCCCGCTTCCGCCATTTCCTGGCCGAGGAATTCGACGTCTCGATGAAGGACGTCACCGCCTTCGTCCTCGGCGGCCACGGCGACACGATGGTTCCCTCGGTGCGCTATTCCACCGTCGCCGGCATCCCGCTGCCCGACCTGGTGGACATGGGCTGGACCACGCAGGACAAGCTTGACGCCATCGTCCAGCGCACTCGCGACGGCGGCGCCGAGATCGTCGGCCTGCTGAAGACCGGCTCCGCCTTCTACGCGCCCGCCACCTCCGCCATCGAGATGGCCGAGGCGTTCCTCAAGGACCAGAAGCGCGTCCTGCCCTGCGCCGCCCATTGCGCGGGCGAGTTCGGGCTGAAGAACATGTACGTCGGCGTGCCGACCGTGATCGGCAAGGGCGGCATCGAGCGCATCGTCGAGATCAAGCTGACCAAGGCCGAGCAGTCGATGTTCGACAACTCGGTGAACGCCGTGAAGGGCCTGGTCGACGCCTGCAAGGCGATCGACGAAAGCCTCGCCTGAGATGCCTGGCAGCGGCCCCGTGACCGCGGGCCGCTGCCACCCATGACCCGGCCGACCTCCCCCTATCTCGTGCCCGGTTTCTACGACCGCGCGCTGGCAGCCGGGCGCCATCGCGACATCGTCGGCGGCCGCTGGGACGAAACCGGCCGGCTGCAACTGGCCCTGCTGCAGGCCCACGGGCTGCAATCCCACCACCACCTGCTCGACATCGGCGCGGGCGCGCTGCGCCTAGGGTGCAAGGCCGTCCCCTACCTCGACTACGGCCACTACTGGGCCACCGATGCCAGCCGCGCGCTGATGCTGCGGGGGCGGGAGGTGGAACTGCCCGACCCCGACCGTCTGCCCGAGGATCATCTGGTGGAGGACGCCGATTTCGCCTTTCCCGCCCTGCCCGATCATCTCGATTTTGGCATTGCCTTCGGCGTCTTCACCCACCTGCCGCAAGAGGTGACGGCGCTGGCGCTCACGCGGCTCGCGGCGCGCTGGCCCGACCTAGGCGTCATCCTCTTTACCGTCTTCCTCGTCCCCGAAGGACAGGAGCACACGGCGCTACGCCAGCCCGACGGCGTCGTGACCCACCCCGACCGCCCGCCCTACCACCTGACCGAAGCCGCGTTTCGCACCATGGGCGATGCCGCCGGCCTGAGCCTCACCCGTTGCCCCGACCGCCTGCCGCGCGGACAGGTGCTCTGGCGCGCCTGACAGCACCCGCCCCCCGTTGACATCGCCGCGCCCACGATCCCTGATCGCCGCAAACAGGAGACTTTCCCATGCCCGATTTCGACCGTGAACTCGAACAGCGCCTCGTCCGCTATGCCGCCATCGACAGCCAGTCGGACATGGACAGCCCCGCGCAGCCCTCGACCGCGATCCAGCACGCGATGCTCGACCTGATGGTGCAGGAATTGCAGGAGATCGGCGCGGCCGAAATCACCAAGACCGACTACGGCACCGTCATCGCCACCATTCCCGGCAATGCCCCCGGCCCCACCATCGGCTTTCTCGCCCATGTCGACACCGCGCCGCAGTTCAACGCCACTGGCGTGAAGCCGCGCGTGATCCACGGCTACAACGGCGGCGCGATCAGCTTTCCCGACGCGCCAGACCTGGTGCTGGCACCCGAAGATTTCCCCTATCTCGCGACCAAGATCGGCGAGGATATCGTCACCGCCTCTGGCCTCACGCTGCTGGGTGCCGATGACAAGGCGGGCATCGCCATCGTGATGACCGCCGCGCGCCACCTGCTGGAAAACCCCGAGATCCCGCGGCCCACGATCCGCGTCGCCTTCACCCCGGATGAGGAGATCGGGCGCGGCGTCGATGCCCGGCTGCCGAAAGACCTTGGCGTCGATTTCGCCTATACCTTCGACGGCGGCGATGCAGGCGAGGTGATCTACGAGACCTTCTCGGCCGATTTCTGCACCGTCACCGTCACCGGCGTCTCGATCCACCCCGGCGAGGCGACCTGCAAGCTGGTGAACGCGATCCACCTCGCCTCGCGCATCGTGGAAACCCTGCCGCAAGCGACTATGACGCCCGAGACCACCGCCGACCGCGAGGGCTTCATCCACGCCGTCGACATGAAGGGCAGCGCCGACCAGATGGTCCTGCGCTTCATCCTGCGCGATTTCGAGCGCGACGGGCTTGAGGCGAAGGGCGCGCTGGTTCGGCAGGTCTGCGCCGCCATCGCCGCGACGGAACCGCGCGCCAGGATCGACGTCCAGATCGCGTCGCAATACCGCAACATGCGCTACTGGCTCGAGGACGACATGGCGCCCGTGGAGCTTGCCCGGGCCGCGCTCAGCGACCTTGGCGTCGCCCCGATCGAGGCGGTGATCCGCGGCGGCACCGACGGCTCGCGCCTGACCGAGATGGGCGTGCCCTGCCCCAACCTCTTCACCGGGATGCAGAACGTGCACGGCCCGCTGGAGTTCGTGTCGGTGCAGGACATGGCGCTGGCGACCCGGCTGATGCTGCAGATCGCGCAGCGCGCATCGGCCTGAGTCGAAACGGCATACCGGTGCATACTGCGTTAGCGCTCACCTTGTGATCACACGATTTCAGCCTGTGATCACAAATGTCGCTTTTTCCCCGGATTGCGTTGCCCTGCGTCAGATAGGCAGTTTATTGCGCCCCTGTGGTATGCTTATGCCGGATCGAATATCAGCAACGACGGGACAGTTTCGTGAACATTCATGAATACCAGGCGAAGGCGCTGCTTCGCCAGTACGGCGCGCCGGTCAGCGAAGGCCACGTGGTTCTCCGGGCCGACGAGGCCAAGACCGCCGCAAGCGAGATGGACGGACCGATGTGGGTCGTCAAGGCGCAGATCCACGCCGGCGGACGCGGCAAGGGTCACTTCAAGGAAGCCGACGCGGGGGAAAAGGGCGGTGTGCGCCTGTGCAAATCCGTCGAGGAAGCCGCCGACGAGGCCCGCCGCATGCTCGGCCGCACGCTCGTCACGCACCAGACCGGCCCCGCCGGCAAGCAGGTGAACCGCATCTACATCGAGGACGGGTCGGGCATCGAGCGCGAACTGTACCTCGCGCTGCTCGTCGACCGCCAGACCAGCCGCATCTCCTTCGTGTGCTCCACCGAAGGCGGCATGGACATCGAGGAGGTCGCGGCCTCCACCCCCGAGAAGATCCTGTCCTTCTCGGTCGACCCCGCCACCGGCTACCAGGCCTTCCACGGCCGCCGCGTCGCCTTCTCGCTGGGCCTCGAAGGCAAGCAGGTCAAGGAATGCGTCGCGCTGATGGGTCTGCTCTACAAGGCCTTCGTCGAAAAAGACATGGAGATGCTGGAGATCAACCCGCTGATCGTCACCGACGAGGGCAGCCTCAAGGTGCTCGACGCCAAGGTGGGTTTCGACGGCAACGCGGTCTACCGCCACGCCGACATCGCCAGCCTGCGTGACGAGACCGAGGAAGACCCCAAGGAACTCGCCGCGTCGAAATACGACCTGAACTACATCGCGCTGGACGGCGAGATCGGCTGCATGGTGAACGGCGCGGGCCTGGCCATGGCGACGATGGACATCATCAAGCTCTACGGCTCGGAACCCGCCAACTTCCTCGACGTGGGCGGCTCCGCCACCAAGGACAAGGTGACCGAAGCGTTCAAGATCATCACCTCCGATCCGAACGTGAAGGGCATTCTCGTCAACATCTTCGGCGGCATCATGCGCTGTGACATCATCGCCGAGGGCGTGGTGGCCGCGGTGAAGGACGTCGGCCTCCAGGTCCCCCTGGTGGTCCGCCTCGAAGGCACCAACGTCGAGAAGGGCAAGGAGATCATCAACGCCTCCGGCCTCAACGTCATCGCCGCCGACAACCTCAGCGACGCGGCCGAGAAGATCGTCAAGGCGGTCAAGGGCTGAAGCAGGATCCACGCGCATGCGCCTGATCCAGATCCATGCCGGCATTCACAAGACCGGGTCGACGGCGATCCAGCACCAGCTGGCACGCCTCGTCCCGGACTTGGCCGAGCGCGGGGTCGCGCTGCCCTATTTCGGCAGCCGCGGCCACTGGCATCATACGCTTGCGGCCTTTACCTCCGACCCCGAGGGCTGCACGCGCGCCTGGGCACGGATCGCCCGCCGGGCCACGAAATCCGATGCCGAACGCACCATTCTCAGCACCGAGCACTTCATCCGCGCCGATCCCGTGGCGCTCCGCGATGCACTGGCCGAGATGGGCGATCACGTCCTGCGCATCCATTTCTACGTCCGGCCGCATGTGGCGCTCTTCACCTCGCTCTACCTGCAGCGGGTCAAGGCCGGCGTCGCAACCTCGGGCCCCGCGGACCTGGCCGCCAGCTACGCGACCTCGGCCGAGTTCGATTACGTGCCCGCCATCACCCGCTACATGGACGTGTTCGGCGCCGACGCGGTGAAGCTCCGCGTCTTCGACCCCGAGAATTTCGAGGGCGGCAGCCTGATGTCGGACGTCTGGGCCTTTCTGGACCTGCCGCCCGACCTGTTGCCCAAGGCGACGGAGAACGGGGATACCATCGTGAACCCGACGCCCACTGCCGAACAGGCGGTGCTGCTGATGGCGCTGGCCAACCGGCTCCGGGCGACGCTGGGCTGGCGCGGCGGGCCGCAGCCGGTGCGGCGCGCGCTCTCGACCCTGATGGGCGAATTGCGCGAGCGTCTGGACGGGCCCTCGACCGCCTACCGCCTGCCGATCGAGCTGCAGCGCGCGATCAAGGCCCAGACCGAGCCGGGCCGCGCTGCGCTGGCCCCGCATCTCGACCGCCCCGCCAGCGACAGCTTCCTGACCGAGCCGCTGGTCCAGCCGGTGCCGCTCGCCCCGATCCCCTTCGCGGCCGTTTCCGACAGCCTTGCCGCCACCGCCGCCATGCTGCGCGGCCGCGACCTGGCCGCCTGGGCCGAGGTGACCGAAGATTTCGCCGCCCGCCTCACCTCCCGCCCCGGGCCTGACGGCACACCGCTTCTGCACCTGCCCGCCCCGCGTGCCCTCCACCGCGAGGGAACGGCATGACCCCCGAGATTTTCAACACGATGGAGCGGCGCTTGCCCTCCGAACCAGATCAGACCTGAGGAGAAAGACGCGATGGCCGTCCTCGTTGACGAAAACACCAAGGTAATCTGCCAGGGCTTCACCGGCTCGCAGGGCACCTTCCACTCCGAACAGGCCATCGCCTATGGCACCAAGATGGTCGGCGGCGTGACGCCGGGCAAAGGCGGGATGACGCATCTCGACCTGCCGGTCTTCGACTCGGTCCACGAGGCGCGCGCGGTCACCGGCGCCAATGCCACCGCGATCTACGTGCCGCCGCCCTTCGCCGCGGACTCGATCCTCGAGGCGATCGACGCCGAGATGGAACTGATCGTCTGCATCACCGAGGGCATCCCGGTGCTCGACATGATGAAGGTCAAGCGCGCACTGGAAGGATCCAAATCGCGGCTGATCGGCCCGAACTGCCCCGGCGTGATGACGCCCGACGCCTGCAAGATCGGCATCATGCCCGGCTCCATCTTCCGCCGCGGCTCCGTCGGCGTGGTCTCGCGCTCCGGCACGCTGACCTACGAGGCGGTCAAGCAGACCTCCGACGTGGGCCTCGGCCAGTCCTCCGCCGTCGGCATCGGCGGCGACCCGATCAAGGGCACCGAGCATATCGACGTGCTCGAGATGTTCCTGGCCGACCCCGAGACCAAGTCGATCATCATGATCGGCGAGATCGGCGGTTCGGCGGAAGAGGAAGCCGCCCAGTTCCTCGCCGACGAGAAGAAGCGCGGCCGCTGGAAGCCCACCGCCGGCTTCATCGCCGGGCGCACCGCCCCTCCGGGCCGCCGGATGGGGCACGCGGGCGCCATCGTCGCCGGTGGCAAGGGCGACGCGGAAAGCAAGATCGAGGCGATGAAAGCCGCCGGCATCATCGTGGCCGACAGCCCCGCGACGCTGGGCGAGGCCGTGCTGAAGGCCATCGGATAAGGGTCACCAAAGGGATGCAACCGCACCGAAAGGAAAGACACCATGCGTATCAATCCAATCAGCGCGACCATTGCCTGCATCCTGCTGGCGGCCTGCGTCTCGGACCAATCGGCGGCGATCCCGCCCGACCCCGAGGCGCCGTTTCCGCTGGCCCGCAGCCGCATCCTTGCACAGTCCTCGCCCGGCGCGATCATCGTCGAGACCCGCGCGCCGGGCACGGTCTATCCCTCCGTCGCCCGCGCGGCGCGGACCTGGTGCGGCGGCCCGGCGCAGACATCCCTGATCTCGAACGATCAGGATCTGGTGCTGGACCGGGTGCAGACATGGCTTGTCCGGTGCAGTTGACGGTCCACACGATGATCGGGGCGGCGGCCGTGTCGTCCCGCCGCCCGGTTCGCCCCGCCCGCCCGGGCCCACTCTGATACGGCCGCAACCCGCATGAGGTTCATTCGATGACCGACCAAAGCCCCAACGACCAGTTCCACGCCTCCAGCTTCATGCAGGGGCACAACGCGGCCTATCTCGAGCAGCTCTACGCGCAATACGCGAACGATCCGGGCGCGGTCGACGAGGCCTGGCAGGAATTCTTCGCGGCGCTGGGTGACACACCGTCCGACGCGCAGGCCGAGGCGCAGGGGCCAAGCTGGGCGCGGCGCGACTGGCCGCCGGTGCCGTCCGACGACCTGACCAGCGCCCTGACGGGCGAGTGGCCCGAGGCCGCCGCCGAGATCAAGGGCGCGGGCGACAAGATCAAGGCGAAGGCCGAGGAGAAAGGCGTCGAAGTCACCGACGCGCAGATCAAGCGCGCGGTGCTCGACTCGATCCGCGCCCTGATGATCATCCGCGCCTACCGCATCAGGGGGCACCTCGTCGCCGACCTCGACCCGCTGGGCATGCGCGACCAGACCCCGCATCCCGAGCTGGACCCGAAATCCTACGGCTTCACCGAGGGCGACATGGATCGCCCGATCTTCATCGACAATGTGCTGGGGCTGCAGACGGCGTCGATGCGGCAGATCGTGGAGATCGTGAAGCGCACCTACTGCGGCACCTTCGCGCTGCAGTACATGCACATCTCCGACCCCGAGCAGGCCGCCTGGCTGAAGGAGCGGATCGAGGGTTACGGCAAGGAAATCCAGTTCACCCAGAACGGCCGCAAGGCGATCCTGAACAAGCTGGTCGAGGCAGAGGGCTTCGAGAAGTTCCTGCACGTGAAATACATGGGCACCAAGCGCTTCGGCCTCGACGGCGGCGAGGCGCTGATCCCCGCGATGGAACAGGTCATCAAGCGCGGCGGCGCGCTGGGCCTGACCGAAATCGTGATCGGCATGCCGCACCGCGGGCGGCTCAGCGTACTGGCCAACGTGATGGGCAAGCCCTACCGCGCGATCTTCAACGAGTTCCAGGGCGGCAGCTTCAAGCCCGAGGATGTCGATGGCTCGGGCGACGTGAAATACCACCTCGGTGCCTCGTCCGACCGCGAGTTCGACGGCAACTCCGTCCACCTCTCGCTCACCGCCAACCCCTCGCATCTCGAGGCGGTGAACCCGGTGGTTCTGGGCAAGGTCCGCGCCAAGCAGGACCAGTTGGGCGACACCGAACGCCGCAAGGTCATGGCCGTGCTGCTGCACGGCGACGCGGCCTTTGCAGGTCAGGGCGTGGTGGCCGAAGGCTTCCAGCTGTCCGGCGTCCGCGGCCACCGCACCGGCGGCACCATGCATATCGTGGTGAACAACCAGATCGGTTTCACCACCGCGCCGCATTTCAGCCGGTCCAGCCCCTACCCCACCGACATCGCGCTGATGGTCGAGGCGCCGATCTTCCACGTCAACGGCGACGACCCCGAGGCGGTGGTCCACGCCGCCCGCGTCGCGACCGAGTTCCGGCAGAAGTTCGGCAAGGATGTCGTGCTCGACATCTTCTGCTACCGCCGCTTCGGCCATAACGAGGGCGACGAGCCCAACTTCACCAACCCGGTGATGTACAAGAAGATCAAGACCCAGAAGACCACCCTGCAACTCTATACCGAGCGTCTGGTGAAGGACGGTCTGATCCCCGAGGGCGAAATCGAGGATGCCAAGGCGGCGTTCCAGGCGCGGCTGAATACCGAGTTCGAGGCCGGCAAGGACTACAAGCCCAACAAGGCCGACTGGCTCGACGGGCGCTGGTCGCACCTGAACCGCGAAGGCGAGGAATACCAGCGCGGCGAGACCGCGATCAAGCCCGAGACCATGGCCGAGGTCGGCCGCGCGCTCAGCACCCCGCCGGACAGCTTCAACCTGCACAAGACCGTGGGCCGCCTGCTCGACAGCAAGCGCGAGATGTTCGAGACCGGCAAGGGCTTCGACTGGGCGACCGCCGAGGCGCTGGCCTTCGGCTCGCTGCTGACCGAAGGCTACCCGGTCCGCCTGTCCGGGCAGGACAGCGCCCGCGGCACCTTCTCGCAGCGGCATTCCACGATCGTCGAGCAGGATACCGAGGAACGTTACTACCCGCTCAACCACATCCGCGAGGGTCAGCAGCGCTACGAAGTCATCGACTCGATGCTGTCGGAATACGCCGTGCTGGGCTTCGAATACGGCTACAGCCTCGCCGAGCCCAACGCCCTGACGCTGTGGGAGGCGCAGTTCGGCGACTTCGCCAACGGCGCGCAGATCATGTTCGACCAGTTCATTTCCTCGGGCGAACGCAAGTGGCTGCGCATGTCGGGCCTCGTGATGCTCCTGCCGCACGGGTTCGAGGGGCAAGGCCCCGAACACTCCTCGGCCCGGCTGGAACGGTTCCTGCAGCAAAGCGCCGAGGACAACTGGATCGTCGCCAACTGCACCACGCCCGCCAACTATTTCCACATCCTGCGGCGGCAGATCCACCGCACCTTCCGCAAGCCGCTGGTGCTGATGACGCCGAAATCGCTGCTGCGTCACAAGCTCGCGATCTCCGACGCCGAGGCCTTCACCACCGGGTCGAGCTTCCACCGCGTGCTCTGGGACGATGCCGAAAAAGGCAACTCCGAGACCACGCTGGCCGCCGACGACAAGATCAAGCGCGTGGTGATTTCCTCGGGCAAGGTCTACTACGATCTTCTAGAAGAACGGGACACCCGCGGCATCGACGACATCTACCTGCTGCGCCTCGAACAGTTCTACCCCTTCCCCGCGCTCGCGCTGATGAAGGAGCTGGAACGCTTCAAGGGCGCCGAGATCGTCTGGTGCCAGGAAGAGCCCAAGAACCAGGGCGGCTGGACCTTCGTCGAGCCCAACCTCGAATGGGTGCTGACCCGCATCGGTGCCAGCCACACCCGTCCGCGCTACGCCGGGCGCGCCGCCTCCGCCTCGCCCGCCACCGGGCTTGCCAGCCAGCACAAGGCACAACAAAACGCGCTCGTGAACGATGCGCTGACCATCGAAGGGTAATTCCATGTCCATTGAAGTCCGCGTGCCCACCTTGGGCGAAAGCGTCACCGAAGCCACCGTCGCGACCTGGTTCAAGAAACCCGGCGATGCGGTCGCGGTCGACGAAATGCTGTGCGAGCTGGAAACCGACAAGGTGACGGTCGAGGTGCCCTCGCCCGCCGCCGGCACGCTCGGCGACATCGTCGCCGCCGAGGGCGAGACGGTGGGCGTGAACGCGCTGCTGGCCACGTTGAACGAGGGCGAGGGCGCCGAGCCTGCCAAACCCGCCAAGTCCGACAGCGCGCCGGCCAAGAGCGAGAAGGCGGACAGCAAGGGCGAGACCAAGGGCGACAGCGGCAAGAGCGTCGACGTGATGGTCCCCACGCTGGGCGAAAGCGTGACCGAGGCGACGGTCAGCACCTGGTTCAAGAAGGTCGGCGACAGCGTCATCCAGGACGAGATGCTCTGCGAGCTGGAAACCGACAAGGTCTCGGTCGAGGTGCCCGCCCCCGCCTCCGGCACGCTGACGGAAATCGTGGCCGAGGAAGGCGCGACCGTGCAGGCCAACGGCAAGCTCGCCGTGATCGCGGCGGGCGAAGGTGCTGCCACCTCCGCGCCCGAACCCGAAGTGTCGGACACCGCCGCCCCCAAGGCCCCCGCCGCCAAGGACGCCGGAAAGGGCCGCGCCGACGTGGAAAACGCCCCCTCCGCGCAGAAGCTGATGGCCGAAAAGGGCCTTTCGCCCGACCAGGTCGAGGGCACGGGCCGCGACGGCAGGATCATGAAGGAAGACGTGATGAAGGCGTCCTCCGCCCCCGCCGCTTCGGCCAGCGCCCCCGCCGCTCCGGCGGCCGCCCCCCGCGCCCCCAGCCCGGCCGAGGATGCCGCGCGCGAGGAACGGGTCAAGATGACCCGCCTGCGCCAGACCATCGCCCGCCGCCTGAAGGACGCGCAGAACACCGCCGCGATGCTGACCACCTACAACGAGGTGGACATGACCGAGGTCATGGCGCTGCGGAACGAATACAAGGACTTGTTCGAGAAGAAGCACGGCGTACGGCTCGGCTTCATGTCCTTCTTCACCAAGGCCTGCGTTCACGCGCTCCGCGAAGTGCCCGAGGTGAACGCCGAGGTCGACGGCGCCGAGATCGTCTACAAGAACTTCGTCCACATGGGCATCGCCGCCGGCACGCCGCAGGGCCTCGTCGTCCCGGTGATCCGCGACGCAGACCAGAAGAGCTTTGCCGAGCTGGAAAAGGACATCGCCGAGAAGGGCCGTCGCGCCCGCGACGGCAAGCTCTCGATGGCCGAGATGCAGGGCGGCACCTTCACCATCTCGAACGGCGGCGTCTACGGCTCGCTGATGTCCTCGCCGATCCTGAACCCGCCGCAATCGGGCATCCTCGGTATGCACAAGATCCAGGACCGCCCGATGGTCGTCGGCGGCGAGATCAAGATCCGCCCGATGATGTATCTGGCCCTCAGCTACGATCACCGCATCGTCGACGGCAAGGGTGCGGTGACCTTCCTCGTGCGGGTGAAGGAAGCGCTGGAAGACCCGCGGCGGTTGCTGATGGATCTGTGATTCGTTCCGTCACCCTCGGGCTTGACCCGAGGGTCTCTCGGCCGCGAGGCGACCAGAATGTTCGTGTACATGATGACCAACAAGCCAAACGGAACGCTCTATATCGGCGTCACCAATGACCTGGTGCGGCGCGTGCACGAACATCGCAGCCATGCGTTGAAGGGCTTCACGGATCGCTACAATCTCGAATGCCTTGTCTGGTTCGAACCGCATGACAGCCCTACGGACGCCATTCGACGTGAAAAGGCGCTGAAGCGCTGGAACCGAGCATGGAAGCTCGACCTGATAGAATCGGCCAATCCGGGCTGGCGCGACCTCTGGGATGAGATCGTCGGGTCAAGCCCGACGATGACGGAAAGTGCTGCCCTATGACCGTCTCCGCTCCACGCTCCGGTCCCCGCAACGCCGTCATCTTCGGCCCAGTCAATACCGCCACCGTCGGGCTTGACCCGAAGGTCTCCCGCAATCCTGCCGGATGTTCAAAATGACCACCGAACTCAACGTCCTCGCCCTCGCCGTCCTGCTGCAAGCCGTGCAGATCGCGCTCTATTCCGTCGCGGGCAACCTGCAGGCCGGCACCAAGGCCGCGATGTCGCCGCGCGACAGCAAGATCGAACTGACCGGCCTCGCCGGCCGCCTGCAGCGCGCGATGAACAACCATTTCGAGGGGCTGATCCTCTACGGCATCGCGGTCATGGTCGTCACCCTCTCGGGCCGCTCCAGCCTCGTCACCGAGATCTGCGCCCACACCTATCTGGTCGCCCGCATCCTCTACGTCCCCGCCTATGTCCAGGGTCTCGTCCCCTGGCGCAGCGTGATCTGGGGGGTGGGCTTTGCCGCCACCCTGATTATGATTCTGGCCGCCCTGTTTGGCGGAACCGCCTGAAGCCCGTATGTACAGCCTGTGTACGGGGTGTGTACGCCCCGTGACCGCCCGAATTCCGACAGGAGGACCCCATGTCCAGCTATGACGTCATCATCATCGGCTCCGGCCCCGGCGGCTATGTCTGCGCCATCCGCTGCGCGCAGCTCGGCCTCAAGACCGCGGTCGTCGAAGGCCGTGAGACCCTGGGCGGCACCTGCCTGAACATCGGCTGCATCCCGTCCAAGGCGCTGCTGCATGCCTCGCACCAACTCCATGAAGCGGAACACAATTTCGCGAAAATGGGGCTCAAGGGGAAAAGCCCGAGCGTCGACTGGAAGCAGATGCTCGCCTACAAGGACGACGTCATCGGGCAGAACACCAAGGGCATCGAGTTCCTGTTCAAGAAGAACAAGATCGACTGGCTGAAAGGCTGGGGCTCGATCCCCGAAGCCGGCAAGGTCAAGGTCGGCGATGACACCCACGAGGCGAAAAACATCATCATCGCAACGGGTTCCGAACCCTCCGCCCTGCCCGGCATCGAGATCGACGAGAAGGTGGTGGTCAGCTCCGAAGGCGCGCTGGAGTTGGCGAAGATCCCCAAGAAACTGGTCGTGATCGGCGCGGGCGTGATCGGGCTCGAGCTCGGCTCCGTCTATTCGCGCCTTGGTGCCGAGGTGCAGGTGATCGAGTACCTCGACCACATCACGCCCGGCATGGATGCCGAGGTTTCCAAGACCTTCCAGAAACTGCTGACGAAACAGGGGCTTACCTTCACCCTCGGCGCGGCGGTGCAGTCGGTCGAGGCGAGCAAAACGAAGGCCACCGTGACCTACAAGCTGCGCAAGGACGACAGCGAACACACGACGGACGCCGACGTCGTGCTGGTCGCCACGGGCCGCAAGCCCTATGTCGACGGGCTTGGCCTCGACGCGCTCGGCGTCGAGATGACAGAGCGCGGCCAGATCAAGACCGACGGGAAATATGCCACCAACATCAAGGGCATCCACGCCATCGGCGACGCGATCACCGGCCCGATGCTGGCGCACAAGGCCGAGGACGAGGGCATGGCGCTGGCCGAGAATATCGCGGGCAAGCATGGCCACGTGAACTACGGCGTCATCCCCGGCGTGATCTACACCCACCCCGAGGTTGCCAGCGTGGGCGAAACCGAGGCGACGCTGAAAGAAGCGGGCCGCGAATACAAAGTCGGCAAGTTCTCCTTTATGGGCAACGCGCGGGCCAAGGCGGTCTTTGCTGGCGACGGTTTCGTCAAGCTGATCGCCGACAAGGAAACCGACCGTATCTTGGGCTGCCACATCATCGGCCCCGGCGCGGGTGATCTGATTCACGAGGTCTGCGTGGCGATGGAGTTCGGCGCCTCGGCGCAGGATCGCGCCATGACCTGCCACGCGCACCCGACCTATTCCGAGGCCGTGCGCGAGGCCGTGCTGGCCTGTGGCGACGGTGCGATCCACATGTAAGCGATGCGGGGCGGGCCAAGGGTCCGCCCCTTTTCGTTGCGCAGGCGGCGCTCGCTGCGGCTATCGCGCGTTAACATCCCTGCCCGACAACCTCCCCCGTCGCGACATTCATGGAAGACGACGCCCCTCGCGGGTCATGTCGATACGTAGAGACATGCAGGGTGACGCCTGTCTTTTCCACCTCACCACGGCGGCGCCGCCACATTAACGGCTTCCCAGATACGTGAAATTCTGACCCGCGGAGCAAAGGCTTCAGCGGCCAATTGACCGTGCCAATTATACGCAGAGGGCAGCACCGGCCCGCGGGGTGGTGCTGAAAGCGCCGCCCCAGGGGGGCGGGTCGGCGCTGCCCGGCCTGCGGCCGGGCGGGTCATTCCGAGAGGCCTCAGACCAAAAAGACGAGCGCCCCGCGCCTACCCCACCTCCGTAGGCCGCCACCCTGCCTCGCGCAGCAGCGCGTCGGAATGGCTCTCCACTTCCTGCTCCAACCGCGCCATGAAGGCGCGCTTGTCCAGCCCCGGCTCGATCGGCTCCAGAAACTCC
>CAKZPN010000011.1 GCA_937139335.1 uncultured Roseicyclus sp. | reverse complement strand
CCATGTCGCCGTCGACCTCGTTCTCCATCACGGTCAGCTCGTCGACGATGGAGGCCGGCCGCGCGGCCAGCACGTTCATCACGAAGGCCGGGGAGAAATCGCCGGAATAGCGCACCGTGACGGTGTTGCCGTCGGCCGTCACCATCTCGGCCACGTTCTCGGGCGTCCAGCCAAGCTGGGTCAGGATGAAGGCGGGCGTCAGGTTCAGCTGCACGACACGGCTGAACGAGAACACGACATCCTCGGCGCGGAACGGGTTGCCGGAGTGAAATGTGACGCCGTCGCGCAGGGTAAAGACGATGGTCTTGGCCTCGGCGTCGATCTCCCACTCGGTCGCCAGACCCGGGGCCAGCACCGTGGTATCCTCGGCGTCGTATTGCACCAGGCGGTCATAGGTGTTGGTGACGAGTTCGCCCGAGGTAAATTCATAGGCCTGCGCCGGGTCGATGGCGACGATATCGTCGATGTTCTGCGCCACCACGAGGACGTCGGGGGGCGTTTGCGCGATGGCGGCGGGGGTTGCCAGCGGCAAGGCCAGCACCGCCGCGAGCAAGGCGGGTTTCAGCAGTTTCATTTGGACAAACCTCCGTTGGTTGAGATCAGGAATTGGTGTTGGCCGGGGTCATTTCCGGCAGCTTGACCGCGCCCTTTTTCTGCAGGACCGACAGGGTGCCGGTCCAAAGGATGCTTGCGGCCGTGTCGGTCTCGTTCGACCAGGAATGGGGGGTTGAGCCGCCGTAGTGCAGGCTGTCCCCCTGTTGCAGGATGAAGCGTTGTCCGCCCAGCACCTGGGTGATCTCGCCGTCGAGAAGAAAGATGATCTCTTCTCCCTCGTGGCTGACCGTCTCGGACGCATAGCCTGGCGGCACATGCAGGATGTAGCACGACAGCTCGGCGCCCGGAAACTCGGCCCCGACCGCCTCATAGAGGATCGAGGAGCCGTCGATCGAGAACTGCGGCCGCGCGCCGGCGCGCGACAGGCTGTCGGCGGGCCTTGGCGTGGCGATGAAATACTCAAGCCCGACATTCAGCCCCTGCGCGATCTGCGCCAGCGTGCCGAGCGAGGGCGTGGCCTGCCCGCGCTCGACCTGGCTGAGGTAGCCGACCGACAGGCCCGCGTCGTCGCAGAGCGCCTGCAGAGTCAGGTCCAGTTGCTTGCGCCGCTTGCGGATCATCGCGCCCAGCGCGGGATCGTTCCTGAGCTTCGTCCGCATCATGGCACCTCCCCCTGCTGTGCGAGCCATCATAATTTTTTTGATTTAACCAAAACTATTTGCCAAAACCAAGAGGATTGTGGCAGGCACCGGGTCGAACGGCAGGGATCTTGCCGCGGAAAGGCGCGCCAGAGGATGAATTCGACCAGCATCAGACGGTCTGCGGTCTTCGGAACCCTGAGCTCGCTGGCGGGCTTTGTCGTTGTGGTGGCGCTGACCTTCCTGGGCCTGCTGGCGCTGACCTTCTTCATCGGTCGCGTCATCCCGATCGACCCGGTTCTCGCCGTGGTCGGCGACCGGGCGACGAGCGCGCAATACGAGGCCGCGCGGGTTGCCATGGGGCTCGACCGGCCGCTGATCGTGCAGTTCGTGAGCTACGTGGGCGATGTCCTGAGGTTCGACCTGGGCATGTCCGTCTCGACCAACCGCCCCGTCGCGCAGGACCTTGCCCGCGTCTTTCCCGCGACCCTGGAAATGGCCACGATCGGCATCTTCATCGGCATAATGCTCGGGGTTCCGGCCGGTGTCCTGGCCGCCGCAAGGCAAGGCACCTGGGTCGACCAGATCATCCGCGTCTTCGCGTTGCTGGGCTATTCGGTGCCGGCGTTCTGGCTGGGGCTTGTCGGTCTCGCGATCTTCTACGCGGGGCTCGGCTGGGTCTCGGGGCCGGGTCGGGTCGACATCTTCTACGACGGGATCACACCGGTTGTGACCGGCATGCTCACCGTCGACAGCCTGATCGCCGGCGACGGGACCGTGTTCCGGAGCGCGCTGTCGCACATCATTCTTCCGGCCACGATCCTCGGCGTCTTCTCCCTCGCCTATATCGCGCGGATGACACGGTCGCTGATGCTGGACCAGCTCCACCAGGAATTCGTCACCACCGCCCGCGTGAAGGGCGTGCCGGAATGGCAGGTCATCTGGGTCCATGCCTTCGGCGCGATCCGCGTGCCGCTGATCACGGTGATCGGCCTGTCCTATGCCGCGCTTCTGGAAGGCTCGGTGATGATCGAAACGGTGTTCTCCTGGCCCGGCATCGGCAATTACCTGACCACCGCGCTGTTCAATGCCGACATGAACGCGGTGCTGGGTGCGACGCTGGTGATCGGGGCCGTGTTCATAGTGATCAACAAGGTCTCGGACGTGCTCTACCGTATCCTCGACCCGAGGAGCCGCTAGATGCAGGTGCAAGACTGGCTTCTGGATGACAGCCCCGCCTCGCGGGGACAGGCCGCCGCCGGGCGCGCCTACCGCGTATCGCTGGACCTGATGCGCAATCCACTGGCGGTCCTGGGAATGCTGATCATCCTCCTGCTCATCCTCACCGCGGCCTTCGCGCCCTGGATCGCGCCGGAAACGCCCCTCGGCCAGGACCTGACGCGGCGCCTGTTGCCGCCATCGCCCGAGCACTGGATGGGCACCGACCAGCTCGGTCGCGACATCCTTTCTCGGGTGATCCACGGCGCGCGGGTGACGCTTCTGATCGTCGGACTGGTCGCGGTGATCTCGGCGCCGCTCGGGCTTCTGATCGGGGCGGTATCGGGGTATTTCGGCGGCTGGACCGACCGCGTGTTGATGGGCCTTACCGATGTCTTCCTGTCGATGCCGAAACTGGTGCTGGCCCTGGCCTTTGCCGCGGCACTTGGCCCCGGCATCGAGAATGCGATCATCGCCATCGCGATCACCACCTGGCCCGCCTATGCGCGCATCGCGCGGGCCGAGACGCTGACGATCCGCAATTCCGAATTCGTGGCCGCGACCCGGCTGCTGGGGGCATCGCACACGCGGATCATCACGCGCCACGTTCTGCCGCTCTGCACCTCGTCGACGATCATCCGCGTCACGCTGGACATGGCCGGCATCATCCTCACTGCCGCGGGCCTGGGCTTCCTTGGTCTCGGTGCGCAGCCGCCGCAACCCGAATGGGGCGCGATGATTGCCGGCGGGCGCCGCTTCATCATCGATTACTGGTGGGTCGCGACCATGCCCGGCATCGCCATCTTCGTCGTCTCGCTCGGCTTCAACCTCCTGGGCGACGGCCTCCGCGACGTGCTCGATCCGAAGGCGCAGGGCCAATGAGCCCGCTTCTGAGCGTCGAGAACCTGCGCATCGCCTTCCCCTCGCGGCAGGGGCCGGTCGACGTGGTGCGCGGCGTCTCCTTCACGCTCGGCCGCGAGCGGCTCGGCATCGTCGGCGAGAGCGGCTCGGGCAAGTCCCAGACCGGCCGCGCCATCCTGGGGCTGACCCCGGTGACGGGCAAGGCCACCGCCGATCGGCTCGAATTCGACGGCATAGACCTGCGCAATGCTACGCCGAAGATGTGGCGATCCTTGCGCGGCGCGCGCATGTCGATGGTGATGCAGGACCCGAAATTCTCGCTCAATCCGGTCATGACCATCGGCAAGCAGCTGATGGAGGCGGTCAAGCTGCATGGCGGCAAGTCCGAGGCGCACGACAAGTCGATCGCCATGCTGGAAGCCGTGCAGATCCGCGATCCCGAGCGGGTGATGGCGGCCTATCCGCACGAACTCTCCGGCGGCATGGGCCAGCGCGCCATGATTGCCATGATGCTGGTCACCGAGCCAGATCTGCTGATCGCCGACGAACCGACCTCGGCGCTCGATGTGACGGTGCAGATCGAGGTCCTGCGCATTCTCGACCGCCTGGTCACCGAGCGCGGCATGGGGCT
>CAKZPN010000010.1 GCA_937139335.1 uncultured Roseicyclus sp. | reverse complement strand
AGCCAGATACCGAAAGATGGCTCTGTTTCTGCCGGACCGGGCGGGGTGTACCGGGCGGAGGGAATCCGTTGTAAAATAGAATCGGCCCAGATCCGAAAAGATCCGACCGCGACCGGGAGAGAGCATGACAGACCCGTTAAAGCTGGCCTCAGAGTTTCCAGCCGCCGATTATGCAAGCTGGCGTCAACTGGCGGAATCCGGCCTGAAAGGCGCATCCTTTGACAAGAAACTGGTCACAAGGATGCTTGACGGCTTCAACATCCAGCCGCTTTACACCAACGATGATCAGGATGATGCCACCCGCCTGATCCATCAGGTCCTGTGTGCCGCGGTCGATGCCAAGGACGCCGCCAGCGGCTGGGACATCCGCCAGCTTCATGCCCATCCCGATCCCAAATCGGTCAATGCCGCGATTCTCGATGATCTGGAAAACGGCGCAACGTCGGTCCTGCTACGTCTGGATGCCGCCGCACGCGCGGGCGCGGATGTCACATCCGGCGACGCTGGCATTGATGGCATTGCCATTCACTGCCTGGCCGATCTCGAAGTTACGCTTGAAGATGTCTATACCAACCTTGCGACCGTCGCACTTGATGCCGGTGCCGCCGCCATCCCGGCCGCTGCGCTTTTGGCCGCGCGCCTTGAAAAGGATGGGCAAAACAGCGCCGACGCGGATGACGATTTTGCAAGCGACGCCGCACCGGCCTTCAACATCGATCCGATTGGCACATTGGCCGCAACAGGGTGCCTTCCGGTTTCAGCCGATGATGCGATCAAACAGGCCGCCGATATTGCCGCCGATCTGATCGACCGTTTCCCCCATGCCACCGCCATCACGGTAAATGGTGCGCCGTTTTACAATGCCGGTGCAACCGACGGGCAGGAACTTGCCTGCCTGCTGGCAGGTGGTGTCACCTACCTTCGCGCGCTGACCGATACCGGCATGGTGATTGATCAGGCCGCCGGTGCGATTGCGTTCAATGTGGCGGTTGGCACCGATTTCTTTGCCGGGATTGCCAAGCTGCGCGCGCTTCGCCTGATGTGGAGCCGCATTCTTTCGGCATCGGGTGTGGATGACGCCACCATCACGATCAATGCGGTATCGGCCGAAATGGCCCTGTCGAAGGTTGATCCATGGGTCAATATGCTGCGCACCACCGTCACCAGCCTGAGCGCCGGTCTGGGCGGGGCTGATAGCGTTATCTGCCTGCCCTATGATCATCTGATCGGCCTGTCTGATGGCTTTGCGCGCCGCATTGCGCGCAACACCCAACTGATCCTGCAGGAAGAAAGCAACGTTCACCATGTGATCGACCCGGCGGGCGGTTCATGGTTCATCGAAAACCTGACCCGCGAACTGGCATCCAATGCCTGGGCCCGGTTCCAGTCACTTGAAGCCAAGGGCGGCATTATCAAGGCCCTTGCCGACGGGTCCCTGCAAAAGGAGATTTCGGAAATCTGGCAGGCCCGCGAAAGCCGCGTTACCACCCGGCGCGATCCCCTGACCGGGGTGTCGGAATTCCCCAACATCACAGAGGCCAAGGTCACCTGCGATGCGCCAGACCTGACGACAATTCGCAAGGAAGCCAAAGCCCGCCAGACCGGGTTTAAGGATGCAATCGGCATCAGCCTTGAGGGTCTGATCACGGCGGCCAAATCCGGTGCAACCATCGCACAGATGTATGAAGCCCTCTATGGCAAGGCCGCGGGCACAACCATCGATCCGCTGCCAACCCATCGTCTTTCGGAAAGTTTCGAAACCCTGCGGGATCGTGCCGACGCCCACAAGGCATCAAAGGGACGCTTCCCGCAAATCTTTCTGGCCAATCTGGGCCCGGTTGCCAAGCACACCGCACGCGCCATGTTTGCCCGAAACTTCTTCGAGGCCGGCGGGATCGAGGCGATCCCCAATAACGGCTTTGCCGATGTCAGCGAAGCCGCCAAGGCATTTGTTGAAAGTGGTGCCAAAATCGCAGTCATTTGCGGATCGGACCCGCAATATGCCGACATGGCCGCCGATGTCGCCAAAGCCCTTAAACAGGCCGGGGCGACCCGCATTTACCTTGCCGGGCATCCCGGCGATGCGAGGGCCGATTACGAGGCGGCGGGTATCAATGAGTTCATATTTATCGGGGCGGATGTTCTTGCGATCTGCGAAACAGCCCTTTCACATCTGGGGGGAAAATAACCATGACCCGGATTCCGGACTTTTCCAATCTGCCGCTGTTTGATCGTGCTACTTCCGGCCCGACCAGCCCGGTCAACACCGCACCCTGGACCACGCCCGAAGGCATCGACGTCAAAGCGGTGTTTGGCGCGGATGATCTGGCGGGGCTTGATCATCTCAACACCATGCCGGGCATGCCGCCCTTCCTGCGCGGCCCCTATCCGACCATGTATGTCCAGCAACCCTGGACGATCCGGCAATATGCCGGTTTTTCGACCGCCGAAGAATCCAACGCATTTTATCGTCGCAACCTTGCCGCCGGCCAAAAGGGCCTGTCGATTGCCTTCGACCTTGCCACCCATCGCGGCTATGACAGCGACCACCCGCGGGTAACCGGTGATGTCGGCATGGCCGGTGTGGCAATTGACAGCATCTATGACATGCGGACCCTTTTTGATGGCATTCCGCTCGATCAGATGTCGGTCTCCATGACCATGAATGGCGCGGTGGTTCCGGTGCTGGCCAGCTTCATTGTCGCAGGGGAGGAACAGGGTGTTGAGCGCGCTCAATTGTCGGGCACCATCCAGAACGATATTCTGAAGGAATACCTCGCCCGGGGAACATATATTTATCCGATCGACGCGGGAATGCGGCTGGCCGCGGATACGATCGAATACGCGTCGAAGAACATGCCCAAGTGGTATCCGATATCCATTTCGGGTTACCACATCCGCGAGGCCGGTTCGGACGCCGTGCAGGAGTTGGCGTTTACCTTCGGTAACGCCGAGGCCTATATCCGCGAGGTGCTGGATCGAGGACTCTCGATCGACGATTTCGGCCCGCGCATCTCCTTCTTTTTCGTGGCCCAGAACAATCTGTTCGAAGAGGTGGGCAAGTTCCGAGCCGCCCGCCGCATCTGGGCCGGGGAGTCCGACAAGGCGCTCGCGCACGCGACCAGCGGCCCGGCCCTGCAGCAGAACTTCATGTGCACCCTGGAAGGGAACCTCTGATGGCCAAGCAGCCCGCCGCAGTGATCGGCGTCGGCCAGACCCACCACCGCGCCCAGCGCAAGGACGTCTCGATGGCCGGCCTGTGCCGCGAGGCCATCGACCGGGCGCTGCTCGACGCGAACATGACCCTCGACGACATCGACGCGATCGTCGTCGGCAAGGCGCCCGACCTCTTCGAGGGCGTGATGATGCCCGAGCTGTTCCTCGCCGAGGCGCTCGGTGCGGCCGGCAAGCCGCTGCTGCGCGTCCACACCGCCGGTTCGGTGGGCGGCTCGACCGCGATCGTCGCCTCCTCCCTCGTCCAGGCCGGCGTGCACAAGCGCGTGCTCACCGTGGCCTACGAGAAGCAGTCGGAGTCCAACGCCATGTGGGCGCTGTCGGTGCCCGTGCCGTTCAACATGCCGGTGCACGCCGGCGCGGGTGGCTACTTCGCCCCGCACGTGCGGTCCTACATCCGCCGATCCGAGGCCCCCACGCACGTGGGCGCGATCGTCGCCGCCAAGGACCGCACCAACGCGCTGAAGAACCCCTACGCCCACCTGCGCGAGGAGAAGACCGTCGAGCAGGTGCTGGCCTCGCAGATGCTGTGGGACCCGATCCGCTACGACGAGACCTGCCCGTCCTCCGACGGCGCGTGCGCCCTCGTGATCGTCGACGAGGACACCGCGAAGTCGTCGGCGAACCCGGCCTGGATCCACGGCACCGTCATGCGCTCGGAGGCCACCACGGCCGCTGAGCGCGACCAGGTCAACCCGCAGGCCTCGCGCGACGCCGCGGCCGCCCTGTGGAAGCAGGCCGGCATCACCTCGCCGATCGACGAGATCGACGCCGCCGAGATCTACGTGCCGTTCTCGTGGTTCGAGCCGATGTGGCTGGAGTCGCTCGGCTTCGCCGAGGAGTACGCCGGGTGGAAGCTCACCGAGTCCGGCGCGACGGCCATGGACGGCAGGATCCCGGTCAACTGCTCCGGTGGCGTCATGTCGTCGAACCCCATCGGCGCCTCGGGGATGCTGCGCTTCGGCGAGGCGGCCCTGCAGGTGCGCGGAGCGGCGGGCGAGCACCAGGTCGACGGGGCCCGCCGAGCGCTGGGGCACGCCTACGGCGGCGGGTCGCAGTTCTTCGCGATGTGGGTCGTGGGCTCGGAGAAGCCGACCAACTGAGGTCAGGACCCTCCTCGGTAGGGTCGGCGTCATGATCGAGCTCAGGACGCCGGCCCAGATCGAGCAGATGCGCCCCGCGGGGCGGTTCGTGGCCTCGGTGCTCACGGCGCTGGCCGAGAAGGCCGCACCGGGGGTGAACCTCCTCGAGCTGGACGCCCTGGCCCACGACATGATCCGCCAGGCGGGCGCGGAGTCCTGCTACATCGACTACCACCCCTCCTTCGGCGCCTCGCCCTTCGGCAAGGTCCTGTGCACGTCGGTCAACGACGCCGTGCTGCACGGGCTCCCCCACGACTACGTGCTGGCCGACGGCGACCTGCTCTCGGTCGACTTCGCGGCCTCGGTGGACGGGTGGGTGTCCGACTCCGCCCTGTCCGTGGTCGTCGGCACTCCGCGTGAGGAGGACCTGCGCCTCATCGAGGTGACCACGCGTGCCCTCGAGGCCGGCATCGCCGCGGCCCGTCCCGGTAATCGCATCGGCGACATCTCCGCCGCGATCGCCGGTGTGGCCCGCGGGGCCGGGCTGTCCATCAACACCCAGTTCGGCGGGCACGGCGTCGGCCGCACCATGCACGGCGACCCGCACATCCCCAACGACGGTCGCGCGGGTCGGGGCTTCAAGCTGCAGCCCGGCCTGGTCATCGCCATCGAGCCGTGGTTCCTGCACACCTCCGACGAGATCTACACCGACCCCGACGGGTGGACCCTGCGCAGCGCCGACGGCTCGCGCGGCGCCCACATGGAGCACACCGTCGCGATCACCGAGGACGGGCCGCTCATCCTGACTGCGCGCGACTGATCCGGCGCCGCCGACCGGTCACCAGCGTCGGCGCGCGCCGACGAGGGTGAACCACCGCTCCTTGAGACCCAGCGCTGCCTTCAGCTCCGAGGCGGCCACGGTGACCGCTCCAGCGGTCCCGACGAGCCGGACGGCGAGGGCGCGTCCGCCCCACTCGCCGCCGCCTTCCCGGGAGAGCACGCGGACCCCGGTGAGCTCGCCGACGGCGGGCCAGCGGGCCTCGATCGTGTCGTCGGCGATCCGCCGCATCCAGGTGTGGTTCGGGTTCGGCGCCCAGTCGTCGTGGGGGTCGCGCTGGTCGACCAGGTAGGGGATGCCGTCCACGCCGAGCGCGCGGCCGCCGTTGCTGGAGGAGTACATCGTGAGCGCCGGAGCGCCCTGCCAGGTCAGGATCGTCCCCGCGGTGGCCGACACCGCGACCGACCCGGCCGCGGACTCACCGGCAGCTCCGCCGTACACCTGGCAGGCGGTGGTGTCGCAGACGTCGTAGGTGCGCCCGGCCGCGCCCGCTCGCGACCTCACCGCGTAGGTGCGGGCCGCGACCGCCTGCGCCGCGACGGCCTGAGCGGGCCACGAGGCCGGCATCTCCCGGGTGACGACACCGCGGACGTAGTCCTCCAGGCCCAGGACGTTGACGGTGTCCCGGCCGTCGGAGCCGGGCACCGAGACCAGCCGCCCGCGGTATCCGACCTCGCCAGACGGGGTCACCAGCACGACCGGAGCACCACCAGCGGTGAAGCCCGCACCGGCCCCCACCGGGCGGTCCTTGCGCCAGCGGACCACGCCGCCCTGCGTCGTACGCCGCTGGAGGACCGCGCCCGTCGCCGTGGGCGTGATCCGCCACTGGTCGGTCACGCCGGCCGGCAGCGCTGCGGCTCCCCCAGCACCGTCGAGCAGCATCAGGCCAGGCTGGTGCCGCACGACGAGGTCGGGAGTGGTGTCGGCCGTGACGAGCACACGGATCTCGCCGTCGGCGTGCCCCGTCTCGGTGCCGGGGTAGTAGAAGTCGAGGATCTGGGGCCAGGTGAGCCCCGCCTCGGCGGCACCGCCGGCGCCGTACTGGCTCATGCCGTGCCCGTGCCCCCAGCCGTGGCCGCGCAGGACCACCCAGGCCCGCTGAGGCACCGTCACCAGGTCGGTGCGGTGCCGCTCGCGGGCCGGCCCCTGCTCCACGACGGCCTCGTCGCCCCGCGGCACCGCCTGCGCCGGCCAGGGAGTGCCGATCAGGAGCGCGAGCGCCACGAGAAGCCGAGAGGAGCGGGTCACTCCCCTCCTATCGGCAGCGGTCGGGTCAGGTGTAGGAGACCTGGAGGTCCTTGATGCCGTTGACCCAGGCGTGCACGAGGCGCGCCGGCTCCTGGAGCCGATGGATGTCGGGGGCCTGGTCGGCGATGGCGTGGAAGATCAGCCGGATCTCCTGACGGGCCAGGTTGGCGCCGAGGCAGTAGTGCGCGCCGTGGCCCCCGAACCCGAGCTGCGGATTGGGGTCCCGGGTGATGTCGAAGGTGTAGGGATCGGTGAAGACGTCCTCGTCGAAGTTGGCGCTGGCGTAGAACAGGCCCACGCGCTGGTCCTTCTTGACCGTGACACCGCCGATCTCGACGTCGGTCTTGGCGGTGCGCTGGAAGACGCTGATCGGGCTGGCCCACCGCACGACCTCGTCGACCATCGTGTCCGGACGCTCGGCCTTCCACAGCTCCCACTGGTCGGGGTACTCGAAGAAGGCGTTCATGCCGTGGGTGATGGCGTTGCGGGTGGTCTCGTTACCGGCGACCGCCAGCATCATGACGAAGTAGCCGAACTCGTCCTCGGACAGGCCGCGCTCACCGACGTGGGCGTTGATCAGCTTGGTGACGATGTCGTCCTGGGGGTTGGCCTTGCGCTCGGCGGCCATGGCCATCGAGTAGGCCAGGATCTCCGCCGCAGCCACCTCGGGCTCGCCCTGCACGTCGGGGTCGTCGGCGGCCAACATCTGGTTGGACCAGTGGAAGAGCTTGTGCCGGTCCTCCTGCGGCACGCCGATCAGGTCGGCGATCGCCTGCAGCGGCAGCTCCGCTGCGACCTGGTCGACGAAGTTGCCGCTGCCGGCGGCCACGGCTCCGGCCACGATGTCGTGGGCCCGCTTCTCCATCAGGGTCTCGAGCTCGTTGATCGAGCGCGGGGTGAAGCCGCGGGAGACGATCGAGCGGTGCTGGGTGTGGTGTGGCGGGTCCTGGTTGAGCAGGATCACGCGCTGCAGCTCGACCTGGTCGCGCTGCATGCCCTCGGAGAAGCGGATGATCGACCCGTTCTCCTCGGTGGACCAGTCCCTGGAGTTCTTCGAGATCGCCGCCACGTCCTCGT
The DNA here is from genome assembly GCA_937139335.1 of uncultured Roseicyclus sp. Taxonomy (GTDB): domain Bacteria; phylum Pseudomonadota; class Alphaproteobacteria; order Rhodobacterales; family Rhodobacteraceae; genus Roseicyclus. The sequence goes on along the minus strand of CAKZPN010000010.1, from coordinate 2,300 downwards.
GGCGGGTCACGGCCCAGTAGCCGTGGCCGGCGACGTGGGACATGCCGTCGGCCGCCCCGGGCTTCTGCTCCACCCAGTGCATGGGCGAGGTCTGCCGGGCCTTGCGGAAGGCCTCGTGCGGGATGCCCCTCTCCAGGAGCCAGGGGTCGGTGAAGTCGTCGAAGCCCTCGGGGAGGAGGTCGGTGGTGCTCGTCATCGGGTCCGCCCTCAGCCCTGGTAGCTCATCTGCATGCTCTTGACCCCGTTGAGCCAGCCGCTGCGCAACCGCGCCGGCTCCGACTCGAGGGTGAAGCGAGCACCGCTGTCGGCGATCGCGTTGAACATCAGGTTGACCTCCATGCGCGCGAGGTTGGCGCCGATGCAGTAGTGCGCACCGTGACCGCCGAACGCCTGGTGGGGGTTCTTGTCCCGGCGTACGTCGAAGGTGAACGGGTCGTCGAAGACCTGCTCGTCGAAGTTGGCGCTGGCGTAGAGCAGGCCGACGCGCTGGCCGGCGGGGATGGTGACCCCGCCGAGCTCGACGTCGCGCATGGCGGTGCGCTGGAACGCGGTCACCGGCGTGGCCCAGCGGATGATCTCGTCGGCCGCGGTGGCGGGCCGCTCGTTGCGGAAGATCTCCCACTGCTCGGGCATCGTGGCGAAGGCGTGCATGCCGTGCGTGATCGCGTTGCGTGTCGTCTCGTTGCCGGCGACGGCCAGCAGGATCATGAAGAAGCCGAACTCGTCGTCGGTGAGGCCCCGACCGTCGACGTCCGCCGAGACCAGCTTGGTGACGATGTCGTCCTGGGGGTTCTTGCGACGCTCGTCGGCCAGGGCCATCGAGTAGCCGAGGATCTCCATGAAGGCGACCTGCTGGTCACCGCCGAGCTCGGGGTCGTCGTAGGACATCATCTGGTTGGACCACTCGAAGAGCTTGTGTCGGTCGGCCTGCGGGACACCGATCAGGTCGGCGATCGCCTGGAGCGGCAGCTCGGCGGCCACCTTCTCGACGAAGTCGCCGCTGCCCTCCTCGACGGCGTCGGCCCAGATCTTCTCGGCGCGGGTCTTCAGCTCGTCGTGCAGGGCGTTGACCGCGCGGGGGGTGAACGCGCGCGAGACGATCTGGCGCAGCTTGGTGTGATCGGGAGCGTCGTGGTTGATCAGCAGGAAGCCGGTCTGCTCGCGCTCCTCCTTGGTCATCTCGGGAGCGAAGCGCATGATCACGCCGTTGGCGGCGGTGGAGTAGTCGGTGCTGTTCTTGGAGACCGCAGCGACCTCGGCGTGGGTGCTCACGGCCCAGTAACCGGTGTGGTCGGGCCGGAAGCCGCCGAGGGCAGCCTCCTCCTGGGGCACCCACGACACCGGAGCCGTGCGGCGCATCGCCAGCATCTCCTGGTGCGGCATCCGCTCCGCGATCACGTCCGGGTCGGTCGGGTCGAAGGGGGCGAGCGGGGTGTCGGCGATCGTCACAGGGGACTCCCTCGGTGGTGGCGGTCGCGCCGTGATGGGGCGCTGGGTGCGTGCGGGTCGAACTTGTCGTGCAGGTCGTGGAGTGTCCGCACCCGGTCGCGACGAGCACGCAAGGTGGAACACGTTCTAGTGAGCAGCATTACATACCGCCGGTAGGTGAGCAACGGTGCGACACGAGGTGGCAGTCGGCTGCCACGGGACGGGCCGGCCTTGTCGGCGTACGAGAACGTGTTCTAGTTTTGGCTCATGGGTACCCCAGTGATCATCGACGCCGTCCGCACCCCCCTCGGCAAGCGCAAGGGCTGGCTGGCCGGCGTGCACCCGGCCCAGCTGCTCGGGTTCGTGCAGCGCGAGGTGCTCTCGCGCGCCGGAGTCGACCCCGAGCTCGTGGAGCAGGTGGTCGGCGGTTGCGTCACCCAGGCCGGCGAGCAGTCCAACGACATGGTCCGGCGCGCGTGGCTGCACGCGGGTCTCCCCCAGCACACCGGCGGCACCGCCATCGACGCCCAGTGCGGCTCGGGCCAGCAGGCCACGCACCTGGTCGCCGACATGATCTCCGCCGGCACCATCGCGGTCGGTATCGCGTGCGGCGTCGAGGCGATGTCGCGCATCCCGCTGGGCGCCAACGTCCCGCCGGGCATGGGCGACCCGCGTCCGGACGACTGGACCATCGACATGCCCAACCAGTTCGAGGCCGCCGACCGCATCGCCAAGCACCGCGGCATCACGCGCGCCGATCTCGACGCCTTCGGGCTGGCGTCCCAGCAGAAGGCACGCGTCGCCGTCGACGAGGGCCGCTTCAAGCGCGAGATCGCGGCGTACGACGCCCCCGTGCTCGACGAGGAGGGCAA
>CAKZPN010000009.1 GCA_937139335.1 uncultured Roseicyclus sp. | reverse complement strand
TGCAGCTGACCACCGCGATGAACCTCGCCACGACCGAAGAGATCTACCTGCAGGTCATCCGCGGCAAGACCGCCGCGCTGTTCGAGGCCGCCTGCGAGGTGGGCGGCGTTATCGCCGGCAAACCCGACGAGATGGTGCGCGCACTGGCGACCTATGGCGACGGTCTGGGCGTCGCGTTCCAGATGGTCGACGACCTGCTGGACTGGGGCGGCAGCACCGGCGCGATCGGCAAGAACACCGGCGACGACTTCCGCGAGCGCAAGCTCACTCTGCCGGTGATCCGCGCTGCCGCGCGGGCCGATGCGGCCGAGCGCGCCTTCTGGGTGCGCACGATCGAAAAGGGCGATCAGCGCGAGGGCGACCTGGAACAGGCGCTGGAGCTGCTGAAGACGCATGACACGCTGGAAGAAACGCGGATCGAGGCGCTGGCCTGGGCGGCCCATGCCCGCGCCGCGCTTGAGGGGCTGCCCGAGCATCCGCTGCGCGAGATGATGGGCGACCTGGCCGATTACGTGGTCGCACGGATCAACTGAAACCGCGTTCTTGTAGAGGAACGCTCAGCCCCGCACCGGGGCCTGCGCCACCCACCAGACGGGTTCCGCGTCCAGAGTCCCGGCGGCGCGGCTTGCGTCATCCGCCGTCGCGAATAGCCCGAAACAGGTGCCGCCCGACCCCGACATCCGCGCCAGCAGGCAGCCCGCCTGCGCATTCAGCGCCGCAAGCACCTTTTCGATCGCGGGCACCTGCGCGCGGGCCGGCCCCTCCAGATCGTTGCGGGTCTCTTGCAGCCAGGCTGCCAGCGCGGCGGCGTCCGGCCAGCCTTCCGGCACCGGAGGCAGCGCAGGGTTGTCGGCACTCGCAAGCGCCCGGAACACCGCGCCCGTCGGCACCTCGACACCGGGGTTCACCAGCACGATCCAGACCGGCGGCAGCGGCGGCAGCGCGGCGAGCGTCTCGCCGATGCCGCACATGCGCGCGGGGCGGCCGAAGAGGCAGACCGGCACATCAGCCCCCAGCGTCAGCACCGCCTCATCATCGGGCAGCGGAACATTCCACAGTTCGGACAACCCCCGCAGCGCGGCGGCCGCATCGGCCGAGCCGCCACCGAGACCGCCCGCATGCGGCAGCTGCTTGTCGAGGGTGATCGCCGCCCCCTTCCCCGGCGGAAACAGCTCGGCCGCCTGCCAGATCAGGTTGCGCCGGTCGGCAGGCACCCCCGCGGCGCGCGGGCCGGTGACGGTCAGCGCCAGTTCGTCCGAGGGCGCGATCTCCAGCTTGTCGCCCAGGTCGGCGAAGACCACGATCGAATCGAGCAGGTGGTAGCCGTCGGCGCGGCGCCCGGTTACATGCAGGGCAAGGTTGATCTTGGCCGGCGCGAATACCCTCACTGGGTTTCGCCCACTCCGCCCTCGTCCGCGAGCACGCGGTCCAGCCCGATCTCGAGCTTGCGGCGGATGCGGGTCGCCTCGTCCTCTTCGGGCTCGAAGCTCAGCGCGCGCTCCCACTGGAACCGCGCCTCGCGTTGCCGGCCGACCAACCAATAGACGTCACCCAGATGGTCATTGACGATCGGATCATTCGGCAACAGCTCGACCGCGCGCTCCATCGGCTCCACCGCCTCCTCGAATCGGCCAAGCCGGTAAAGCACCCAGCCGAGACTGTCGACGATATAGCCCGATTCCGGCTGCGCTTCGACCGCGCGCTCGATCATGTCCAGCGCCTCGTCGAGGTTGCGGCGCTGTTCCACCAGCGAATACCCGAGGTTGTTCAGAACCTGCGGCTGACCGGGGTTGAGGACGAGCGCCTGCCGGAAATCGGCCTCGGCCGCCTCGTAGTCGCCCGTGAACTCGCGGCAGATGCCGCGGGCGTAGTAGACGAACCAGTAGCGCGTCTGCGTGATGTCGACGAGATCGAGCGCCGCGGTGTAATATTCGACGGCTTCCACGCAGTGTTCGGTCCTGCGCAGCGCATCGGCGAGCGAGGCCTGGACCGTGGAAAGCTCCGGGTATTCGGCGGCAAGCGCGCGCAGAACCTCGAGCGCGTCATCGGCGCGCTCTGCCGAGAAATAGGCATCCGCCCGACCCAGCTGCCCCTCGACATATTGCGGATCACCTTGCGGAACCTCGGTGAAGGCGTCGGCGGCAAGGGTGAACTGCTCGGCCTCCATCAGCAGCCGCCCGGCAAGGATCAGCGCCTCTGTATGGCCCGGCTCGATGCCGTTGGCGGCCCGCGCGTAGAGCAGCGGAAGCGAGCTGGAGCCGGTGTCGCCGCCAAGCGCCTCGGCAATGGTATGGAACACCTCGGCCAACCCCTGCTGCCAGGTCGTCAGGAAATCATAGGGTGGCACCGTCTCCTGCGCCGCGATGCGGTCGCGGAGCGCGACCAGCGCCGGGACCGGCATGTTGTCGGTAAAGAAATCCAGCAGCTCCAGCGCGTCGTCGCGGCGGTCGAGTTGCACCAGAACCTCGGCGCGCGCCCGGACCGAGCGTTCGTTGGTCGACAGCGGGCCGAATTCGTCGCCGGAGAGGATCGCATTGGCGCCTTCGAAATCGCCTACGGCGGCGCGGGCCAGGGCGAGATGCGTGTGCGCGATGTCGGCCATCCCCGGCTCGGCAGCGACGTCGAGAAAGGCCTCGGTCGCGCGGCTCATGTCGCCTTCGCCCAGGTAGATCCAGCCGATCGCCAACGGGTCGATGAGCGGCCCGGCGCCCTGTCCCGCCTCGATGGCCGACCGCGCCGAGACCAGATCGCCGTCGGCCAGCCCCCGGACCATGCGGACCAGGTTCACCAGTTCCTGCCCTTCGACCTCGGAGGGGAGCATGTCGGCGATGGTTTCGGCCCGGCCCCATTGCCCCAGCGCCGCGTTGGCGAAGATCGCATTGCCGATCAGCATCGGGTTGCCGGGGTCGGCCGCCAGCGCGTTCTCGAAATAGATCGCGGCGACGCGGTGGTTGCCCTCGATCACCGCGGCGCGGGCGGCGAGGTAGTTGCCCGCCAGCCCGGAGGCCGGCGTCTGCGCGAAAACGGGGGCGGCGATACCAAGGACGACCGCGAATGACAAAACGAACGTAGGGCGGCGCATGAACGGTCTCCTCAATATGCGCCAGAGACTAGGGCCCGAACTGCAGGAGGGCAATGCGCCCTGCCTGCCCACGGGCCCCTTCATCCGATCACATGTTCGGGTAGTTCGGCCCGTCCCCGCCCTGCGGAACCGTCCAGACGATGTTCTTGGACGGATCCTTGATGTCACAGGTCTTGCAGTGCACGCAGTTCTGGAAATTGATGACGAACCGCGCCTCCGCCCCTTCGCCCACGACCTCGTAGACCCCGGCCGGACAGTAGAGCCGCGCAGGCTCCGCATATTCGGGCAGGTTCACCGCGATCGGGATAGCGGGATCCTTCAGCTTCAGATGCGAGGGCTGGCTCTCCTCGTGGTTGGTCATCGAGAAGCTGACGTTCGTCAGCCGATCAAAGCTGAGCTTACCGTCGGGCTTGGGGTAGTCGATGGGGGTGTGGTTCTTTGCCTTGCCCGTGGCTTCCGCATCGGAGCGGTTGTGCTTCAGCGTGCCGAAGACGGACGCACCGAACAGGCTGTTGGTCCACATGTCGAACCCGCCCATCACCACGCCGCCGACAAGCCCGTAGCGCGACCAGAGCGGCTTGACGTTGCGCACCGGCTTCAGGTCCTTCGCGATCGGGCCATCCTCGTGCAGGAAGTCATCGTAGGCGGTCAGTTCGTCGCTGCCGCGCCCCTCGGCGATTGCGGCGGCGGCGGCCTCGGCCGCCTCGATCCCCGACAGCATCGCGTTGTGGTTGCCCTTGATCCGCGGCACGTTCACGAGGCCGACGCCACAGCCGAGGATCGCGACACCCGGCGCCACCGCCTTCGGCATCGACTGCCAGCCGCCTTCCGCGATGGCCCGCGCGCCATAGGCCACGCGCTTGCCGCCCTTCAGCAGCTCGGCCACCATCGGGTGATGCTTGAAACGCTGGAATTCGGCGTAGGGGTAGAGATACGGGTTCTCGTAGTTCAGGTGGACCACGAAGCCGACGTAGACCTGGTTGTTGTCCAGGTGATAGATGAACGACCCGCCGCCGGCGTTCTTGCCCAGGGGCCAGCCCATCGTGTGCATCACGAGGCCCTCCTGGTGCTTGGCCGGGTCGATCTCCCAGATTTCCTTCATGCCGAGACCGAACTTCTGCGGACACTTGTCCTTCTGGAGATCGTATTTCGCGAAGACCTCCTTGGTCAGTGAGCCGCGCACGCCTTCGGCGAGCAACACGTATTTGCCGCGCAGCTCCATCCCCGGCTCGTAGCTGTCGCCCGGGGTGCCGTCGGGGTTGCGCCCGAACTCGCCCGCGACCACGCCCTTCACCGAGCCATCCTCGCCGTAGACCACCTCCGAGCACGACATGCCGGGGAAGATCTCCACCCCCATCGCCTCGGCCTGCTCGGCCATCCAGCGGCAGACATTGCCCATCGAGACGATGTAGTTGCCGTGGTTGTTCATCAGGCGCGGCATCACCGCATTGGGGATCCGCATGCTGCCGGCCTCGCCCAGGACGTAGAACTTGTCCTCGCGCACCGGCACGTTCAGCGGCGCGCCCTGCTCCTTCCAGTCGGGCATCAGCTTGTTCAGGCCGACCGGATCGAGCACCGCCCCCGACAGGATGTGCGCCCCGACTTCGGAGCCCTTTTCCAGCACCACCACGTTGAGATCGGCGTTGATCTGTTTCAGCCGGATCGCGGCGCTGAGCCCTGCGGGGCCTGCGCCAACGATGACGACATCATAGTCCATGCTTTCGCGTGTCGGTTCGGACATTCCTGTTCCCCTGGCTCCCGTCACGGCCGCTGGATGCGGCATTTTGCGCAACATTATTTCGTTTCTGCCTATTGGAGGGCAGGACGATGGTCAATCGTGACGCGGCATCACCGGTGTCGCAGGGGTGGTGTCCGCGACCGGGCGGCTGCGCTAGCTTGCCGTCTGCACCCGCAGGAGATCTTGAACATGACGCCTCTTCGCCTCGTCTACCTTGCCCTCGCCATCATCGGCGCGATCCTGCCGTGGATGTATTTCCACGCCTGGTTCTCGGAACACGGCTGGGCGCTCGGGCCTATGATCGACGCCTGGTATGTGAACGACGCCACCAGCGCGCTGGTCTACGACCTGACGGTCGCCGCGGTCGCGTTGACGATCTGGGCCGTGGTCGAGGCGGTTCGCGGCGACCGTTGGTTCCTGCTGGTCATCCCGGCCACCTTCGGCATCGGCGTCAGTTGCGGGCTGCCGCTGGCGCTGTTCCTGAAGGCGCGAGGGCCATCGGCGTAGAGTGGGCAATCTGCCCACCACGGGCGAAAGGCGGGCAGATTGCCCACCCTGTCTGTCTCACACCAACAGCACCGTCTGACCCGTCGTCTTGCGCGCCTCGAGCGCGCGGTGCGCCTCGGCCACGTCCTCCAGCGCGAACCGCTGGTCGATGGTGATCTTCACCGCGCCGGACACGACCTTGTCGAACAGCTGTCGGGCCATCTGCTGGCAGGTTTCGGGATCGGCGATATGGGTGAAGAGCGTCGGGCGCGTGATCTTGAGCGAGCCCTTCGCGGCCAGCGTCGCAAGGTTGAAGGGCGGCACAGGACCCGAGGCATTGCCGAAGGAAATCATCATCCCCAGCGGCTTCAGACAATCGAGCGAGCCGTCGAAGGTGCTGGCGCCCACGGCGTCCATCACCACGTCGACGCCCTTGCCGCCGGTCAGGTCGCGTACCTGCGCCACCCAGTCGTCATCGCGGTAATTGATGCAGGCGTCGGCCCCGTGATCGAGGGCAAGCTGGCATTTCTCGGGCGTGCCGGCGGTGCCGATCAGGCGGATGCCCTCGCTTTTCGCCCATTGGCAAGCTAGCAGACCCACACCGCCCGCGGCGGCGTGAAACAGCACCGTGTCGCCCGCGGCGATCGGCGTGGTGCGGTGGAAGAGGTAGACCACCGTCATCCCCTTCAGCATCATCGCCGCCCCCTCCTCGAAGGAGATCGCGTCGGGCAGCGGGCAGACCTGCGCGGCTTTCATCACCCGCGCCTCGCAATATGCGCCGGGCGGCATCGCGGCATAGGCAGCGCGGTCGCCCGGCGTCAGGTGCGTGACCCCCTCGCCCACGGCCTCGACCACACCGGCACCTTCCATACCCATCGCGTGCGGCATCTCGAGCTTGTAGAGGCCGGCGCGCTGGTAGACGTCGATGAAGTTCAGCCCGCAGGCCTCGTGGCGGATGCGGATCTCGCCTGGTCCGGGTTCACCCACCTCGCGTTCGACAATCTTGTAGGCCTCGGGCCCGCCGGGGGCCTCGATGATGACGGTCCGTGCCATTGGGGTCTCCCTTGTTGTCCCGGTGCGGAGCCTAGCGGCCCGGCGCGCGGCGTCCAGCCTCTTTGAACCCGTCCCCGGGCGTGCTACCTCGCGGCAATTGATCGGACAGGGCCTGCGCGATGGATCACTTTCTCTACAAGGATGGCGTTCTGCATGCCGAGGACGTGCCACTGCCGCAGATCGCGGCAGAGGTCGGCACGCCCTTCTACGTCTATTCCTGCGCCACGCTCACCCGTCATTTTCACCTGTTCGAAGAGGCGCTGACCGGCCTCGACCACCTCGTGTGCTACGCCATGAAGGCCAATTCCAACCAGGCGGTCATTGCGCATCTTGCGGGGCTTGGTGCGGGCATGGACGTGGTCTCGGGCGGTGAATATCTGCGCGCCAAGGCCGCGGGCGTGCCGGGCGAGCGCATCGTCTTCTCCGGCGTCGGCAAGACGCGGGACGAGATGCGGATGGCGCTGACCGGCGGCATCCGGCAGTTCAACGTCGAAAGCGAGCCGGAACTGACCGCGCTGAGCGAGGTGGCCAGCAGCCTTGGCCTGACTGCCCCGATCACCGTGCGGGTGAACCCCGACGTCGACGCGCGGACGCATGAGAAGATCGCCACCGGTAAATCCGAAAACAAGTTCGGCATCCCGATCGCCAGGGCGCCCGAGGTCTACGCGATGGCGGCCTCGCTTCCGGGGATCGAGGTCATCGGCATCGACGTGCACATCGGCAGCCAGCTGACCGACCTGGAGCCGTTCCGCCTCGCCTATGAAAAGGTCCGCGACCTGACCCTGCGCCTGCGCACCGAGGGGCATGACATCCGCCGCCTCGACCTCGGCGGCGGCCTCGGCATCCCCTACGAGCGGTCGAACACTGCGCCGCCGCTGCCCACCGAATACGGCGCGCTGATCCGCGAGGTGGTGGGAGATCTGGGTGTCGAGGTCGAAATCGAACCGGGCCGCCTGATCGCGGGCAATGCCGGGCTTCTGGTCGCCTCGGTGCTCTACGTCAAGGAAGGCGAGGGGCGCGATTTCCTGATCCTCGACGCGGCAATGAACGACCTGATCCGGCCCGCGATGTACGGCGCCTGGCACGACATCGTGCCGGTGGTGGAGCCCGCGCCGGGGCTGGAGCAGCGGCCCTACGACATCGTCGGCCCGGTCTGCGAATCGGGCGACACCTTCGCCAAGCAGCGCCAGATGCCCACGATTTCACCCGGCAACCTGGTCGCCTTCCGCAGCGCGGGCGCCTACGGTGCAGTCATGTCGAGCGAATACAACACCCGCCCGCTGATCCCCGAGGTTCTGGTGAAGGACGATCAAATGGCCGTCATCCGTGCGCGTCCGACATTTGACGAGATCATAAACCGGGATACAGTTCCCGCGTGGGTATGAACCCACGGGGCTCGCGCAGGCAGCCCCGGAAAGGGATGATGACCGAGACCACCCCCACCGAACGGGCGCTGGCGCGTCTGATCTGGCCCCTACGGCTGACCCGTGCCGGCATGGTTGCCGAGCGCGCGGCGCGGGCGTTCTGGCCGGTCTGGACGATCCTGTTCCTGACCATCGCCGGTTTCGCCTTCGGTCTCTCGACACAGGTATCCGTGACGACGCTGTGGGTCGGGCTGGCCGTGATCGCGGTAATACTGGCCGCCACCATCGCGCGCGGCGTGACGCGCTTCCGGATGCCGACGCGGGTCGAGGCGCTGGAGCGTTTGGACCAGACCCTGCCGGGCCGCCCGATTTCCGCATTGATGGATCACCCGGCCGTCGGTGCCACCGACCCGGCTACGCGCTCGGTCTGGGCCGCGCATATGCGCCGGATGGAAACGCGGGCCGCGACCGCCCGCGCGCCCGAGCCCGACCTGCGGCTGTCGCGGCAGGACCCTTTCGCCTTGCGCTACGTCGCGGCGACCGCGCTCGCCATGGCCGTCCTCTTCGGCACGCTCGGCCGCGTCGGCGAGGTGGGCGAGGCCGTCAGCTTCGGCACCGGCCCCGCCATCGCCTCCGGCCCGTCCTGGGAAGGCTGGGTGGAGCCGCCGGTCTATACCGGCCTGCCGTCGCTCTACCTCAACGAGATCCTGGCCGAAGGTTTCGAGACGCCCGAGGGCTCGCGCATCACCTTCCGCAGCTACGGCGAGCCGGGCGCGGTGAGCATCACCACCGATGTCGGCCCGGTCCCGACGGAAACCGCCGACAGCTACGCGCAATCCGTCACCGTGGAACAGTCGGGCCAATTCACTGTGAACGGGCCGATGGGGCGCAGCTGGAATATCTCGGTGCTGCCCGACCAGGCGCCCGCCGTCGCGCTGGATGGCGAGGTCGAGGGCGAGCCACCGGGGCAGATGCAGTTCGCCTATACCGCCACGGATGACTACGGCATCACCTCGGGCACGGCCACCATCCGGCTCGACCCCGATGCCGCCGACCGACGCTATGGCCTCGCCGTGGCGCCCGAACCGCGCGAGGCGCTGGTGCTCGACCTGCCGCTGCCGTTTCGCGGATCGCGGGCCGAGTTCAGCGAGGTCCTGCTCGAGGATCTGTCGCAGCACCCCTTCGCCAACCTGCCGGTCACCCTGACGCTCACCGTCACCGACGCGGCGGGCCAGATCGGCACCATGCGTTACGACGTTCCGCGCCTGCCCGGGCGGCGCTTCTTCGACCCTCTGGCGAACGCGCTGATCGAGATGCGCCGCGACATCCTGTGGTCGCGCGAGAATGCGCCGCGCGCCGCGCAACTGCTGCGCGCCGTGACCTGGAGCCCCGAGGAAGACCTTGAAAGCGGCATCTACCTGCAGGTCCGCAGCGCGATCCGGCGGCTCGAATCCGGTATCGACTCGATCTCGGACGAGACCCGCGACCAGGTTGCCGAAATCCTGTGGAACGCCGCGATGGAGCTGGAAGTCGGCGATCTCGATGACGCGCTGGAGCGCCTGCGCCGAGCGCAGGAGCGTCTGTCCGAAGCGATGCGCCAAGGCGCCAGCGACGAGGAAATCGCCGAGCTGATGCAGGAACTGCGCGAAGCGACGGACGACTACATGCGCCAGCTTGCCGAGAACGCGCGGCCGGGCGAAGACCAGCCCGACGGCGGCGAGCGCATGGAGATGTCGATGAACGACATCGAGGAGATGATGCGCCGCATCGAGGAGTTGATGCAGGAAGGCCGGATGGCCGAGGCGCAGGAGATGCTGAACGCGCTGCAGCAGATGCTGGAAAACATGGAGATGGTGCAGGGCGGCGAAGGCAGCGACGGGCCGCG
>CAKZPN010000008.1 GCA_937139335.1 uncultured Roseicyclus sp. | reverse complement strand
CCCACGGCGGTGACCACGGAGCACCACGAGGACCGGAGGGCGTGCCGTGAAAGGGGTTCACGCAGAACCCTCCAGTCGCCCGTGAATGAGGTTGCGTGTCGGCGTACAGGGCCTCGAGACGGCGCTGGCGCGCCTCCTCGACCGGCGGGCGGCACGGCTCGCTGGCGCTCGCCTGCTCGACCAGCGATCGGGTCAATCAGCGGAGTCGGCGTCGGCGAGGTCGAAGGCCGCACGGACGAGCGCGAGGTGGCTGAGCGCCTGGGGGAAGTTGCCGGCCATCCGGCCCTGGCCGGGGTCGTACTCCTCGGCGAGCAGGCCGACGTCGTTGACCAGGCCCACGAGCCGGTCGAACAGCGCGTGGGCGTCGTCGAGGCGGCCCGCGGCGGCGTACGCCGAGACCAGCCAGAACGAGCACGCCAGGAACGGGTGCTCGTCGCACTCGATGCCATCGACGCCGGACGAGGTGCGGTAGCGCAGGACGAGGCCGTCGCGGGTGAGGTCCTCCTCGATGGCACGGATGGTGCCCAGCATCCGCGGGTCGTCGCCCTCGATGAACCCGAAGGTGACCAGCTGCAGCAGTGAGGCGTCGACCTCGGCGCTGCCGTAGTGCTGGACGAAGGTGCCGCGCTCCGCGTCGTAACCCCGGTCGAGCACCTCCTCGCGGACCCGGTCCCGGACCGTGCGCCACTGCTCGACGTCGCCCTCGAGGCCGTAGTCCTCGACCGCACGGACGGCACGGTCCAGGGCGACCCAGATCATCGCCTTGGAGTGGGTGAAGTGCTGCGGCTCCCCACGGATCTCCCAGATGCCGTTGTCGGGCTCCTGCCAGTGGTCGAGGAGGGCGCCCACTAGGGCGCGCTGCAGGGACCAGGCGTTGCCGTCGGGGTCCGCGCCGTGGTCGCGCACGCGGGCCAGGGCGTCCATGACCTCGCCGAGGACGTCGTGCTGCAGCTGGCTGACGGCCCCGTTGCCGACCCGCACGGGCAGCGACCCCTCGTAGCCGGGGAGGTGGTCGAGCTCGATCTCGGGCAGCCGGCGCGCGCCGTCGACGCCGTACATGATCTGGAGGTCCTCGGGGTCGCCGGCCACGGCGCGCAGCAGCCAGTCGCGCCACAGCATCGCCTCGTCGGTGAAGCCGGCCTCGGTGAGCGCGCCGAGGGTGAGCGCGGCGTCGCGTAGCCAGCAGTAGCGGTAGTCCCAGTTGCGCGAGCCGCCGAAGCACTCGGGCAGGGACGTCGTCGGCGCCGCGACGATGCCGCCGGTCTCCTCGTGCGTCATGAGCCGCAGGGTCAGCAGCGAGCGCTTCACGATCTCGAGATGGGGCAGGTCGTCGCGGCAGGCGTCGACCCAGCCCTCGTCGGCGTCGACGGTCTTGTTGATGACGTCCTCGTGCGCGGCGAGGTCCTCCAGCGAGCGGTGGGAGGGGATCCAGGTCATCGAGAAGCGCAGCTCGTGGCCCTCGGTCACCTCGACCTCGCCCTGGTGCGTGTGGTCGACCGCGACCGGGAGGTCGGGGCCGCGCAGCACCAGCGTGTCGGGTCCGGCGATCGCGGTGATCACCGGCTCCCCGCCCGCCTCGGCGCGGCGCACCCACGGCCGGATCTGGCCGTAGTCCATCCGCACCCGCCAGGTGTGCGTGAAGCGCACCCGCCCCTTGACGCCCCAGAGGACCCGCACCACGTCGGCGCGCCCGGCGGTGTGCGGCATCAGGTCGGTGAGCGTCGCCTCGCCGTCCTCGGTGCGGAAGGTGGTCTCCAGCACCGCCGAGTCGCCCACGTAGCGGCGCTCGACGGTGTAGTCGCCGACCGGCTCGAACTGCCAGAAGCCGTGCTCCTCGGTGCCGAGCAGGGCGGCCAGGCAGGCGGGGGAGTCGAAGCGCGGCAGGCAGAGCCAGTCGATCGAGCCGTTGGTGCCCACCAGTCCGGCGCCGCGGCGGTCCCCGATGAGGGCGTAGTCCTCGATGCGCAGCGCCATGCCCTCGAACGTACGTGTGCCAGTCTCACCCCCATGGTCGAAGACAGCGCGGCGGCGGCTCGGGTGGTGCGGCTCCTGCGCGATCGCGGGGAGACGCTCGCGACGGCAGAGTCGCTGACCGGTGGGCTGCTCTCGGGGGCGGTCACGGCCGTGCCCGGCTCCTCGGCGGCGTACGTCGGTGGGCTGGTGACCTACGCGACCGGGCTCAAGCAGCGGCTGCTCGACGTCCCCGCCGAGGTGATCGCCTCCGAGGGCGTGGTGTCGGCGGGCTGCGCGGTGGCCATGGCGCGCGGTGCAGCGAGCCGCACGGGTGCGGACTGGGCGCTGGCCACGACAGGGGTCGCGGGGCCGGACCTGCAGGAGGGCAAGCCCGTGGGCACCGTCTTCGTGGGCCTGGTCGGGCCCGGCGTCGAGACGCACCGGGGGCTCGCCCTCAGCGGTGACCGGGAGGACGTGCGTGCCGGGACGGTCGCCGCGGCGCTCGACATGCTGGCCGAGGTTCTGCTCTGAGCGAACACGACGGGATCCTGAGCGTCGCTGGCCCGCCCGTCAGCGCCGATGGAGGCGTGAGGAACGTGCAAAGACTGCTCCCGGGCGGTCCAGGGGCGGGGGATAGTCACCCGGGAAGGTGTGGGCGTCCGGTAGCGTTGAACCATGGTGCTGTTCCGACGTCTCCTGGGTGAGGTGCTCCGCGCCCACCGCGTGGACCGGGGCATGACGCTGCGTGAGGTCTCCGCCGAGGCGCGTGTCAGCCTCGGCTACATCTCCGAGATCGAGCGGGGGCAGAAGGAGGCATCCTCCGAGCTGCTCGCCTCGCTGTGCGGCGCTCTCGACGTGCCGCTCTCCTCCGTGCTGCGCTCGGTCTCCGACGCCGTGGCGCTCGAGGAGGCCGCGATGGCCCCCACCCCGATCCCGGTGCTGCCGGTCGACGCCCGCGTCGCCGCCTCGGTCGCCTCCGCTGCCTGATCCCTGGTTGAACCCTGCCTGAACCCGGCCTGACCCCGGCCTGACCCCGGCTCGGGCTGGCAGCCGTCCCGCGGCCGCTTCGTGGCCCGTTCGTGACGTAACCGCGTACCCGCGCCGGTCGTTGCGTCACCGTGCCCCTCACGCGTCCGCGTCTGCTGCCCCTGCTCCTGCTGATCGCGCTGTGCCTGGGGGTGGGCCTGCCCACCACGGCGCTCTCCGCGTCCGCCGACGACGAGGGTCGTGAGACCGGGCGGCGCATCGGTGCCTTCACCGCGCTCCGGGGCTTCGTGCTGCCCGCGGCCGACCGTGTGGACGGGGCGCCGGTCCGGGTCCGGCCCGTGCGCTACCGGGCCTTCGAGGTCGACGTCGAGGCGGTGGCCGACCGGCTGTCCGTCGCCTCGCCCGGCGCCCGCACGGTCCGGGTCGACCTGCCCGCGCCCGACGGCACCCCGCGCACGGTCGAGGTCGTCGAGGACTCCGTGCTGCAGGCCGGCCTCCAGGCCGCGCACCCCGAGATCCGCACCTACGCCGGCCACGTGGTCGGCGACCCGTCCTCCAGCGTCCGCCTCAGCGTCACACCGGTGGGCCTGCACGCCTCGGTGCGCGGGCCGCGCGGTGCCTGGTCGGTCGACCCGGCGCTGGCCGAGCGCGGCGCCACCACGCACGTGGTCTACGACCGGGCCGCGCTGGGCGACCACGACGACCTCGAGCGGGTCGCCGAGGGGCTGATCGAGTCGGCGACCACGGGTCGCGCGAGCGGGTTGCCCGCGGCCGCGCGGACGGCCCCGGGGGCGCTGGTCCAGCGTCGTACGTTCCGGTTGGCGCTGGTCACCGACCCGGCCTACGCCCGCTACTTCGGCACCGGCGGCCAGCCCGCGGACCCCGACGTCGTGCTCGCCGAGAAGGCGGTGCTGATGAACCGGGTCAACCAGATCTACAACGACGACCTGGCCATCCACATGGTGCTGGTCGACGGCAGCGAGGCACTCAACCTCGACACCGATGCCAAGGCGACCGGCGCCGACGGGCCGTGCGGCGCGAGCGCCTGCTTCGACGCCGCCGACCTCGACCCGGAGACCGGCGGCTGCACCGGCACGCTGCTCAACCGGATGCGGTTCGTCGCCGGCCAGATCATCGGCGAGGCGGGCGCCGACAGTCTTGATTTCCGGAATATGCTGGATTTCGCTCGGGACAGGGGCGGACCGGCTCTCAGAAAGATGACATTTCACGATCGCGCTCGAATGTTGAAGGCCCTGGCGCTTTATCTCAACGAGCGCCGTGACGGACTCTATGCACTGTCCCACATGACCGGGGCGACCCTGCCCGATAGCCGGATCGATATCGACGGGGGCATCGGCACGCTGCTGGTATACGCGTCCAAGGGAAGGCGTGAAATGCCCGATGATCAGATCTATGTCGATGGCGAAACCGAAATGCTGTCGCGGGAGGGAACGTTCCTCGGTCGACATGTCTGCACGCCGTTGACCGGCGCTGCCATACACATAAACGCGTTCAATTTTCCGGTCTGGGGCATGCTTGAAAAGCTGGCGCCGACATTGCTCGCCGGGATGCCGGCCATCGTCAAGCCGGCGACATCCACCTGCTGGCTGACCGAAGCCTGCTTCCGGCTGATGGTCGAAAGCGGGATTTTGCCATTGGGATCCGTTCAGCTGGTCGCCGGCCGAACCGGCGATCTTCTCGACCGGCTCGACAGCCGGGACGCGGTCAGTTTTACGGGATCAGCGGCGACGGCGCTGTCTCTGCGGTCAACGGACAATATCCTTGCAAACTCCGTGCGATTTACGGCCGAGCAGGACAGCCTCAACGCTTCCGTGCTTGGATCGGACATCGAGCCCGGCTCACCGGATTTTGATATTTTCATCAAGGAAGCGGCGAACGAGATCACCACCAAGGCCGGCCAGAAATGCACGGCGATCCGCAGGATCATAGCACCGGCGTCACGGGTGGAAGCTGTTGTCGAAGCCCTGTCGAAGCGGCTTGCGGCTGTAACCATCGGCGATCCCGCGCTCAAGGAATCCAGAATGGGAGCGCTCGCCTCTGCAGCGCAGAAACGCGATACGCTGGAAAACGCCGCGCGGATCGGCGCGGAGTGCGAGCGCGTATTCGGCGATGAAGAGACGCCCGAATTGACGGGCGCCGGGATCGAGGGCGGCTTCTACGTGAAACCGATGCTCTTCGTCTGCAATGATCCCGATGCAGCCCGGGCCGTGCATGAAGTCGAAGCCTTTGGGCCCGTGTCAACTGTCATGGGGTACCGCGATGCCGGCCACGCCATCGAACTGGCCAACCGCGGCGGCGGCTCTCTGGTAGCCTCCGTCATTACGCGTGATCCGGATATGGCGCGGGAATTCGTACTGGGGGCCGGAGCCTTCCACGGGCGGATCTATTTCAACAACCAGGATTCGGCGAAAGAGGCGACAGGACACGGTTCGCCCCTACCGCATATGGTCCATGGCGGTCCGGGCAGGGCAGGCGGCGGCGAGGAACTTGGCGGCGTGCGCGGGGTCATGCACTACATGCAGCGCACCGCAATTCAGGCGAGCCCCGACCTGATGACGGGCATTACGGGAACTTGGGCGCGTGGCTCGAAGGAAATCACGGCGCCTTCGCATCCCTTCACGCGACGCTTTGGCGAACTGCAGATCGGCGAGACCATTCACACGCCGTCACGGGAAGTGACGCTGGAGGATATAGAGCATTTCGCCAACTTCACCGGCGATACCTTCTATGCGCATATGGATGAGGCGGCGGCGAAGGCGAATCCGTTCTTTCCGGGCCGTGTCGCGCATGGCTATTTGCTGCTGAGCTTCGCCGCCGGCCTGTTCGTGGAGCCAAACCCGGGTCCGGTATTGGCGAATACCGGTCTCAACGCCTTGAGTTTTCAAAAGCCCGTCAGTCCGGGAGATGCGATCTCGGTGCGTCTCACGGTCAAGCGAAAGACACCGCGCAACGAGGAGTACGGAGAAGTGGCCTGGGATGTGGTGCTGTCCAATCAGGACGGCGAGCAGGTGGCCGAGTACGAATTGCTGACCATGGTTTCCCTCTGAATTTGCATTGCCAAAGCACCATGCGTTGCTGATACAGTCGGCATGTGCGCACAGTCATCGGAAATCCATGAAGGCGGATGCTTCTGCGGAGCCATCCGCTACAGGACGGTCGGCAAGCCGGACCGGGTATCCATGTGCTCATGCGAATGGTGAACGAAGCGTACCGGCAGCGCTTTCGGGATTTCGGTGTACTTTCGCGCGGATCAGGTCACCTTCTCTGGTAACGGCTGGAAGGCGTTCCGGCTGACTTCCGACGCCGGGCGAAGGCTGGAGACCCGGTTTTGCGGAAATTGCGGTTCGACCGTGGGCCGGACACTGGAGTTGCTGCCTGACCATTGCGGGATTGCCGGCGACGCCTTCGCAATCCGAATTTCCGGCACGCCGCCGAACGGTACGGTTTCGCCCGCCTCAAACCCGAATGGCTCGATATCCCGGGCGGATTCCACGTTTTCCAGGGCATGCCCGGTTCGCCGAATGAGGGATGCGGCGGCTTAGCCGCCGAACGGAGCTACTGTTTCCCGTTCTGGCAGGACTCTATCTCTTTCCTGCGCAGCGGTGTTCTTCGTTACGCGACCGGTTCGCTTGTCAACGGCTGTCGTTTTCACGACCGTATCGGTGCGTTCCCTGATTTCTACCGTTTCGGTGACAACGCCTGTTTCGGCATCGGCGACGACGGTGTCGACGTCTTCCTCGGTCGTGGTCGTTTCCTCGACGCGCTCGACAATCACGTCCTGCGTCTCGACAATTTGGACGCTGGCGGCCGTCTCGCCCGGTGTCCGTGTCACGCGCACTGCTTCAACGGTGTCTGCGGAGTCTGGCTCTTCAGGCGTTTTCTCCGCAGCCATCTCGGAAGCAGCCATTTCGGATGGTTCCGCAGGTTCTTCCACTGTGTCGGAGCTTGCTTCCGTCGTTTTCGTCGATTGAGCATCCACCTCGCCGGAGGTCAGCACAACCTTTGCACGGTCATCCTGCGTCGGAGGCGCCTCCGGCGCTGCGATTTCGGAAGGCGCTGTCACTGCCGGGAGCGCAGACTGGGCGGTCGCAGCGGAATTGTGAGCGCTGCAGCCATGCAAAATGACGCTTCCTGCCAGAAGAAACGCGGTCGTCAAAATATACTTTGAACCATGCGCCACTGGACCGTCCCGCGGTTGTATCCAGATGTTTGTGCATTCCGTCTTTTCTATAGTATTGGAAGTCACGGGTTTCTGCAATCGATGAGAAAACTGGGCGATGAAAACCGACACAATCCGATCATTGGCATGCCAGACTTTTGCGACCCTGTGCGTAGTGCTGTCCTTGTCGGCCGCATCGCCTGCCGCGAGCTTCGATTGTTCCAAGGCGGCCGCGCCGGACGAAAAGGCCATCTGCGACAATCCCGATTTGTCGGCGCTCGATTCCGAGATGGCGGGCTTGTACTTCGGCTACAAGGCTTTGCCTCTGCTCATGGGGGCGAGCGGCGTGCGTCAGGATGAGGCGCAGTCTTTCCTGAAGCAGAGGTCCGGCTGCGGCGCGGATGTTTCGTGCTTGCGCACAGCCTACACGCAACGGATCAGCGCTCTGAAGTCCGACATTACAGAAGGCGTGAAGAATTACTGCGTCGGAAATTGACGCGGGCTCGTCGCTAATCCTCGAGCAATAACTTGCCTGCGCGGGTGTAGTCCGTCTGCGCCTTTTCCGTATCGCCAATCTTTTCGTAGGCGGCTGCACGGCTGAGCAGAGTCTGATAGTCGTCGGGTTCCAGCTCCAGCGTGGTGAACACCGAGCCCAGGAAGGCCCAGTTCCCCCACTCCCGGCTCAACAGGTTCGAATGCTTGCCGATCCATCCCAGCCCCGCCGCCGGGCCCAGCGCCGTCTCCGGCCCCGGAG
>CAKZPN010000007.1 GCA_937139335.1 uncultured Roseicyclus sp. | reverse complement strand
CGTGGGCCAATGTCCATGCGGGGTGTGATCGACGAGCCGCCTGGACTGCGGCGCCCAGCCGTCCGGCGGATCATGTTGGTGGAAGCCCCGGTCTCGTCGATGAGTACGAAGCGGTCCGGATCCATGAAGGCCTGGAAGGTCCGCTAGCGCTGGCGCGCCTCCGCAACGTCGGGGCGGTTCTGTTCGGCCGCCCTCAGCGACTTTTTGTGCCTGAGCCCGAGCCGCTGCAGCATCGACCAGACCGTCGACAGAGAGACCGCCGGGCCACCACGCGCGATGATGGCCGCCCTCACTTCAGCGAGCCGCCGCCAAAACCCGGATCATTGCCTCGTGAGAGGCCAGCAGCGGCTTGCGACAACCGCCGATCCGCGCCGGTTCGACGCTTCCCGACGAAACCTAAAATCATGGACTGAGAACGCCCTACCGACCGTCAAGTTCGAACTGCCCGAGCCGGCAATTCAGTCGAACACCGGGCCCCACTCGCGAACGATGATCCGCTCTCCGCGATCGAGCGCTTCGATACGTTTCATCATTGATTCGTCGAGGACCAGTTCGCGGGCAGATATGTTCTCTGCGAGGTGCTCGGAGCTCGTGGACGAGGGAATGACGATCATTCCGCTCTGCATGAGGAACGCGAGTGCAATCTGGCCAGGCGTCGCACCGATCGAGCGGCCGATCTGCGCGAGCTCCAGGTCACGGTTTACCGCGCCGCTTGCCAGCGGCATGTAGCATGTCACGGCGATCCCTGCCGCGTCGCAGAACGCGCGGAGCTTTCGGTTCTGCAGGAAGGGATGCACTTCGACCTGATTGTTGACGATGACGCCCGGCCCCGTCACTGCGATGGCGCGCTTTAGGTGGGCGATGGGAAAGTTCGACACGCCGATGCGTCGCGCAAGGCCGCGCGCTTCGTGCGGTTCTGCGACTGCTTCGAGATCCCGCTGCTGACCTTCGTCGACGTGCCGGGCTTCCTGCCGGGCACGGGGCAGGAATACAGCGGCGTCATCAAGCATGGTGCGAAGCTGCTCTTCGCCTATGGCGAGGCGACGGTGCCCAAGGTGACGGTGATCACGCGAAAGGCCTATGGCGGGGCCTATGTGGTGATGTCGTCGAAGCACCTGCGCGGCGACATCAACTATGCCTGGCCGACATCGGAAATCGCGGTGATGGGGGCCAAGGGCGCGACCGAGATCCTGTATCGCTCGGAACTGGGCGACGCGGAGAAGATCGCGGCGCGCACGAAGGACTACGAGGATGCCTTCGCCAACCCCTTCGTCGCCGCCGAACGCGGCTTCATCGACGAGGTGATCCAGCCGCGGTCGACCCGCAAGCGGGTCTGCCGGGCTTTCGCCCAACTGCGCACCAAGCGCAAGCAGATGCCGTGGAAGAAACACGACAACATTCCGCTGTAGGGTGGGCAATCTGCCGACCATGACCCGCACGGTGGGCCAAGCGCCCACCCTTCGAGGCCCCGCATGAGCGACCCCCTCTTCCACATGATCCAAGGCGGCCCCCGCCCGGTCGCGCCGTCCAGCCATGCGGTGGAGGCGGACGGCTGGGTGATCCTGACCGGCCAGATGCCGACCGACCCGGCGGCCCCCGACGCGCCCCTGCCCGACGGGATCGCGGCGCAGACACGGGCGGTGATGGAGAACCTGCGGATCGTGCTCGAGGGCGTCGGTCTCGACCTCGACCACGTCGTCCAGATGCGCGCCTACCTGACCGCGTTCGAGCGGGACTACGCCGCGTTCAACGAAACCTACCGCGGGTTCTTCCCGCCTGACCGCCTGCCCGCCCGCACCACCGTGGGCGTCACGGCACTGGCCGTCGGCGCGCTGGTCGAGATCGACTGCATCGCCCGCCGGCCGGAGGGCGCCGCATCGTGATGGCGACCGCGCTCCCCCTCGCTGGCCTTCTCGCCCTCGCGCCCTTGGCCGCGGCAGCGGAGGATTGGCCGCTTGCGGAGATCGCGGCGCCGTCGGGCCTGCGGCTCACGCTCGACGAGGTGATCTTCGAGGAGAACCCCTGGTCGGGCGAGATGCTGGTCGTGGTGCGCCTTCTGGCTCCGACGCTAGAGGACGGCGGTGCGACCACGAGCACGATGCGCGAAGACATGGACTGGGCTTGCGAGACCTGGGGCCTGCCGGCCGCCGGGACACTGTCGGCCCCGCCCGATTTCGTGGTGGTGGAAATGATGGCCGCACCGCTCGAGCGCGGCGTCGCCACGCCCGGCGTGCATCAGGTCTTCGAACAATACCGGCTCGAGGGGCCGGTCTGCATCTGGGAGCTGTTTTGATGCATCCACAACATGTTGCGGCTCGACATTCATGCGGATGGCGGATTGATGCAAGTCGGCCACAGGCCCCCATTGTCTGTGACGCCCCCTGTGGGCCAACTGCGTCTCGCAGTACCCTCGACCTCGACTGCCCTTGCGCAGTTGTACCTCTGGTCGTGGCCGGGCGTTCGCGCCCGGTCACGGGCCGCGCCGCACCCGTCGTGCGGGGGGCGCAACGATGATAAAGCATCGCGGCTTTCCGGGGCGGCTTCCGGGCACCGATTACCAGTTCACCATCCGCCGGGCGGCGAAGGAGGGCGCGTCGAAGCTGGTCGCGCGCGAGCGCTTCGCCGACCGCAGGCCCGCCGACCGCCGCGCCGATGCCGCCTTCATGGAGGCGCTGTGGCTGTTCTTTGGCGACCAGCCGTTTGAGCGCGGCAATCTGGACGCCGGGCGGCTCAGCTGGCTCTTTGGCCGAGAGGTGGTCGCGGCCGAAGACCCCTTCGATCCCGAAAGCTACGAGGCCCTTCTGGTCATCGACGAGGCCCGCGCCCGCGCCGCCTTTCCCGAGGCCTTCGACGGCTCCGGGATCTGGGAGGGGGCATCGGCATGATCTTGCCAGCGATCACCCGTCTTGCGCGGTTTCATGCGCAAGCTCAGGCACGCCATCACAAGCCGCTTTCGCCGCGAAATTTCCGTGGCATGGTGAGCCAGTCGGCCAATGTCCCCAACCCAATTTTGGCCGGTTACGACAAGACGTGTTACCCTTCCCCTTCGATGCGGCCGGCCAGCTTGCTGTGCCGGCCGCCTTTTTCCGCCCATCGGAAGGGTCTGGAAAGCCTCGCTATCCCCCCGCGGGAAATGCCTGTATACTTTGCGGTACAAGGCACATCGACAGGAGCAGACGCAAAATGCGCGCCACCAAGACCACATTCATCGCCACCCTCTTTGCTGCGGCCCTCACGCTTTCGGGCTGCGTTACCTCTGACCTCGAGCGCGCCGGGATCGGCGCGGCAGCCGGCGGCGTTGCCGCGGCTGCTCTCGACGGCAACATCGCCACGGGCGTTCTCATCGGCGCGGCCGGCGGGGCGCTCTGCGACGACGCGGGCATCTGCCGCCGGTAACGGCGCAGGCTCGCCCTGCGCGCGCGGGGCGGACCACATCACCACGATCAAGGGCCACCGGGGCATCCAGCCCCCGGTGGCTTTTTTTGCGTTTGAACGGGGCCTGAACCCCGCGACAAAGGGACAGCAACCATGTTCAAGAAGCTGCTGATCGCCAATCGGGGCGAGATCGCCTGCCGCGTCATCAAGACCGCGCGCAAGATGGGGATTGCCACGGTGGCGGTCTATTCCGACGCCGACCGCCACGCGCTGCACGTGGAGATGGCCGATGAGGCGGTGCATATCGGCCCGGCCCCCGCCTCCGAGTCCTACATCGTCATCGACAAGATCATGGACGCGATCCGCGCGACCGGGGCCGAGGCGGTGCATCCGGGCTACGGCTTCCTGTCGGAGAACATGAAATTCGCCGAGGCGCTGGAGGCCGCGGGCGTCGCCTTTGTCGGTCCGCCCGCGACCGCGATCGAGGCGATGGGCGACAAGATCACCTCCAAGAAGCTCGCGGCCGAGGCCGGCGTGTCGACGGTGCCGGGCTACATGGGCCTGATCGCGGATGCCGACGAGGCGGTGAAGATCTCGAACGAGGTCGGCTACCCCGTGATGATCAAGGCCAGCGCCGGCGGCGGCGGCAAGGGCATGCGCATCGCCTGGAATGATGCCGAGACGCGCGAGGGGTTCCAGGCCTCGAAGAACGAGGCGAAGTCGAGCTTTGGCGACGACCGCATCTTCATCGAGAAATTCGTGACCCAGCCGCGCCACATCGAGATCCAGGTGCTGGGGGACCAGCACGGCAATTGCGTCTACCTGGGCGAGCGCGAATGCTCGATCCAGCGCCGCAACCAGAAGGTGATCGAGGAGGCGCCCTCGCCCTTCCTCGACGCCGCAACCCGCAAGGCGATGGGCGAACAGGCCGTCGCGCTGGCGCAAGCCGTCGGCTATACCAGCGCCGGCACGGTGGAATTCATCGTCGATGGCGAGCGGAATTTCTACTTCCTCGAGATGAACACGCGGCTCCAGGTCGAACATCCGGTGACGGAGCTGATCACCGGCGTGGATATTGTCGAACAGATGATCCGCGTCGCGGCGGGCGAGAAACTTCCCTTTGCGCAGGACGACGTCACGCTCACCGGCTGGGCGATGGAAAGCCGGCTCTACGCCGAGGATCCGTATCGCAACTTCCTGCCTTCGATCGGGCGGCTGACGCGCTACCGCCCGCCGCAGGAGGTGCAGGCGGGGCCGCTCAACACCACCGGCAAGTGGCAGGGCGAGGCGCCCGTGGGCGAAACCGCCGTCCGCAACGACACCGGCGTGTTCGAAGGCGGCGAGATCAGCATGTACTACGACCCGATGATCGCCAAGCTCTGCACCTGGGCGCCCGACCGCGCCGGCGCGATCGAGGCGATGCGGGTGGCGCTCGACAGCTTCGAGGTCGAGGGCATCGGTCACAACCTGCCCTTCCTGTCGGCCGTGATGGACCACGAGCGCTTCGCCAGCGGCAACATCACCACCGCCTTCATTGCCGAGGAATATCCCGACGGCTTCGAGGGCGCGGTGCTGGGCGAGACATCGCTGGCGCGGATCGCGGCGGCGGCTGCAGCGATGCACCGGGTGGCCGAGATCCGGCGCACCCGCGTCTCGGGGCGGATGGACAACCACGAGCGCCGCGTCGGCAGCGACTGGATCGTGACGCTGCAGGGGCAGGATTTCCCAGTCATCGTCGCCGCCGACCATGGCGGATCGACGGTGACCTTCGCGGATGGCGCGGCGATGCGCGTGACCTCCGCCTGGACGCCGGGCGACAGCCTGGCACAGCTGATGGTCGACGACGCGCCCCTGGTGCTGAAGGTCGGCAAGATCCCCGGCGGCTTCCGCCTGCGCACGCGCGGCGCGGACCTGAAGGTGCATGTGCGCAGCCCGCGTCAGGCCGAACTTGCGCGCCGGATGCCCGAGAAACTGCCGCCCGACACCTCGAAACTGCTGCTCTGCCCGATGCCGGGTCTGATCGTGAAGATCGACGTCGAGGTCGGGCAGGAGGTTCAGGAGGGTCAGACGCTCTGTACCGTCGAGGCGATGAAGATGGAGAACATCCTGCGCGCCGAACGTCGCGGCACCGTCGCCGCGATCAACTGCAGCCCCGGCGACAGCCTGGCCGTGGACGAAGTCATCATGGAGTTCGAATGACGCCGTGACCTGCGCCCTGCCGCATACGATCGCGAGGCCCTACTGCCCGCCGCTGCGCAGCTCTTCCTGCCGGTACGAGAAATTGTCGATGCCGCGGATGATCTCGCGCACGTCGCGGGGGCTGGGCCGGCGGAACCCGACGGCGCCATCTTTTTGCAGCACCACCAGCGAGAAGCCGCGCGGGCGCAGCGCGGTTCGGATCGCCGACCGCGCCGAGGGGTCGGTGTCGATGATGATCACCACGTCGCGCTCGATCAGCGGGTCGGGGCGTGCGGCCAGCAGCTCCATCTGCTCGATGAACCGCGGATCGGCGGGCGTGTCGGCGAAGACGATCACCGGACGCGCGATCCAGAGAAACTCGTCCAGCGTCAACTCACCCGCATCGCGCGGCTCCATCGGGTCGACGGCCTCCATCTCGGTCGCGCCGCTTTCGCTCGCGGCAACCGACACGTCCTCGCCGGCCGCCTGGGCCCCGGCCATGGCGGTCAGCGTGAGGCTCAGCGAGAGAGATAGTGCAAGTGCAGGAAAAATCGGTCGCATTCGGTCTCCGTTCCCGCTGCATATAGTCAGGATCAAGGCGAAAGCGAAGGGTTTAGAGGGTTTGTCGCACCGATATCGCGCCACCGTCTTCATCCGTTCTTCACCCCTGCCCCGCCACTCTGCCCCGCGTCCCGTGCAAGGGGCGACGGGGGACGGCGCCATGCAGATCGTGCTTCACCTTGGTGCGCATCGCACCGCCACGACGAGCCTGCAAGGCATGCTCGGCGACAGCCACGTCGCGCTGCAGGAGGTCGGGCTGGCCTATTGGGGTCCGAAACGGCTGCGCGCGGGGCTCTTTGACGGGCTCTACGGCGGTGGCCCCACGCTGCCGCCCCGACAACACGGGAGGGCCGCGCGGCGGGTCGCGTTGCAGCTCGAAGCGGCAGCGCAGTTCGGCGCAGCGTTTGTTTTCGTCAGCGAGGAAAACATGCTCGGCACAATGCGGCTGATCACCCGGGCGCAGCGGCTCTACCCGGACGCCGGCGCGCGCGTCGCCCGGTTTGCGGAGGGGTTCGGCGGGCATGAGCTGACGCTGGGCCTGTCGATCCGCTGCTACGATGCCTTCTGGGCCTCTGTCCTTGGCTGGCGCATGCGGCGCGGCGGGCCCCTGCCGCTGCCGGCACTCTGCGACCGGCTGGTGACGCAACCCCGGCGCTGGCGCCACGTGATCGCAGACCTCGCCCAGACCCTGCCCGAGGCGCGCGTCACCGTCTGGACCCACGAGGCGATGGCGGGCCTTCCGGCCGAGCTGATCGCGCGCCTGACCGGCTGTCGCCTGACGCTGCGGGGGGCCGACCGCTGGTGCAACCCCGCCGCGCCGCTGGCCGAGTTTCGCGCCTATCTCGACGACATCGGCGCCGACCCGGCGCTGGCGCGCGGCGCGGGCGGGCGGTTCATGCCCTTCGACCCCCATCAGCGCGCCGCGATGCGCGCGCAATATGCCCAAGACCTCGCTTGGCTTGCCGAAGGGGCCGGGGGGCTGGCGGATTATATCGACGCGGCCGGGGCACACCCCCTGCGCCCGAAAGGACAAGGAAGAGGATCCTCCGATGACGCAGACACCGCTTGGCGACTGGCGCACTCTGGCTGAAAAGGAACTGCGCGGACGCGATCCCGAAACCCTCACCTGGGAGACGCTGGAGGGCATCAGGATCAAGCCGCTCTACACCGCGGAGGATGTCGCGGGCC
Organism: uncultured Roseicyclus sp.; assembly: GCA_937139335.1. Taxonomy (GTDB): domain Bacteria; phylum Pseudomonadota; class Alphaproteobacteria; order Rhodobacterales; family Rhodobacteraceae; genus Roseicyclus. The sequence continues at coordinate 53,893 of CAKZPN010000007.1, read as the reverse complement.
TGGACCATATCGGCAGCCTGCCGGGCATCGGCCCCTTCACCCGCGGGGTGAAGGCCACGATGTACGCCGGTCGCCCCTGGACGATCCGGCAATACGCGGGTTTTTCCACCGCCGAGGAAAGCAACAATTTCTACCGCAAGGCGCTGGCCGCCGGTCAGCAGGGCGTGTCCGTCGCCTTCGACCTCGCTACGCATCGCGGCTATGACAGCGACCATCCCCGCGTAGAGGGCGATGTCGGCAAGGCGGGCGTCGCCATCGACAGCGTCGAGGACATGAAGATCCTGTTCGACGGCATCCCGCTCGATCAGGTCAGCGTGTCGATGACGATGAACGGCGCGGTGATCCCGGTGCTGGCCAATTTCATCGTCACCGGCGAGGAACAGGGGCACGACCGCTCGGTGCTGTCGGGCACGATCCAGAACGACATCCTCAAGGAGTTCATGGTCCGCAACACCTACATCTATCCGCCCGAACCCTCGATGCGGATCATCTCTGACATCATCGCCTACACCTCCGACAACATGCCACGGTTCAACTCGATCTCGATCTCCGGCTACCACATGCAGGAGGCCGGCGCGAACCTGGTGCAGGAGCTGGCCTACACGCTGGCCGACGGGCGCGAATACGTGCGCGCCGCGACCAAGGCCGGGATGGACGTCGACAGCTTCGCCGGTCGGCTGTCCTTCTTCTTCGCCATCGGGATGAATTTCTTCATGGAGGCCGCCAAGCTGCGGGCCGCGCGCACGCTCTGGCACCGTGTGATGACGGAGTTCGGGGCAAAGGACGAGCGCTCCAAGATGCTGCGCACCCACTGCCAGACCTCGGGCGTGTCGCTTCAGGAACAGGACCCCTACAACAACGTCATCCGCACCGCCTACGAGGCGATGAGCGCGGTCCTGGGCGGCACACAGTCGTTGCACACGAACGCGCTGGACGAGGCGATCGCGCTGCCGACGGAGTTCTCGGCCCGCATCGCGCGCAACACCCAGCTGATCTTGCAGGAAGAAACCGGCGTGACCAAGGTGGTCGACCCGCTGGCGGGCTCCTACTACGTCGAGGCGCTGACCGGCGACCTGATCGACCAGGCCTGGGCGCTGATGCAGGAGGTGGAGGAGATGGGCGGCATGACCAAGGCCGTCGCCACCGGCATGCCGAAGCTCCGCATCGAGGAATCCGCCGCGCGTCGTCAGGCCAAGATCGACCGCGGCGAAGACGTGATCGTCGGCGTCAACAAGTACCGCAAGGAGACCGAGGACCCGATCGACATCCTCGACATCGACAACGTGAAGGTGCGCGACAGCCAGATCGCGCGGCTGGAGCGCGTGCGCGCCGGCCGGGACGAGACCGCCTGCCAGGCCGCGCTGGAGGAACTGGAACGGCGCGCGAAGGACGGTGGCAACCTGCTCGAGGCGGCGGTCGACGCCGCGCGCGCCCGGGCCAGCGTGGGAGAGATCAGCATGGCGATGGAAAAGGTATTCGGCCGTCACCGGGCCGAGGTCAAGACGCTGGCCGGGGTCTACGGTGCGGCCTACGACGGCGACGAGGGCTTTGCCGCGATCCAGGCGGATGTGGAGAAATTCGCCGAGGAGGAGGGACGCCGCCCCCGGATGCTCGTCGTCAAGATGGGCCAGGACGGCCACGACCGCGGCGCCAAGGTGATCGCCACGGCCTTCGCCGACATCGGCTTCGACGTGGACGTGGGCCCGCTGTTCCAGACCCCGGAAGAGGCCGCGCAGGACGCGATCGACAACGACGTGCACGTGATCGGCATCAGTTCGCAGGCGGCGGGGCACAAGACCCTCGCGCCCAAGCTGATCGCGGCGCTGAAGGCCGAGGGGGCGGGCGACATCCTCGTGATCTGCGGCGGGGTTATCCCGCAGCAGGATTACGAGTTCCTGAAAAAGGCCGGGGTGAAGGCGATCTTCGGGCCCGGCACCAATATCCCGATGGCGGCGCGCGACATCCTCGCGCTGATCCGGAAGACGCGGACGGCGTGATGAGCAAGCGCCCCGCGATCCTCACGGGCATGGCGGGCGGCGCGCTCTGGGCCGTCGTCCTGCTCCTCTGGTCACGCGGCTGGAACCCGGTGCCGGGGCTCGACCTCTTCGGCCTCATGGCGCTGTCGCTCGCGCCCGGCGGCATTATCCTCCTGCTCCTGATCGCCCGGATCGCGCAGCGCCGCTTCTTCGATGACGCGCTGATCGACGGGCAACCCGTCCCGCCCACTAGCGCGGCCGGGATCGACCAGAGCGTGCTGACCAACACCGTAGAACAACTCGTGCTGGCCACCTGCCTCTGGCCGGTGATCGGGCTGGCCCTCGGCCCCGGCGCGCCGCTGGCGCTCGGGTTATCCTTCGGCGTGACGCGCGTGGTGTTCTGGGGCGGCTACCACCTGTCGCCGCCGCTGCGCGGCTTCGGCTTCGCGGCCGGCTTCTACCCCACGATCCTGTTTCTCATAGCGGCGGCCGTGGCCTTCGTCGCCTGACGCCGGGGGATCGGACCCCGGCCTTTCCCCCTTGCCCTGTGTCGTCCGCTGCCGCATTTACGGGTGAGCAACAGGAGTGATCATGGCTCTGCCCGTCCGCCAGCAACTCACCTACTGGGGCCTCGCCACGGCGGGCTTCCTGTTCATTCTCTGGGCGCTCGGCAACGTCATCCTGCCCTTCGTCGTGGGCGGCGCGATCGCCTATTTCCTCGACCCCGTCGCCGACCGGCTGGAGCGCGCCGGCATGAGCCGCGTCATGGCCACGGTCCTGATTTCCGTCGTCCTTGTGGGCGTGGTGGTCGTGTCCCTGTTGGTGGTCATCCCGCTTCTTATCCAGCAGACCAACGGGCTGATCCAGGCCGCACCGGACCTGTTCAACCAGTTGCGCGGCTGGCTGACGGAACAGTTTCCGAACGTGATGGAAGAGGGTTCGCCGCTGCGCCAATCGCTGGTGTCCATCGGCACGACGATCCAGGAACGCGGCGGCGAGCTGGTGCAACAGGTGCTGAGCTCGGCCATGGGCGTGGTGAGCGTGCTGGTCTTTCTCGTCGTGGTTCCCGTTGTCTCCTTCTACCTGCTGCTCGACTGGGACCGGCTGGTCGCGCGCGTCGACGACCTGCTGCCGCGCGACCATGCCGAAACGATCCGCCGACTGGCGGCCGAAATCGACCGCACGCTGGCCAGCTTCGTGCGGGGCCAAGGCACGGTCTGCCTGATTCTCGGCACCTTCTACGCGGTGGCGCTGATGGTGGTGGGGCTGCAGTTCGGCCTCGTCGTCGGGCTGATCGCGGGGATCTTGACCTTCATCCCCTATGTCGGCGCGCTGGTCGGCGGGGCCTTGTCGATTGGCCTCGCGCTGTTCCAGTTCTGGGGCGAGTGGTGGATGATCGTGGCGGTCGCCGCGATCTTCCAGTTCGGCCAGTTGATCGAGGGCAACATCCTGACGCCCAAGCTCGTCGGGTCCTCGGTCGGGCTGCACCCGGTCTGGCTGATCTTCGCGCTGACGGCCTTCGGCACGCTCTTCGGCTTCGTGGGCATGCTGGTCGCGGTGCCCGTCGCTGCAGCACTCGGCGTCATCGTCCGCTTCGTCATCGCCGAATACAAGAGCGGGCTGCTCTATCGCGGCGTATCGAGCGGCACCGTCGAGCGGCCCGAGGACGAGGCTTGATGGCCGAGCAACTGGTGCTCGACCTGCCGTTTCGCGCCGCGATGGGGCGCGACGATTTCTTCGTCTCGGCGGCCAATGCCGCTGCCGTCGCCGGCATCGACACCTGGCGCGACTGGCCCGGAGGCAAGATGCTGCTGGTCGGGCCGCCGGGGTCGGGCAAGACCCATCTCGCCCATGTCTTTGCCGCACAGACCGGGGCGCGCATCCTCACCGCCGCCGAGCTGCCCACGGCCGACCCCGCCGCGCTGGCCGAGGCGCCGGCGCTGGTGGTGGAGGATGCGGACCGGGTCGCGGGCGAAGCGCGCGGGGAAGAGGCGCTGTTCCATCTCCACAATGCCGCCGCCGGTCGCGGTACCGCGCTACTCCTGACCGCGGGCGGGCCGCCGCAACGCTGGGGCCTCGGCCTGCCCGACCTGCAAAGCCGGATGCAGCAGGCGGGGCACCTGACGCTGTCCGCGCCCGACGATGCCCTGATCGCCGCCGTGCTGGTGAAGCTGGCGGCGGACCGGCAGATGGCGCTGACACCCGCCCTGCTGAGCTACATCCTGCCGCGAATCGACCGCTCGCTTGCCTTCGTGCGGGACTTCGTGAGTGCGCTGGATGCCGAGGCGCTGGCGAGCAAGCGGAAGCCCGGCACACGGCATGTGAAGGCGGTTCTGGCCCGCCGCGCGGAGTGACCCGCGCCCGCCCTCTCGACGCCGCCTCAACCGCACCGCAAGATGGCGTTCGCTGTCACGTAACCGTCACCGAACCAGACTAGGTCCGCGCACATGAGCTTCGCAGATTTCCTCACCGCCCCGCTGCCCGAACCTGTCGCCCTGCCCGAGGCGCAGATCACCGGCCCCCAACGATTTTTCAACCGCGAGCTGTCGTGGCTCGCGTTCAACTGGCGCGTGCTGGAAGAGGCGGGCAACCCCCGCGTTCCGCTGCTGGAACGGGTGCGCTTCGCCTCGATCTCGGCGGGCAACCTCGACGAGTTCTACACCGTCCGGGTGGCCGGTCTGCGCGAGCTTGCGCAAGCGGGCAACCTGACGCCCGCGGCCGACGGACGCTCGCCGGCCGAACAGCTCAAGCTCATCAACGCCGACGCGCGCCGCCTGATGCAGCACCAGCAGGCCGCCTGGAACGTTCTGAAGGCCGAGATGGAGGCCGAGGGTCTCAGCGTCGTCACCACCTCCAAGCTCAGCGCCGCCGACAAGAAGCACCTCGAGCAGGAATTCCTGGCCCGCGTGTTTCCGGTGCTGTCGCCGCTGGCGATCGACCCCGCCCACCCCTTCCCCTTCATTCCGAACGAAGGCATCGCGCTGGCGCTGCAGATGACCCGCGAACGCGACGGGAGGGTCTTGCAGGCGCTCCTGCCGATCCCGGGCCAGATCGACCGCTTCATGCGCCTGCCCGCCCCCGAAGGGCAGGTCCGGTTCCTGCCGCTGGAAGAACTGCTGCGCCTGCACATCGGCGCGCTTTTCCCGGGCTACAAGCTGACCGGCTCGTGCATGTTCCGCGTGCTGCGCGACAGCGACCTCGAAGTCGAGGAAGAGGCAGAGGACCTGGTGCGCGAATTCGAGACCGCGCTGAAGCGCCGCCGCCGCGGAGAGGTCGTGCGCCTGCAGATCAGCGCCGGCGCCCCCGCCGACCTGAAGGCCGAGATCGTGGACAAGCTGAACGTCCGCGAGGAGGAGATCGTCGAGGTCAAGGGCATGATCGGCCTTGTCCGGCTGAAGGAGCTGGTGATCGACGAACGCCCGGACCTCATGTGGCCCAGCTTCTCCCCGCGCGTGCCCGAGCGGGTGCAGGACCACGACGGCGACATGTTCGCCGCGATCCGGCAGAAGGACATGCTGCTGCACCACCCCTACGAGACCTTCGACATGGTCATCCGCTTTCTCAGCCAGGCGGCGCGCGACCCCAATGTCGTGGCGATCAAGCAGACGCTCTACCGCACCTCGCACGAATCCCCGATCGTCGACGCGCTGTGCGAAGCGGCGGAAAACGGGAAATCCGTCACCGCGCTGGTCGAGCTGAAGGCCCGCTTCGACGAGGCCGCCAATATCCGCCAGTCGCGCAAGCTGGAACGATCCGGCGCGCATGTGACCTACGGCTTCATCAGCTACAAGACCCACGCCAAGATCTCGACAGTGGTGCGCCGCGAGGGTGACCGGCTGGTGACCTACACGCATTACGGCACCGGCAACTACCATCCGATCACCGCGCGCATCTACACCGACCTCAGCCTCTTCACCTGCGATGACGCGCTGGGGCGCGATGCGACCAAGGTGTTCAACTACGTCGGCGGCTACGCCGAACCCGAGGGGCTGGAAAACCTCGCCATCTCGCCCTTGAACCTGAAATCCACGATCCTCGACAGCCTCAAGGCCGAGATGGAACATGCCAAGGCCGGCCAGCCCGCGATGGTCTGGGTCAAGATGAACTCGGTCATCGACCCCGACGTTATCGACGCGCTCTACGCCGCGTCACAGGCCGGGGTGAAGATCGACCTCATAATCCGCGGCATCTGCGGGCTGCGTCCCGGCGTGAAGGGCCTATCCGAAAACATCCGGGTGAAATCCATCGTCGGCCGCTTCCTCGAACACTCGCGGATCGTGTGTTTCGGCAATGGCCACGGGCTGCCGTCGAAGAAGGCGCGGGTCTACATCAGCTCCGCCGACTGGATGGGCCGCAACCTGAACCGCCGGGTCGAGACGCTGGTCGAATGCCGCAACGCCACCGTGAAGGCGCAGATCGTCAGCCAGATCATGGCGGCGAACCTGGCCGACGTGGCGCAGAGCTGGGTGTTGCAGCCCGACGGCAGTTTCCTGCGCCCCGACCTGTCGGAGATCGAGAACCCGTTCTCGTGCCACCGCTTCTTCATGGAGAACCCGTCGCTCTCCGGTCGCGGCTCGGCCGGGGCCAAGGACGTACCGGACCTGACGCACAGTCACGACTGATGCGAGGACGTTGCGCGATTGACGCCCGCCCGGCGCCTGTGCACAACGTCACTCCATGACGAGGCAGATGCGCGCCGACACCCCGCCGGACGGCCCCGAGCACCATCCCGAGTGGGGACCCTTCGGTGTGCCGCTCTTCGATGGACCCGAGGCGCAGGCGCTGGCCCGCGTCGGGGTCATCGACATCGGCTCGAATTCCGTCCGCATGGTGATCTTCGACGGCGCGGCGCGCAGCCCGGCATATTTCTTCAACGAAAAGATCCTGTGCGGCCTTGGCGCAGGGTTTTCCGAGACCGGCCGGCTGAACCCACAGGGCAAGGTCCGCGCGATGGCGGCGCTGAAACGCTTTGCCCGCCTGGCAGAGGCGGCCGAGGTCGCGCCGCTTCTGGCCGTGGCCACCGCTGCGATCCGGGACGCCGAGGACGGGCCCGAGTTTCGCGACGCGGTGCGCGCCGAGGCCGGTCTAGAGATCCGCGTCATCGACGGCTCGGAAGAGGCGCGGCTGTCGGCGCAGGGCGTGCTTCTGGGCTGGCCGGGGGCCGAGGGCGTGATCTGTGACATCGGCGGCTCGTCGATGGAACTGGCCGAGCTGAAGGGCGAGGGCACCGTCGGGCATCGCGCCACCTCGGACCTCGGGCCGCTGAAACTGATGGGGCTCAAGGGCGGCAAGAAGGCGCTTCGCAGCCATATCAAGGCCGAGGTGAACGTGCTGGCGCAGGATTTCGCCGAACGTTCCGAGCGGCTGTTCCTGGTCGGCGGCTCGTGGCGCGCGATCGCGCGCATCGACATGGAGCGCCGCGGCTACCCGCTCAAGGTGCTGCACGAATACCGGATGACGCCGCAGGGCATCCTCGACACGATCAAGTACATTGGCAAGACCGGCATCGACGAGTTGCGCGCCGCGACCGGCACCAGCGGCGACCGGATGCGCCTGGTGCCGCACGCCGCCGAGGTGCTGAAGGTGCTGGTCCGCAAGCTCAGGCCGCGCGAGATCGCCGTGTCGTCCTACGGCATCCGCGAGGGGCTGCTCTACGAACAGATGTCGGAAACGCTGCGCAAGCGCGACCCGCTGATCGAGGCCGCCCGCCATTCCGAGGCGCAATCGGCGCGGATGCCCGGTTTCGGCCGGCAGCTCTACACTTTCGTGGACCCGCTGTTCGCGCGCGCCCGTCCCGAGCGCAAACGCCTGATCCGCGCTGCCTGCCTGCTGCACGACGTGAGCTGGCGCGCGCATCCCGATTACCGGGCCGAGGTGTGCTTCGACAACGCGACGCGCGCCAACCTCGGCGGCATGACGCATGGCGAGCGCGTCTATCTTGGTCTCGCGCTCCTGCACCGATACAAGTCGACCCGGACCGGCACCGGATTTGACCCCGACCTGCTCACGCTCCTGCCCGAAAGCCAGGTGCGCGAGGCCGAAATCCTCGGGCGCGCGATGCGCTTCGGCGCCATGTTCGCGGTGGCCAACCCGTCGCAGCACGGCACGCTGGTGTTTCGGCCCAAGCGCAAGGAGTTGATCCTGACGCTGCACACGGACGCGGGCCGCGACCTGTTCGGCGAGGTCGCGCAGGCACGCTTCAAGGCGCTGGCCTCGGCCATGGGGGTCGAGGCGATCGTCGAAGGCGCGGCGTAACCTTCCGGTAGGGATTCCCTGACTAGGGTCGGGGCGCGGCTTGGACTAGGTTCGGGTCATCGCCGTCGTCTGACCGTCCGGAGATACTGCCATGTCCCTGCTGAACACTCTCGCCGTGTCCCTTGTCTTCCTGATCCTCGTGACGTTCACGGTTCTGATCTTCGGCACCGGGGTCCTGACGGCGGCGTAACCCTGTCTATCCCTCCCTGTTGGACTGGCCCCCGGTGCCCCCGGGGGCCTTTTTCCGCCGATGCGGCGGGGTAGGGAAAGCCGGACTGTTGCCTCGCCCCGTGCAGCCCTATCTTGAAGCTTCATCATCAGGGACAGCTGCCTTGTCGCTCTTCAACATCCTGTCTGCCGCGCTTTTGGTTCTGATCCTCGCCGCCTGCATCGTTCTGGCGAGCGCGCTTCATGCCGCCAACGCCGCAGAGCTTGCCCCCGCGACCGGCGCGCTCGCCCTGCCCGCCCTCTGAGTCGCCCGCCGAACCCCGGCTTGTGAGGCGATTTCCTTTGGCGTATGCGTCGCGGGACGTGTCTCGCCAAAGGGTTTCTCCATGCGCCTCAGCCGCTATTTCCTGCCCGTCCTCAAGGAAACGCCGTCCGAGGCGCAGATCGTCAGCCACCGGCTGATGCTGCGCGCAGGGATGATCAAGCAGGCGAGCGCCGGGATCTATTCCTGGCTGCCGCTGGGCTATAAGGTGCTGAAGCGGATCGAGCAGATCGTGCATGAGGAGCAGATCCGCGCGGGCCATATCCCGATGCTGATGCCCACGCTGCAACCGGCCGATCTGTGGCGGGAATCAGGGCGTTACGACGCCTACGGACCGGAAATGCTGCGCATCCGCGACCGGCATGACCGCGACATGCTCTATGGTCCGACGAACGAGGAGATGATCACCGACATCTTCCGTGCGCATGTGACCAGCTACAAGGATCTGCCGCTGACGCTCTACCACATCCAGTGGAAGTTCCGCGACGAGATCCGCCCGCGCTTCGGCGTGATGCGGGGCCGCGAATTCCTCATGAAGGACGGCTACAATTTCGACCTGACCAAGGAAGACGCGCTGCACGCCTACAACCGCCACCTCGTCAGCTACCTGCGCACCTACGAGCGGATGGGCCTGCAGGCGATCCCGATGCGCGCGGACTCAGGGCCGATCGGCGGCGACGACACCCACGAATTCCTCGTGCTGGCCGAGACCGGCGAGAGCGAGGTATTCTACGACAGCGAGATCACCGAGCTGCGCTTTGGCGACCGCGAGATCGACTACGACTCGCGCGAGCAATGCCAGGCCGTGCTGGAGGAATTCACCTCCCGCTACGCCCGCACCGACGAGACCCACGACGCCGCGATCTTCGCGGACATTCCCGAGGATCGTCAAAGGGTTGCGCGGGGCATCGAGGTGGGTCAGATCTTCTATTTCGGCACCAAGTATTCCGTGCCGCTGGGGGCATTGGTCGACGACGGCCAGGGCGGCCGCGTGCCCGTCCACATGGGCTCGCACGGCATCGGCGTCAGCCGCCTGGTGGGCGCGATCATCGAGGCGAGCCACGACGACAAGGGCATCATCTGGCCCGAGGGCGTCACCCCCTTCCACGTCGGGATCGTGAACCTGAAGCAGGGCGACGCGGCGTGCGACGGGGCCTGCGAGGACCTGTATAAAGCCTTCACCGCCAAGGGGTTGGAGCCGCTCTACGACGACCGCAGCGAACGCGCCGGCGCGAAATTCGCCAGCATGGACCTGATCGGCCTGCCCTGGCGCGTCACCGTCGGCCCGCGCGGGCTCGGCAATGGCGTGGTGGAGCTGACCAGCCGCCGGACCGGCGAGAGCGAGGAGCTGCCGCTCGAGGCCGTGGTGGCCCGCGTGGCGGAAATCTACGCCCCCCACATGTAGTAGGACCCCCTGCCGCACAGCGCGTACACGGCGCGTACACACCCCGTACACCGGCAGGGCGTCAGGGATTTCTTCACCTTTCCGCCCGAGACTGTCCCCGTTCCATCACAGGGGGCGGGCATGGGCACCGAGGACAGACCGCTGGGCCGCGCCCAGCGGCGGCATCACCACTACATGGCCGACGCGCTGCGGCGCTTCGAATTCGAGATGCATTCGAAGATCTGGCTCGACAACCGCATCCCGCCGGACTGGCACGAGATCGCCACGCGCCGCGACAGCGCCAAGACGCGGGTCACGGTGCGGCTGGACGCGGACGTGGTGAAATGGTTCCGCTCGATGGGGCCGGGCTACCAGCCTCGGATGAACGACGTGCTGTCGGCCTTCATGCACGCGAAACTGGCCGGGTTGCTGCACGGCGACGACACGATCGAGCCGTTCCGAGAGAGCTGGCAGTCACGGATGGACGTGCCGAAGTGGGGGGAGTGAGGGGAGGCCGGGGGAGAGGTGAGGGGGAGGGCCGGAAGTTGGTCTACTGCAGTGCCAAGAGAAGCATGGCGACATCGTGATGTTCGCGCCGGATAGAACAGAGGTGTCGTTATTGCTTTGGCAACGGAACTCACCTATGTTGGCAGTGTCGGGAGTGCGTCACACTGCACGTTGGGGCTACGGTCCCACCCGACGTCACCAACCTTGCGGAAACTTCACGAGACCGTAGCCACGGATTTCTCCGTCGGGCTTTGCTCGAAATGAGCCTCTGATTTTGTTGAAGAACCTATCGTCATCTCGTTCGAAGTACCGCCATGTTGCTCCCGCAACCATGTCGGCTAGCTGAATACCGACGCTCATGTGGGATGGAGCAAAGAACAAACCTTCAACGAAGTGCGTATAGGTCGAGGTGTAGCGTTGGTTTTCACGCACCAAGCGCTCATGTTGGGTTCGCATCTTGTTGTCGTCTTTACTCCCTCGATGGTCAGCAACAATCAGGCCAGATATCTTTGGCCCCACTTCTCGACTGAGATCTTGCAAAAAATACTGGAACCGCTCAGTCACAGGTTTGTAGGTTCGGAAATAAATGTCGTCTTGATTATTGATGCTAGGAACATTGTAAGCATCTTCACACTTAGTTGCGCATGCAATCAATTTAATTGATCTTTGCTCGCTGATTATACGAAATACCCTCTCCCGAAAATCATCCTTCGCTGCTTGATCCCAATCCTTCATTGGATTGCCTTCATCTTTGTTATTGGGAGCAAAAAATCTCCACTTAACCTCGCCAAAATATTTCTTCTCTCGCTTAAGGCCTACTAGTTTTTCCCTTACACCATGCCAGATGCCATCAGGGATAATTGCTGCGGCAATAACAAAGAACCTAGGATTGTTCTTTCCTAGCTTTGCTGGCGTGCCGCTCTCATCAATGAAACATAAATGCATGCCATGTAACCTAATCGAAGCTTGCTGAAGCGGAAAGCATTTTGAGCCCTAGCCTACATTTGCTCGAACGTAGCGCGCGGGTGGCGGAGCGCCTTCGGCGCGCACCGGGCTGTTTCAGCGCTCACGAGATGCGTCGGAGGCCTCGTATTGGGTGGGCGTGGTAGCTGGAAGGGTGGCCTACTTAGTGTCCGACAACGGTCGGTACGAACTCAGATTTACTGCCGCGAGGCGCGGGTGTTCCGGCTGATTTCGCAAAGAACACCGAGAGCAATGGCTAGACCGATGACAGTAAACCCGCCGTCGATTGCTTCACCGCTGGTGTCCCCAGCACCGAAGTACCGTGCGGTTGCCGCGGCACGTTGTGCATCATCAGCAATCGAAGCCACCATGAAACCCATACCAATTCGAAGAACGCCGAAAACCATAAACAGCGACGCCGCGAACCGTCCAATAGTTGTGAAGAACATCGTCCTCTTACTCCCTCACGCCTGCAACGACCTCACCCCCAGCTCGCCCTCCCGCGCCGCCTTCATCGCCTGCGCCGCCGCGTGGCTGGCGGCGAGCGTGGTGAAATAGGGGATCTTGTCGGCCAGCGTCACCGCGCGCATGGAGCGGCTGTCTTCGACCGCCTGCGCACCTTCCGTCGTGTTCAGGACCAGCTGCACTCCGCCGTCCTTGATGATGTCGACGATGCTGCGCCCGCCCTCGTAAGCCTTGTTCACGATTTCTGAAGGAATCCCGTGTTCCTTGAGGAAGCTGGCGGTGCCGCGGGTCGCCAGCAGCGTCATTCCCAGCGAACGGAGGATTTCGGCAGCCTCGATCAGCAGCGGTCCCTTGTCCTCGTCCTTGATCGAGACGAAGACGGTGCCGCCCTCGGGCAACACGGTGCCGGCGCCGAGCTGGGCCTTGAGGAAGGCGCGGGGGAAGGTGCGGTCCCAGCCCATGACCTCGCCGGTCGAGCGCATCTCGGGCCCGAGCAGCGTGTCGACGCCGGGGAAGCGGCCGAAGGGCATCACCGCCTCCTTCACCGAGAACCAGGGCGTGCGGTAGGAGGCGAGCGTCATCGGGTCGTTCGGGATGATCGGCGTCGCGTCATCCACCGGCGTGTGCGGCGCGGCCTTGGGGAAGGCCGAGAGCTTTTCGCCCGCCATGAGGCGCGCGGCGATGGAGGCAATGGCGCTGTCGGTGGCCTTGGCGACGAAGGGCACGGTGCGGGACGCGCGGGGGTTCACCTCGATCAGGTAGATCTCGTCATCCTTCACGGCGAACTGCACGTTCATCAGGCCGACGACGTTGAGGGCGTGGGCCAGCGCCTCGGTCTGGGCGACGATGCGGGCCTGGATGTCGTCCGACAGCGTGTGGGGGGGCAGCGAACAGGCGCTGTCGCCGGAATGGACGCCCGCCTCCTCGATGTGCTGCATGATGCCCGCGACATGGACCGCCTCACCGTCGCAAAGGGCGTCGACATCGACCTCCACCGCGCCCGAGAGGTAGCGGTCGAGCAGCACCGGGTTCTTGCCCGAAACGACGACCGCCTCGCGGATGTAGCGGTCGAGCTGGGCGGCGTCGCGCACGATCTCCATCGCGCGGCCGCCGAGCACGTAGGAGGGACGGATGACGAGCGGGTAGCCGAGGGTCTCGGCGGCGGCCTTGGCCTGCGCATCGGTGGTGGCGATGGCGTTCTCCGGCTGCTTCAGGTCGAGGCGCTGGACGAGCTGCTGGAACCGCTCGCGGTCTTCGGCCAGGTCGATGGCGTCGGGCGTGGTGCCGAGGATCGGGATGCCCGCGTCATGCAGCGCGTTGGCGAGTTTCAGCGGCGTCTGGCCGCCGAACTGGACGATGACGCCGTGGAGCGTGCCGCGGTCCTGCTCGACGCGCAGGATCTCCATCACGTGCTCGAAGGTGAGCGGCTCGAAATAGAGCCGGTCCGAGGTGTCGTAGTCGGTCGACACCGTCTCGGGGTTGCAGTTGACCATGATGGTCTCGTAGCCGACGTCGCTGAGCGCGTAGCAGGCGTGGCAGCAGCAATAGTCGAACTCGATCCCCTGCCCGATCCGGTTCGGACCGCCGCCGAGGATGACGACCTTTTTCCGGTCGCTGGGCCGCGCCTCGCATTCCGGCTCGCCCATGGTGGGGTGCTCGTAGGTGGAATACATGTAGGGCGTCTGCGCCTCGAACTCGGCGGCGCAAGTGTCGATGCGCTTGAACTGGGCCTGGATACCGAGGTTGAGCCGGGCGCGACGGATGTTGCTTTCCTCGCGGCCGGTCAGGTGCGCGAGGCGGGCATCGGTGAAGCCCATCATCTTCAGTGCGCGCAGCCCCTCTTCAGTCACCGGCAAGCCGTCGCGCCGGATCTGGGCCTCGGTGTCGATGATCTCGCGGATGCGGGCGAGGAACCACGGATCGAAGCTGGTGACGTGGTGAATGGTGTCGTCGTCAAGCCCGTGGCGCATGGCCTGCGCGATGATGCGCAGCCGGTCGGGGGTCTGGCGCGACAGCGCCTTGATGATCGAGGCTTCGTCAGGCGCGCCGGGAATGGCGATTTCATCGAAGCCGCAGAGGCCGGTTTCGAGCGAGGCCAGCGCCTTCTGCACGCTTTCGTGGAAGGTGCGGCCGATGGCCATCGCCTCGCCCACGGATTTCATCGCGGTGGTCAGCGTGGGTTCTGAGCCGGGGAATTTCTCGAAGGCAAAGCGCGGGATCTTGGTCACGACATAGTCGATGGTCGGCTCGAAGCTGGCCGGCGTGACTTTGGTGATGTCATTGTCCAACTCGTCGAGCGTGTAGCCCACGGCGAGCTTGGCGGCGATCTTCGCGATGGGAAAGCCCGTGGCCTTCGACGCCAGCGCCGAGGACCGCGAGACGCGCGGGTTCATCTCGATCACGACCATGCGCCCGTCCTCGGGGTTCACCGCCCACTGCACGTTCGAGCCGCCGGTCTCCACCCCGATCTCGCGCAGCACGGCGATGGAGCCGTTGCGCATGATCTGGTATTCCTTGTCGGTCAGCGTCAGCGCGGGGGCGACGGTGATCGAGTCGCCGGTGTGCACGCCCATCGGGTCGACGTTCTCGATGGAACACACGATGATGGCGTTGTCCGCGCGGTCGCGGACCACCTCCATCTCGAATTCCTTCCAGCCCAGAAGCGACTCGTCGACAAGGATCTGCGCGACGGGCGAGGCCTCCATCCCCGTGCGGCAGTAGTATTCGTATTCCTCGCGGTTGTAGGCCACGCCGCCGCCGGTGCCGCCGAGAGTGAAGGCGGGGCGGATGATCGCGGGCAGGCCGACGTATTCGATGGCGTCGATGGCGATCTGGAGACCGGCCTTGATGTCGTATTTGCCGGTCGGCAGTTTTGGGGCCGACACGATGGTGGCCTTGGGGTTTTCCAGCCCGATCCGGTCCATCGCCTCACGAAACAGCTTGCGGTCCTCGGCCATCTCGATGGCCTCGCGCTTGGCGCCGATCATCTCGACCCCGAATTTCGCGAGCACCCCCATTTCCTCGAGCGCGAGGGAGGTGTTGAGGCCGGTCTGCCCGCCCATTGTCGGCAGGAGCGCGTCGGGGCGTTCCTTTTCGATGATCCGGGCGACGACCTCGGGGGTGATCGGCTCGATGTAGGTGGCATCGGCGAGCCCCGGGTCGGTCATGATCGTGGCGGGGTTGGAGTTGACGAGGATGACGCGATAGCCTTCCTCGCGCAGCGCCTTGCAGGCCTGTGCGCCGGAATAGTCGAACTCGCAGGCCTGCCCGATGACGATGGGGCCCGCACCGATGATCATGATGGACTGGATATCGGTTCGCTTCGGCATGGGATCCCCCGGCAGACGGTGCGTGGCAGGCCGACCGTCGCGCCGGCCCTGCGCAAATTGTCTGCGTTATAGACAGGGACAGTCGGGGCGCAAGGTGGGAATGGCGGGGTCTGGGGGCGGAGGCTGCGCCGGACGAGGCGCCCCGCAGGCCAGCTATTCCGCCGCGCGCATCTGGCCGGTGGTCTCCACCGGGTGAAGGTAGTCGCGCGTGAGCGGCACGGCGTCCTGCCGGCGCGCCATCTGCATCTGGAACACGCATTGCCGGTTGTGGCGAAAGGTGTGTTCGGCGGCCTTGAGATAGTAGCGCCACATGCGGCAGAACCGCGCGTCATAAAGCGCGCGGGCGCGGTCCTCGTTCGCCTTGAAGCGATCATGCCAGTGCCGCAGCGTCTCGGCGTAGTGCAGGCGCCAGATTTCCAGGTCGGTCGGGTAGAGGTTGGACCGCTCCACCGCCGAGGCCATTTCCGACATCGAGGGGACGTAACCGCCCGGAAAGATGTATTTCGCGATCCACGGGCTGGTGGCGCCGGGCGGCGCGACGCGGCCGATGGTGTGGATCAGCGCGATGCCGTCGGGCTTCAGCCGCTCGCGCACGGTGTCGAAATACTCGTCGTAATGCGGCACGCCGACATGCTCGAACATGCCGATCGACACGATCCGGTCGAACTGGCCCTCGACGGCGCGGTAATCCTTCAGCTCGAAGCGCACGCGGTCCGACAACCCGGCGCGCGCGGCACGCTCGGTCGCGATCTTGTGCTGCTCCTCGGAGAGCGTCACGCCCAGCACCTGCGCGCCGTAGTCACGCGCCAGCGTCAGCGCCATGCCGCCCCAGCCGCAGCCGATTTCGAACACCTCCATGTCGGGGGTGAGGCGGAGCTTGGCGGCGATGTGGTGTTTTTTCGCCTCCTGCGCGGCCTCGAGGCTCATCGAGGGGTCGGTGAAATAGGCGCAGGAATACTGCCGGTCGGTATCAAGGAAGAGATCGTAGAGCTCGCCCGAGAGGTCGTAGTGATGCGCCACGTTCTCCCGGGCGCGCGGCGCCGGGTTGTACTGGTCGGCCCAGCGTTTCCACTTGCGCAGGCGCGATCCCCAGCGCCGCCACCAGACACCGGATTGCGCGACGTTGCGCACGACCACCGAGAAGAAGGCGTCGAGGTCGTCGCCCGCGATCGTGGCGGTTTGATCCATGTAGGCCTCGCCCAGCGCAAGCTCGGTCGACAGCACCAGCCGGCGCGGCAGGTCGGGGTCGTGGAGGATCAGGTGCGCATCCGGCGTTTCCGCCGGTCCGTAACGCCGGGTCGTGCCGTCGGGGTAGGTCATATCCAGGGCGCCAGTCACGAAAAGCTGGCGAATCATGACATCAAGAACTCGGTCCCACATCGCGGTATTCCTTCGCGTTGATGGCCTGCCGAAACCTGCGTTGAATATCCTACATAAATTCCGCCGAGAGGGAAGGGTTCCGCAGAAGCTGCAGAAGCTTGGTTCGTATCGGAAGGGGCTGGCGCTGTCGGAGGCGCCGCATGCGCACCGGCGGGGCCTATTCGTCGACCGGCTCGGGCGACTGGAAGGTGCGGGCGCGTCCGGTGGCGTCGGTGATCGTGACGGTGGCGACGGGCGCGATGATGCTGTCGCCGAAAACCTCCTCCAGCACGAAGCGGAGCGGGTTGGTGCGCGGGTCGATCTCGACCGTGTAGGCATAGGGCCAGGGGCAGCCGGTGAGCGTGCCGGACCAGCCGGTCTCGGCGCCTTGCGCGGGCGCGGGGCCGCGGCAGGTGCTGGCGTCGGACATGGCGACGGTCAGAAGGCTGCGGTCAAGCGAGACGTCGGTGGGCGTCGCGGGGCCGGTGGCGCAGGCGCCGAGCGCGGCGAGGGTCAGACTGGTGGCGATGGCGCGGCGCATGGCGTTTGCCTTTCGGGACAGGTGTCAGAGCGGCCAGAAGAGCGGGATCGTCAGGCAGACCACCACGCCAAGGCTCAGGTTCAGGGGAATACCGATCCGCATGAAGTCGGTAAAGCGATAGCCGCCCGGCCCGTAGACCAGCATGTTGGTCTGGTAGCCGATGGGCGTCGCGAAACAGGCGGAGGCGGCGATCATCACCGCCACGACCAGCGGGCGCGGATCGACGCCGGTGGCCTGCGCCAGCGCGATGGCGATGGGGGCCATGATGACGGCGATGGCGTTGTTGGACACCAGCTCGGTCAGGGTGGTGGTGATGAAATAGACTGCCCAGACCAGCACCCAGGGCGGCATCTGCATCAGGATCGGGGCGATGGGCTCCACGATGAGCGCGATCGCGCCGGTATGTTCCAGCGCGGCGCCGACGGCGAGCATGGCGAAGATCAGCGCGAGCAACCGCCCCTCGACGAAGGAAAACGCCTCGTCCGCGTCGATGCAGCCGGTGAGCAGCACCACGGCGACGGCGATGACCGCCAGCACGAGGATCGGGGCGACGTCGAAGGCGGCGAGGATCACGATGCCGGCCATGGCGGCGATGGCGATGGGCGCCTTGGTGCGGCGGTAGGCGCGTTCCGAGGGCTGGGCCACATCGACGAGGTCCATGTCGGCGGCCAGGCGCTGGATGTCGGCCGCGTCACCCTCCAGCAGCAGCGTGTCGCCGACGCGGACGGTGAGGTTGTCGAGCTGGCTGCCGATGTTCTGGTTCCGGCGGTGCACGGCCAGCGGGTAGACGCCGTAGCGGCGGCGCAGGCGCAGGCTGCCGAGAGTGCGGCCGACCATGCGCGCGCCGGGGGTGATGAGCACCTCGACCGTGGTGGTGCGGACGGAACCGAGCTTTTCGACGGTCTTCAGGTCCTTCGAGGCCTGCAGCCCCAGCACCTCGGACATCTCGGTGCGCAGCACGACGCGGTCGCCGGCCTGCAGGACCACGGCCGCCATGTCGCGGCGCAGCGAGGCATCGCCGCGCAACACGTCGATCAGGCGCATACCGTCGCGGCGGAACAGGTCCACCTCGGTCACGGGCTGGCCGATCAGGGCCGAATCCTCGGGCACGGCGAATTCGGTGAAGAACTTGGCGCGCGACCGCCCGGAACTGAGCAGCGCGGCCATCGAGGCGCGGTCGGGCAGCAGGTGGCGGCCGATGAAGGTCAGGTAGATCATCCCCCAGACGACGACGACGAGGCCGATCGGCGTGATCTCGAAGATGGTGAAGGGCTCCAGTCCGCGGGCGCGGGCAACGCCGTCGACCAGCAGGTTGGTCGAGGTGCCGATCAGCGTCAGCGTGCCGCCCATGATCGCGGCATAGCTGAGCGGGATCAAGAGCTTGGAGGTGGAGGTCTCGAGGATGCGCGAGATCTGCACGAAGACCGGGATCATGATGACCACGATGGGCGTGTTGTTCATGAAGGCCGAGGCCAGCGCCACGACGCCCAGCAGCGCTGTCACGGCAACGGCCGGGTGCGAGGCGGCCTTGGCCTCGGCGAACTTGGTGAGGCGGTCGAGCGAGCCGGTGCGTACCAGCGCGCCCATGACGATGAACATCGCCGCGATGGTCCAGGGGGCGGGGTTCGACAGCACCTCGGTGGCGCGATCGGCGGGCAGCAGGCCGAGGACCAGCAGGACCGCGACACCGCCGATGGCGACGACCTCGGTGGGCCAGCGTTCCCGCAGGAAGAGGACGAACATGGCCAGCAACATGCCGAGCGTGAGCAGGCCTTCACCGGCAGCCGAAAGGGGGAGGTCGATCATTCTGGTCCCTTCGCGCGGGCTGCGCGACGAAGCCCGATTGTAGCGATGCCGGGCGGCGGGGCAAGCGCCCTCGAACCCCGACAGATGCGGGACGTGTGGCGCTGCTCATTCGGCAGGCAGCGGCTCGACCGGTTTGCGCGGCTGCACCAGGAACAGGCCAGCCATCATCAGCGCCATCGCCGCCCAGATCCAGGGCGAGTAGGTTTCAGCGAGGAAAAGCTTGGCCCAGAGGATGCCGAATCCGGTGACGAGGTAGGACACCTGCGCGGCGAAGACGGAGCCCGCGCGCGTCACCAGCCAGACATAGGCGGTGTAGGAGAGCGCGTGGGCCGTGGACGAGCCGACCACCGCAAGATCAGCCGCGCCCCAGGGCGGAAGGGGCGAGATGAATTGCCCGGTCATGACCGCGAGCGGCGCGGCCAGGACCATGCCCACCAGCGAGGCGCCGAGAAGCACCTGCACCGCGTCCAGCCCCTCGGTCCCGTAGCGGGCGACGAAATTGCCCTCGATGGCGTAGAACACCGGCGCGACCAGCGCCATCGGCAGCCACCAGACCATCGCGCGGTCGGGCAGGCTCGTCTCGGGCGCGGCAATCAGGATGATGGCGGCAAGGCCGAGCAGCAGGCCCAGGAGGCGCGTGGCGGAAAACCGGTCCATCCCCCAGGCGAGCGCGATGGGAAAGGCGATCATCGGGATAAGCGACAGCACGATCGACAAGATGCCCGAGGGCAGATGGATCGCGGCGGTGTAGCTGGCGGAATTGGGCAGCAGCGTGCCGATCAGCGCGATGATGGCGTAGAAGGCGAGGTGGCGCGGCGCGCGCGGCAGGCGGCCGCCACGCGCGGCATTGATCGCGCCCAGAATCGCCGCGCCGATGGCGAACTGCCAGAAGATGATGCCGAAATGGCGGTAACCCGCACTGACCGCGATCTTGGCGAAGGGCTGGCCGAGGCCCCAGGCCGCGCCGCAGAAGACCAGGATCAGCGCGTAGCCGGCCCACTCTCGATTCCAGTCACGGGTCCGGCTACGGCGCATCCGGCGGGCCTTCGGGCGAGAGCCGCCCGCCCAGGCGAACCGCCTTGACGGCGGTGGCGGCGCCGGTCCGGTCGTCGGTTTCGAGGTAGACGCCGGACAGGGTTGCCGGCCCCTCGGCGGGGGTGAAACGCTCCTTGGGCATGCCGGTGATGAAGCGGCGCAGCGGCTCGGATTTTTCCATGCCGATGACGGAATGGTAGTCGCCGCACATCCCGGCATCGGTCTGATAGGCGGTGCCGCCGGGCAGGATCATCGTGTCAGCGGTCGGCACATGGGTGTGGGTGCCGACGACGAGGCTGGCGCGGCCGTCGCAATAATGGCCGGTCGCCATCTTTTCCGACGTCGCCTCGGCATGGATGTCGATGAGCGCCGCCTGCACCGTGCCGCCGCGCGGGAATTTGCGCAGCACCACGTCGAGCGCCGAGAACGGATCGTCGAAGGGGCGCTTCATGAACACCTGCCCCAGCGCCTGCGCGACCAGAACCTGCCGCCCGTTGGTGGCCTTGAACACGCGCGCGCCGACGCCCGGCGCATCCTTGGCGAAGTTCAGCGGGCGCAGGATGCGCGGCTCCTCGGTGATGAACTGCAGCATGTCGCGCTGGTCGAAGGCGTGATCGCCGAGCGTGATGCAATCGGCCCCGGCGTCGAGCACCCCGCGCGCGTGGCCGGCGGAGAGGCCCGCGCCGGCGGTCGCGTTCTCGGCGTTCACCACGACGAAATCGAGCCGCCAGTCGGCGCGCAGCCGCGGCAGGGTTTCGGTGATCGCCGAACGGCCGGCGCGGCCCATCACATCGCCAAGGAACAGAATACGCATGGGGGTGGGCTTAGGCGGCGCGGGCCGGTGGGACAAGGCGGAAATCGCGCGACCCGCTAGGGCCGAATGACGCCGCTGTCGGTCACGATGCAATCGAGGGCGATGTCGGTGGGCTCGGCGGGAAGTTCGGGCAGGGCCTGTGCGGCGAAGGCGAAGCCGATGGCGCGGACGGGTCCGCGCGCCTTGAGCCGGGCGAGCGTCCGGTCGTAGAAGCCGCCGCCGTAGCCGAGCCGGTGACAGCGCGCATCGAAGGCGACGAGCGGCACGATGAGCGTGTCCGGCACCAACCAGTCGCCGTCTTCGGGGATGAGCGCGCCGAACGGGCCGTCGATGAGCCGCGCGCCGGGCACCCAGGCGCGGAAGTCGAGCGGCAGGCCCTTGCCCGCGATCACCGGCACGCAGAGGCGCGCGCCGTCGGCGTGGAGCGCGGACATGGCGGGGATCGGGTCAATCTCGGTCCGGATCGGCATGTAGCCCGCGATGACACGGCCCGCCGCCGGCCCGATCTCGGCCAACAGGTGCGTCGTGGCGGCGGCAACGCTGCCCATCTCCGCACGCGTGGCGAAGACCCCGCTGCGGGCGGCGAAGGCGGACTTGCGCAGGGTGGCCTTGACGTCGGACATGGGCGGGACCCAAAACCCTTTCGACAGGTTGCGCAAGGCAGGCTGCGACGGGTTGCGCGCGGGGGGCGACAGGACATGCTGACACTCGATCACATCGCGATCTCGGCGGAGCGGCTGGAGGCCGGCGCGGCGGAGGTGGAGCGCGCGTTGGGCCTGCCGCTGCAGGGCGGCGGGCAGCACGCCGCGATGGGGACGCACAACCGGCTGCTGTCGCTGGGGCCGGATTACCTCGAGGTCATCGCCATCGACCCGGAGGGGTCTGCGCCGGCGCAGCCGCGCTGGTTCGACCTCGATTCCTTTGCCGGACAGACGCGGGCGACCACCTGGATTTGCCGCTGCGACGATCTGGAGGCGGCACTGGCGGCGGCGCCCGAGGGGGCGGGCGTGCCCTGGGACCTGGCGCGGGGCGAATTGAGCTGGCGGATGGCGGTGCCGGTGGATGGCAAGCTGCCCTTGGGCGGGCTGTTTCCTGCGCTGATCGAATGGCAGGGGCCAGCGCACCCTGCCCCGCGGCTGACCGACCTGGGCGCGCGGCTGGTCGGGCTGCGGCTGTTCTCGCCCGAGGCGGCGGCGCTGCGCGCGGCGCTCGCGCCGCTGATCGAGGACGCGCGGGTGGAGGTGATCACCGCCCCTGCCCCGCGCATGGAGGCGGTGATCTCCACCCCCACGGGCGAGGTGGTGCTGTGATCCGCGCCGGCCGCCCCGAGGATGCCGAGGCCATCGCGGCGATCTGGAACCAGGTCATCCGCGAGACGACGCAAACCTTCAACACGCTGGAGAAGGACGCCACCGCGTTGGCCGACCAGATCGGCGCGCAGCCCTGGTTCGTGGCGGACGAGGGCGTCGGGGTTCTGGGTTTCGTCACCTGGACGCAGTTTCGCAGCGGCACCGGCTATGCCCACACGGTCGAGCATTCGGTCCATGTCGCCACCTCGGGCCGGGGACGGGGCGTGGGGCGCGCGCTGATGGCGGCGGCCGAGGACCGGGCGCGGGCGACTGGTTTGCATTCGATGATCGCGGGGGTGGCGGGCGAGAACGCGGGCGGCGTCGCGTTTCACGCCGCGCTGGGATACCGGGAGGTCGCGCGACTGCCCGAGGTGGGGTGGAAATTCGGGCGTTGGCACGATCTTGTGCTGATGCAGAAAATGCTGTGATGCGGCGCGGTTTCCCCTGACACGTCCGGAGGTTTCGGGGTAGACAGGGGCATGTCGCTCTGGTCCCGCATCACCGACGCGCTGGCCGCACTCGCCAAGGGCGAGGGGCTGTCGGCAGTGTTCGACAGGCTCCGCTCGCCGCCCGAGCGGTCGGTGGCCTTTACCATCGCGGTGATCGCGCTGTCGGCCAAGATGGCCAAGGCCGACGGGCTGGTGACGCGCAACGAGGTCACGGCCTTCCGGCAGGTGTTCCAGATCCTGCCCGCCGATGAACGCGCCGCCGCCCGCGTCTTCAACATGGCGCGCGAGGACGTGGCCGGGTTCGAGGATTACGCCACCCGCATCGCGCGCATGTTCCGCGCCGAGGGCAAGCCCTGCGGCATCGACAGCGTGCTGTGCGACCTGATGGAGGGGCTGTTCCACATCGCCACCGCCGACGGCGACTACCACCCGGCGGAAGACGCCTTCCTGACCCGCGTGGCCGAGATCTTCGGGATGGAGGAGGGGCAGTTTCGCCGCCTGCGCGCGCGCTACGTGCCCGATGCCGCGCCCGACCCGTTCGCCGTGCTGGGCGTGAGCCCGGAGGCGCCGATCGACCAGATCCGCGCCGCCTGGCGGGCCGAGGTGCGCCTGACCCACCCCGACACGATGATCGCGCGCGGCGTGCCCGAGGAGGCGGTGAAACTGGCCGAGCGGCGGCTAATCGCGGTGAACCGGGCGTGGGAGGAAATCTCGGCCCGGGCGGCGGAACAGGCCTGAGAGGTGACGCCCCGCCGCCTGCGCCTCGCGACCTACAACGTGGAATGGTTCGACGCGCTTTTCGACGATGACGGGCACCTGATGGACACCAACGCCTGGTCGGGCCGCCAGAACGTGACGCGGGCCGAGCAGATCGCGGGACTGGTGACGGTGTTCCGCGCGATGGATGCCGACGCGGTGCTGGTGGTCGAGGCGCCCGACATCTCGCGCCGGCGCAACGGCGCGGTCGCGCTGTCGAATTTCGCAAAGTTTGCCGGGCTGCGGGCGCGCGAGGTGCGGTTCGGCTTCGTGAACGACACCCAGCAGGAGATCATGCTACTGTTCGACCCCGACGTGGTGCGCGCCACGCATGACCCCGTCGACCTCGGCGCGCCGCGCTTTGACGAGACGCTGCGCATCGACCTTGATTTCGACGCGACCGAGGATGTGGTGATCTTTTCGAAGCCGCCGCTGGAACTGCGGCTCGACACGCCGCTGGGCGTGATGCGGATGATCGGGGCGCATGTGAAATCCAAAGCGCCGCACGGCGCGCGCGACGACGACCACGCGATGCGGATTGCGATCACCAACCGGCGCAAGCAATTGGCGCAATGCATCTGGCTGCGCCGCCGGATCGACGCGCATCTGGCCGAGGGGGTGCCGCTGATCGTGCTGGGCGACCTGAACGACGGCCCCGGCCTCGACGTCTACGAGGAACTGTTCGGCCGCTCGGGCGTGGAGATCGTGATGGGCTGGGACGGTGACGCGGACCGGATGATGTTCGACCCGCATGCCGCCAAGGCGCTGGAACGCCGGATCATGGCAGCCCCCACGACGGCGCGGTTCTACGTTTCGTCGGAGGGGCGCTACCTGTCGGCGCTGCTGGATTACATCCTGGTCTCGCCCGACCTGCGGCCCGCGGCGCGGCGCTGGAAGGTCTGGCACCCGTTCGAGGACCCGACCTGCTGGGAGAACGACGCGCTCCGCGATGCCCTGCTGATGGCGTCGGATCATTTTCCCGTCACGCTCGACCTCGAGGCTCCGGGGTGAAACCGGGCGCGGCAATGCCTATGTCTGGATGCGACAGTTGGAGGGTGTGACCATGCGAAACGTCATTATTCTGACCGCCATGCTGGCGCTGTCGACCCCTGCCGCGGCGCAGGACGAGGACGGCGGCGTGCGCGACGGGCTCGGCCTGCTGGGCGAAGGCTCGCGGATGATCCTCGACGGGCTGATGGACGACATGCGCCCGATGCTCGAGGAGATGCGGCCATTCTTCGAGGAAGAGGTGATGCCGGTGCTGGAGCGGCTGGTCGAGATCGTGGACGACCTCGCCTATTACGAACTGCCCGAGCGGCTGCCCAACGGCGACATCATCATCCGCCGCTCGCCCGACGCGCCGGACTGGGGCGAGGAGCCGCTGCCCGAGGTCGGGCCGGACGGAGAGGTGGAACTGTAGGGCAAACGCCGGGGTATTTGCGACGCAAAGACGGGGTGCGCTGCCTGCGCGGGTTGAGGCCGGGGGGCGGACGCGCCATATCTGGGGAAATCCAGTTCCTAGAGGTTCCACATGACCCTGCGCTTTCCCGCCGCCCTGCCCCGTGACGCCGCCGAGACCGGAGGCGCACCCTTGGGGGCCTTGCCGGAGTGGGACCTGTCGGACCTCTACACCGCGCAGGACGCGCCGGAGCTGACCCGCGATCTCGACTGGCTCAAGGAAGAGTGCGCCGGTTTCGCCGCGGACTACGAGGGCAAGCTGGCGGACCTCGACAGCGCGGGGATGCTGGAGTGCATCATCCGCTACGAACGCATCGACGTGGTGGCGGGGCGGATCATGTCCTTTGCCGGGCTGCGCTACTACCAGCACACCACCGACGCGGGCCGGGCGAAATTCATGTCCGACATGCAGGACAGGATCACCACCTACACCACCGGCCTCGTGTTCTTCAGCCTCGAGTTCAACCGCATCCCCGATGATCGCTACGCGGCGGTCTTCGACGGCTCGCCCGAACTGGCACGCTACAAGCCGGTGTTCGACCGGATGCGAGCGATGAAGCCCTACCAGCTGTCCGACGAGTTGGAAAAATTCCTCCACGATCAGTCGGTTGTCGGCGCATCGGCCTGGAACAAGCTGTTCGACGAGACCATCGCGGGGATGAGCTTCGAGGTCGACGGCGACTCGCTCGGCATCGAGGCGACGCTGAACCTGCTGACCGACCCCGACCGGAGCCGCCGCGAGGCGGGCGCGCGGGCGCTGGCCGAGGCCTTTGGGGAAAAGTTGCCGCTGTTCGCACGGGTCCACAACACGCTGGCGAAGGAAAAGGAAATCTCCGATCGCTGGCGCAAGCTGCCCACCCCGCAGATGGGCCGCCACCTTGCCAACCATGTCGAGCCCGAGGTGGTCGAGGCGCTGCGCAACGCGGTCGTCGCCGCCTACCCGCGCCTGTCGCACCGCTACTACGCGCTGAAGGCGAAATGGCTGGGGCTGGAGACGCTGCAGGTCTGGGACCGCAACGCGCCGCTGCCGATGGAGCAGACCAAGACCTTCGGCTGGGACGAGGCGCGGCAGGTCGTGACCGACGCCTATGCCGGGTTCGACCCGCGCATGGCGGAGCTGGCCGAGCCGTTCTTCACCGACGGCTGGATCGACGCCGGCGTGAAGGAGGGCAAGGCGCCGGGCGCCTTCGCGCATCCGACGGTCGTGGACGTGCACCCTTACGTAATGCTGAACTACCTCGGCAAACCGCGCGACGTGATGACGTTGGCGCATGAACTGGGCCACGGCGTGCACCAGCGGCTGGCGGCGGGCCAAGGCGAATTTTTGTCCTCAACCCCCCTCACCTTGGCCGAAACCGCCTCGGTCTTTGGCGAGATGCTCACCTTCCGCAAGATGCTGGCCGAGGCCAAGGACGACAAGGCGAAGAAGGTGCTGCTGGCCGGCAAGGTCGAGGACATGATCAACACCGTGGTGCGCCAGATCGCCTTTTACGATTTCGAGTGCAAGCTGCACGACGCGCGGCGCGAAGGCGAGCTGACGCCCGACGACATCAACGCGCTGTGGATGAGCGTGCAGGCCGAAAGCCTCGGGCCGGTGTTCGAGTACATGGACGGCTACGAGACCTTCTGGGCCTATATCCCGCATTTCGTCCATTCGCCCTTCTACGTCTACGCCTACGCCTTCGGCGACGGGCTGGTGAACGCGCTTTATGCCGTTTACGAGGACGGCACGCCCGGCTTCCAGGAAAAGTATTTCGACATGCTGAAGGCCGGCGGTTCGAAGCACCACAAGGAGCTTCTCGCGCCCTTCGGCCTCGACGCCTCGGACCCTGCGTTCTGGGACAAGGGGCTCGGCATGATCGAGGGGCTGATCGACGAGCTGGAGGCGATGGAGGAGTGAACGTCACGCTCGCGCGGCTGGATTGGAGCCGCTGGAAGGCGCGCGCCAGGCGCATCCTCGTTCGGGTCAGGCAGCGCGTGCCGCCGGGCCTGCGGCTGCTTTTGGGAATTGTTCTGATGATCGGCGGCGTGTTCGCCGTGCTGCCGGTTCTGGGGCTGTGGATGCTGCCGCTCGGCTTTGCGGTTGCGGCGCTCGATATCCGCTCGATCCGGCAATGGCTGCAACGGCGTAAAAGGCGGCGATAGGGCGGGCCAGGCGGCCCACCCGTCGCGAAATTACTCGGCCTCGTTCGCCGGTTTCGCCTGAAGCAACCCGTAGTTGGCGTCGCCGAGGCTGGCATGCAGCTCGATCTGGGTTTCGAGGTAGTCGATATGGCCTTCCTCGTCCGCGATCAGCTCTTCGAACAGCACCTTGGACACGTAATCCTTCACGCTTTCGCAATGGTCGCGCGCCTCGATGTAGAGCGTGCGGGCGTCGTGTTCGGCGGCCAGATCCGCCTCGAGCGTTTCCTTCAGCGTCTGGCCGATGCGCAGCGGGTCGAGCTTTTGCAGGTTCGGGTGCCCGCCGAGAAAGATGATCCGCGTGATCAGCTTGTCGGCATGGTGCATCTCCTCGATGCTCTCTTCGCGCGACTTGTCGGCGATGCGGCCATAGCCCCAGTCGTCCTGCAGGCGGTAGTGCAGCCAGTACTGGCTAACCGCGGTCAATTCGCTGCGAAGGGCTGCGTTGAGATACTCGATAACCTTTGCGTCGCCCTTCATCGGGTGCTCCTTCTCGTTGGTCTGGCCCGGAGCCCGACCAGTTCGGCCGGCACCCCAAGGCTGGGGGAAGATGCCATGGTCGCCAGGACCAGCGGCAGGCAGCCGCCACAATCGGCCTTTTTACCGAGCGCGCGATAAAGCTTGCCCGGAGTGATGATCGTATCGGTATCGGCGGCGCGCATCCAGTCGATTGCGGCATGGATGTCGGCGTCGGTGATGCCGGTACATTGGCAGACGATCATGGGCGACCTCCGAGGGGGAGCGAGTCGGGGAAATCGGGGATGAAACGGTCGGTGCCGCGACCGCAAAGGCTGCGCCAAGGGCTTGAAAAGCCGGGCGGAGTCCGAGGCACGGGCGGATGAAGGGGCGGAGCGGAAGACATGCCGGTGTCTCTCTGGCTGCGGATCACGCCGCAAACCTGAGAAATTCACTCGGAAATGTCAATGCTTCCGCAGGCGCGCGCCGCTTGCGTCGCGGCGCACGGGGGTCTTGCGATCAATCCAGATCGGTCCAGGGCCAGGGTTTCACCTCGGAGGCGGCCGACTGGTAGCGCGCCGCCTTGGCCATCCAGATGCCCAGATCGGTGCCGAAATCGGCGAGGCGCTGGTTCCTTTGGCCGGTGTTCACCAGCATGACGATGAACTGCACCACGGTGACGAGCGTCAGGATGGTCTGGCTGAGGCTCAGCATGATCCAGATCAGCACCATGTAGAGCAGCCGGTAGCCCATGTTGCCCTTTTCCGGCTCGGGCTGGTCGCCGTTCAGGCGGCCATCGAGACTGTCGTCATTGTTGCGGTCCATGCCACATCCCCAATCGGTCAAACACCGCGTCGATTGCGACCTGAGTGCCGCGCGCGGCCTCGAGAGGATAGGGGAATTCCACCCCGTCGAGAAGATGCGCCGCGACCGCTTCGACCTGCAAGACGTATTGCCGCGGCTCGGCGAAGGACAGGGTCTCGGTCGCGCCGCCGTCGCGGGACAGGATCAGGTCGGCCTGCCCGTATTTCCCGGCGTTGAAGGGGGCTGCGACGGTGAGTGTCGCGCGGTCGCCCTCGAACACCATCTCCTGGCGCTGTTTCGTGCGCATCGACACGTGGAAGCCGAAGCGCACGTCCCCCGCACGTGCCTGCACCCAGGTGGAGGTGTCGACGCCGTCTTCCACCACCGCGTCGACCCAGGCGATCTCGGGCTCGAGGCCGGTGGCGAAGCGGAAGGCGCCGATCGGGTAGACGCCGATGTCGCGCAGCGCGCCGCCGGCAAGCTGTGCCGACAGCCGGATGTTGGTGGGGTCGCCGAGGCCATAGGTGAAGACGCCGGTGACGGTGTGGAGATTGCCCAGCGTGCCACCCGCGACCATGTCGCGCGCGGCGTGCCATTGCGGATGGTGGCCGGGCATCCAGGCCTCGGCGATGAGCCGGCCGGTGGCGTCGCGCGCGGCGATGAGCTGGTCGAAGTCGCGGGCATGGAGCGCGATGGGCTTTTCGCAGAGCACGGCCTTGCCGGCCTCGGCGGCGCGGATCGACCATTCGACATGCAGCGCGTTCGGCAGCGGGATGTAGACCGCGTCGATGCCGGGGTCGGCCAACAAGGCCTCGTAGCTGTCATGCACGACAAGGCCCGGCGCAAGTTCGGCGAAGGGCGCGGCGCGGGCGGGGTCGCGGGTGGCGATGGCGGCAAGGCGCGTGCGGCGCGCCTCGTTGATGGCGGGGGCCATTGTCTTGCGGGCGAAGCCCGAGGCGCCCAGCACGCCCCAGCGGATGTGATCTTGTGTCATGTCGAAGGGGTAGCGCGACGGCGGCTCCGGCGGAAGGATAAATGCGGAACCGCCGCCCGCGGGGGTCCGGGGCGGCGGTTTTCTGTCCTGCCTGCGGGGATCAGGCGGTGGCGAGCATGCCTTGCTCTTTCGCCAGATCGCGCATCCGTTTTTGCAGCTTCTCGAAGGCGCGCACCTCGATCTGGCGGATGCGTTCGCGGCTGACGTTGTAGGTGCCCGAAAGATCCTCCAGCGTCACCGGATCGTCCTGCAGACGGCGCTGGGTGAGGATGTCGCGCTCGCGCTCGTTCAACACGTCCATTGCCTCGGTCATCAGGGCCATGCGCTGGGTATACTCGTCGCGCTCGGCATAATCCGACGCCTGGTTGGCACCCTCGTCCTCGAGCCAGTCCTGCCACTGGGTGGAACTGTCATCCTCGGACCCGACAGTGGCGTTGAGCGAGGCATCGCCGCCCGACAGCCGCCGGTTCATCGAGATCACTTCGGCCTCGGTCACGCCGAGGTCATGGGCGATCCGCGCGACGTTTTCGGGGCGCATGTCGCCGTCTTCCAGTGCGCCGATGCGGGCCTTGGCCTTGCGCAGGTTGAAGAACAGCTTCTTCTGCGCCGAGGTGGTGCCGAGTTTTACCAGGCTCCAGGAGCGCAGGATGTATTCCTGGATCGAGGCGCGGATCCACCACATCGCGTAGGTCGCGAGGCGAAAGCCCTTTTCGGGATCGAAGCGTTTGACCGCCTGCATCAGGCCGACATTGGCTTCGGAGATCACCTCGGCCTGCGGCAGCCCGTAGCCGCGATAACCCATCGCGAGCTTGGCGGCGAGGCGCAGGTGGCTGGTGACAAGCTGGTGCGCGGCCGCGGTATCCTGATCCTCGACCCAACGCTTGGCGAGCATGTATTCCTGTTCCGGTTCCAGCATCGGGAACTTGCGGATTTCCTGAAGGTAGCGGTTCAGGCCCTGTTCCGGCGACGGTGCCGGAAGATTTGCATAAGTCGACATGGGATGGACCCCCTGTTAGGCTCCGTTGCAGCATAATGTAAACGAGATTAACTTTGCGTCAAGCGCAAAGTGAACTCCTTCGTTCAGATATTGCACCTCGCGTTCATGAACAGCAACCCGCATTTCATTGATATCACGTGCGCGTGTGCACAGTCCGCAGGCCGTCTGAAGAGGTCTGCCCTGCTGATCTGCGGAGACACCTCGGCTAACTTGCACGCAGCTATGTAATTTCGCACGATTCGGCAGGGCCGGACGAAAGACGGAAAGGATCGCGCCATGTCTTCTCTCTTTGTGCCTCGCATGGCCGGCCTCCTCTACCTGGTCATCATCCTGTGCGGGATGAGCGCGGAGCTGTTCCTGCGCGGGCCGCTGATCCATCCAGACGATGCCGCCGCAACCCTGGCCGCCGTGCTGGCCGCGCCCGGTGCGCTGCGCGGTGCGATCCTGCTCGACGCGGTCATGATCGCCGCCGACGTGGCGGTCGCGGTCCTGCTGTTCCGGCTGTTGCGCACGGTCAATGAAACAACGGCGCTGATGGCGATGGCGTTCCGCCTTTTGCAGGCCGCCACCATCGCCGCGGGGCTTCTGGCGCTGGTCGCGGTGGATATCGTCGCGCTGCGGCAGGGCACGGCGACGCCCGAGCAGGTCCAGTCGCTGATGCTGCTGCACGGGATCGGGTATGATGTCGGCCTGATCTTCTTCGCCGTGAACACCGGCCTCGTCACATGGTTGTTCGCACGCTCGGGGTTGCTGCCGCGCGGGTTGCTCTGGCTTCTGGGCATCGCGGCGGCTGTCTACCTTGCCGGCAGCGTCACGCGGATCGCCGCGCCGGAGCTGAATGCGGCGATCCAGGCCGCCTACACCCTGCCGCTGATCGCGGAGACCTGGCTGGCGCTGACGCTCATCTTCGGACGCCGGATGCGCGCGGCGGCGGGTTAGACCAACCGCAGGGCGTCCAGCAGCACCGCCATGTCCTCGGGCAGGTCGGCCTCGAATTCCATCGACTCGCCGCTGACCGGGTGGACGAAGCCGAGCCGGGCGGCGTGCAGCGCCTGCCGGGGAAAGCCGTTCAGCGCATCGGCCAGCGCCGCGCCCAGCTGTTTCTCGGACACGCGCCGCCGCCCGCCATAGACCGGATCGCCCACCAGCGCATGGCCGACATGGGCCATGTGCACCCGGATCTGGTGGGTGCGCCCGGTTTCCAGCCGGCAGGACACGCGGGTGACGGGGCCGAGCGGTTCTTCCACCTTCACCCGCGTGACGGCGTGGCGGCCGCCCTGGAACAGCACCGCCTGGCGCTGGCGGTCGGTCTTGTGGCGCGCGAGATGCGTGGTGATCTTAAGCACGCCCCCCGGCTCGAAATTCACGCCGCGGATGCCGTTCAGCCGTGGATCGGCCTGGTCGGGCAGCCCGTGGCAGATCGCGGTATATTCCCGCTCGACCGTGTGGGCCGCGAACTGGTCGGCAAGTCCGTGATGGGCGGCGTCCGATTTCGCGACCACCAGCAGGCCTGACGTATCCTTGTCGATCCGGTGCACGATCCCCGGCCGCTTTTCGCCGCCCACGCCCGACAGGTTGCCGCCGAAATGGTGCAGGAGCGCGTTGACCAGCGTGCCGCCGGGCGAGCCGGGCGCGGGATGGACGACCATGCCGGCGGGCTTGTTCACCACGATGAGGTCCGCATCCTCGTAGCGGATGTCGAGCGCGATCTCTTCCGGCGCGGTCGCGACCTCCTCCGCTTCGGCCACGGTGATCTCGACCACGTCGCCCTCGGCAACCTTGGCGCGGGCGTCGCTGACGGGTGCGCCGTTCAGGCTCACCGCGCCCTCGTCGATCAGGCGCATCAGGCGCGAGCGGCTCAGGTGCGCCTCCTCTGGCACATCGCGGGCCAGTGCCTTATCAAGGCGCGGGGCCGGGTCCGGCCCGATTTCGACCGTCACGATACGGATGGACATGGGTGTGGCCGAACCTCCTGAAACCTCGCACGCCGAGGGCGACCTGCCCCCGCACCTGAAGCGGCTGCGGCTTCTGGTGACGGTGCTGACCCTGACGATGATCGCAGGGGTCATAACGATCACCGGGCTGCTTGTCATCCGCCTCGGCGCGGATCGCGCGCCGGTGGTGATCGCGCCGGGGGATTTCACGCTGCCCGAGGGCGTGGGTCTTGTGGGACTCAGCGTGATCGACGGGCGCACGGTCGTGGTGGGCGACGACGGGACGATCCGCGTCTACGACAGCGAGAGCCACGCGTTGTTGCAGGAAATCGCCCTCGACTGACCGGCTCAGGTCATGGCCTGCACGGCGATCGCGCCGGCGTAGAGGCACAGGAGCGTCACGCTTTCCCAGCCGATCCGCCCCGGCCCGTTGCGTTGCCGCAGGACGAGGCCCAGAAGCAGCACGGCGGTCATCGTCAGCCCGGTGCCGAGCCAGAACACGTCACCCGGCGTGACGGCGTGGTAGATCGAGCCGTCGCGATAGGCCGCGTCGGCGGCGAACAGGAACAGCGTGTCGAACATGTTGCCGCCGATGATGCCGCCCACCGCCAATTGCAGCGCGCCGCGGCGCACGGCGGCAAGCGTGGTGACAAGCTCGGGCAGCGAAGTGAGAACCGCCGTCATCAGCGCGCCGACCAGCGACTGCGACAGGTCGAACCGGTTGATGAGCGTGCTGGCGCTGCGCGACAGGACCCAACCGGCCAGCGCCATCACCAGCATCAGCCCGCCGAAAACCATGAGGGTCAGCATCAGCCGGCGGCCGGTGGACTCATCCTCGTCCGGCGTGTCGAGCTTGGTCGCGTCGGTCTCGACCGGTTTCCACATCGGGTCCTGACGCACCTGCCGCGACAGCACGACCCCTGCCCCGTAGCCGATGACGAGGATCAGCGAGGCCGGGTGGACGCCGAGAACGGCACCCTCCGGCCCGGTGGTCCCGAGGATCGCGATGGACAGGAGCACGACCAGAACGCCGGCCTGGAAGACATTGGCGATCTCGGCGGCGGCATGTTCGAGGTTGGCCTTGCGGTAGACGACATCGGCCAGCGCCAGAAATGCCGTCTGCGCCGCGATGCCGCCGACCGCGTTGGAGAACGACAGTGAGGGGTAGCCATCCAGTGCCGAGGTGACGGTGACGGCGAGACCCGCGACCGAGGTGGCGGCACCCAGCAGCACGCCGCCGATGATCGCCTCGCCCAAGCCCGTCTGGTCGGCCAGCCGGTCGGCCAGCGGCGTGATCCGCAGACCACTCACAAGGATCACGACGGCCGCCAGCACGATCAGCGCCAGCAACACCGGAAGGGAGAGGTCCGCGAACATGGTGCTGCAACGCGGCGGCATCCATCGCGGTTCCGAGGTCGGGGGAGTGGTACCAGCGCCCCGGCTCGAACGGGGGACCTCCTGATCCACAATCAGGCGCTCTAACCAACTGAGCTACGCCGGCACGTGGCGTGGGATAGCGTCGGGGTCGCGTGATTGCAAGAGGTCAAGCGCCTCGGAAATCACGCAGCCATTCCTGCTCCACGAGATCCACGCCGAAACTGTGGACAGGTTTGGAAACCGTGCAGGAAAAGCCGTTGGCCGCATAGAGCCTGCAGGCGGCGACATGGCTTTCGTGGGTCCAGAGCGTGAGGCGATCATAGCCCGCCGCCTGCGCAAACTCCATGCAGGTGGTCAGCATCCGCTGCCCCAGCCGCAACCCCCGCGCCTCGGGCACCAGCAGGAACAGCCTGAGCTTCGCCATCCCCGCCTCCGGCCCCTTCACGCAGAAGATCGACCCCAGCCGCTGTTCCCCCGCCCGCGCGATCCAGCCGCGTTCGCGGGTCGGGTCATGGTTCTCAAGGAAATCCGCGAGGATGCGCGCGACAAGCGGCTCGAAACTGGCGTCGAACCCCGCCTCCTCGGCGTAAAGCTCCGCGTGGCGCTGGATCAGCCATCCGGCATCGCCGATGCGCAGGTCATCCAGAACCACCTCGCTTGCAGAAAGACCCATCACCCGCTACCTCCCGCTACAGCTTTGGAGACGGGACCGATGGGCATCAACAGCGAAAACGACGTGGCGGCGAACTTGCAGATCGGGCCGACGACCCTTGGCATGGTGCGGATCTATGTCGAGGGCGACGGCATCGACCTGCCGCTGGATTTCGACCCTGACGAGGCCGAGGATATCGCCGAGGAACTGCGCGCCGCCGCCGCCCTCGCCCGCAAGATGGGCAAGAAGAAGCGCTGAACGGCTAGAGGATCAGGCCGGGGTCGCGCAAGCTCTGCAACCTCAGCGCCGCGTGGCGCGCGAACCGCTGCGTCACGGCCTTGCGGCGCGCGGGCGGCAGTTTCACCTCGGGCGGCATCCGCAGGATCTCCGCATCATAGGCGTCGGCGATGATGAGGCCGGTGCCCTCGGGCAAGAGGTCGGTCGGAAACGCCTCGTCCACCGCCCAGAAATAGCGGTCGCCCCATTCCAGGTAGCCTTCCCATTTTCCGTCCGAGGTGAAATCGGCGCGGCAGGATTTGCACTCGATCACCCAGAGCTCGCCCTTGGGCCCCATCGCCATGACGTCGAGCCGCTTGCCGCGTTCGGGGGTGAATTCCTCCAGCGTGACGAAGTCGTGGCCGCGCAGGTGGCGGCACACCCCCCGCGCCAGAAGCTGGCCGGGGCGCACGTCCATCGGATTGGGCGCAAGGTCGGACATGGGCGCGAGGATGGAACATTTGGGGAACGAAGGCAAGCCCGCGTGCTGCCTGTCCCGGGCCTGCGCGGGGCTTGCCAGAACCCCCGCGCCCGCCTATCTGACTCGGTGACGGATCTGCTCTTCCCGTGCCTGTGGCAAAATTCCGGTGGCCTTAAGCATTTTCGAGGGAGCTGGCTCTGATCGGATCCTGGTCCGGTTACCTGGTGCCCACCTGTATACACAGGTCCTCGGGAATTGAACGCCTCCACGGTTGCTGCGGTCCCCGTCACATGAAAGCGCCGCCCCGAGAGGGGCGGCGTTTTTCGTTTCGCGGGGTCGACGGGTCAGCGGCGCGCGTCGGTCGTGCGGATGCGGACAGGGCGCGGCACCGCCGTCAGCGAGAACACCGGGTCGCGGCGACCGCGATGGTCATCGTCGTCGTCGCCCATGGTCATGATCTTGTAGCCGATCTGCGCCGAGCCGAAGGTGATGGTACAGAACACCACCAGCATCACCACCGCGATCGGCCCCTCGGCGGTGTGGGTCACCAGATGCCAGAGCCCCGCCACATCGAAGGCCAGCAGCATGCCGACAAAGCTCAACGCGATGACGAAGCCATAGGCCGCGTGACGCAGGATGAAACGGATGTGATCGGGCATGGCGGCCTCCCTGTGGCTGATCCGGACAAGGTGGCTGCCGGCGGCTGGCGTTGCAAGAGCACGCGACGTCGCGGGGCGGCCGGCGGGGCGGGATGCTCAAGAAACAGGCAATGTGTGGCGCCGAGTGGCCGGCACTGGCCGGTGGTCAGAACGCCTCGGGCTTCGCTTCGCGCGCCATGTGGTCGAGCACGGCGTTCACGAAGCTCGGCTCCTTGCCCTCGGGAAAGAAGGCGCGGGCGACATCGACGTATTCGGTGATGACCACCTTGGGCGGGGCGGCACCCTCGACCAGTTCGGCGCCCGCGGCGCGGAACAGCGCGCGCAACGTAGGGTCGATGCGGTGGATCGGCCATTTCGCGACCAGCGCACGGTCGGTCATCTGGTCGATCTTCGCCTGCCAGTTCACCGCGTCCTCCAGCGTCTTGCCGAACAGGTCGGGATCGCCCTCCGCCATCTCCTCGCCCTCGTAGATCGCGCCGAACCGGTGCGTCTCGAACTCGCGCCGCACTGCGTCGCGGGTCTGGCCCGACACTTCCATCTGGAACAGCGCCTGCACGGCATAGAGCCGCGCGGCCGATTTCATCTGGCGGCGTTCCTCGCGGCTCGGGCCCTTGGGGCGCGGGGTCGGGGCAGGGTCGTCGGTCATGCGTTCCGGGGGCCTTCGCTGTCGCCCGCGACCTCGATCACGTCGGGGCGCGGCTTGAAACCGACGCCGCCTTTAGGCTGCCCGAACCGGCGCGTCAACGCGATGAGGTGGAGCGCCGCCTGCGCCGCGCCGCCGGCCGTATTCTGCCGCGCCGCATCCGCCCGTTCCTCGGCCTGGTCACGGTTCTCCACCGTGATGATCCCGTTGCCGACGCAGACGCCCTGCAACCCCAGCATCGTCAGGGCGCGTGCGCTTTCGCTCACCACCACGTCGTAATGCGAGGTCGCGCCCCGGATCACGCAGCCGAGCGCGACATATCCGTCGAAGTTGCTCAGCCGGTGGGTGATGCCGATGGCGGTCGCGATCTCGAGCGAACCGGGCACCTCGATCGTCTCGTGCGCCGCGCCGACGGCGTCCAGCACCGCGCGCGCGCCGGCCAGCTGCGCCTCGGCGATGGCGGTGTAGTAGGGGGCGATCACGATGGCCAGTTTCACCGGCTTGTCGAAGCGCGGCAGGTCCATCTCGTTGTCGGAATGTCCGGCCATCATCCAAGCTCCGATATCTTGCGCGTGCCCACGATGGACAGGCCATAGGCTTCCAGCCCCACCACGCGGGGCTTTGGCGAATTCGTCAGCAGGATCATCTCGCCGATCCCGAGCGACGACAGGATCTGCGCGCCGAGACCGTATTGCCGCAGCGTCTGGGGCGAATGTTCGCCCTCCACCGTCAGCTTCATGGTCAGGTCCCGCAGCAGCACCAGTGCGCCACGCCCTTCGGCGGCGATCACCTTCATCGCATCGCCGAATTCGGCGGCGCGGCCCTTGGGCCCGGCCCCCACCACGTCGAGCAGCGGGTCCATCGCGTGCATCCGGACCAGCACCGGCTCGCGCGTGGACAGATCGCCCTTCACCAGCACGATATGTTCGGCGCCCTGGGTCTCGTCGGTGTAGATCCGCATCGTCCAGTCGCCGCCGAACTCGCTGGTGATGGTCTGTTCCTGCCGCACCTTCACCAGGTTGTCGTGCCGGCGGCGGTAGGAAATCAGGTCGCTGATCGTGCCGATCTTGAGGTTGTGACGCTGCGCGAAGGCGACGAGATCGGGCAGGCGGGCCATCGAGCCGTCCTCGTTCATGATCTCGCAGATCACGCCCGACGGGTTCAGGCCCGCCAGCCGCGAAATGTCCACCGCCGCCTCGGTATGGCCCGCGCGCACCAGAACGCCGCCGGTCTTGGCGCGCAGCGGAAACACATGGCCCGGCGTCGCGATGTCCTGCGCGCCCTTGCCCGAGTCGATCGCCACCTGCACCGTGCGGGCGCGGTCAGCCGCCGAAATGCCGGTGGTCACGCCCTCGCGCGCCTCGATCGACAGGGTGAAGGCGGTCTCGTGGCGCGAGGAATTGTTGGTCGACATGAGCGGCAGGCCCAGCTCGTCGATGCGGTCGCTGGTCAGCGACAGGCAGATCAGCCCGCGGCCATGCGTAGCCATGAAGTTGATCACGTCTGGCGTCGCCCATTGCGCGGGGATCACGAGGTCGCCCTCGTTCTCGCGGTCCTCGTGGTCCACGAGGATGAAGATATGGCCGTTGCGGGCCTCCTCGAGGATTTCCTCGATGGAGGAGATCGCGTCGGACCAGTCCTGTTCGACCGGGCCGGGCTGTTCGTAGGGTTGCGTCATGCCGCTGTCTCCGCGCGTCGTGTCAGGGGCGCAGATAGACCATCACTTCGGCGATGACTAGGCCGCGCCCCCTGCGGCGAACAGCAATTCGCGGTCGATCACGCCGCCCAGCCCCGCCGCCGCGCTCCAGCCGCGCTCCACGCTCGTCGCCGCCACCAGCACCACCGTGTCGGCCGGCAGGCGGCGGGCGGCGAGCGCGCCCCGCAGCGCATCCCGCGTCTCGCGCCAGCTTGCGGTGAAGCCGGGTGCCGCCCCTGCCGCCTCGAAAAGCTCCGGGTGCGCGTCCAGCACCGCCTCTGGCCGGGTCGGCGCGTAGACGGCGGCGATCCGGCCCGCCGCGCCCTCCAGCGCCGCAATCCGCTCGGCCACCGGCGCGGTCAGCGCCACCTGCCCCACCTTCAACTCCAGCGCGTTGCCGGAAAACAGGAACGCCACGATGTCCTGCCCGGACGTCGCCCTGATCGTGGCGTAGGTCTTGTAGGGCAGTCCCAGCCGCTTGGCGCGGGCGACGCGGATGCGCACCACTTCCAGCGGCAGGTTCGGCAACAGCTCGCGCCGCGCCTTGGTCCAGGCCAGCTTGCGAAAGCCGAACCCCGGCTCCATCGTCGGGCCGCCGTTATGTCCGATCGTGCTCATGCCGTGCCCTCCTCGGCCAACCATGCCACCCTGCCCCGCGCCGCGTCCAGTGCCGCCGCCGCGTCGTCGAACCCGCCCTCGGGCACGCCGGCCCGGCGCCAGCCATGCGCATCCTCGGGGTCGCGGCGGCATTCGACAAAGGCCCATCCGCCCGCGCCGAGCAGGATCAGGTCGACGCAACGCTGCCCCGACGCATCCTCGACCGAGCGCATCACCACGTCCCGCGCGCCGACCCCTGCCATCTTCATCCTTCAAATATGGCCGCCGGAGGCGTCGCGACCGAGCCGATGCGGGCCAGCGCCGGTTTCACGCCCAATCCTGCAACCGCGCGACGTAGCGCGCGAGCGTGTCGATCTCGAGGTTCACATGGTCGCCCACCGCGACGCCGCCCCAGGTCGTCACCGCCTTGGTGTGCGGGATCAGGTTCACCCCGAATTCCGCGCCGTTCACCTCGTTTACCGTCAATGACGTGCCGTTCAGTGCCACCGAGCCCTTCGGCGCGATGAAGCGGGCCAGCGCGTCGGGCGCGCGAAAGGTGATGCGGGTCGACTCGCCCTCGTCCGCGATCCCGACCACCTCGGCCACGCCGTCGACATGGCCCGACACGATGTGCCCGCCCAGCTCGTCCCCGAGCCGCAATGCGCGTTCGAGGTTCAGGGGCTTGCCAACGGCCCAGTCCGACAGGTTGGTCTTCGACACCGTCTCGGCCGAGATATCGACCTCGAACCAGTCCTCGCCCAGCCCGGTCACGGTCAGGCACACGCCCTCGCAGGCGATGGAGGCGCCGATTTCGATACCGCTGGTGTCGTAGCCCGTGGCGATGCGCGCGTGCAGGTCGCCCGCCTGCCGCAGCGCCCGCACCTCGCCCAGGTCGGTCACGATTCCCGTGAACATCGCTGCGTGTCTCCGTGCGGTTGCGTTGGCGGTGACAGAACCATGCGGCGCCGCCGGCTTCAAGAGGCGGCGCCGCCACAGAAGGGTCCGGTTTTGGCCGCCGCCGCGCCGCCATCCCTTGATTAGACCTTGCGAAAGCGACAGGAGTTGGCACGTAGCGAGTACCCGATCCCATGGCCCCCAGCCACGCAAACCGCGTCTTCCTGTTTCTCCAAGGCCCGCACGGGCCGTTCTTCGGCCAGCTGGCGCGGATGCTCGGCGCTGCGGGGGCGACGTCCTGGCGCGTCGGCTTCAACCGCGGCGATGACGCCTTCTGGTCAGATGCCGCCAGCTACATCCCCTTTGCCGGCCCCGCCGATGACTGGCCCGCCACGGTGACATCGCTGCTGGATGACAAGAAGATCACCGACCTGGTGCTCTACGGGGATACCCGCCCGATCCACGCCGCCGCGATCCAGGCCGCACGGGACCGCGGGCTGACGGTGCATGTGTTCGAGGAAGGCTACCTGCGCCCCTACTGGGTGACGTATGAGCGCGGCGGCGCCAACGGCCATTCGCGGATCATGGACCTGGGGGTGGAGGACATGCGCCGCGCGCTCGAAGGGCTCGACCTCGACCTGCCGGACGCGCCCGCGCGCTGGGGCGACATGCGCCAGCACATCTTCTACGGCGCACTCTACCATTATTACGTGTTCCTGAGAAACGGGGCCTATGCGCAGTTCCGCCCGCATCGCGCGCTGAGCGTCCGGCAGGAATTCGTGCTCTACCTGCGGCGGCTGGCCCTTATGCCGGTCCACTGGATCGACCGGGTGCAGGCGACGACACGGATCAAGACCGGCGGCTTCCCCTACCACCTCGCGCTGCTGCAACTGGAACACGACGCCAGTTTCCGCGACCACGGCCCCTTCGCGACGATGGAGGAGTTCTTCGAGGTGCTGATCGGCGGGTTCGCCAGCGGCGCGCCCGCGCATCACCACCTCGTCTTCAAGGCCCATCCGCTGGAGGACGGGCGCACGCCGCATCGCCGCAACATCCGCCGCATCGCCGCCGCCAGGGGCGTGGCGGACCGGGTGCATTACGTGCGCGGCGGCAAGCTGGCGCGGCTTCTGAACGACGCGCGCTCGGCGGTGACGGTGAATTCGACTGCCGCGCAACAAGCACTCTGGCGCGGATTGCCGCTCAAGGCCTTCGGGCAGGCCGTCTACCTGAAGCCCGAGTTCGTGTCCGAGCAGCCGATGGATGCGTTCTTCCAGAACCCCACCCGCCCCGACAGCCGCGCCTATCGCGATTATCGCCATTTCCTGCTGGAAACCTCGCAGATCACCGGCAGCTTCTATTCCGCGCGCGGACGGCGGCAATTGCTGCGCCAGGTGGTCGACATGATGCTGTCGCCCGAAGACCCCTACGACGCGCTGGAGGCCGGCCATCCGGCACCGCGGCAACACCTGCGGCTGGTGACGTGAACAAGGACTGGCGTGACACGGCAAAAATCGTTAGGATGACAAAAAAAGAATACTGAGGCAGTTCAGGCAATAAGGAGCCACCCCGTGACATCGATGGCTTATCGTAGCGCGCGCTTGGCCGCGCTATGCGTGCTTGTGACCGCGATCGGCGCCTGCGGTCTGCTGCCCCGTTCCGGTCCCACGCGCAACGAGATCTTCGCAGGCTCCGTGCAGCGACAGGGCGACGCCTTCGTGGTCGAGGTGAACCAGCGCGTGACGGCGGCCACCGCCGTGGTTCCCGCGCTCGGGTTTCCCAGCGCGCTCGTCAATGCCGGCATCTCGAACACCGACGTGATCCAGCCGGGCGACCGCGTTTCCTTCACGATCTATGAAAACGTGACCGACGGGCTTCTGGCCGGCGAAGGCGCCGCCGCCGCCGTGATCGAGGAGGTCGAGGTCGACGGCGCGGGCTTCATCTTCATTCCCTATGCCGGACGCATCCGCGCCGCCGGCAACACGCCCGAGGCGCTGCGCGGTGTCATCACCCGCAACCTCGACGAACAGACCCCGGACCCGCAGATCATCGTGCGCCGCGTCGCCGGCGATGGCTCGACCGTGACCGTGACCGGCGTGGTCGGCGCGCAGGGCGTCTACCCGATCCAGCGGCCCACCCGGACGCTTTCGGCGATGCTGGCCGCGGCGGGCGGCGTCACCGTGCCTCCCGAGATCGCGCAGGTCACGCTGGTGCGCGGCGCGAACCAGGGCACGATCTGGTTCCAGGACCTGTTCCGCGATGCGTCCGTCGACATCGCGCTGCGCGGTGGCGACCGAATTCTTGTCGAGGAAGACAGCCGCAACTTCACCGCGCTGGGCGCGACCGGCACCCAGACCATCGTGCCTTTCGAAAGCCAGGTGATCTCGGCCATCGAGGCCATCGCCTCGGTTGGCGGCCTGAACCCGCAGCGGGCCGATCCGACCGGCGTCTTCGTCCTGCGCAACGAACCCGAGGAAATCGCCCGCGCGGTTCTGGGCCGCAACGACCTGGTGGGCGCGCAGCGCATGATCTACGTGCTCGACCTGACCGCCCCCACCGGCATGTTCGAGGCGCGCGATTTCGTCATCCGCGACCAGGACACGGTCTATGTCACCGCAGCGCCCCTGACCCAGTGGAACAGCGCGATCGGGGCGCTCACCGGCACGCTGGGTGCGGCCAACACCGTCGCGAACGCCGGGGGCTGAGCCCGCGATGGCGCGCGCCCCGGACCCGTCCGGATCGGGCGCGCCGCGGCGCGGCTATCACTACAACGCGGGCTTTCTGACCAACGCCCGCGTCCGCCGCATCCTGCAACTCTCGGGCTACGACCTGAAACTGGGCAAGCCCGGCCGCCAGGACGACGTGCTGGTCTGGGGCCATTCGCCTTATGCTCCGCGCGGCGAGGCCGTGGCCAAGGCGACCGGCGCGCATCTGGTCCGGGTGGAGGATGCGTTCCTGCGCTCGCTGCATCCCGGCCGTTCGGGCGAGCCGCCGCTGGGCCTCGTGATCGACCGGCAGGGGATGTATTTCGACGCCACGGGCCCCTCGGACCTCGAAACGCTGCTTGCCACGCATCCGCTCGACGACACCGCGTTGCTCGATCGCGCGCGCGACGCGCTGGCCCGGATCGCGGATGCGCATCTGACGAAATACGCCGCCGTGGACCCCGACCTGGAGCCGCCCGCGCCGGGCTACGTCCTGCTGATCGACCAGACCCGCGGCGATGCCTCGATCCGGCTCGGGCAGGCCAACGCCGACAGCTTCGCCGAGATGCTGGCCCACGCGCAGGAGGATCATCCGGGCGCGCCCATCGTCATCAAGACCCACCCCGAGACCCGACAAGGGCACCGGCCCGGTCATTTCGACCCCGCCACCCTGCCGCCGGGCGTGACGCTGGAGGAGCGGCCGATCGCGCCCCGCCGCCTCTTTGAAGGCGCCCGCGCGGTCTATTGCGTGACCTCGCTGCTGGGGTTCGAGGCGATCTTTGCCGGGCACCACCCCGTCACCTTCGGCACGCCCTTCTACGCCGGCTGGGGCCTGACCGACGACCGCCGCGCGATGCCCGCGCGTCGCCAACGGACCCTCACCCGCGCGCAACTGGCTGCCGCGGCGCTGATCCTCTACCCGACCTGGTACGATCCCTATCGCGACCGGCTTTGCGAGGTCGAAGACGTGATCGGCACGCTGGAGGCGCAGGCGCGCGCCTGGCGCGAGGACCGGACCGGCCATGTCGCGGTCGGCATGCGGGCCTGGAAACGCGGGCACCTGACCCGGTTCTTCGGACGGGTAAGGTTCGAGGATGACGCCGAAAAAGCCGCCGCCGACGGCCGCCCGGTGATGGTCTGGGCCGGGCGCGAGACGCCGGCCTTGCGCGACGCCTGTGCGGCGGCGAAGCGAGTGCTTCACCGGGTCGAGGACGGCTTCCTGCGCTCGCGCGGGCTGGGGGCGGACCTGGTGCCGCCGCTGAGCCTCGTGCGCGACGACCTCGGCATTTACTACGACCCCACCCGCGAAAGCCGGCTTGACCGGCTCGTCGCCGAGGCGGCGGCGCTGGAGCCAGCGCGGTTGATCCGGGCCGAGCGGCTCGCGGACCGGCTGGTGGCGCTTGGATTGACGAAATACAACCTCGGCGGCGCGGCGCCCGACCTCGGTGCACCGCGGGGACGCGAGATCGTGCTGGTGCCGGGCCAGGTCGAGGATGACGCCTCGATCCGCCTCGGGGCGGGCGAGGTGCGCACGAACGCGGGGCTGCTGAAGGCCGCGCGCAAGCTGCACCCCGACGCCTGGATCGTCTACAAACCGCATCCCGACGTGCTGGCCGGATTGCGCAGCGGGGACGTGCCGGCAGAGCTGCTGGACACGCTCGCCGATACCGTGCTGCGCGACGTGGACCCGG
Organism: uncultured Roseicyclus sp.; assembly: GCA_937139335.1. Lineage (GTDB taxonomy): Bacteria > Pseudomonadota > Alphaproteobacteria > Rhodobacterales > Rhodobacteraceae > Roseicyclus. Next base: position 9,983 of record CAKZPN010000007.1, on the reverse strand, counting down.
CCGCGCTGCTGCCGATGGTCGATCGCGTGGTCACCATGACGTCGGCGCTGGGGTTCGAGGCGCTGCTGCGCGGCGTGCCGGTGACGACGCTGGGCGCGCCCTTCTACGCCGGCTGGGGCCTGACGCGCGACCTGGGGCCGGTCCCGGCGCATCGCCGGGCGCGGCCCAACCTTGCCGCCCTCGCCCATGCCGCGCTCATCGCCTATCCGCGCTACCACGACCCGGTGACGGGCCTGCCCTGCCCGCCCGAGGTGGCGCTGGACCGGCTGGCTTCGGGCGACGGGCTGCGGGCCAAGCCGGCGCTGAGGGCGTTGGCGAAGCTGCAGGGCTGGTTTGCCGGGCAAAGCTGGCTCTGGCGGCGCTGAGCCCTACCGCGACCACAGCCCCAGCACGTCCCCACCAAGCGCGCGCGTCTCGCGCAAGGAAAAGCGCGGTGCTTCGGCCAAGACCGCGATCCCCATCGCGCCGACCGCCGGCGTGCCCTCGGCCCCCAGCACGATACCGGCGGAGACAACCGCCAAGTCGTCCACCAGGTCGGCCGACAGGAGGCTCGCGGCCAGAGTGCCGCCGCCCTCGCAGAACACCCGCGTCAGGCCGGCGTCGCCCAGCGCCTGCATCACCAGCGCGAGGTCGAGCTGGCCGCCCAGACCGGTCGGCACCTCGATCCGCCGTGCGCCGGCGGCGTCCCAGGCGGCACGGGCCGCCTCGGGCGCGTCGGGACCGTGGCAGAGCCAGACCGGCACCTCCTGCGCGCTCCGCATCAGCGCGCTGCCCGGCGGCAGGTCCAGCCTGCGCGACAGCACCACGCGCACTGGCTGATGGTTAATCCCCAGCCCCCGCACGGTCAGGCTGGGATCATCGGCCCGCGCCGTGCCGGCGCCGACCAGCACCGCGTCGTGGCGGGCGCGCATCCCGTGCACCCAGCGCCGCGCCTCCGGCCCTGTGATCCACTGGCTTTCGCCGGTTGCCGTCGCAATCCGCCCATCCGACGAGGTGGCGAGCTTCAGCGTCAGCATCGGGCGGCCGCGCGTCACGCGGCTCAGGAACCCGCGATGCGCCGCGATGGCCCCGGCCTCGCACACGCCGGTGACAACCTCGACGCCCGCCGCGCGCAGGCGGTCCAGCCCGCCGCCCGACACGCGCGGATCGGGATCGGTGAGCGCCACCACAACCCGCGCCACGCCCGCCACGATCAGCGCCTCGGAACAGGGCGGGGTTTGCCCGTGATGATTGCAGGGCTCGAGGCTGACATAGGCGGTGGCACCCCGCGCGGCCGCGCCGGCCTGCGCCAGCGCAACGGGCTCGGCATGGGGCCGACCGCCGTCCTGCGTCCAGCCGCGCCCCAGCACGCGCCCGTCCTTCACGATCACGCAACCGACGGCGGGGTTGGGCCAGACACGACCCTGTCCGCGCGCGCCCAGCGTCAACGCCAGCCGCATCCAGCGGGCGTGTTCGCCGCCGGGCGTCATCGCTCAGGGTTCAGTCTTGGGTTGCGGGGGGACCAGCTCCGCCAGGAAATCCTCGAAATCGTCGGTCGCCTGGAAGTTCTTGTAGACGGATGCGAAGCGCACATAGGCCACCGTGTCGATCGCCGCGAGGCGCTCCATCACGATCTCGCCAATCTGCTTCGACCCGATGTCGGTCTCACCCATGCTTTCCAGCCGCCGTACTATGCCGGAGACCATCTGGTCGATCCGTTCGGGCTCGATCGGGCGTTTCTGCAGCGCGATGCGCACCGAGCGTTCCAGCTTGTCGCGGTCGAAATCCTCGCGCCGGCCGTTCGATTTCACCACCACGAGGTCGCGCAGCTGCACACGCTCGTAGGTCGTGAACCGCCCGCCGCAGGCCGGACAGAATCGCCGCCGCCGGATCGCGACATGATCCTCGGCCGGGCGCGAATCCTTCACCTGCGTATCGACGTTACCGCAAAACGGGCAGCGCATCGGCGTCCCCCTCTTCGTCCCTCGGGCGGCCCGATCAGCCCACCCCTGCCTCATCCATGGGGTCTGGCGCCCCTGTTATCCACAGTCACTATAGGCGAGCCGGCAGGGGTTGGGTAGATGGCTTTTGCCGCCCACAGCATGTGGGTCTTTCGGGACTCACCCCGTGGGCTGAAACAAGGCCGCAACGCTGCGTCGGTGTGGCGCAACGCGATGTTCCACCACGTAAATCCCCTGCCAGGTGCCGAGCCGCATCCGCCCGCCCGCGACCGGGATCTGCAGGCTGACAGGCAGCAGCGCCGCCTTGATATGGGCGGGCATGTCATCGGGGCCTTCGGCGGTGTGGCGGAGCCAGGACATCGACGGATCATCGGCGCGTGGCACCATCCGGTGGAGCCAGCCCGTCAGGTCCACCTGCACGTCGGGGTCCGCGTTCTCCTGGATCAGCAGGCTGGCGGAGGTGTGGCGGATCATCAGGGTCAGCAGCCCGTCGCCCGCGCCCGCCAGCCAGCGCGCCACCTCGGCGGTGATCTCGGTCAGGCCGGGGCCGCGCGTCTCGATCACGAACTCTCTTTGCATGTCGCCTCCTCCAGCATCGCGCGGCCGGTCTCGGTCAACCCGTAGACCCCCGCCCCGATGCGGTCGAACCAGCCGTAGTGGTTGTCGCGCATCAGGGTCGTGGCGCGATCGACGCCCGTCGCGGCCTTCACTTGCGCGCCGCGGCAAGGGCCGGTAGCCAGAAGATGCCGCGCGCAGGCGAGCGCATCCTGCCGGTAGGCGGTGACGCGCGTGCCCCTGAGACCGCCGAGGTTCGGGTCGCCGCGGCGGCGCTCGAATTCCGCCAGCAGCGCGCGGCGGCGGTGGGCGGATTTGCGCGGCGCGTAGGGGCCGGGGTCGCAATGAACCTCGACCAGCCCGTCGCTGAGCCGCACCGTGAGCACACCGAGGCCGAGGCGGCGGGCGAGCCGCACGTTCTCGGCCAGCGCCTTGACAAAGCGCCGCCCCTGCCCGCGCGGCACGGCGACATAGACGAGATCGCTGATCGCGAGCCGCGCGATGCCCTGGTGGAACAGCGCCAGCGAAAACCCCGTCTTCAGCTCCACCAGCACCGGCTCACCGCCGTCGCGCAGGCCCATCACGTCGGCCGGCCCGATCTCGGCCTTCACGGTGTAGCCCGCGGCCTCGAGAAACGCCTTGACGGCCGGGTAAAGCTCGGTTTCCTGCATCTTGCCCTGCGCTGCCGAGTCCCCATGTCGGTCCGGGGTCCGCGCATCCTGCCGCGCGCCCGTGCAGAGGACAAGCCGCTGGGGGCGATTGCCCCTCTTGACACCGCCGAGGCGCGCCCGTATCCCCCGGCCAGATTTGCGGGCGTGGGCCATGCCACACGCCCTTTCCGTTTCTGAGCTGTCGAGGATCCCCCCATGTCGCGTGTCTGCGAACTGACCGGCAAAGGCCCGATGACTGGCAACAATGTCAGCCACGCCAACAACAAGACCCGGCGCCGTTTCCTGCCGAACCTGACCGATGTCACCATCGGCTCCGACGTGCTGGACCGCAGCTTCAAGCTGCGCATCTCCAACGCCGCGCTGCGGACCATCGACCACCGTGGTGGTCTCGATGCGTTCATGGCGAAGGCGAAGGATGCCGAGCTGTCGGACAAGGCGCTGAAGATCAAGCGCGAGATCGAGAAGGCGCAGGCCGCACAGGCCTGATCCCGCCCGACCGACCGGTTTCAAACGCCCCGCGGGATCGCCCCGTCGGGGCGTTTGCTGTTTGGGGGTTGGCCGACGGTCGAGTGGCCAGCAGGGACTACCGGGTTTGAGCCCTGCGTGACGATGCTGCACTCCGGTCGGACGTCTGGTGGTTGTCCGATAGGCGCGGCTCCAAGAAGCGCCTCAGCCACCACCAGATACCGAGGCCGCGAAAACGCGCCGGCCCATCCACCACGTCTCGGCCTCCTGTTCGATCAGTGTTGCGCATTGCTGTGCGAGCACGTCAGGCTCGACCTCCTCCACGGCTCGGTCGCCGCCGTAAGGTCCGCGGGCAAAGGAAAACCAGGAATCCCTATAGAGACCATCTCCGAGGGGCTGGCTGCCCACGCGCCACCTGCCAGAGAGATGGTTGTCGCCCTCGATGAGGCCACCGGTCATGGATATCCTCAGATCTCGTGCATCGATGTCCCGGCAATGGCTCACCAGATTCCTGCGCTCGGGATCGGCGAAGCCGAGGTTTATGCAGAACTTCTCACCAAGTGTGTTGAACTGGAAGTTCACCAGGCAGACGAAGCCGTTGTCATCCCGGTAGAAATTCGGAAAAGAGCCCTTGAAGCCCATCTTCCTGAGAAGCGGCACGCAGGTGTCCTTCAGGGACTTTGCCATCTCGGTGGAGGTTGTCATATCCCTCGGCGTTCCTTCTGCTGCTCGTTTACACGCACGCCCGAGTCTAACCCCAACATTTGCAGCACTCAGCACAATAGTCCGTTTCTTCCGCAAAGCGTCCGCCCGAAGCGGCCGTCGGATCGCAGCGTCGATGGGTATTTCTGACATATGTCCCCCGCCCCCACCGGTCGTTTTGTCGCAAGTCCTGCCGGGTGAGTATGCTAGGACTAGGCCCATGCAGCCCTTGCGCGCCTTGTTCCTGTCCCTGATCGCCGTTGCGATGATCGCCACCGGCATCGGTGTCGGCATGGCGCGGGGCGCGATGGCCGCCGATGGGCAGCTTTGCTCGGTCACCGGCCCGTCGCCCGTGGTGCTCGCCCATGACGGCCTGCCGCTCTTCGACGGCGACGGCGCGCCGGTCACGCTGGACTGGAGCCAATGCCTCGATTGCCTGATGACGGTTGTGGATCTGCCGCAGCGGACCGTCACTGCTCCGGCACCGGCGACATTGGCCCTTGCGATCCTCCTCCCCCCCTCGTCCCACTGGATACCGGCCCGGGCCCAGCCCGGCGGTCTGGCCCGCGCCCCGCCCCGCGCGGCGTGATCCGCACAGCCAGACCTGCCAGACCAATCCAGACGGAGACCGGACCCATGTCCCTGAAACACATTCTGTTCGCCGGCATCCTTGCCGCAGTTCCCACCCTTGCCGCGGCCCATGTCGTGGTGGAAGACCCCTATGCCATCGTCAGCAGCCCGGTGGCGCAGTCGGGCGCGGCCTTCATGTCGATCTACAACCACAACGATTACGACGACGTCGTGATCGGCGCGAGTTCCGACATTGCCGCGCGGGTGGAACTGCACACCCATATCCAGACCGATGACGGCGTGATGCGCATGGTCGAGATGGAAGAGGGCATTCCCCTTGCCGCCGACGAGACCGTGATGCTTCAGCGTGGCGGGATGCATGTCATGCTGCTGGGCCTGACCCGGTCGCTGGCGCATGGCGACAGCTTCATGCTGACGCTGGAGTTCGAGAGTTCCGATCCTGTGACCATCGAGGTTCCCGTCGATCTGGAGCGGACTGACGCCGAGATGCCGATGGGCGGCGCGATGCAGCACAACCACGGCACCGGCGGCTGACCCGACACAGGGCCGGATCGTCCCTTTCATCTGGCCCTGTCGGCACGTCCGCCGTTCCATCCAACGGGCGGGCGTGCCAGCCCCTACGTCGCCAGCACCTCGGCCACCCAAGCCGGCACGGCCTCGGTCGCGGGGCCCTGGATCACGCGGTCGAAGCGGCCGGGGGCGGAGGGTTCGAGGTTGATTTCCAGCGTCTCGGCGCCGAAGGCAGCTGCCTCCTCCACGAAGCCCGCCGCCGGGTAGACCTCGCCGCTGGTGCCGATGGCGACGAAGAGATCGCAAGCGGCCAGCGCATCGGCGATGCGGTCCATGTGATACGGCATTTCGCCAAACCACACGATGTCAGGCCGCGTGGCGGGTCGCGCGCAGGCGGGGCAAGCATCGGACCGGTCCATCACCCGCGGCGCGTCCCAGCGGTGGTCGCAGGCGGCACAGCGCGCGCGGGTGATCTGCCCATGCATGTGGATGACCGCGCGCGCGCCGCCGCGCTCGTGCAGGTCGTCGATGTTCTGCGTCACCAGCGTCACGTCCGGTCGCGCGTCCAGCAGCCGCGCCAGTGCGAGATGCGCGGCATTCGGCGCGGCGTCGAGCGCATTGGCCCGGCGCGCGTTGTAGAAGTCATGCACCAGCGCGGGGTTGCGGGCGAACCCTTCGGGCGTCGCCACCTCGGTCAGGTCATAGCGCGTCCAGAGCCCGCCCACGTCGCGGAAGGTGCCGAGCCCGCTTTCGGCCGACACGCCCGCGCCGGTGAGGATGACCACGCCCGCCACCCGTCACGACCTTGCAAGAGACGCCAGCCGGCAGCCCGGTCTCAGGTGCACATCGCCTCGGCGGTCTGGCCGAAGCTGTTCCAGGCGCGCCACAGGTCTTCGTCGCTGCGGCGGTCGGACTGGCGCACGTCCTGCGCGCGCTGCGGATCGCGGAAGAAACGCGACCCGTCGCGCATCTGCCGTCCGGTCAGCGTCAGGTCGGCAGCGGCGCCGATGCAGGCGCAAAGCGTGCTGCTGGCCGCGGACCGGCCCGATTGCAGGCAGGCGCGTTCGATCGGGTTGGCGGTGGCGGAGAGCGGCGCAAGCGCACCGGCAACGGCCAAAGCCAGCACCGGCAGGTTCAGGGAGTGTTTCATCATGTCAGGCCTCAATAAGTCGGAACTGCTCGACGGGCGGATCTGATGTCCGCCTCATTGCCCTAGAATGCTCCGAATCGGCGCGTCTGTCCATGCCGGGGCGATGCCCTGCCCGCCCCGGCGACGCGGTTTCCGCTCAGAAGGACCAGACGATGCTGCCCTCGGCCGCCATCGCGCCGGCCATCGCGGGCGGCTGCGCCACGGTGACGCCCTCGATCAGCACGCTGGCATCGGCGCCGAGGCCCGGCAGATAGATCGCGCAGACCTCGACCGTCGCGCCGTTCGCGATCAGCTGGGTCAGCAGCGCCTGCGGGCTCGCCCCCATCGGCGGCTGCGGCGCGGTCGCGCCTTCGGGCGCATCGGCCAACGCCATGTCGCCGCCGGGACCGCAGAGAAGAACGCGCACCGCATGCCCCTGCTGCGCCGCCTGGCTGGTCAGGACCATCGCCATCAGCTGGGTCTGCGGATGTTCGGCGGTGACGATTGTCACCAGCGGTGCGGCGTCCTGCGCAAGGGCGGCACCGGCGGCGACGGACAGGGCGAGGGCGGCGGCAAAGGTCTTGAGGGGGCGCATGGCGGTCTCCTTCAGGGGCAGGTCAGGTGGTTGTCAATGTCACTTATCTAGCAGACGGAGCCGCCGCCGGATCGCGACCTGTCGCCGCGTGGCCGCAACCGACGCACGGCGGCGATTTCCCGGCGCACGCGGACCCCGCGACAGGCGCCCGCGCCCCCTTTCCCAGCCGCGCCCCTTCCGCTACATCCCGCTGAACCCTTTCTCAGCAGGCCGCGCCCCATGACCGACCTCTCCCGCATCCGCAACTTCTCCATCGTCGCCCATATCGACCACGGCAAGTCCACACTGGCCGACCGGCTGATCCAGCTGACCGGCACCGTGGCCGAGCGCGACATGCAGGAACAGATGCTCGACAGCATGGACATCGAGCGCGAGCGCGGCATCACCATCAAGGCCAACACCGTCCGGATCGAGTACCCGGCCAAGGACGGCCAGACCTATGTGCTGAACCTCATCGACACGCCCGGCCATGTCGATTTCGCCTACGAGGTCAGCCGCTCGATGCGCGCGGTCGAGGGCTCGCTTCTGGTTGTCGACGCCTCCCAAGGGGTCGAGGCGCAGACGCTCGCCAACGTCTACCAAGCCATCGACGCCGACCACGAGATCGTTCCGGTGCTGAACAAGGTCGACCTGCCCGCCGCCGAGCCTGCCCGCGTGAAGGAACAGATCGAGGACGTCATCGGCATCGACGCGCAGGACGCGATCGAGATTTCCGCCAAGACCGGCCTCGGCATCCCCGACGTGCTGGAGGCGATCGTGACCCGCCTGCCCGCGCCCCGCACGGGCGACCGCAATGCGCCGCTGAAGGCGATGCTGGTGGACAGCAAATACGACCAGTACCTCGGCGTCATCGTCATCGTGCGCATCATCGACGGCACGCTGAAGAAGGGCGACCGCATCCGCATGATGAAGACCGGCGGCACCTATGACGTCGACGACGTCGGCGTCTACCGCCCCGCCATGACCGCCATCGCCGAGCTTGGGCCGGGCGAGATCGGCTACCTCAACGCCTCGATCAAGCAGGTGCGCGACACCCGCGTCGGCGACACCATCACCCACGAGCGCCGCCCCTGCGCCGAGGCGCTGCCGGGCTTCAAGCCCTCCATCCCCGTCGTCTTCTGCGGCCTCTTCCCGGTCGATGCCAACGATTTCAACGACCTGCGCGACGCGATGGAGAAGCTGGCGCTGAACGACGCCTCCTTCACCTTCGAGATGGAAACCTCGGCCGCGCTCGGCTTCGGCTTTCGCTGCGGGTTCCTCGGCCTGCTGCACCTCGAGGTGATCCGCGACCGGCTGGAGCGGGAATACGACATCGACCTCATCACCACCGCGCCCTCGGTGATCTACAATATCCACATGCGCGACGGCACGCTGATCGAGCTGCACAACCCCGCCGACATGCCCGACCCGGCCCATATCGAGCATATCGAGGAGCCGCGGATCAAGGCCACCATCCTCGTCCCCGACGACTACCTCGGCGACGTGCTGAAGCTCTGCCAGGACCGGCGCGGCATCCAGATGGACCTGACCTATGCGGGGTCGCGCGCGATGGTGGTCTACGACCTGCCGCTGAACGAGGTGGTCTTCGACTTCTACGACCGGCTGAAATCCGTGACCAAGGGCTATGCCAGCTTCGACTACCAGATGATCGGCTACCGCGAGGATTACCTCGTGAAGATGTCGATCCTGGTGAACGACGAGCCGGTCGACGCGCTCTCGATGATGGTCCACCGCGACCGCGCCGAGGGCCGCGGCCGCCAGATGGTCGAGAAGCTCAAGGAGCTGATCCCCCGCCACATGTTCAAGATCCCGATCCAGGCCGCCATCGGCGGGCGTGTGATCGCGCGCGAGACGCTGTCGGCGATGCGCAAGGACGTGACGGCGAAATGCTACGGTGGCGATGCGACGCGGAAACGGAAGCTGCTGGACAAGCAAAAGGCGGGCAAGAAGAAGATGCGTCAGTTCGGGAAGGTGGAGATCCCGCAGTCGGCGTTTATCAATGCCCTCAAAATGGATAGCTGACACGCGCTGTTTAGGCTAACCTCCTGCCATGCCGACGGTCTTTCGCCACGAGGGATATCGTTTCTTTTTCTATTCCAACGAGGGCGACCCGCGTGAGCCGGTGCATGTCCACGTGATGAAGGACCGTTCGGAAGCGAAATTCTGGGTGGAGCCGGAAGTTCGGCTGGAGCGCACCGCGGGGTTCGAGGCCCGCACGTTGCGACGGTTGGCCGAAGTTGTGACGGTGAACCGGGAGCGGATCAAGGAGGCATGGCATGGCCATTTCGGCGGTTGACGTGCGGTTCGATGAAGACGCGATGTGGGTTTCGCTCGAGGACGGGCGAACCATAGGTGTTCCCCTGGCGTGGTTCCCGCGATTGATGGGAGCGAGTGCCGACGAGCGTTCAGCGGTGGAAATTACACCGTTCGGGCTGCACTGGGAGGGACTGGATGAGGATATCTCGGTGCCAGCGCTTCTGGCTGCGGATGTGCCGGGCGTTGCGGCTGAGTGAGCCGACTACAGCAGACACTCTGGCGTATCGGGCTGGGTTTAGCCGCAATTGTTGCCTTGGCGATTTGGGTATGGCCCGATGACCTCGCGAAACTCTTCCAAAAACCTGGGCAGATGTTTGCCTTTACAACAGCCTTGGTGATTTGGATCGCATCTGAATTTAAATTGAGCGAAGAGGTTACGGACCGTTCCAGTTCGCCGAATGACATTCGCATTGGTCGCGAAATACTGGCGATGCACTCGGGAGATGTTCGATACCTTCTGAAAGATGCAGATCTCTTTTCGTTTGTGGATGAAAGAATTTACGATTATC
>CAKZPN010000006.1 GCA_937139335.1 uncultured Roseicyclus sp. | reverse complement strand
GTTCAGGTTCGGGTCGTATTCATCCGCCCCGTCAATCGTCAGGTCGAGCCAGCGCACCTCGTCCAGCGTCTTGATCGGGATGCCGACCTCGGCCGCAAGCTCGGCGGTGCGGGCCGAGGTGGCCACGCCCGTCACCTTCATGCCCTCGTCGCGGATCAGCTCGCCCAGGCAGCGGACCATCCAGGCCGCGGTCGACCCGGTGCCGAGACCCACGCGCATCCCGTCCTCCACGAACTCGACCGCCCGGCGGGCGGCAACGAACTTGGCCTTGTCGATGGGCGAAAGTGCTGCGGTCATGGGGCGGCCTGTCTGTTGTCCGGGGCTGTCACGAGAAGTTCATACCCAACCGTCTGCGTTCGCGCGAGACCAAATTGATGCGCCCGCTACGGCCCGGACCACGGCGGCGAGCTCCGTGCGGGGCAGGATCAGCAGCATTCCGGGCCCTTCGAAGCTGAGCCGCACCGGCGCGCGCCGTGCCCGGTTCGAGGTTCCGATCCGCTGCGAGGGATGGAACACCAGCCCCTCGATCGGCCATTCCAGACCGGCATCCAGCCCGGTCACGCGCGCCATCGGAAACAGCGAGATGCGCGTGCCCTCGGGGACGTCGAGCGTCAGGTTGGGGGGCGCGTGCAGCACCACGTCGCGGGCCCCCAGAACGATGCAGCGCACATCGCGCCGGGCGACAAGCGCATGATAAACAGACAGTTCATGGTCGACCCGGTCGCCGGTGAACCCGGCGGCGAGCACGACGGGCGCCTCGATGTGGCGCAGCGCCTTGTCGAAATCGGTGCTCTCCTGCTCCGGGATCGTGTAGATGCGGCGGGGGTCGATCTGCGCGCGCGCGGCCTCCGTCAGGCTGTCCATGTCGCCCAGGACCGCCTCGGGCGTCAATCCCGCGGCGAGCGCCGCCTCCGCCCCGCCGTCCGCGGCGACGAGACGCGGCGCAAGGGCAAGCGAGACCTGCAGATCCTCGGCCCCCAATGCGCCGCCGCCCACGAGGGTGACGCCCATGGCGGATCGGAACAGCGGGGTTGCGGCCGGCACATTGTTGCCCATTTTCGGATTAATCTCCTTTGAAACGCCCCATTCGCGACGCGTTTGTGGGGAATCACTTTGGCAGACAAAGAACAACAGGTAAAAATCTGACCTTGGCCGGTCGAGCAGAGTGATGAGACCCATGAGTGACGCGAACAAGATCCTTACGGTGTCATATGGCACCTTCTCCTGCACGCTGGAAGGTTTCGACGAGCCGTTCCATGCCATGAAGGCGATCGCGGAATACTTCCGCGACCTGGCAGCCGAGGATCGGTATTTCGGCGCCGAGCCTCCGACCCCCGACACCGAGATGCTGCACCGCATCACCGAGGCCGCCATCCAGCGCCGGGTAGAGGCGCGGATGATGGAAACCGGCCTGCTGCTGCGCCAGCACGCTGAAGCGGCAGCTGAGACTGCCCCGGCCCCTGCCCCCCAGGCGCAAGAGCCCGTCGACGAGGCAGCACCGTCCGAGACGCCCATGGCGGAAGAACCGCAGATCGAGGAGCCGGTCGCTGAGGCGCCGGTCACCGAGGAGCCGGTCGCGGAAGAGCACGTCGCGGAAGAGACCGCTGCCGAGGAGCCGGTCGAGGAGCCTGTGGCGGAAGCCGCGCCCGAGACAGAGGCTGAGGTGGCGCCCGAACTGGCCGTAATGCCCGCCGAAGAGCCCGAGGCAGACGCCCCGCGCGCCGGCGACGATTCGCTCGAACTGCCGGAGGAAGACGCTGCAGCTGAGGTTCCCGAGGAAGCCGCCGAGGCCACCGAAGACGCGGCCGAAGACGTTCCTGCCGAGGACAGCGCGCCGGTCGCAGAAGACGTCGCAGAAGACACCGTCGCGGACGAAGACGCGGACCCGATCCGGGCCACCGAGGAGTATGCCGAAGAGGCGATGTCCTTGGAGACGCCTGAACCCGAAACCGACGAGACCGGGCGGTTCGACGGCATGGACACGCTGGCCGCCGTCGCAGCCGCGCTGGCCGAAGACATGTATGAGGGCGCCGAGGGCCAGGACGACGACGCCGAAGAAATTTCCGACGACCGTGCGGCCTTCTTCGCCGAAGCGGACGAGGGTGACGACGAGGCCAGCGTCGACGACGACAGCTACTTCGGCGGCATGGCGCCGCTGGACGGGGCCTCCGTCGCCGAACGCCTCGCCCGGATTCGCCGTGCCTCGGCCGGCCTGTCCGACATCGAGGACGCCGAACTGGCCGACGAGCAGGTCGCCGAAGCCGCGACGATCGCAGCCGGGCCGGAAGCCGCCGAGGAGAAAGATTTCTCTGACGAGGACGCTTTCGAGGACGACGCGACCGCCGAGACCTGGGCCGATGACGATGCGCCGACCGATGACGATGCGGCGATCACCGCCGCCATCGCCGCCGCAACTTCCACGCCGGCCGCCGCCGCGGAAGAAGAGGACGACCAGCCCGCCGCCGAGGCGGACGCGCTGGACGATGCCGCGCTTGCCGCGATCAGCGCCACCATCCGCGGCGACGACGGTGCGGCAACGGATGCGCTGGAGCCTGACGCGGCGGAAGAAGACGCCACCGACCTGCCGCTTCTGCTGGACCGCGTCGAGGAGGAGCGGCTCTTCGATGCCACCGAAAGCCGGCTTGCGCACTCGGACACGACCCGCCGCCGCGCCAATATCGAGCATCTGAAGGCTGCCGTCGCCGCCCGCAGCGCCGAACAGCAGCTGGCCCCCGAGGTCGATGGCGAGCGTGGCGACGGAACCGCCGAGTACCGCGAGGACCTCGCCCATGTGATGCGCCCGCGCCGGGTGCGGGTCGATGTCACCCGCCGCCGCGGCGACACCCGCCCGGCACCGCTGGTGCTGGTCTCCGAACAGCGCGTGGATGCCGAAGCCGCGCCGCAGCGCAGTGAACCCGTGCGCCCGCGCCGGGTCGCCGGTGGCGAAGCCACGCCGCCGCTCCGCCTGGCCGACACCGGGGCCGGCGTGTCGCAAGACACGGCCGCCGCCGCCAAGCCGCGCAATGTCGCCAATAGCCTGGCGCAACTGGCCCAGCGCGCCGGCATGATCATGAGCCTCAACCGCGGCGGCAATGCCGCCGAGGCGGTCGACGCGGACGAGGAGCTTGCCCCGGCCCAGCCCCAGACCGCACCGACGCTCCGCGCCGCCCCCGAGCCGGAAGCAGAGCCCGAAGCCGAGGCGCCGGACCTGACCGACGTGATGGGCGACGACGCCGATGACGCGGCGGAGGACACGACCAACTACGACGAGGTCGCGCTGACCCATAGCGAGAAGTTCGCGCTGCGGCTCGAGGCCAGCGACGCGGTCGAGATCGTGGACGTGGTGGAACTGGCCGCGCGCTACGCCCAGATCGAGTTCGAGGGCGGCACCTTCGACCGGCCGGGACTGTTCCGTATGATCGCAGTAGCGACCGACAATTCGATCAGCCGCGAGGACATGCAGCACAGTTTCGGTCGCCTGATGCGCCAGGGCACGATCGAGCGCGTCGCGCGCGGCGCCTTCCGCATCGCCGAACCGCGCGACGACGGGTCGAGCGACGACGAGTGATCCTCGCGCGCCTGCTCACACGACACAGCCCCGCCAGTTCGCCGCGGGGCTTTGCGCTGGAATTGCGCCCTCAGTCGTTGCGCGGCGCGTCCGGGTCGGCCTGGCCCACGCCCTTGAACACGGCCTTGAGCGGCACCGCCCAGAGCACGCCCAGCAGGACATACACGACAATCTCGAGCCAGAGCGCCTCGATCTCGAACAGGCTCATGATCCACCAGGCCATCGCGATATATACCGGCAGGCCGAAGATCAGGATGACAAGCGACAGCCGCCGCCGGGTCTTGTAGCTGAGCGGCATGGCGCGTCCTCCCGCTGCCCTGGTCAGTCCGCGAACGGGTCGGTGACGAGGATCGTGTCCTCCCGCTCGGGCGAGGTGGAGAGTAGGGCCACCGGGCAGCCGATCAACTCCTCGATCCGGCGGACGTATTTCACCGCCTCGCCCGGCAGGTCGGCCCAACTGCGCGCGCCCTCGGTCGATTGCGACCAGCCGGGCAGTTCCTCGTAGATCGGGACGCAGCGCGCCTGCTGGTCGGCGGCGGTCGGCAGGTAGTCGAGCCGCGTGCCGTCGAGGTCGTAGCCGACGCAGATCTTCAGCGTCTCGAACCCGTCGAGCACGTCGAGCTTGGTCAGCGCGATGCCGTTCATCCCCGAGGTGGCGCAGGTCTGGCGCAGCAGGCAGGCGTCGAACCAGCCGCAGCGCCGCTTGCGCCCCGTGGTGGTGCCGAATTCATGCCCGCGCTCGCCAAGGCGCTGGCCGTCCTCGTCCAGCAACTCGGTCGGGAACGGGCCTTCGCCGACGCGGGTGGTATAGGCCTTCACGATGCCGAGCACGTAGTCGATGGCGCCCGGCCCGATGCCGGTGCCGGTCGCCGCCTGCCCCGCGATCACGTTCGACGAGGTGACATAGGGATAGGTGCCGAAGTCGATGTCGAGCAGCGCGCCCTGCGCGCCCTCGAACAAGATGCGTTTGCCAGCCTTGCGCTTTTCCGTCATCACCTTCCAGACGGGAGCCGCGAATTCCAAGATATCCGGCGCAATGGCTTTCAGTTTTTCAATCAGCCCGTCGCGGTCGATCGGCTCCAGCCCGAGGCCCGAGCGCAGCGCGTTGTGGTGCACCAGCGCGCGGTCCACCCGCAGTTCCAGCGTCGCGTCATCGGCCAGATCGGCGACGCGGATCACCCGGCGCCCGACCTTGTCCTCGTAGGCCGGGCCGATGCCGCGGCCGGTGGTGCCGATCTTGGCGACGGAATTCTGCGCCTCGCGCGCCCGGTCCAACTCGCCATGGAACGGCAGGATCAGAGGCGTGTTCTCGGCGATCATCAGCGTCTCGGGCGTGATTTCCACCCCCTGCGCGCGGATGCCCGCGATCTCCTGCATGAGGTGCCAGGGGTCCAGCACGACGCCGTTGCCGATGATGCTGAGCTTGCCGCCGCGCACCACGCCCGAAGGCAGCGCGTGCAGCTTGTAGACGGTGCCGTCGATCACGAGGGTATGCCCCGCGTTGTGGCCGCCCTGGAAGCGCGCGACCACGTCGGCACGTTCCGACAGCCAGTCGACGATCTTGCCCTTGCCTTCATCGCCCCATTGGGCGCCGACAACGACGACATTTGCCATGGCGGATCCTCCGATTGCGGCCCGTGGCGGCTATACCGGGGCCGGCGCGCGGTTGAAAGCGGAGTCTGGTGAAATCACCCGCCGGCACCGAAAATCCGGCGAACCTTGCGTTCGCCGCAGGGGTCTTGCAGAGACGGGATTCCGAAATAGCTTTCATTTGAAACAAAACGCTTGCGCAGGCGGCATCTGCTCAAGCTATGGTCGATCCCATGGGTCTTGCGGCGGCATGACGCATCCCATAGACAGACGCAAATTCGAGCCCGGCCTCCTGAAAGGGACCCCGCCCATGGAAAACGTCATCCTCGTCGTCCACCTCATCCTCGCGATCTGCCTGATCGGCGTGGTGTTGCTGCAGCGGTCCGAAGGGGGCGGTCTGGGCATGGGTGGCGGAGGCGGCGTGATGACCGGGCGCCAGGCGGCCACGGCACTGGGCAAGCTCACCTGGGGTTTCGCCATCGCCTTTCTCGCGACCTCGATCACGCTGACCATCCTGGCCGCGCAGAACTCGTCGGGAAGCTCGGTGCTCGACCGCATCGGCACCGGCGCCGTGACCACCGAAGAGGCGCCGGCCGACGGCGCACCGGCCCTGCCGGGTGGATCGGACCTGCTGCCGCCGGTCTCGGGCGACGCACCTGCGCTGCCGCCGCGCACCGACTGAGTGTCGCATTAGCAGCATATCTGGGGTTTTTGCCCGCAACATCCTCATGATCTAGCGGTTCGGCTTGCAGCGACAGGCCGAATCCGGTTATTCTTAAATCCCGTGATAGTGGGATTCGGACAGGCGCGCGGCAGGGATCGCGGAACGCCCCGGCACGGGAGAGTTTTCAGACATGGCGCGATTCATTTTCATCACCGGTGGTGTCGTGTCGTCGCTTGGCAAAGGCCTCGCTTCGGCGGCTCTCGGCGCGCTGTTGCAGGCGCGCGGCTTCACGGTTCGGCTGCGCAAGCTCGACCCCTACCTGAATGTCGATCCCGGCACGATGTCGCCCTTCGAACATGGCGAGGTCTTCGTCACCGATGACGGGGCCGAGACCGACCTCGATCTCGGGCACTACGAACGCTTCACCGGCGTCGCGGCGCGGATGACGGATTCGGTCTCGTCCGGTCGGATCTATTCGAACGTGCTGGAGAAGGAACGCCGGGGCGACTACCTCGGCAAGACGATCCAGGTGATTCCCCACGTCACCAACGAGATCAAGGACTTCATCCGCATCGGCGAGGATGAGGTCGATTTCATGCTCTGCGAAATCGGCGGCACGGTGGGCGACATCGAGGGCCTGCCGTTCTTCGAGGCGATCCGCCAGTTCTCGCAGGACAAACCCCGCGGCCAGTGCATCTTCATGCACCTGACGCTGCTGCCCTACATGCGCGCCTCGGGCGAACTGAAGACCAAGCCGACGCAGCACTCGGTGAAGGAACTGCGCTCCATCGGCATCGCGCCCGACATCCTCGTCTGCCGGTCCGAGGGGCCGATCCCTGCCAAGGAACGCGAGAAGCTGGCGCTGTTCTGCAACGTGCGGCCCGACGCCGTGATCGCGGCGCAGGACCTCAGCTCCATCTATGACGTGCCGCTGGCCTATCACCGCGAGGGGCTGGACCAGGCGGTGCTCGACGCGTTCCAGATCAGCCCCGCGCCCAAGCCCGACCTCGCGATCTGGGAGGATGTGGCCGACCGTATCGCCAACCCCGAGGGCGAGGTGCGCGTCGCCATCGTGGGCAAGTATACGCAGCTGGAAGACGCCTACAAATCCATCGCCGAGGCGCTGACCCATGGCGGAATTGCCAATCGCGTCAAGGTGAAGGCCGAGTGGATCGACGCCGAGATCTTCGAGCGCGAGGACCCCGCGCCCTGGCTCGAAGGCTTCGACGCCATCCTCGTGCCCGGCGGTTTCGGCGAGCGCGGGACCGAGGGCAAGATCAAGGCGGCCGAGTTCGCGCGCACCCGCAAGGTGCCCTACCTCGGCATCTGCCTCGGCATGCAGATGGCGGTGATCGAGGCGGCGCGGAACCTTGCCAACCTCGGCGACGCCGGGTCCGAGGAATTCGACCACGAATCCGGGAAAAAGCGTTTCACGCCCGTGGTCTACCACCTCAAGGAATGGGTGCAGGGCAACCACAAGGTCAAGCGCAAGCTGACTGATGCCAAGGGCGGCACGATGCGGCTGGGCGCCTATGACGCGGTGCTGAAGGAAGGCTCCAGGGTGGCGGAAGTCTATGGGACGCTCGCCATCGAGGAACGTCACCGCCATCGCTACGAGGTCGACATCAAGTATCGCGAGGCGCTCGAGGCGCAGGGTCTGTGCTTTTCCGGCATGTCGCCCGACGGCCGGTTGCCCGAGATCGTCGAGGTCGAGGATCACCCCTGGTTCATCGGCGTGCAGTTCCACCCCGAGCTGAAATCCAAGCCCTTCGCGCCGCACCCGCTGTTTCGCGACTTCGTGCGCGCAGCCAAGGAAAATTCGCGGCTGGTGTGAGGGCGCTCAACCCGCCGCCATCACCTCGTCGCGGATGATGCTGGCGATGAGTGCCGCGTCGGCTTCCGAGAAGGTCAGCGGCAGGCGCATGTCGATCAGCCCCGCGAGGATCGCGTCGGTCTTTGGCAGGCGCTGAGGCGGCGCGTAGCGCCAGCTGTCGTAGCGCGAGGTGAAGGCGATGGGCTCGGGCGCGCCGAACCATTTCAGCTCCACGCCCCGCGCGGCACAGGCAGCCACCAGCGCGCGCACGGCCTCGGGCGACCAGCCGGGCAGCAGGAACTGGATCGAGGAGCCGACGATGCTTTCCTGCGCCGGACGCTCGATCACCTTCAGGCCGGGCGTGTTGCGCAGGCGTTCCTCCACCGTCCGGTAAAGCGCGTTCCAGCGCGCCACCTGCGCTGGCAGGTCGGCCAGCTGCGGACGCAGGATCGCGGCGCGAAGATGGTCCATTCTGCCGGATACATTCGGTGTCTCGTACTTTACATTTTCGAACCTATCCACAGAAGGGCCCACAGAGTGTCGGCCGAAAAGCATGTAGGAACCCGACAAAACGATGGCGCGGGCCATGATGTCAGGATCGTCCGACACCAGCAGCCCACCCTCGCCGGAATTCATGTGCTTGTAGGTTTGGGTGGAGTAGCAGGCGATGACCCCGTGCCGCCCGGAGGGCACCCCGTTCCACGCCGCGCCCATCGTGTGCGCGCAATCCTCGACCACCTGCACCCCGTGCTCGCGCGCGACGGCCATCAGCCGGTCCATGTCGCAGATGTGCCCGCGCATGTGGCTGAGCAGCAGCACCTTCGCCCCCGATGCCTCGGCCTTTGCGGCAAGGTCGTCGAGGTCGATGGTCAGCGCCTCGGTCGTCTCGACGAAGACCGGATCGGCCCCCACGCTGGCGATGGCGCCGGGCACCGGGGCGAGGGTGAAGCCATTCGACAGCACCTTGTCGCCGTGGCCCACGCCCAGCGCACGGAGTGCACAGCCCATCGCGTAGCCACCCGAGGCGACGGCCAGCGCGTAGCGCGCGCCGGTGAAGGCGGCAAACTCGCGTTCGAGCGCCGAGACTTCGCCCTCCTCCTCACCGATGAGGTTGTAGCGGTGCAGCCGGCCCGATTGCATCACCCGCACCGCCGCCTCGATGGCTGGTTCGGGTATCGGCTCCTGTTGCGTGAACTTGCCGGTGAAGACGGGTTTTTCCATGGGCGGCAAGATTGGCCGGGTCGCGGCCCGCGTCAATGGCAAGTCAGGGGATCAGCCGGTCGATGACCTCGTCCAGCCCGTCGAAATGGTCGATCAGCGCCTCGGGCTCCAGATCCGCCACCGCGCGCCCGGTCGGCCCGAAGGTGACGAGCGCGCAAGGTCGCTTGGCGGCGCGCGCGGTTTCGCGGTCGGTCAGCGTGTCCCCGATCAGGATCGACCGCTCGGACAGGCCCTGCGCGCGCGTCACCGCCTCGAAGAACGGCGCGGGGTCAGGCTTGCGCACCGCCAGTGTGTCGGCCCCGACCAGCCCCGCGAACTCGTGGCGAATGCCCATCCGGGTCAGCAGCGTCTCGGCCAGCGCCTCGGGCTTGTTGGTGCAGATGCCGACGGCGATACCGTTGGATCTCAACCGGAAAACTGCTTCCATCGCGCCGGGGTAGAGCTTGGTGTGGCGGTCGATCTCGGCCCCGTAGGCGTCGAGCAGCATCGGGTAGCCCGCCTCGATCATCGTGTCGTGCTCGTCCAGCGACAGCCGCTCCGCCGCCAGCCGCAGCATCGCGCGCCCGCCGCGAAAGGCGGTCGCGTCATCCGTGCCCACGACCAGTTGCGGGGCGTGCCCCATCACCGCCAGCGCCGCGTTGGCCGCCGCGATCAGGTCGCCCGCGGTGTCGGCCAGCGTCCCGTCGAGGTCGAAGATCACACAGCGCATCCGCGCCCCTTTCGGCAGGTTTCCGCGACCGCTTGTAACAGGGCGTTGGGCAAAGTGAAGCCGCGCCGCTTGCGCCACGGCCCGCCTTCGATAAAACACCCGTCAAACAAGCGAAAGCAGGCAGACCATGGCAGAGACAGGCAGCCCCCGGCCGATTGCGTTGATCATCCTGGCGGCGGGGCAAGGCACGCGGATGAATTCCGACCTGCCAAAACCCCTGCACAAGCTGGGGGGCATGCCGCTGATCGCCCATTCCCTGTTCGCCGGCGCGGCGCTGGACCCGGCGCGGGTGGTCGTGGTGACAGGCCACGGCGCCGAGGCGCTGGAGGCCGCGGTCGACGACCTGATGCCCGGCGCCGTCTGCGTGCGGCAGGCTGAGCAACTGGGCACCGGCCACGCCGTGCTGCAGGCGGCCGAGGCTCTGGAAGGCTTCGAGGGCGACGTGCTGGTCCTTTATGCAGACTCGCCCTTTTTTCGGCCCGAAACCCTTGAGGCGATGCGCGTTGCCCGGGCGCGCCATGACATCGTGATGCTGGGTTTCGAGCCTGAAGATCCGCTGCGCTACGGGCGTCTCGTGATGGAGGGCGAGCGCCTGTTGCGGATTGTCGAGTTCAAGGACGCGACCGAGGCGGAACGGGCGATCGGCCTGTGCAATTCCGGCGTGTTGTGCGGCGATGCGGCGACCGTGATGGCTCTTCTGGCCGACGTGGGCTGCGAGAACGCGGCCGGCGAATACTACCTGACCGATCTGCCCGCCATCGCGGACGGGCGCGGGCTGCGCGCGACAGTGGTGATCTGTGACGAGGCCGAGACGCTTGGGATCGACACCCGCAGCCAGCTGGCCCGCGCAGAGACGCTGTTCCAGGCGCGCCGCCGCGCCGAGATGATCGAGACCGGCGTGGCGATGCAGGCCCCCGAGACGGTGTTCTTCGCCCTCGACACCTGGGTCGGCCGCGATGCCGAGATCGAGCCGAACGTCGTCTTCGGCCCCGGCGTCACGGTGGAATCCGGCGCGCGCATCCGCGCGTTCTCCCACCTCGAAGGCTGCCACGTCAGCGCCGGCGCCGTCATTGGCCCTTACGCCCGCCTGCGCCCCGGCGCGGAAATCGGCAATGACGCGCGCATCGGCAACTTCGTCGAGGTGAAGGAGGCGCAGATCGGCGACGGCGCCAAGGTGAACCACCTCAGCTACATCGGCGACGCCGAGATCGGCGAGGCGACGAATGTCGGCGCGGGCACGGTCACCTGCAACTACGACGGCGTGATGAAGCACCGGACCGTCATCGGCCGCCATGCCTTCATCGGGTCCGACACCATGCTGGTGGCCCCTGTCACGATCGGGGACCGCGCGATGACGGGCTCGGGCTCGGTCATCACCGAGAACGTGCCGGACGGCGCGCTGGCGATCGGGCGCGCGAAACAGGTGAACAAACCGGGCCTGGCGGTGAAGCTGATGGACCGGCTGCGCGCCATCAAATCCGCAAAAAGCGGCAAGAAAGGCTGAACCATGTGCGGCATCGTCGGGATCTTGGGCCACCACGAGGTCGCCCCCTTCATCCTCGAGGCTCTGAAGCGGCTGGAATATCGCGGCTACGACAGCGCGGGCATCGCCACCTTGCAGGACGGCACGCTCGACCGCCGCCGCGCGGTGGGCAAGCTCTACAACCTCTCCGACCGGCTGGTGCACGAGCCGCTGCCGGGCAAGGCGGGCATCGGCCACACCCGCTGGGCGACCCACGGCAGCCCGACCGAGGCGAACGCCCACCCGCACCGCGCCGGTCGCGTCGCGGTGGTGCATAACGGGATCATCGAGAACTACCGCGACCTGCGCGCGCGGCTCTCGGACCGTCCCTTCGAAAGCGAGACCGATACCGAAACCGTGGCGCGGCTCTGCGAGAGTTTCCTCGACGCCGGCCTGCCGCCGCGCGAGGCTGCGAGCGCCACCGTTCAGGAACTCGAAGGCGCCTTCGCGCTCGCCTTCCTGTTCCAGGGCGAGGACGATCTCATTGTCGCCGCCCGCCGTGGCTCGCCGCTCGCCATCGGCCATGGCGAGGGCGAGATGTTCGTCGGCTCCGACGCCATCGCGCTCGCCCCGCTGACCCACAGAATCACCTACCTCGAGGAAGGCGACATCGCCTTCGTCACCCGCGCGGGTGCCGACATCCGCGATGCCGAAGGGCGCCGCGCCAACCGCGAGGCGCGCACCATTTCGGCCCAGGCCACCGCCGTCGACAAGGCCGGGCACCGGCATTTCATGGCCAAGGAGATCTTCGAGCAGCCGACGGTCCTGTCCGACGCGCTCCGCCACTACTCCGACGGCAGCCGCGTGACGATCCGCGAGGGCGATCTCGACTTCACCGACACCGACCGGCTGATCCTCGTCGCCTGCGGCACCGCGCATTACGCCTGCCTCGTCGCGAAATACTGGTTCGAGCAGCTCGCCGGCCTGCCCTGCGACGTCGATATCGCGTCGGAATTCCGCTACCGCGAGCCGCCGGTCTCGGGCCGTGCCACCGCGCTTTTCGTGAGCCAGTCGGGCGAGACCGCCGACACGCTGGCGGCGCTCCGCTACGCCAAGGACCGCGCCGCGCGCATCGTCTCGGTGGTGAACGTGCCTGAGTCCTCCATCGCGCGCGACAGCGACCTTGCCCTGCCGATCCTCGCCGGGATCGAGGTCGGCGTCGCCTCCACCAAGGCCTTCATGAACCAGTTGGGCGTTCTGGCCCATCTCGCCATCCTCGCCGCCCGCCAGAAAGGCCGGATCGACGCCGTCCGCGAGGCGGAGCTGCTGGCGACGCTCGGCGCGCTCCCCGGCCTGATCAACCAGGCCCTCGCGCTGGAACCGCAGATCGAGGCGCAGACCCGCCGCATCGCCGAGGCGCAATCGGTGCTTTTCCTCGGGCGCGGCGCGATGTTCCCGATGGCGCTGGAAGGCGCGCTGAAACTGAAGGAAATCAGCTATATCCACGCCGAAGGCTACGCGAGTGGCGAGTTGAAACATGGCCCCATCGCGCTGGTCGAAAAATCCGTGCCCGTGGTCGTCCTCGCGCCCCGCGATGCGCTCTTCGACAAGACCGTGTCGAACATGCAGGAGGTGATGGCGCGCGAGGGGCCGGTCTGGCTCGTCACCGACGCGGACGGCGCGAAACAGGCCAGCGACGGCGTCTGGCAGACGCTCGTGCTGCCCACCATCGACCCGGTCTTCGCCCCGATGCTCTACGCGGTGCCGGCGCAGCTCATCGCCTATCACACGGCGCTGCACAAAGGCACCGACGTGGACCAGCCCCGCAACCTCGCGAAATCGGTGACCGTCGAATGAGCCGCCTCGGCCCGCCCGAGCTGACGCTGAAGGGCCGCCACGTGACCCTCGTGCCGCTATGCCGCGACCATGCCGAGGCGCTGTCCAGCGCCGCCGGCGATCTGCACGCGCTCTGGTACACCACCGTGCCCTCGCCCAAGGGCATGCTGGCCGAGATCGACCGCCGCCTGCGCCTGCGCGACGTCGGCGCGATGCTGCCCTTCACGCAGCTGGACGCCGGCGGGCAACCGGTCGGCATGACCACCTACATGAACATCGACCACGCCACCCCACGGGTGGAGATCGGCTCGACCTGGATCGCCCCCTCCGCCCAGCGCAGGCCGCTCAACACCGAGGCCAAGCGCCTGCTGCTGGCCCACGCGTTCGAGGCCTGGTCCTGCCTCGCCGTCGAATTCCGCACCCACCGCCTGAACCAGCAATCGCGCCGCGCCATCGAGCGGCTGGGCGCGCAGCTCGACGGCATCCTGCGCGCGCATATGGTGATGCCGAACGGCACGATCCGCGACACGGCCGTCTATTCCGTCACCGCCGCCGATTGGCCCTCGGTCCGCGCCCATCTTGACGGGCTGATCGCCCGCCCGCGATGACGGCGGATGACGCCCTCGCCGCGCTCCGCGCCCATGCCCACCCCGAGCGGGCGGCGCAGACGCGCGCCTACCACAAGCAGACGCGCGAGGTGCTGGGCCTGTCTACCGTGACCATCGGTGAATTGGCGACCGAGTGGCGCCGCGCGCTCGATCAAGAGGCGCTGGTGGCGCTCGCCCAAGGCCTCTGGGCCACCGACATCTTCGAGGCCCGCATCTGCGCCGGCAGGCTCTTCGTGCAGGCGCGCATCCGGCCCGACGATTATCCGGCCTGGGCCTGCATCACCGGCTTCGTGCCCGACTTCGACAGCTGGGCCATCGCCGACATGGTGGCGATGGGCGGCCAGAAGCGCGTCGTGCAAGACCCCGCGCGCCTCGACGAGGTCGAAACCTGGGTCGCGTCGGACCACATGTGGACCCGCCGCGCGGCGCTGGTCTTCACGCTCCCCTTCACGAAATCGCGGCACCCGAACGCGACGGAGGCCGCCGCCCGCGCCCGCATCCTCGGCTGGTGCGCGACCCTTGCCCCCGACCGCGCGTGGTTCATCCAGAAGGCCATAGCCTGGTGGCTGCGCGAGCTTTCGAAACGCGATCCCGAGGCCGTCACCGCCTGGCTTGCCACCCACGGCGAGACGCTGAAGCCCTTCGCCCGCAAGGAAGCCGCGAAATACCTGCCGCGCTAACCGACCGTTAGGGTTAACGCGCCCCGCCCCGCTTCTCTGTTTCAGAAATATCCCGGGGGTTTGGGGGCAGCGCCCCCAACTCACACCACCGGCACGCCCCCCGACATCACCGTCACGAACCAGTCGGTGTCGATGTTCCCGCCGCCGAGGATCACCCCCACCGTCTTGCCCGCCATCCGCTCGCGCTCCTGCATCAGCGCCGCCAGCGGTGCTGCGCCCGCGCCTTCCGCAAGGTTGTGGATGTCGCGGTAGTAGGCCCGGATCGCCTCGGCTACCTCGGCATCGCTGACCGACACGATCCTCGACGCCCCCTTGGAATAGATATCATAGGCCGCCTGCACCGGCACGCGGACCGACATGCCGTCGGCGAAAGTGGCCGCGCTGTTGGTCTCGACCAGCCGCCCGGCCTCCACCGACAGCTTGGCCGTGGCCGCGTTTTCGCTCACGACGCCCACGATCTCGGTCTTCAGCCCCAGCGCGTCGCGCGCCAGGATCGTGCCGCAGATGCCCGAGCCGCAGCCGATCGCGACATAGACGGTGTCGAGGTCGGGCACCGCCGTGAGCAACTCCAGCCCGTATGTCGCGACGCCGCGCACCAGCTCGCGGTGGAACGGCGGCACGATGACCAGCCCCTCGGCCTCGGCCACGCGGTAGGCTTCCTCCCGCGCCTCGTCGAAATCGTCGCCATGCTCGACCACCTCGGCCCCGAAGGCGCGCATCGCGGCGTTCTTCTCGACCGAGTTGCCGCGCGGCACGTAGACCTTGGCGATCAGCCCCGCCGCGACCGCCTGCCGCGCCTGCCCCTGCCCGTGGTTGCCGCGCGTCGCGGTGCAGATGCCGCGCGCCTGCGGGTATTCGCGGCGCACCCAGTCGATGAAGGTGATCGCGCCGCGCAGCTTGAAGGCGCCGGTCGCGGTGTGGTTCTCGTGCTTCACCCAGGTCTCGCAGCCGGTGCGGGCGGCCAGTTGCGGCCACGCATATTGCGGCGTCGGCGCCATGTGCCGGGTGACAAGGGCGTGGGCGTCGCGAAGTTCGTCGGCTGTGAATTGCATCGGGGCTCTCCTTCGCGGCGGAGCGTGGCCCGACCCCGCGCGGCTTGCAATCCCCTGCCCGTGCGCTAGGCCTTTGACCCGAAAGGGAGGGCTCGCCATGCATATCCTCATCACCGGCGCGAACCGGGGCATCGGCGCGGGACTTGCCGCAGCCTACCGCGACCGCGGCGCGGAGATCACGGCGACGGCGCGCGACGCCAAGGGTCTGCACCGGCTCGACGTGACCGACCCGATGTCGATCCGGGTGCTGGCCGACAAGCTGGGCGACCGCGCGCTGGACCTGCTGGTCTGCAACGCGGGCGTTTACCTCGACAAGGGTCAGAGCCTCGAGGATGGCTACGCGCCCGACCTCTGGGCCGACACCTTCGCGGTGAACGTCACCGGCGTGTTCCTGACGGTGCAGGCGCTGCTGCCGAACCTCGGGCGGGCCACGGCGCCAAAGATCGCGATCATCTCCAGCCAGATGGGCTCGTCGACCCGCGCGCCCGGCGGCAGCTACATCTACCGCGCCTCCAAGGCGGCGGCACTGAACCTCGGGCGCAACCTGGCCGCCGACCTGAAGCCGCGCGGCATCGCCGTCGGCATCTACCACCCCGGATGGGTGCAGACCGACATGGGCGGCGGCGCGGCGGCGATCACGACAAAGGAGGCGGTGGCGGGGCTTGTCGCGCGGTTCGAGGCGCTCGACCTCGACACCAGTGGCTGTTTCGAGACCTGGGACGGGCGCGCGCACCCCTACTGACGCGGGTCCCGGCCTTCGGCCGCGACCCGCCGGGGGGCCAGCCCCCCGGACCCCCCGCCATATTTGGAGAATAGAGACAGGGGGCATGGGCGCGGCTGGGGCATCGGGGACCCTTGCGAGCCGGGCCTGCGCGCCGTATGAGGCGCGGCGTCTGGGAACAAGGACGGCCCATGTCCATTCTGGTGATGAAATTCGGCGGAACCTCCGTCGCCACGCTCGACCGCATCCGCCGCGCCGCCAAACGCGTGGGGCGCGAGGTCGCGAACGGCCATGAGGTGATCGTCATCGTCTCGGCCATGTCGGGCGAGACCAACAAGCTGGTCGGCTTCGTCGAGGAGACCTCGCCGCTCTACGATGCGCGCGAATACGACGCCGTGGTCAGCGCGGGCGAGAACGTGACCGCCGGGCTGATGGCGCTGACCTTGCAGGAAATGGACGTGCCCGCGCGCAGCTGGCAGGGCTGGCAGGTGCCGCTGAAGACCACCTCGGCCCATGCCGCCGCCAGGATCGAGGAGATCCCGACGGACAACATCCTGCGCAAGTTCGACGAGGGGATGAAGGTCGCGGTGGTCGCGGGCTTCCAGGGCATCAGCCCCGAGGGGCGGATCACCACGCTTGGCCGCGGCGGCAGCGACACGACGGCGGTAGCCTTCGCTGCCGCCTTCGGGGCCGAGCGCTGCGACATCTACACCGACGTGGACGGGGTCTACACCACCGATCCCCGGATCACGTCGAAGGCCCGCAAGCTCGACCGCATCGCCTTCGAGGAGATGCTGGAACTGGCGAGCCTCGGCGCCAAGGTGCTGCAGACCCGCTCGGTCGAACTCGCGATGCGCTACAATGTGAAACTGCGCGTGCTGTCGAGCTTCGAGGAAATGTCGGACGAGGCTGGCACGCTTGTCTGTGCCGAGGAGGATATCGTGGAAAGCAACGTGGTGGCCGGTGTGGCCTTTTCCCGCGACGAGGCGAAGATGACCCTGCAAGGCGTCGAGGACCGGCCGGGCATCGCCGCCGCCATCTTCGGCCCGCTGGCCGAGGCCGGGGTGAACGTCGACATGATCGTGCAGAACATCTCGGAGGGGGGCACCACCGACATGACCTTCTCCTGCCCGATCAACGAGGTGAAGCGCGCGGAGAAGGCAATGGGCGACGCGAAGGCGGCGGGGCTGATCGACTTCGCCGGGCTGGTCGCCGACACCGATGTCTGCAAGGTCTCGATCGTCGGCATCGGCATGCGCAGCCATGCCGGTGTCGCTGCCAAGATGTTCCAGACGCTGCGCGACGAGGGCATCAACATCAAGGTCATCACCACCTCCGAGATCAAGGTCTCGGTGCTGGTCGACCGAAAATATCTGGAACTGGCGGTGCAGGCACTGCACGACGCCTTCGGGCTGGAGCGCGCGGCCTGACGTCCACGCCGTTGGGCATTGTCCGGCGCTACCATTGACAGGAGCGCAATGCCGCGTTGCAGCATTGTGGCTACTGCATGGGCCTTGCAGTTCCTATTCTCCTGTCAACGCCGATCCATCGACACGCAGGAGGTCCAGATGGCCACTCATATCTTCAACACACCCGCTGCCCCCGTCGGTGCCGGCCTGTTCGCGCGTATCGCGAATGCCGCCACCTTCGTCAGCCGCACCTTTGCCTTCGCCGTGACCGCCCAGTCGCGCGTCGACCAGATCCGCCGTCTGCAGGCGCTGAGCGACGAACAGCTGGCCGAGCGGGGCCTCGATCGCGACCAGATCGTGCATCACGTCTACAAAGACCTGTTCCACGACTGAACCAGACTGATCTCCCGCCAAGCGCGGCGGGAGGTCTTCGGCCGAATTGCCGCCCCTGCGCCAATCCCGTTGCGCGGCGGCCCCGTGCCGGGCTATCCCTGATCCCCGGAACAATGGGCGCCGGCTCGAGACGCGCCACCGTGGGGCGAGGGTGATGGCACAGGGCACCGAAACAGAAAGCCGCAAGCTGCTCAGTCGCTTGCAGGCGGTGATGGCCGACGCCTCCGCCGGGCAGGAGCGGCTGGACCGGATCACGCATCTGATCGCGGATTCGATGGGCAGCGAGGTCTGCTCGATCTACCTGCTGCGCGACGCCGACACCCTGGAACTCTGCGCGACCGAGGGCCTCGCGCCCGAGGCCGTGCATGTCACGCGCATGCGCATCGGCGAGGGTCTCGTCGGCCGTGTCGCCCGCTCCGCCCGCCCGATCAACACCGCCAACGCCCCCGCCGAACGCGGGTTTCGCTACATGCCCGAGACAGGCGAGGAACGGTATACGTCGTTTCTCGGCGTCCCGATCCAGCGCCTTGGCGAACGTCTGGGCGTGCTGGTCGTGCAGTCGAAGGACCCGCGCGAGTTCTCGGACGACGAGATCTACGCGCTGGAAGTCGTGGCCATGGTGCTGGCCGAGATGACCGAGCTTGGCGCCTTCATCGGCGAAGGCGCGGCGCTGGCGGAACGGCACAAGCAACAGGTGATGATCCGTGGCACCTGCGTGCAGGAGGGCACGGCGATGGGCCATGTCTGGCTGCACGAGCCGCGCGTGGTCGTCACCAACCTCGTTTCCGAAGACCCCGAGGCGGAGCTGGAGCGCCTGACCGCGGCGGTCGACCGGCTGCGGCTCGACATCGACAACATGCTGACGCGCGCGCCCATCGGCGACGGCGAGCAGCGCGAGGTGCTGGAAGCCTATCGCATGTTCGCCCATTCGCGCGGCTGGATGCGCCGGATGGAGGAGGACATCGCGCGCGGCCTGTCCGCCGAGGCGGCCGTGGAAAAGGAACAATCCACCGCCCGCGCCCGGATGCAGACGGTGCCCGACGCCTACCTGCGCGAACGCCTGCACGACCTTGACGACCTGTCGAACCGCCTCTTGCGGCGCCTGACCGGCCAGGGCCGCGACACCGGCGCCGATTTGCCCGCCGACCCGGTGCTGGTCGCGCGCAACATCGGCCCGGCCGAGCTGCTGGACTATGGCCGCAGGCTCCGCGGCGTGGTGCTGGAGGAAGGATCCGTCGGCAGCCACGCCGCGATCGTGGCGCGCGCGCTGGCGATCCCGCTGGTCATCCACGCCCGCCAGATCACCACCGAGGCGCTGAACGGCGACGCGATCCTGCTCGACGGCGACCAGGGCATCGTGCATCTGCGGCCCGAGGAGGCGGTTTCGGCCGCGTTCCGCGACAAGCTCGCTATGCAGGCCGAGGCGCAGGAGCGCTACGCCTCGATCCGCGACAAGCCGGCGGAATCGCTCTGCGGGACGGTCGTCGCGTTACAGATGAACGCGGGGCTGATGGCGGACCTGCCGTCGCTGCCCACCTCGGGCGCCGAAAGCGTCGGGTTGTTCCGCACCGAGCTGCAATTCCTGACCCGCAACAAGGTGCCGCAACGGGGCGAGTTGGCGGCGCTCTACGCGCGCGTCATGGATGCCGCCGGCGGCAAGCGGGTGGTGTTCCGCACGCTCGATATCGGGTCGGACAAGGTGCTGCCCTACATGAAGAAAACCGAGGAGCCGAACCCGGCGCTTGGGTGGCGGGCGATCCGGGTCGGGCTCGACAAGCCGGGTGTGATGCGGATGCAGTTGCAGGCGCTGATCCGTGCCGCGGCGGGCCGGCCGCTCACCGTCATGTTCCCCTTCGTCGCGCAGTTCGAGGAATTCACCGCCGCGCGCGACCACCTGATGCGGCAGCTCGACCGCGAGGCGGCGCTCGGCCACACCCTGCCCGAGACGATCGAGATCGGCGCGATGCTGGAAACCCCGTCCCTCGCCTTCGCGCCGCGGCAGTTCTTCGAGGCCTGCGATTTCATCTCGATCGGCGGCAACGACCTGAAGCAGTTCTTCTTTGCCGCCGACCGCGAGAACGAGCTGGTGCGCCGCCGCTACGACACGCTGAACGTGAGCTACCTGACCTTCCTCGAGCAGATCGTGCACCGCTGCGGCGACACCGACACGCCGCTCAGCTTCTGCGGCGAGGATGCCGGCCGCCCGGTCGAGGCGCTTTGCTTTGCCGCCATGGGGCTGCGGTCGCTGTCGATGCGCCCGGCCTCCATCGGGCCGGTGAAATCGCTCTTGCGCCGGGTCGACCTGCGCGAGGCGCGCGCGGTGATCAACGAGGCGCGGTCCAGCGGCGCGCAATCGGTGCGCCCGGCGATCCTGGACTGGCTGCGACGACAGGCCTGACCGCCGCCCCTTGCCTTGCGTGAGGCGCCGGCGCAAGAATGCGCGGAGCGGACAGATGCCGGAAATTGGTCCATGCAGCACGCCGCGCGACCCCTGGCCCGATGCTGACACCCAAAGTCCTGACGACCCTGCCACAGAGCACACCCGAAGGCGTGCTGGCCGACCTGCTCGCCGGTGTGACCGTCGCCATGGTCGCCCTGCCCCTCAGCCTCGCCATCGCCATCGCCTCTGGCGCACCGCCCGAGACCGGGCTGGTGACGGCCATCGTGGGCGGTTTCCTGATCTCGCTCCTTGGCGGCAGCCGGGTGCAGATCGGCGGGCCGACAGGTGCCTTCATCGTCGTGGTCCACGGCGTGATCACGGCGCATGGTTTCGACGGGCTGGTGCTGGCGACGCTGATGGCAGGGGTCATCCTCGTCATCGGCGGGTTTCTGAAGGCCGGCAACCTGATCGCGCTGGTGCCCGAGCCAGTCATCAACGGTTTCACCATCGGCATCGCCGCGATCATTGCGCTGAGCCAGATCCCCGACGCGATGGGCATCGTGCTGCCCGTCGGCACGCCCGCCGAAACGCTGGAACGCATCCCCGCGATCTGGGAGGCGCGCGGCACCATCAACCCCTCCAGCGTCGCCATCGGCGCGGGCGCCATCGTGTTGATCGTCACGCTCCGCCGCCTCTTCCCGCGCTTTCCCGGCCTGATCGTGGCGGTGGGTGTCGTGTCGGCGGCGGTGGCGCTGTTCACCCTGCCGGTGGACACGCTGGGAGGGCGCTTCGGGGCGCTGCCGAACCGCCTGCCGATGCCGCGGATCCCCGAGATCACCGCCGCGCGGCTGATCGAGCTGCTGCCCTCCGCGCTCATCATCGCCTTCCTCGCGGGGATCGAGTCGCTTCTCTCGGCCATGGTCGCCGACCGGATGGTGGCGGGCCGCCACCGCCCCAATGCCGAGGTCCTGGCGCAGGGCGTGGCCAACATCGGCTCGGCGCTCATGGGCGGGCTGCCCGCGACCGGCGCCATCGCCCGCACGGCGACCAACGTGAAGGCGGGCGGTCGCACGCCGCTCGCCGGCATCTTCCACGCGCTGGTGATCCTGGCGGTGATGATGCTGGCGGCGCCGCTCGCCGGCTATCTCGCGATGCCCGCGATGGCGGGGCTGTTGCTGGTCACCGCCTGGAACATGAGCGAGCCGCAACACTGGCGGGTCTACCTGATGCGGGGGCGGATGGCGGACCGGGGGCTTCTGGTGCTGACCTTCCTGCTGACCGTGCTGACCGACCTGACGATCGCCATCGGGGTCGGCGTGGCGCTGGGGCTGATCCTGAGGCTGGTGCGCCGCGAGGTGCCGCCCACCGACATGCGCCCGCCCCGGCACTGAGGCTGGACCGGGCCACGGCCTTCGCCTACTCCGGTGAGGGGGAGCGGAGGGGCAGATGAAGGCACGTGATTTCGGTGAGTGGGACGTGATCGTGGTCGGCGCGGGCTCGGCCGGCTGCGTGCTGGCCAACCGGCTCTCGGCCGACCCCGCCTGCCGCGTGCTGCTGCTGGAGGCCGGCGGCAGCGACAACCGGCTCTGGGTCCATGTCCCCGTCGGCTATCTCTACGCGATGGGCGACCCCACGCTTGACTGGTGCCTGAGGACCGAGGCGGAGCCGGGCCTGAACGGCCGCGCGCTGAACTACCCACGCGGCAAGGTGCTGGGCGGCTGCTCCTCGATCAACGGCATGATCTACATGCGCGGTCAGGCGCGCGACTACGACCTGTGGCGCCAGATGGGCAACACCGGCTGGGGCTGGGACGACGTGCTGCCCTATTTCAAACGATCCGAGGCCCATCACGGCGGCGGTGACGAGGCCCACGGCGGCGAGGGCGAGCTGCGCGTGGAAAAACAGCGCCTCGGATGGCCGATCCTCGATGCCGTGGCCGAGGCGGCGGAGGAGATGGGCATACCGCGCACGCAGGATTTCAACCGCGGCGACAACGAGGGTTCGGGCTATTTCGAGGTGACGCAAAAACGCGGGCTGCGCTGGAACGCGCGCAGGGCGTTCCTCGACCCCGCCCGCAAGCGCCCGAACCTGCGCGTGGTGACGGGCGCCGAGGTGCAGCGGCTGACGCTTCAAGGGCGGCGGGTGAAGGGCGTGGACTTCCTGCAGAACGGCTCTCCCTGCCATGCAAGCGCGGGTGGCGAGGTCGTGCTGGCGGCGGGCGCCATCGGCACGCCGAAGATCCTCGAGCTGTCGGGTATCGGGCGCGCGGACCTGCTGCAGCCGCTCGGCATCGACGTGGTGCAGGACAGCCCCGGCGTGGGCGAGAACCTGTCCGACCATCTGCAGATCCGCACGATCTTCCGCATCACCGGCGCGCGCACCCTGAACGACTGGTACGCGAGCCCGCTGGGCAAGCTCAGGATCGGGCTCGACTACGCGCTCCGGCGCTCTGGCCCGCTTTCCATGGCGCCGTCGCAGTTCGGCATCTTCACGCGGTCCGGCCCCGAGCACGACACGCCCAATATCGAATACCACGTCCAGCCGCTGTCTCTCGACGCCTTCGGCCAGCCGCTGCACCGTGACCCCGCGCTTACCGTCTCGGTCTGCAACCTGCGCCCCGAAAGCCGTGGCTCGGTCCATGTCACCGCTCCCGACCCCGCGACGCCGCCCGCGATCCGGCCCAACTACCTCTCTGCCGCCGCCGACCAGCGCGTCGCGGTCGCCTCGATCCGGCACGCACGCGCCCTGATGGCGACGCGGCGGATGGCAGGCTTCCAGCCGGTGGAGATCAAGCCGGGGCCGGAGGTGGAGGGCGACGCGGCGCTCCTGCAGGCGGCAGGCGACATCGCCACCACGATCTTCCACCCGGTCTCCACCGCGCGGATGGGGCCGGACGCGGGCGCGGTGGTCAGCCCTGAACTCACGGTAAATGGCATCGGCGGGCTCTCCATCGCGGATGCCTCGGTGATGCCCACGATCCCGTCGGGCAACACCCACGCGCCGGTCACGATGATCGCCGAGAAGGCGTCGGAGATGATCCGCGCACGGTTGCGGGCGTGAGGGCCCGGGCCGATGCCTGAGGCGCTGATCCTCGGCGGAACCGGCCAGATCGGCCGCGCGGTGGCCGATTGGCTGACGCCGCTGGGATGGCGTGTGCGCCTCGCCTCGCGCTCCGCTCCGCCGCCGGACCTTGCGGCGGCGCACACCCGCATCCCGACGGATGATCCCCCCGCGCTGTCATGCGCCGCCCGTGGCGTCGACCTTCTGCTCGATTGCGCCTGTTTCGACGCGGGGGATGCCGACCGACTGCTGCCCGTCAGCGCCGATGTCGGGCGCATCGTCGCGATCTCGAGCGTGAGCGTCTATTGCGACGTGGCGGGACGGACGCTGGACGAGGCGCATCTCAAGGGCTTTCCCCGCTTCGACGGGCCGGTGGGTGAGGATACCGCCACGATCTCCCCTGGGCCTGAGACCTATTCCACCCGCAAGATGGCCATGGAGACCCGCCTGCGAGAAGCCGCACGGTGTCCGGTCACGATCCTGCGCCCCGCCGCGATCCACGGGCCGTTCAGCCGCCACGCGCGGGAATGGTGGTTCGTGAAGCGGCTTCTCGACGGGCGGGCGGTCATCCCGCTTTGCCATGGCGGCGCAAGCCGGTTTCACACCACCTCGACCGAGGCGATTGCGCGGGCCGTGGTGCTTGCCGCGGCCCCTGCCACGGCGGCGGTCGTCAACGTGGTCGACGGCGACGCGCCCGAGGTCGCGGAGATCGGGCGCATTGCGATGCAGGTCTTGGGACTGTCAGCCGAGATCCTGCCCTTGCCCGGACCACCGGTGGGCACCGTCGGCAAGACCCCATGGTCTGGCGAGCGCCCGCTGGTCTATGCCTCGACCCTGCCGCCGATGCCGCGCTATGCGGAGACCGCGCCTGCCGCGATCCGCTGGCTTGCGCAGGCTGTCCCGCCCGAGGACTGGCAGCGACACATCCCGATCCTTGCCGCCTACCCGCGCGACCATTTCGACTACGCCGCCGAGGATCGCGTGCTGTCAGAAATGCGCCGCTAATGCGCCCAGGGCCGCACCCGGCCCGAGACGCCCGCCCAGTCGCCGATCCCCAACACCCGCGCCGGGTTGGTCGGCGGCGGCATCTCCACGCCTTCGAGTTTCGAAAACCCGAAGCGTCGGTAATAGGGTTCATCGCCCACCAGCATCACGCGCGGCCAGCGATCCTCGGTCGCGCGCGCCATGCTTTCGCGCATCAGGAATCCGCCCAGCCCCTCGCCCTGCCGCGTCGGGTGGACGGCGACGGGGCCGAGCAGCAGCGCCTCGGACCGACCCACGCGCACCGGCCAATAGCGGATCGCACCGGCGAGGATGCCGTCGCGGTCGCGCGCCACGAGGCAGAGCCGGGCCACCGGCGGAACGCCCTCGCGCAGGCGGTAGGACGACAGCGCCTCGCGCCCCGGCGCGAAGCAGGTGTCGTAGAGCGCCTCGACCTCCCAGCGGTCCTCGGCCGTCTCCTGGGTCAGCTGGTACATGCCGTGATTTCTGCGCGTTGCCTCTGGCCTCGCCCCTAGCACGCCGCTAGGTCTGGCACAAACCCGAGGAAGGATGCGCGCCCATGTTCTACCGCCCCGAGGATGGCCACGGCCTGCCGCACAACCCGTTCAACGCCATCGTCACACCGCGCCCCATCGGCTGGATCTCGACCCGCGGCGCGGACGGGTCGGAAAACCTCGCGCCCTATTCCTTCTTCAACGCAGTCGCCTACGTGCCGCCGCAGGTGATGTTCGCCTCGACCTCCGCCAAGGAGGATCGCGGCGACACCAAGGACAGTGTCGCCAACATCCGCGAGACCGGCGTGTTCTGCGTGAACGTCGTCGAATACGCGATGCGCGACGTGATGAACCAGACCTCGGGACCGTGGCCCAAGGAGGTCGACGAGTTCGAACTGGCGGGCATCGCGCGCGCCGATTGCGCGGTGATCGCCTGTTCGCGGGTGGCGGGCGCGCCCGCGAACCTCGAATGCCGGGTGACGCAGATCGTGCAGCTTGAGGGGCTCGCGAATTTCGCCGTTTTCGGCGAGGTCGTGGGCGTCCACCTGCGCGACGATTGCCTGAAGGACGGAGAGTTCGACGTGCTCTCCTTCAATCCGCTGACCCGGATGGGCTACCGCGACTATTCGGTGATCCGCGAAAAGTTCAGCCTGAAGCGCCCCGGCGAGTAGCCGCGGCCGAGGCGCCCCTTGCGCCGGGGCGCGGGCAGTGCTTGGTTTCCCGCGACAGCAGCAGCGAGGGGCAGGCCCATGCAGACCATGATCGGCGTGATCGGCGGTTCGGGCGTCTACCAGATCGACGGTCTGGAGGACGCGCAATGGGTCGAGGTGCAAAGCCCCTTCGGTGAGCCCTCGGACGCGATCCTGACCGGGCGGCTCGGCGGCGTTCCGATGGCCTTCCTGCCCCGCCACGGGCGCGGCCATGTCCACAGCCCGACCACCGTGCCCTACCGCGCCAACATCGACGCGCTGAAGCGTCTGGGCGTCACAGACGTGATCTCGGTCTCGGCCTGCGGTTCGTTCCGGGAGGAGTTGGCGCCGGGCGATTTCGTCATCGTCGACCAGTTCATCGACCGCACCTTCGCGCGCGAGAAATCCTTCTTCGGCACCGGCCTCGTCGCGCATGTCTCGGTCGCGCACCCGACCTGCCCGCGCCTTGGCGCCGCCTGCGCCGAGGCCGCCCGGGCGGAGGGGATCACCGTGCATGACGGCGGCACCTATCTCGCGATGGAGGGGCCGCAGTTCTCGTCGCTGGCGGAATCGAAGCTCTACCGCGAGGTCTGGGGCTGCGACGTCATCGGCATGACCAACATGCCCGAGGCCAAGCTCGCCCGCGAGGCGGAGCTTTGCTACGCCTCCGTCGCCATGATCACCGACTACGACAGCTGGCACCCCGAGCATGGCAGCGTCGACATCTCCGACATCGTGCGCACGCTCACCGGCAACGCGGACAAGGCGCGCGCGCTGGTTGCGCGCCTGCCCGGCCTCCTCGGACTTGACCGCGCGCCCTGCCCGCATGGCTGCGACCGGGCGCTGGAATACGCGATCCTGACGGCACCCGAGGCGCGCGACGCCGCGATGGTCGAAAAGCTCTCGGCGGTGGCGGGGCGGGTGCTCTGACGCGCGCGGTCCTGATCCTCGGGGCCGACGGCTTCATCGGCCGCCACATCGCCTTTCACCTGCGCGCCCTCGGCTGGGATGTGCTGGCCTCGGCCCGGCGGGTCACGCGGCTGGATGCGATGGGCTTTGCCACGCTGCGCGCCGATCTGGCCGACACCGCCACCCATGAGCCGGGTTTCTGGGCGCCGCACCTCGCCGGCGGGCGCGCGGTCGTGAACGCCGCGGGGCTTCTGACCGGGTCCGACGCCGCCTTCGCCGCCGTGCACGAGGCCGCACCGCGCGCCGTTTACGCCGCGCGCGCGCCGGGGGCACCCGCGCTCCTGATCTCAGCGGTGGGGATCGAGGCCGACACGCGGTTTGCCCGCTGGCGCCGCCGGGGCGAGGCCGTCGCACGCGACGCGGGTGCCACGATCCTGCGACCGGGACTGGTGATGGCCGACACGTCCTACGGCGGCACATCGCTGGCACGCG
Organism: uncultured Roseicyclus sp.; assembly: GCA_937139335.1. Classification (GTDB taxonomy): domain Bacteria; phylum Pseudomonadota; class Alphaproteobacteria; order Rhodobacterales; family Rhodobacteraceae; genus Roseicyclus. The sequence continues at coordinate 131,592 of CAKZPN010000006.1, read as the reverse complement.
CGCTGGCGGCGCTGCCATTGGTGACGCCGGTGGTCGGCAACGGGCGGCAGGTGTTCAACCCGATCCATGCCGAGGATCTCGCCGCCGTCGTGGCCGTCTGCCTCGACCTGCCGCCGGGCGCCGGCACCTACGACATCGGCGGCCCCGAGCGGATCACGCAGGCAGGGCTGCTCGCGCTTCTGCGTAGCTGGCTCGGCCTGCCGCCCGCGCGGGTGCTGTGCCTGCCGCTGCCTGCTGCACGGGCGCTGGGGGCACTGGGGGACGCGCTGCGGCTCGGGCCGGTGTCCCGCACCGCGGTGGCGCAACTTGCCCAGGGCGTCGAGGCCGAGGAGGCCCCGTTGCTGCACCGCATCGCCCTGCACCCGCGCCCGGTGTCGGATTTCGCGATGCGGCGACCGGCCGGCACGCAGGATCTGTGGCATGCGCGGCTCTACCTCCTGCGCCCGCTCGTGCGGCTGGTGCTGGCACTCCTCTGGCTCGCCTCGGGCCTTTTGGGCCTGTTGCTGCCCGCCGACACCTTCCTGCCGATCACCGACAGCGCCCTGCCCGATGCCGCGGCCATCGCGCTGGCGCGGCTGGGCGGTCTGGCCGACCTCGTGCTGGCGGGGGCCCTGATCCGAAACTGGCGGCCGCGGCTCACCGGGCTGATGCAGATCGGGCTGGTCGGCGCCTACACCCTCGCCTTCACCGCGCTCGCCCCGGCGCTCTGGCTGCTGCCCTTTGGCGGTCTGCTCAAGAACCTGCCGATCCTTGCCCTGATCCTCGTCTGGATGCTGCTGGAGGATGAGCGGTGAGCGATCCCTACCTTGTCCTCAAATGGGTCCACATCCTGTCCTCCACCGTGCTCTTCGGCACCGGGATCGGCACGGCCTTCCAGTTGGTCTGGGCCATGCGCCGGCGCGACCCGAGGCAGGTCCATGGCGTCGCGGCAGGGGTGGTGACGGCCGACTGGCTCTTCACCACGCCCGCGGGCATCGCGCAGCCGGTGACGGGCCTGTGGCTGGCGGCGCTCGCCGGATACGGCTGGGGCGAACCCTGGCTGCTGCTGACCTATGGTCTCTACCTGCTGGCCTTCCTGTGCTGGGCGCCGGTGCTGCACCTGCAGATCCGCATCCGTGATCTTGCCGCGCAGGCGGTGGCCGAGGGCACGGCGCTGCCGCCCGCGGCCCTCCGCGCCTATCGCATCTGGTTCATGCTCGGCTGGCCCGCTTTCGCGGCGCTGCTGCTGGTGTTCTGGCTGATGGTGACAAAGCCGCCGCTCTGGGGTTGAGTGCGCGAGCATTCGACGGAGGCCTGCGCCTTGTTCACCCCTTCTCGCCTCTGGTCGCTCCTCGGCCAGCCCGACGGCACGCGACCGGGCGCGGCGGCGCAGATGTCCCCGCCCGAGGCCCATGGCCCGCACCTGCTGCACCGCCTCACGCTGCGGATCGGGGCGGCCGCCGTCCCCGGCCTTTACCTGCGCCCCGCCGGCCCCGGCCCGCACCCAGCGGTGCTCTACTGCCACGCCCACGGCAACCGCTACGAGACCGGAGCGGAGGAACTGACCCACGGCCGCCCGGCGCTGCAGGGCCCCTATGGGCCGGCGCTGGCGGAGCGGGGGGTCGCATCGCTGGCCATCGACCTCGCCCCGTTCGGCGCGCGGCAGGGCGAAGGGCCGGAGGCTGCGCTGGCAAAAGCGGGGCTCTGGCAGGGTCGACCGCTGTTGGGGCAGATGCTGGCGGAACTGGCCGCCGCTTTCGACTGGCTGGCCGCGCGCCCCGAGATCGACGCGGGCCGCATCGCGACGCTGGGCCTGTCGATGGGCGGCACCCACGCCTACTGGCTGGCGGCGCTGGAGCCGCGCGTCGCCGCCACGGCGCAGCTCTGCGTCTTTTCCGACATCGCCCCGTTGATCGCCACGGGCGCCCATGATCTGCATGGCCCCTACATGACCGTGCCCGGCCTGCTGGCACGGGGCGACATGGGCGATGTCGCCGCCCTGGTCGCGCCCCGGCCGCAGCTCGTGGCGATCGGCGCGACCGATCCTCTGACGCCGTCCGTGGCCCTCGACCCAGCACTGGCGCGGCTGCGGGCGGCCTATGGTGACAGCGCCGCGATCGAGATCCACGTCGCCTCCGACACCGGCCATGTCGAGACGCCGGCGATGCGGGCGGCGGTACTCGCCTTCCTCACCCGCCACCTCGGCGCGTAGCCCCCAAATCCGCGGTGTCCGCGCAACAGCCGGCAACGCGTGTCACCCTGCCGCTTGCGCGAGAGGCGGAGTTGGTTTCACCTGCGTCCATGAAATCCGCCCTGCCCCTTGCCATCAGCTTCGCGCTCGCCGCGACCGGCGCAAAAGCGCAGGAGTTCATTGCCGTGGACAGGCTGGTTTCGGACGTTGATTTCTACCGCCTCGTCGCCTGCGCCGCGCCGCCGGGTGCGGAATGCGCCAAGCCGATGATCCGCTGGCCCGAGGAGCGGCGGCTGCGGCTGCGCGTCGGCATCGCCGGCATCGCCGCGAGCTTTCCGTCCTACAAGCTCGACCTGATCGACCGCGCCATCGACGAGGCCATCGCCGAGATCAACGGCAGCGGTGCGGCACTGTGGCTGACCCGCGCCTACGAGGGCGAGCTGGACGTGCCGGTCTACCTTGTGGACACGCCGCAGGGCGGGCGCATCGCGGGCACCAGTCTGACCGAACTGGACGGCGCTGAAATCGCCATCGCGCGTGTCGCGCTGCGCTCGCGGGGGCCGGACATCACCGGCGCCGCCATCGCCGTCAGCCAGGACATCCGGCGCCGGGAAATCGCCTCGGTCGTGCTGGAGGAACTGGTGCAGGCGATGGGGCTTCCGACCGACATCGACGGGGCGGAGTACGAAACCTCGATCTTCGCCGAATACAGCAATTCCACCGTCTGGCTCCGCGGTCAGGATGCCGCTGCGCTGCGCCAGCACTATCCCCGCCGCTGATCCGCAGCCCCCGCACCAAGGACCGCCCGCACAGATGCCGTCGCAGAAGACCGTTCAGGACTACATCCGCACGATTCCCGATTTCCCGCACGAGGGCATCTTGTTTCGCGATGTGACCACGCTGTTCCAGGACGCGCGCGGGTTCCGGCTGGCCGTCGACCAGTTGCTGTCGCCCTACGTCGGCACCAGCATCGACCGGATCGCGGGGCTCGAGGCACGGGGGTTCATCCTGGGCGGCGCTGTGGCGCACCAGCTGGGCAAGGGCTTCGTCCCGGTGCGCAAGAAGGGCAAGCTGCCCGGCAAGACGATCGAGCAGGATTATGTGCTGGAATATGGCCATGCCACCGTCGAGATCCATGACGACGCCGTCGAGCCGGGCCAGAAGGTGCTGATCGTCGACGACCTGCTGGCCACGGGCGGCACCGCCGAGGCCGGCATCCGCCTGATCGAGCGGCTGGGGGCGGAGGTAGTCGGCTGCGCCTTCGTCATCGACCTGCCCGACCTCGGCGGGCGCGCGAAGCTTTCGGCGATGGGCGTGCCGGTTCACGCGATCTGCAGCTACGAGGGGCTCTGACCGGGCGCGCCGCGCCGAAGAAGCGCGAGGATCGCCTCCACCGTCAGTTCCGGACCGCCCGCCACGACGCCGTCGATCACCACCGAGTAGACCGCGCCGGGCCTGACGGCCCGTGCCCTCACCTGGTCCGGATCGGCCAGCCGGTCATGGCGCGCGCGCTGCCCCTGCGCCGTCACACGGGCCACGGTGTCCTCGGCGCGCGCCTCGAGCCCCGCGCTTTCGCCCGTGGTCTGGATCACCACCCCCGGTCCGAGCGCAGCCGCGCGCTGGGTCCAGTCCGTCGGCAGGAAGGGCAGGACCTGCGGGCCCTGCAACACCCGGCCGACGAGGCGCACGTCATCCGGCCCGGTGTCGAGCGACATCCAGCCGCGCCCCGGCGCCCTGTCCTGCGCGACGAGGCCGGGGCCCGAGCCGACCAGCGCCACCACCGCGACGAAACCGTAGTAGTTGGCGAATCTTTCGGCGGCCGACCAGAGCCGCGCGAGGCCCTCGCGGGCAAGTGCGCCGGGCGCCACCCGCAGGTCCTGGATCACCAGCGTCCGTCCCACACCCTCGATCGGCCGCCACGCAAGCTTGCCGGGCTGGAACAACACCAGCCCCTCGTTCGGCGCCTTCAACAGGCGGACCTGCAACCCCTCCGCAAAGCGCGCCAGCAGCCAATCGCGGTTCAGCGGCGCGTGGGGAGCGGACAGGGCGGCATCGACCCGAGCGAACTCGGATTTTTCAAGATTTGGCGGTGACACAACCACAATATCCCGACCACCACCCGGCATCGAGCCTCTCCTACCGCCACAGAGCACGCGTCGAAGCGCAATCTGCCGGGGCGGGGCCGGTGCCGCCTTGATCTGCCGCAAAGCCGCTGGAGCGCGCGCCAGCGGAGCCACCGGGGCCGCTCGCGCGCCGGTTGCTGCGATTGCCAAGCCCGGCCCGACCCGCTAGCGATGCGCGACATGCGGGCGTGATGGAACTGGTAGACATATCGGACTTAAAATCCGTGGGCCTTCGTGCCGTGGGGGTTCGACTCCCCCCGCCCGCACCACTTTTGTTCGCCTACTGCCTGCGGCTGCTTGAGGCGGGGTTTGTTCGCCTACCGCCTGCGGCTGCTCTCGGCGGTTGCCGCAAACGAAAAACGCGCCCTGCAGAGGGGCGCGTTTCTCAAGATCGGCAGCGTGAAGAGGGCCCGCGTCAGGCGGCCTCTGCCTCGGCCTGGTGGCGACGCTCGCTTTCCTCGCGGCTGAGCGCGACCGAGGTCCGCACGCCTTGCGAGACGAAAGACATCAGGCCTTTCACCACACGTTCATTGGGATCGATCCCGGCACAGCTCAGCACCTCGCGGCCATCGCGCGACCGTGCCCAACGAGCGATCTGCTCGGGGCCGTTGCCATATTTCTTGTCGTCCGCGATCGCGTCATCGAGCGCAGCGAGAACAACGGCAGCGAACAACTTGCGTGCTCGTTGACCCTGTTCGAAGTTGAAGGCGGTGCCATCAACGAAATCCCGCATTTCGTCGTCCTTTTTTGCTCTTGCATTTCCGGCGTGAAAACCCTTCTGCCTGAAAACCGAGCGATTCTGTGATGCGAAAATCACATATGTGGTATTCGCTCACTGCATGGCTCGGCGGATGTTCAAACAGGTTCAAGTGCGTGACCGGGCATCCAAGCGCTAGATATAGGAGACACGGCACAGCCATCAAGCTTTTCGTCTGAAATTATCCGCAAGATCACCTGTATTCGTTGCCGGAATCGGCCGCAGGTGCCGGCCTGCGCCCGCTACTCCCGCCCGCCCGACCAGGGCCCGGAGCGCGGCTTGCGGCTGCCGCTGCGCGGGATGCGCGCAAGGTCGGACAGGGGCCGCGTCGCGCTGCGGTCAGTCTGCACCTGCCGGATGCGCGGGATCGGGCTGCGCCGGGTGCGGTCCACGACGTATTCGACCTCGTCATGCGGCGGCTTGCCGTGCCAACGCGCCCAGTAGGCCGGCCCGCCGCGCCGGAGCCAGAGCGGCAGGACAAGCGCCACCCCCGCAACGAAGCCGCCGGCATGCGCCCAGTAGGCCACGCCGCCGCCCGCGACATCCATCGACAACCCGCTGACCAGCTGCAGACCGAACCACAGCCCCAGCATCAGCCAGGCCGGAATCGTGAAGATGCGGATCAGGAAGACGATGATGACCAGCACGTCGATCCGCGCGCGCGGGAACAGCAACAGGTAGCCGCCCATCACCCCCGCGATCGCGCCCGAGGCGCCGACCATCGGAATGGTCGAGGTGGGGCCGGCGATGATCTGCCCTGCCGCCGCCGCAAGACCCGAGACGAGGTAGAAGGCCAGGAACCCGAGGTGGCCCAGCAGATCCTCCATGTTGTCGCCGAAGATATACAGGAACAGCATGTTGCCGATCAGGTGCATCCAGCCGCCGTGCAGGAACATCGAGGTCAGGACAGTGTGGGTGTCGCGCCCCGACAGCACGTCGGCCGGCACCAGCGCCCAGTCGCCGTAGAAGGCGAGCAGCATTCGCTCGGACCCGGCCATGCTGGGGAAATAGCTCAGGAAGACGATCACGTTCACCACGATCAACGCCCAGGTGACGTAGGGCGTCCGGTTCGACGGGTTGTGATCGCGGATCGGGAACATGGCCTTTACCTTGGGGGCCGGCGGTCGCCGGTCAAGTCCGCGACGGGCGAATGTCCCGGCGCGGCGCTATTCCAGATCCTCGGCCGCAAGGGCCAGCCGGATCTCGCGGCGGACCATCTTGCGAACGTTGCGCGTGATCCGCTGGCCAAGCGCGCCCTGCAGTTCCTCGCGCACGACCTCGGCGATGATGTCGCGCAGGGTTTCCTCGTCCAGCAGGCCGTCCTCGGTCTCGGGGAAGGTGAAGGGCGCATGCGCCTCGCCCAGATCCTCGATCTCGTCCTCGTCGTCGAGGCCCATCGGCTGGTCCGCGTCGGCGGTATCCTGCGGGGCGCTTGGGCGCTTCACGTCGATGCGGCGCGAGAACACCGGCACGGGGCCAACGTCGGGCGCGGTGCCGGAGACGGGATCATCCTCCTGCGCGGGAGGTTCCGGGGTCATCGTGCTCTTTGCCTCTTCCTGTGGCGCCTGATCCGCCGCGTCTGTCGCGGGCTCGGGCGGGAGATCGGCAGGCGGCTCGCCTGTCCCCTGCCCCCGCGCCAGGGCGAATTCGCGCAAGGCACTCCCCGCGCTGGGGTCGGGCCAATTGGCATCGCCGGTTTCCGGCTCGAAATCGGCCATATCCTCCTGCCCGGCGCCGTCAAGCTCGGCCAGGTCGGCCATGTCGCCGGGATCGACGGCATCCGGGTCCGCCTCGGGGTAGACAAAACCGGGCGGCAGCGTGGGATAGACCTCCTCCGCCTCCTGCTCGGCGATGGCGTCGGCGACGGATTCCTCGGCGCTGTCCTCGATCTCGCCCCAGTCCGACAGCCGGTCGTCAAGATCCCAGTCCGGGTCCGCGTCACCGTCGTCAAGCACGGCCTCGGCCGGGTCATGGGCCGCGTCGGCCACCGGCACCGGCGCCCAGGGGTCATCGGGGTCGGTCACGCGCAGCGCCGGCGTCAGGACCAGCTTGCTGGAGCCATCAGGCCCTGCGGGCGGGGCGGCATCTTGCGGCACAGCCCCGGACACGTCGGCGCGCGGGCGCACCGCGACGCTGACCGGCGCGGTGGCGGCCGGGCGAGCAGGCGCCGCGTGACTTTCGGACACAAGCCGCCGGATCGACGCCAGAACATCCTCGATCTCGCTCGCGGATTTCGCTGGATCTGACATCTCCGCTCACTCCTCAACCGACCCGGCCGGCGCGGGGTCACAGCCCTGCCCGGCCACGGCAAACAGCCCCTCGGGCGGGGGCATTTCGGGAAACGATACCCGCAACACCGCCATCGCACAACGGATAGCTAGATTTCAGCCGATTTGACGGGGGGTTGCGGCCCCTCGGTCACTAGCGGCCGATGGCCCGCAGCAGCGTGTCGAGCCGGTCGCCCTGCGGCGAGGCGATGCGCGGCACACCGCCGGGGAAGGTCGCGGAATAGGCCTCCACGTCATATTCCGGCACCGGCAGGTCGAGATAAGTCACCGTCAACAGCCCCGAAGCCGCCAGCACCGCATAGGCCGCGGCGTATAGATCGCTCTGCGCCTCGATCCGGCTGATCCGCGCCTCGAGCAGGTCCTGTTCGGCGTCGAGCACATCGAGCGTCGTCCGCGCGCCCAGCGACGCCTCTTCGCGGACGCCCTCGAAGGCAAGCTGCGCCGCCCGGATGCGCTGATCCGAGGCCTGGATCTGCGCGGTTGCGATCCGCAGCCGAGCGTAGGCGTTGCCCACCGCCTGAAGGTTCAGCAGCACCTGCTGGTTCAGCCCGAACCGCACCGCCTGCACCTGCGCCAACGCCTGACGCTCCAGCGAGGCAAGCTGCCCGCCGCGATAGATCGGCTGGGTCAGCGTCAGCGCGATGGAGGCGCTGTCGCCTTCCTGCGCGGGGTTCGGCGCCTGCATGGTTTCGCCCACCGTCAGGTCGAGCGACAGCGCCGGGCGCGAGGCGCCGCGCGCCTCCTGCACCCCGAACTCCGCCGCTGCGACCTCGAACTGGCGCGCCAGAACCGCGGGGTGCACCTGACGGGCGAGGCGCTGCGCCTCGTCCTCGGAGCGGGGCAGGTTCGGCAACCCGCCGGGGCCGGCAACGCCATTCGGGTAGCGCCCGACGGCCAGGTTGAACAGTTCGCGCGCAATCTCCAGCGTGCCCTGCGCCGCGGCCAGCGCCGAGCGCGCGGTTGCAAGCTGCGATTCGGCCTGCGCCACGTCGGTGCGCGTATCCTCACCCACCTCGAACCGGTCCCGCGCGGCGCGCAGCTGTTCGGTCAGCACGCGCACGTTGCGCTCGCGCACACCGATGATCTGGACCGCCTCCCAGACCTCCAGATAGGCGGTCACGGCGTCGAGCAGCACCTGCTGTTCCAGCGAGATCAGCTGCTGGCGCGCGGCGTTCACCGCCTCCTGCGCGCCCTGCCGCGCGGCGATGCGCGAGCCGCCCTGGTAGATCGCCATCTCGCCCAGCAGCCGGAAGGTCGTGGTACTGGTGTCGTTCACCAGATCGCGCGAGGTGGAGGCGACGAAATTCACCGTCGGCAACAGCGCGGCGAACGCCTGATTCACGCCCTCGTCCTCGATCCGCAGCAGGTAGCGGTTCTGCTCGAGAAGCTGGGAATTGCGGTAGGCGTCCGCCATCGCCTCGCGCAGGCTGTCGCCCGCCGCCATGCCGGGCAGAAGCGCCACCAGGGCCAAGGCCGCAACGGCGCCGCGCCCCATCCGCAAGATCGTGCTGGTCATCGCCTCAGTTCCTTTGACTGTCCCATCCTGCCGCCGCCGATCCGCCGCCTGCCCTGCGGGGCCGCGGCGACCAGGTCGTCAGAACACGAAACTTGGTGCCCGGCCGAAACCGGGCAAGACCGGCGCCGTCGCGTTGAATTCCATGTGCCAGGAGACGACGCCGTGAATCTTCACGCCGATCCGCACTTCGCCCAGCTGCCCGTCCATGAACAGCGCCAGGATGCGCCCACCTTCTTTCAATTGATCGAGGATCGCCTGCGGCATCTGCTCCACCCCGGCGAAGGCGACGATCGCGTCATAGGGGCCGTTGCGCGCCGAACCTTCGGCCAGAGCGCCGGTCAGGATCGCGGCATTGTCGACTTCCTGCAGCGACAGGGCGGCCTCCGCGTCGCGGGCAAGGCCCTCGTCTTCCTCCACCGCGACGACGGCCTCGGCCATGCGGGCCAGCAGCGCCGTGGTGTAGCCCGTCCCCGGCCCGATCTCGAGCACGAGGTCGCTGGGCGTCACATCGACGGCCTCGAGCATCTTGGCGATGGTCCGCGGCTCCATCAACTGGCGCGTCGCGGTCACGGGAATCGGGCCGCCGACATAGGCCAGGTCGCGCGCGTCGTCCGGCACGAAGGCCTCGCGCGGGACATTCAGCATCGCGTCGATGACGGTGAAGCTGGTCACATCCGAAGGCCGAATCTGTGTGTCGACCATGGTGCGGCGACGCTGGGCAAAGTCAGCCATGGAAACTGAACCAATCCGTCTAGTTGTGTCTTTATCGTCTTCGCACAACCCGCCGGGCCGTGCAACGCCGGCGTGCGCCCGGAGCGTCATTCCGCCCCAACGCGCTTGCGCGCCGGCAGCGCTTGCGCTAGGTCACACGCCACACCACGGCGGCGAGTTGGCGGAGTGGTTACGCACCGGATTGCAAATCCGTGAAGACCGGTTCGATTCCGGTACTCGCCTCCAATATCCCTTCAAACGGTCGTTGTCGTGTGGGGTTTCGGCAAATCTCGAAATGGAGCCGCTTTGGCTTCCCACCCACGATAGCGTGGGCCGGTGCTACGCGACACGATGCACCTCGCATTTGTCGCGCGCTCCTCGTCTCCGTTGCGTGATCTGACGCGAAGTCAGCTTCTTCCAAGAAAGCAGCCTGGTCGCCGCCGCTTCACGGTTGGCGAGTTGGCCAGAGAAGCTGCCACCTGACCGCCCGCGTCACGCCGCCAGCGAGGCGTGAATCGTCCGGCGGATGTGTTCGCGGTCCTCGGAGCTGACACTGTCGGACATGCGCAGGTCATGCGCGATCTCGGCGGGGCGTTTCAGCACCACGATCCGGTCGCCGATGTCGAAGGCCTCGTCGATCGAGTGGGTGATGAAGACGGCGGTCTTGCCGTTCTCGCGCACCAGCCGGGCGAACTCGGTGCGCAGCCGCTTCGAGGTGATCTCGTCCAGCGCGGAAAACGGCTCGTCACAGAGCAGGAGTTCCGCGTCCGTGGCAAAGGCGCGCGAGATCGACACCCGCTGTCGCATGCCGCCTGACAGGGCGTGCGGGTAATCGTTTTCGTGGCCCTTCAGGCCAAGTGTTTCAAGCCAGTGCATCGCGCGGTCACGGCGTTCGGCGGGTGCGATGCCGAGCGTCTCGAGTCCGATCTCGACGTTCTTCACCGCCGTCCGCCACGGCAGCAGCCGGTCGGTCTGGAACACGATGGCCATTTTCCCGCGATACCAGTTGAAGTTGCGGAACGGCTGCTGGCCCATCACCTCGACCTCGCCCTCGGAAGGCGCCATCAGGCCCGAGATCATGTTGAACATCGTGGACTTGCCGCAGCCGGTCTTGCCCAGGAGCGCCACCATCTGGCCCCGGTGAATGTCGAGCGACAGGTTGTCGACCGCGACGAGATTGCCGAACCGTTTGGTTACGTTGCGAAACGCGATCTCGACCTCGGCCGTGTCCGGCGCCACGAATTGCAGGTCGTCGAGTTTGGTCATGCCGTGTCCGTTCCGAATTGCTGCGTCCATCTTACCCGCGCTCCGACACGGCGCGGTAGCGAAAGGCCATGCGCTCGAACTGCGACAGCACCCATTGGAACAGGAGCACGAAGAACACCAGTTGCAGCGTCCAGGCCAGCGCGCCGGCCATGTCGAACAGCTGCTGCTGTTGAAGAAGCTGGAAGCCCACGCCGCCGGACGATCCCACAAGCTCGGCCACCACCACGACGCGGCTGGCGTTGCCGAGGTTGACCTTCCAGGCCGTCACCACCTCGGGCAGGACGGCGGGCAGCACCATCGCCGAGAAGTATTTCCGCCGCGAGGGGCGAAAGCTCATCACCATCTCGGACAGGTCCTTGTCCATCGACCGCAGCGCGCCGACGATCTGGAAGGTGAAGGCCGGCAGGGTCGTCGCGACCATGATGAACAGGATGCGGAATTCGACCCCGTGAAACCAGATGATGGCGAAGACCACCCAGCTGAGCGCCGGGATGCCCTGGAAGAAGGTCAGCGTCGGCGTCAGCAGCCGGTCGGCCGTCTTGAAGCTGAAGATCGCGAGGCCCAGCACCGCGCCCAGCACGAAGGCGCCCGCCAGCCCGCCCAGGATGCGCATCGCGGTGGCCAGCACCGACGAGAACAGCGACCACGTGGTGAGGATGTCGAAGACCCGCGCGAAGACATGGATCAGCGACGGAAACAGGAAGTCGGGAAAGAAGGCCGAAGCGATCTGCCAGGCCGTCGCGATCAGGACGAAGGGCGCGGCGACCCAGAAGAGCCGCCGCGCGACGCCAAAGGCCGGGTTGTCGTAGGGACGCCGGCTTGGCGTGACATCCGTCATCTTCAGTCACCCACCCCGTGGATGGTGGCGTCGGTCGGCATGCCGGGCAGGTAGTCAAGCTCCACCCCGACCTCGTAGACCGACCGGATCTCGTCCGCCATGTCGGCGGCCCATTGCACGTTCATGCCCAGCCGCTCGTTTTGCTGGATCAGCGTGGTGTAGTTCTGCACCACGTCGTCGGTGCCGCCCCGCGCGATGATCGTCGCGGCCTCCTCGGGGTTTTCCGTCACCCAGGCGGCGGCATCGGCATAGGCGTTGTAGAGCGCCTCGACCGCTTCGGGGTTCTCGGCGGCCCAGGACCGGTGCGCGGCGACGCCGAGATAGGGAATGTTCTCGGAACCGGCGAACGCATCCCAGGCGCCGCGAATGTTGAGATCGAGCGCGCGGATGTCGGGATTCTGCGCCGAGAGCGAGGTGAAGGCAGGCTCCCACAGCTGCACGGCGGCGGCGCGGTCTGCCATCGCGTAGCCGACAAGGCCCGGCGGCGCGGTGTTGATCGCGTTCACCCCCGCCATGTCCACGCCCTGCTGCGCGGCGAGCCAGCGGAACATCTGATAATTCGTGGTGCCCGTCGCGGCGGCAAGCTCCTGCCCCTCGAGGTCGGCAAGGCTCTGGACATCGTCGCGGGTGGTGACGACCGCGCCCCAGTAGTCGAACAGGTTGAAGAGGTATTCGGCCTCCACGCCCCGCGCCTCGGCCAGTCCGACCGTCAGCAGCGCGGCCGACCCGCCGACCTGGAACTCGCCCGAATTGAACTGGGCGGCATAGGCGTCGGGCGTGCGTTCGGCAAAGGTGATGTCGAGTCCGTGCGCCTCGTCGAAGCCCTGTGCCTCGATGATCGGCGGCAGGAACGCGCCGAGAGACGGCGGGCCGAAGACCACGATCTCGACCTCGGTCAGGTCCTGAGCATGGGCCGGTAGTGCCGCGGCGAGCGCCACGGCGGCGATGGAGATCTTGCGATAAGCGGTCATGTTTTCCTCCCAGAAACATCGCGCGGGGTCGCCATCCGTCAGCTTGACACCGATCTTGCGGACCACGCTTGCAGGATTATGCTACAGGTCGGGGCTGGAAATTGTCAATCAATTCGTGGTTCAATAAAGAAATTGTGGAATAATACTAATACAATTCTACTGCAACTGCGAAGGGCAATGTCTGCGCATGTCGTCAAGCCTCGGAATTAAAGTGGTTTCCGCCGGTGCGCGCGCAGCATTCGCTGACAGCGTTGCGCCGATTGTCCCACATGCGGTGCGGCAATGAGCTGGCTCACCACGATTGCCGCCTTCCTGCTGCTGGCCACCGGGGCCACCGTGAAGGGGATCATCGGCATCGGTCTGCCGATGGTCGCGATCCCCGGTCTTGCGCTCATCATCGGCTTGCCGCAGGCGCTGGCGGTGGTCAGCCTGCCGGTGCTGGCGGCCAATCTGTGGCAGGTCTGGCAGTTCCGCGATGCCGGGCGCGGCGACCGGGTGATCGTGCCCTTCATCCTGGCCGGCGGGGTCGGCACGGCCATCGGCACGCTGATCCTGGTCAGTCTGCCTGAGGCCTGGCTGGAACTGGCGCTGGCGGCGATGCTGATCGCCTATATCGCGCTCAGGCTGCTCAGCCCCGAGATCTCGCTTTCCCCCGGCACCGCCCGGCGCGGCGCAGCGCCGACGGGGCTGGCGGCGGGCATCTTGCACGGCGCGACGGGCATTTCCGGGCCCATCGGCATCACCTTCTTCCACGCGCAGCGCCCGGACCGGCCACGGTTCATCTTTGCCACCGGCGCGATGTTCGCGGCCTTCACGCTGGTGCAGGTCCCGATGCTGGGCGCGACCGGCATCCTGGGGTGGGAGGCGCTGACCGCCGGGATCGTCAGCCTGCCCGCGGTGGCCTTCGGCCTCTGGCTCGGCAACCGGCTGGCGCGGCGGGTCGACCAGCGCCTGTTCGACCGATTGGTGCTGGTGGTGCTGGCCTGGACGGCGGGGGCGCTTCTGTGGCGTGGCATCGGCGGCATCCTTGGCGCGACCTAGCCGCCCGCGAAGAGCCCGCGCAGCATCATCAGCGCCGCGCCCAGGACCAGCACGGCGCGGTAGAAGCGGAAGAACAGCCGGTCGCTCAGCCGCGAGGCGACGCGCGCGCCGATCCAGCCCGCGAGAAGCCCACCGGGCAACAGCAACAGCGCCTCGCCGGCGATGACCCAGGTGATCTCGCCTGCGTAGGTCAGGGCGGCTGTGCGCCAGACCAGAATCACCGCCGTCACCAGGATGATCGTCGCGCTGAAACTGTGCCGGTCCTGCGCGAAGATGCGGACGTAGAGCGTGATGAACGCGATCGCCCCCGAGCCCACGATGCCCGAGACGAGGCCTGCGAAGGTGCCGAAGACCGGCGCCGCGATGCGCGTGTTCTGCCGTACCCAGGGCGCCAGCGGGTCGAGCGTGCCGCGCGCGTCCGCGATGACAGAGGCAAGGATGATCGCCCCGGCGAGCACGCTGAGCGACGCGCCGTCGAGCTGCGCGAAGACCCAGACACCGATGGCGATGGCCGGCACCAGGTAGACAGCGAGGCTGAGGACGAGGTCGGTCTTGCCGTGCCGGAACCCGCGCGGCAGATACTGGACATGCGTGGCGAGGTTGGTGACGGCAGCCAGCACCACAGCGTGATGCGGCTCCACCAGGAATGACCCCGCCACGATCAGGACCGGGATCGCGCCGTATCCGAACACGCCCTTCACGAAGAAGGCGGCGGCGTAGACAATGGCCAGCGCCACCACGTGCCAGGCCAGTAGCCCCGCGAAGACCTCGACCCCAAAGACGCTCACGCCGTCACTCCGCCGCGTCCGACCCGTGCCGCGGCGCCTCGGCCAGCCCCTTGTTCACCCGCTCCAGCAGGTCGAAAAGCTGCGCCCGCTCCGCCGGCGTCATGTAGAGTGCCGAGACCTCGTTGACCGTCTCGGCACAGGCTTTCAGCGCCGGCTGGATCGCGCGGCCATCCCCGGTCAGGAAGACGTTGACCCGCCGCCGGTCCGCTGCATCGCGTTCGCGCCGGATCAGCCCCTTGCGCTCCAGCGCGTCGAGGATCGCGGTGGAGCTTGCCTTCTTCACCTCGACCAGATCCGACAGTTCCGAGGAACTCACCCCGTCGCGTTCGTTCAGCCGCCGCAGGTGATGGAACTCCGCGTGGGTGAGCCCAAGCTCGGCCAGCCGCCCGGCCATCGCGGCCGCGAAGCCACGATGGGTCCGGCGCAGGAGCAGGCCCAGCCCGATCCGCCCCGGCATGTTCGGTTGGTCGTCGGACATGCGCTGCCCACCCTGTCGCCCCGTGCCGCCTCATGGCTTAGCACGGGTCCGGGGGGCAGTGCCAACCGGCAGGATGCGGGCGCGCGGCATCGCCGTCAGGCCGCGTCGTAGCCGAGGATCGCCTTCAGCTCGGTGAAATCCTCCAGCCCGTGCACGCCCTGCTCGCGCCCGTTGCCGGACTGGCGATAGCCGCCGAAGGGCACGTCGCCCTTGGCGGGGGCATAGTTCAGGTAGGCGCGCCCGGCCCGGATCTGCCGCGCCACGCGGCGCAGGGCCTCGGTGTCCTCGCCCGAGATATAGGTGGCCAGCCCGTAGTCGGTGTCGTTGGCGATCGCCACGGCCTCCTCCTCGGTGTCGTAGCCGATCAGGCACAGGACCGGGCCGAAGATTTCCTCGCGGGCGATGGTCATGTCGTTGGTCACGTCGCGAAACACGGTGGGGCGGGCGTAAAAGCCGGTCTCCATCCCCTCGGGCTTGCCGGGGCCACCGGTGACAAGGGTCGCGCCCTCGTCGATGCCGGACGCGATCAGGTCCTGCACCTTGTCCCATTGCGCCTTGGACACCAGCGGGCCGAGGTCGGTGCCCTGTTCGCGCGGGTCGCCGACCTTCATCGCCTCGGCGGCGCGTCTGGCGATCTCGGCGGCCTCGTCCATGAGGCCCCGCTCCACCAGCATCCTCGTCGGCGCCTGGCAGGACTGGCCCGAGTTGCGGAAACACAGCGTCGTGCCTGCAGCGACCGCCTTCTCGAACTCGGCCGAAGGCAGGATCAGGTTGGCCGACTTTCCGCCCAGCTCCTGGTGCACCCGCTTGACCGAATCCGCGGCGGCATGGGCCACTGCGACCCCGCCCCGCGTCGAGCCGGTGAAGCTCACCATGTCGACCTCGGGGTGGCGCGACATCGGCGCGCCGACGCCCGGACCGTCGCCCTGCACCATGTTGAACACGCCTCTTGGCAGGCCCGCGGCCGCGATCGCCTCGGACAGCAGGATTGCGGACAGCGGCGACACCTCGGAGGGTTTCCAGACCATCGTGCAGCCCGCCGCAAGCCCGTAGGCGATCTTGGAGGCCGCCTGGTTGATCGGCCAGTTCCAGGGTGTGATGAAGGCGCAGACACCGATGGGCTCGCGCACCACCAGCGACGTGCCAACCTGCTCCTCGAAGCTGTAGTCGCGCAAGATCTTCGCCGCCATCACGAAGCGTTCGCGCGGCATGACGATCTGCACCTTGCGCGAGAAGGATACGGGCGAGCCCATCTCGGTTGTTATGGCATCGGCCATGGCCTCGGCGCGGGCATCGTATTCGACGACGATCCGCTCGAGAATGTCGGCACGCTCCTGCGGATCGGTGGCAGCCCATCCGGCGAAAGCCCGGCGCGCGGCGGCGATGGCATCCTCCACGTCCTCGGTCGAAGCCGTGCCGATGCGGGCCGTCACGGTCTCGTCGGCCGGGTTGATCACGTCGAGCGATGGACCCCGCGCCTTGCGCCACGCCCCGTCGATGTAGAGCTCGTCCAGATGATCCATGTCGGGCCTCCCCTGTCAGCTTGCGGACTTGGTCAATTTCATATTACCTATTACGTAATACGTAACCACGCAACGGGGAGGGTGCGGGATGACGGCCAAGGGGCGAAACGCGGCGGACTGGGGCTCGGACCTGATGGCGCAGGCCTTGCGCGACATGGGCGCGGAATGGGTGTTCCTGAACCCCGGTTCCAGCTTCCGGGGCTTGCACGATTCGCTGGTGAACTACCTTGGCGACGAGAAGCCCAAGATGGGCCTCGCCACCCATGAGGCGAGTGCTGTGGCCATGGCGCATGGCTACGCCAAGGCGACGGGCAAGACCGGTTTCGCCATCCTGCACAACCTCGTCGGGCTGATGAACGGCTCCATGTCGGTCTTCAACGCCTTCTGCGACCAGACGCCCCTAGTGATCCTCGGCGGGTCCGGCCCGGCCGATCCGGGCAAGCGGCGCTTCATCGACTGGGCGCATTCCGCCAACACGCAGGGCGACCTCGTGCGGCCCTACGTGAAATGGACAGACGAACCCGCGACACTGGACGGCGCGCTCGATTCCATGCTGCGCGCGGGCCGCATCGCCCACACCGCGCCGCCGGGTCCGGTCTATGTCTCGCTGGACGCGGGGTTGCAGGAAGAACCGCTCGACGGCCCGCGCGAGACCGGCGCGGCGCTTCCCCGCTACGCGCCGCCTGCCCCCGTCACGCCCGACCCAGCGGCCATAGAGCGCGTGGCCAAGACGCTGTTGCAGGCGACGGCGCCGCTGATCGTCTGCGGCAGGCTCGGCATCGACGCGCGCGCGACGGCGCCGCTGGTCCGGCTGGTCGAGGCGACTGGGGCCGCCTACCTCGACGACCGCTGCACGGTCTGCCTTCCGACGCGCCACCCGCAGAACATGAATGGCGACAAAAAGGTGAAATCCGAGGCCGACGTGATCCTTGCCATCGATGTGCACGACCTGACGCTGGCCACCCGCGGCTACGGCACCGGGCGCAGCCAGATCATGGGCACCGGCGCGGGGGCTGAAGACGCTCACGTGATCGACCTGTCGATGAACGACTGGTTCGGCAATTCCTGGGCGCGGTTCGGGGGGCCGACCCCGCCGCTCGACGACCAGATCATCGCCGACCCGCTGGCGGGGCTCGTGGCACTGGCCGACGCGGTCGAGCGCCTTGGCAGCGACGCGAATGTGCTGGCCGCCCGGCGCGACGCACTGGCGGCCCGGCACGCGAAGATCCAGGAGGCAGCGCAGGCGCGGCTTTCGGATCGCTCCCCTGAAAGCCCGGTCTCGATGGAACGGCTCACGCACGAGGTCTACCAGCTTGTGAAGGACGAGGACTGGCGCCTCGTCGTCCGCAACCACCGGTCCTGGCGCGACGGTTACTGGGATTTCCCCGGCTGTGGCCACTACCTCGGCGGCGACGGCGGCGGCGGCGTGGGCTACGGGCCCGGTGCCGCCGTGGGCGCGGCGATCGGACTGAAAGGCACCGGCGCGTTGCCGGTCGCGATCATCGGCGACGGCGATTTCATGATGGCGCCCGGCGCACTCTGGACCGCCGCGCATCACGACGCGCCGCTGCTGGTCGTGCTGATGAACAACCGGTCCTGGGGCAATGACGAGTTGCACCAGCGCGAGGTCGCGAAGCAGCGCGGCCGCGCGGTGGAGCGCGCCCATATCGGCCAGCGCACCGAGGACCCCGAGGCGGACCTTGCCGCCATCGCGCGCGGCTTCGGCGCCTGGGCGACCGGGCCCATCGACGACCCCGAGGCCGTGGCGCCCGCCTTGCGCGAGGCGCTGGCAGAGGTGAAAAGGGGCAAGGTCGCCGTGGTCGAAGTGATCACGGCGCTGGACTAGGACCATGATGCAGCACCGCACTGCCCTGCCCGACGACATGTTGCTGGACCAGCCCACTCTCCTGCTGCGCGACCGGGTGCTGGAGCGTCTGCGCGCGGCCATCGTCGGCGGGCGGTTCGAGCCGGGTCAGCGGCTGCTGGAGCGTGATCTGTGTGACGCGCTGGGGGTCAGCCGCACTTCGGTGCGCGAGGCGCTGCGCCAGCTCGAGATCGAGGAACTGGTGGAGGTCGGGCCGCGCGGCCGGCCCTTCGTCGCCCTGATGACCGCCGCGCGGGCGCGCCAGATCTACGAGTTCCGCGAGGTGCTGGAATGCGCCGCGGCGCCGATGTTCATCGCGCGCGCGCCCGACCGGGCCTTCGACGAACTGACCGAGTTTGACCGCCGCTTCACCGCCGCGCTCAGCACCGACAACCTGGAAGAACGGCTGGCGGTGAAGGAGGCGTTCTACGACCTGCTCTTCACCCATGCCGGCAACCCGGTGATGCAGCGGGTGTTCGTGCAGCTGTTCAACCGGATCGGGTTCCTGCGCTCGCGCTCGCTGAAACAGCAGACCCGTGCCGAGGCTCGCGCAGTCGAGTTGCACGAGATCGTGGAGCGGCTGACCGCCCGCGATGTCGAAGGCTCGGTCGCGGCATTGTCACGCCATATCCGCGCGGTGGGCGTCTCCGCCGTCGCCTGGCTGGAGGCCGGGGAGCGCGATGGCGATGGATGACGACCTGTGGTCCTTTGCCCTGCGGTTCTACGACGACGCGGAAACGCAAGAGCACTGCCTGCGCCTGCAAGACGAATTTGGCGGCGACGTGCCGGTGGCGCTCTGCCTGCTGTGGCACGCGGCGCGCGGCCGCGTTACCGAGGCCGACGCGATCCGTGCGCTGGATGCCGCCGTCGCCCCATGGCGGGAGGAAGTCGTCCGCCCGCTCCGCGCGCTGCGCCGCAAGCTGAAGACCGAGGCGCTGAACCCCGACGCGGCGGCGCAGGAAGGGTTCCGCAGCCAGGTGAAGAAGGTGGAACTGTCGGCCGAGAAGGTGCAGCTGAAAACACTGGAGGCGGCGACGCTGCCGGGGCGTGACGGCGTGGCACCGGCCGAGGCCGCGCGCGAAACCCTCGCCGCCTATGGCACGACATTGCCCGCGCCGCTGGCGGACGACCTCATCGACGCGCTCGTCGCCCGGATGGAGGCAATCGCCGCGCCCTAGTGCCGGGGCAGCCGGACGTGCATCACCACCGATTTTCCGCCGCGCACGGTGTCGACCGCGCGGTTCACCTGTTCCGCGACCGTGTCGGGGTCGCGCAGGGTGACGCCCTCGAACCCGAACATCGCGGCGATGGCAGCGTAATCGGTGTCGCTGCGGAAATCCGAGGCGAAATCGCCGTCTGCCTTCGCCGCCCCGTCGGGGTAGCAGCGCAGCGTGCTTTCCTTCACCGCCGACCAGCCGGCGTTGTCCAGCACCACCGTCAGCGTCGGCAGGTCGTATTGCCGGGACACCGCCAGCATCGAGGCCGGGTTGTTGTAGTAGAACGCGCCATCACCGACGATCTGCACCACCAGCCGGTCGGGGCGCGCCAACTTGTAGCCCAGCGCCATGCCGCCCGAGGCGCCCAGCCCGCCGCCCGCTGTGCGGGTCATGGTGCCGGGCAGCGAGCGCGGGATCTGGCGGACCATCACCGGCTGGTTGCGCACCGCCTCGTGAAAGATCACGTCCTCGGAGCGCAGCGCCTGCCCCAGCGCGCGCAGCACGTGGTGCGGGTTCAGCGCGTCGGGCGCGCCCGGGTCTGCCGCCGCCTCGGCGGCCGAGGCGCGGCGCTTGTCGCCCGCCGCGGACAGCTCGGCCACGCGCGCAGCCGCGCGCTCCGCCTGGTCCGCGCTCCGCATCTCCTCGACCAGTTCGGCCAGCCGCCCGACGATCTGCGCGCTGCTGCCCTCCAGCCGCAGGTCGGCGGGGAAGGACCAGATCGGCGACCCGGTTTTCAGCGCGTCGACATCCACATGTGCCCAGAACGCGCTTGGGTCGGGCCGGCCGGCCGACGGGATCCACGGCACGTCGCTGTCCACGATCAGCCCCACATCGGCGTCTGGCAGCCGCTCGCCGGGCAGCCCGCCCGCAAAGCACGGCATCTCGTGGTTGATGTTCGACACCATCGCGTTCTGCACCACCGCCGCGCCCACCAGCTCGGACAGGCGCTCGATCGCCTCAGAAGTTCCCGGAGTGTGCCCGGCGTAGGAAGCGATGATGAGCGGCCTTTCGGCCTCCAGCAGGCGCCGGGCGAGATCGCGCAGCGGCGCGTCGGGCAGGCCGCCCGGCACCATCTCGCCATGCTTGGACGCCGGAAAGACCGGAAGCTCTGCGCCATCCGCCTGCCCCGTCAGCGCCTCGCGCGGCAGCATCAGGTAGACCGGCCCGCGCGCGCCCGACTGCATCACCGTATGCGCGCGGCGCAGCACTTCGCCGACATGGACGGCGGATTGCAAAGTGTATTCCCATTTCACGTAGGGCCGCACGACCGAGCCCTGGTCCTGCGGCTCCTGGATGAAATGCACGTAGTTGTCGCGCGTGCCGGGCAGCTCGCCGTGGCTCGTGTAGGGCGCCTTGCCCGCCATCAGCAAGACGGGCAGGCGCGAGCGGCAGGCGTTGTGCATTGCCGTGGCGGCGTTGGTGGTGCCCACGTCCACGTGCACCAGCACGCCCTGCCCCCGCCCGGTGGCGACGGCATAGCCCATCGCCATGTGCGCGGCAGTGGATTCGTGCGGGCAGAGCAGCACCCTCGGCCCCTCCCGCCCCTCGGCCCGCCAGCGCGCCATCTCCTCGATGATGGGCGCGTGGTCGGTGCCGAGGTTGGCGAAGACATAGTCGATGCCCACATCGCACAGCGCCTGCAGCAGGTGGTGCGCGGCGCTACGGGGTCCGTCGACGTTGCGCAGCCGATGCCCGGTCATGGCTTCGGTCATCCCTTCAACTCCGCATCCGACGGTGTGCCCGAACCGCCGCCGTCCCCGCTATCGTCGGACTTCTTGGCGGGTTTCAGCCAGACCCACAGCAGCAGGCACATGAAGGCCAGCGTCACCGCGCTGATCGGCCGGGTCACGAACACCGTCGCGTCCATGTCGTTCGCGGTGAGCGCGTTGCGCAGGTTCTGTTCCAGGATCGGGCCGAGGACGATGCCGAGGACCGCCGGGGCGGTAGGGATCTTGAAGCGCACCATCAAGTAGCCCATCGCACCGAAGATGATGACGAGCTTGAGGTAGAACGGGTTGGACGCCAGCGAAAAGGCGCCCGCCCCGGCCACGCACAGGATCGTCGGCACCATGATGCCATGCGGGATCTCAAGAACCTTGGCCGCCAGCCGGCGGCCAGCGATGCCGATGCCTAGCATCAGGAAATTCGAGATCAGGAGCAGGATCAGGATCGAGTAGAACAGCGGCGTGTTGTGCGGGATGAAGAAGGGGCCGGTCTCGAAGCCCTGGATCATCAGTGCGCCGATGAGCACCGCCGTCACCGGGTCGCCCGGAATGCCGAGCGTCAGCAACGGCACCAGCGCGCCGCCGGTGACGGCATTGTTGGACACTTCGCAGGCGATCAGACCCTTCGGCTCGCCCTTGCCGTACCTGTCGCCCGGCTTGGCCGTGCGCAGAGCGTCGGAATAGCTGACCCAGGACGCGATCGACGGCCCGGTGCCGGGCAGGATGCCGATGAGCGCGCCCACCACGGCGGATTTCAGCATCAGGAACTTGTTGCGCGTGAAATCCTTCAGGACTTCGGCCACCGACGTGGTCTGCTGCACCGGCAGCACCTCGGCCTCCTGGCGTCCCTTGGCGGTCAGCAGCATCATCTGCGCCACCGCGAAAAGGCCGATCAGCGCGGCGGTGGTCGGGATGCCTCCCATCAGGTTCGGCTGCCCGAAAAGGAAACGGCCGACGCCCGACACCGGGTCGAGGCCCACGGTGGAGGCAAGAACCCCGATGAAGGCCGCCGCCAGCCCCTTGATCATCGAGCCGCGCGAGATGCCCGCGACGCAGACGATGCCGACCAGCGCGAAGGTGAAGTATTCGACCGAAGTGAAGCTCAGCGCGACGCGGGCCAGGGACGGCGCGATCAGCGCCAGCAGCAACAGCGAGAACAGCCCGCCCACGAAGGACGACATCACCGCCGTCAGGATCGCGCGGTCGCCGTAGCCCTGTTGCGCCATGGCGTAGCCGTCCAGCGCCGTCGCCGCCGAACCCGGCGCGCCGGGCGTGTTCAGCAAGATCGCGGGAATGGATCCGGCGAAATAGCCCGAACAATAGATCCCCAGCAGCAGCGCCATCGAGGTCGTCGGGCCCATGGCGTAGGTCACCGGCAGGAACAGCACGATGGCCGAGGTGGCGGTCAGCCCGGGCGCGGCCCCGAAGACCATGCCGATGACGGCCCCGAGGAAGACGAAAAGAATGACCCAAGGGTCGGCGATGGCCGCGGCGCCCGCGGCAAGGTCGGCGATCATATCCATGTCGGGAGCACCAGGCTGAAGCCGCGGGTGAAGGCGAAGTAGAGCCCGAAGGCCAGCACCAGCGGCAGAATGACGAGTTGCGGGATCGAGCGGATGCCGAACATCAGCATCGTGACCAGGGTCAGGACGAAGGCGCCGGCGCGGAAATCGAGATCGCGGAAGAACCAGTAGAACACGAAGAGCAGCCCGCCGACGACGGCGATCCGCAGGTCCAGAACCTGTGGCAGCGGCCCGGCCTCGGACCTCAGGCCGCGGATCAGCAGGACAACGCCGCACAGGATGAGGCCGCCCGCGCAGAGCAGCGGGAAGAAGTTGGGCGGCAGCGTTGCGCCGCGCGCGCCGGTGCCGATGTCGAGCGAGAACCACACGAAGGCCGCGCCGACCGCGCTCAGCCCGGCTCCCGCAACCGTGTCCTCATGCTTCAGAGCCATGTCTGGGATCCTCCCGATCCGTGCGCCCGCCGTGGGGCGCGGTTGTGGTGCCGCGCCCGCCCCGACAGGGGCGGACGGGCAATCTTGCGGTCAGAGTGCCGGGTTATTCGGCGAGACCGGCTTCCTGCAGGATCGGCAGGAAGCTTTCCTGCTCCTCGGCGATCTGCGCCCGCATCTCTTCCGAAGTCTGGAAGGCCGGGTTGAAGTAGAACTGGTCGAGCCGGTCCTGGAACTCGGGCGCTTCGAGCGTTTCCCGCACCGCTTCGGTGATCGCGTCGATCGCCTCCTGCGGCATCCCGGCCGGGCCGACGAAGCCGAACCACTGCGACCGCAGGTAGGGGTAGCCCGCCTCTGTGAAGGTCGGCACGTCGGGCAGGTACTGCCACCGCTCCTCGGCGGCCAGCGCGAGCACGCGGATGTCGCTGGAGCCGTCGTCGTCGATCATCGGCGGGTAGTTCGACCCGCCGCCCGAGAAGAAGTCGACCTCGCCCGACAGGAGCTTCACCATCGCTTCCTGGCCGGAGTTGGAGTTGACGTAGGTCGCGGTCAGGTCGTTCTGGGCCAGGAAAACCGCCATGGCCAGGTGCGGACCGGAGCCGATGCCGGAGCCCGACCAGTTCAGCCTCTCGCCCGACTGCAGCGCCGTCACGAGGTCGTCCAGAGTCTCGTAGGGGCTGTCGGCCCGCACGGCGATGCCGGAGGGGATGTCGACGAGCCGCACCACCGTGTCGAAGCTTTCGGGGGTGTAGCCGGAGCTGTCCATCAGCGGACGCGCGGCAAGGGTCGAATCCGACCCGACGCCGATCGTGTAGCCATCGGGCTCGAGCAGCGCGAGGTTCGCGAGGCCCACGGCCCCGCCGGCGCCCGGCTGGTTGATGATGACGATGGGCGTGCCCAGCCGATCCTCCAGCGCCGGCGCGAACATGCGCGACAGCTGGTCCGTCGCGCCACCCTGCCCGAAGGGCACGATGATCTGCAGCGGTTGGCTGGGGTAGTCATCCTGCGCCGCAGCGGGGGTCGCCGCCACGATCGCCAGCCCGGCCAAGGCGGCCGCGCCTGTCAGGAAATCCTTGAGTTGCATGGTGTTCTTCCTCCTCTGTTGCATTTCAGCGGATGTCCCGGCCCTCCTGCCGGTCTGTCCGCTGTCGTCGCGGGGGTCTTGGCGCCCCCTTGAATTCCTGTCCTGCCGCGACCGGCAGGCGTCGGCCGGGGCCAGTCAGCCCCGCGCGCCCGCCGCCTCCTTGTCCTTCTGTCGCTTGAGTTTCCATTCGGCGAGCTCGGGCTCGAGCCCGAACAGCTCCATCGCGTTGCCGCCCAGGATGTTGCGCTTGGCGCCTTCGTCGAGGAACGGCAGATCGTAGATCACGCTCGGCAGATCCATGTCCCAATGCGGATAGTCCGACGAATACAGAAGCTGCGTCGGCGCGTTCATCATGTCGAAGGTCAGTTCCAGCGCGCGGGCGTTGTCGACCATCTCCATCGGCTGGCTGGTGTAGTACATGTCGCGCATGTATTCCGACGGCTTCTTCTTCAGCAGCGGCGCATCGGAGTGGCGCATCATGTATTCGTTATCCAGCCGCTGCATCAGGAACGGGATCCACGCCAGCCCCGCCTCGATCCACATCACCTTGAGCTTCGGAAAGCGTTCCGGCAGCCCGTTGATGACCCAGTTCGACAGGTGCAGCATGTTGTGCCAGGCGAAGCCCAGCGCGTGCAGCACGAGGAAGCGGTTGGCCGCCGTCGACAGCCCCGGCTCCTGTCCGCCGAGCCCGGTGTGGAACCCCAGCGGCAGGCCGCGTTCCTCCAGCATCCGGTATGTCCGCATGTAGGCATTGTCGTAGACGCCGCGGTAGCGCGTCGTCGTGACCATGAAGCCGATCACGCCGGGTTTCTCGCCGAATTCCTCGATCGTGCGTTCGCAGGCGGCGGGGTCGTTGAACGGCAGGTAAAGCATCGACTTCAGGCGGCGGTCCTCGGACAGCACCCGCTCGCAGAGCCAGCGGTTGTAGCCGAAGGCCAGTTCCACCTCGAGATCCACCCGCGGGCTGAGCCCGAGGTTCAGGAGCGGCGTGGGGAACATGCAGGCCACATCGACGCCCATCGCATCCATCCACCGCCGCATCAGCGTCACGTCGCGGTGCGGCGTCTCGGGCACCGCTTCCTTCTTGCGGTTGGGGTAGCGCACCAGCCGGCCGCCCAGGTCCTGGTATTGCCCGAACCCGGTCGAGATGCCCTTGCGGCTGATCCCCTGGTACAGGATCTCGTTGCGCAGCACGTCGTTGGGCACGTAGCTCGCGATCTCGGTCGAGGCCTCGTTTTCGTAGTGGTGGCTGTCCACGTCGACGATGAAGAATTCGTCATAGTTGCGCGCCTCGGCCTGCTGGCGGGCGTGGGCGAGGTGGCGCGAGGTGTCGAAAGGCTCGGTGGTGATGTCGCGATGCTGCGTGATCCCCTTGTCCTGAACGGTCATGCGGGCACCTCCTGCAGGTCGGAAAGCGAGGTCTGGCGGGCGGGGCGGATGTTGCTCCACTGCTCCCACAGGCCCAACTCGAAGATCTCCATGCGGCCGGCGTCGAGCATCGCCATGGCGGCCACCGCGATCTCGGTCGCGGTGACGGCACTGTTGCGACCGAACGGCATCAGCCGCGCGCCGGTTTCGGCCTTGGCGACGTAGAGCCGGACGGCGGCGGCCAACGCCTGACCCAGCGCCTCGTCATCGAGCCGGTCGATGGCGCCCTCGGCGATGGCATCGTCGATCAGCGCGGACAGGGTGCTGGCGGTCTCGGCAAAGCCGGTGGCGGGGTCAGATGCAGACATAGATGTCGCCCCCCTTCTCCTTCACCTCGAACTTGCGCAGCTTCAGCTTCGCGTCGCAGACGTTCACCCCGGTCTCGAGGTGATACTCGTAGCCGTGCCACGGGCAGACGATGTGCATGTCGCCTTCGTCGAACTGCTGGCCGTGGTAGCTGCCGTCGGCTTCAACGAGGTCGACCACGCCTGCCATGCGCACGCCTTCGCAGGCCGGGCCGCCCTGGTGCGGGCAGAGGTTGCGATAGGCGTAAAAGGTATCCTTGTGCCGGATCACCCCGATCTCGAGCCGCCCGATCTCGACGATGCGCGCACCGCCGTCGGGTATCTCGTCACGTCCGCAAATGCGTATCTCTTCCATGGCGTTTCCTTTCGTCTGATGCCATACCGTATGGCTCCATACGAACATTGCTGTGGCAGCTTCGTAAACCGTTAATGTGCCTTTCAGCCCTTCATCTTGCGTTCACTTTCGTCAGGATCGACGCGGCTTTCCGGTTTCAGCCCGCCAACCTGCAACCCGGCGCTGATCTTGCCGTTCTCGAGGTAGTTGCCGGACGCGGCGCGGTCGGCGGCTGCGTCCCAGATCCGGTGCCAGGCGCCCAGCGAATAGCCGTGCCAGGGTGACTGCGGCGTCAGGCGCGGAAGATCGAGCTCCTCCCAGATCGCCTTGGCGTTTTCCATGAACGGACGCGCCGGAAGCGCGAGCGGCGGCATCGGCGACTTCATCGTGGCGTCGACCAGAAGCGACGAATCCTCCTCGCCGTCATGCTCGCGCTTGGGTCCGTGGCCTTGTCCCCGATGCGGGACCAATTCCATGTCCTCGACCGGGTTGGTGCGATAGGCCATGGCCCAGAGGATGGAATCCGGGCTGTCGACGTCGATGTCGTCGTTCACCGCGATGCAGATCTTGCCGCAGTCTCCCTTGAAAAAGGCGGCACCGTGCAGGGCGCGCCAGATCTCGGTCCGGGGCGTTCCGGGCTCGATCGTCACCACGGTCACGCGCAACAGGCCGGTCAGCGGCTCGTGCAGCGACACTTTCTTCACGCCCTTGATCGAGAGCGTCGACTTCAGGTGATGCGTGAACAACGGCTCGTAGGCCACGCGCTTGATGACGGAGCTTTCCGACGGCGCGACCTGACTGATGTAGGAGGGGATGACCGCATCCTTGCGCCGCGTCACCGCCGTAACCCGCATCGGCATGTTGTATTCTTCCAGCGCCACGTGCCCGTGGCTTTCGCCGAAGGGCCCCTCGGGCTCGACCTTGGTGACGTCGATGTAGCCCTCGATCACCACCTCGGCCTCGGCCGGCACCATCAGCGGCACCGTGCGCGCGCGGACCACGTTGATCGGTTCGCCCGCCAGGCCGCCCGCGACATCGAATTCATCGACGCCGATGGGCAATTTCTGCGGCCCCATGAAGGCCACGTAGGGCGGGCAGCCCAGCACGATGGCGACCGGCATCTCGGTGTCGCCGGCAGCCTGGTGCTTGAGGTAATGCTGGTAGCCACCGGCGCCGCCGACGCGGGTCGCCATGCGCACCACCAGCCGATCCGGCGCCTTCAGCGCACAGCGATAGGTGCCCATGTTCTGGATCCCGTCCTCGGGGTCCTTCGAGATGACATTGGTGGCCGACAAGGTCGGCGCGCTGTCGAAGCCGGGCGTGGAGACCGGGATCGGCAGGATATCGATGCCGTGGCCTTCCTGCGCGAGGATCTCGCCCTCTTCCACGATCTCGTGGCAGGGCGCGTTCTCGACCTCCACCGGCTTCACCGGGTTGGCAATGGCGCTGTCCCACTTGGTCTTGATGTCGTCCAGATCGCAACGCATGCCGGTGGCGTAAACCGCACGGTTGGCCGCCATGCCGCCAACGATGACGGGGATGTCGTAGGCCCGCCCCTTGCCGTCGCGGATGTTCGTGAACAGGAACGCCTTGCGGTCATCCTCCTGCAGGCCGCCGACATATTGCCAGCGCACCAGCGGGTGCATCTCGGCATCCTTGTCGATGGGCCGGTCGATGCGGCGCAGCAGCCCCGCCTCGTCCAGCGCGGCGATGTGGTCGTGCAGGTCGCGGTATCCGCGGGTCACGCCGTCCTTCATCTTGTGTCTCCCTCGTCGGCTTTTCCAGGCTGGCCCTGCCAGCGCTTCACGGTTCCCGCGTCGATGCCGATCAGGTCGAGCGCGCGGCCGGCCAGGTGATCGACCATCTCCAGCACCGATTTCGGCTGGTAGTAGAGGCCGACCACCGCCGGCATCACGATCGCGCCCGCCTCGGTCGCCTCTTTCATTACGCGGATATGGCCCGCATGCAGCGGCGTCTCGCGGAACATCAGCACCACACGGCGGCGTTCCTTCAGGCAGACATCGGCGGCGCGCGAGATCAGGTCGTCGGTCAGGCAGCCGGCGATGGCGCCCAGCGTCTTCACCGAGCAGGGCGCGATGATCATGCCCTCGGACTTGAAGCTGCCCGAGGCGATCGAGGCGCCGATGTCCTTGAAGCTGTGCGTGACGTCGGCCATCGCGTTGACGGCGTCGGCGGTGTAGTCGGTCTCGATCAGCATGGTCCGCACGGCGGCGGGCGACATCACCAGATGCGTCTCGACATCCGGCACGTCGCGCAACAGTTCGAGCAGGCGGATGCCCAGAAGCGTCCCGGACGCCCCGGTGATCCCGATGATGACGCGGCGCGGATCAGGCATGGGTGGCCTCCAGCTCTGCCACGAAGCCCTCCAACGCGTGAGCGAATGCCTCCGGCGCCTCGATGGCCGAGACATGGGCCGCGTCCAGCACCACCAGCCGCGCGTCCTGCGCGATGCCCCGCATCTCCTCGGCCCGCGCGACGGGGGAGGAGGCGTCATGCGCCCCCGCGATGATCAGCGTCGGGCCAGCCCAACCCGCAAGCTCGGCCGAGGTGTCGGCGCTGGCCAGTGCGGCGCAAGCGTCGGCGTAGCCTTGCGGCGGCATGGACTCCAGCATAGCGCGCGCGCGGGCCAGCTCCTCGGGATGCGACGCACGCCAGCCCTCGGTCAGCCAGCGCTCCAGCGTCGGCTCGATCAGGCCGGAATAGCCGCCCGACAGGACGGTCTTCGCGCGGTCCTGCCACATCGAGGCGGGGGGGAAATTCACCGCTGTGTTCGCGAGCACCAGCCCCCTGACGGAAACCGAGGGGTCGGCGGCCAGCGCCATCGCCGTGAGACCGCCCAGCGACAGGCCGCACAGCACCACGTCGCGCAGACCTTCCGCCGCGATCACCGCCTTCGCGTCGGCGGCCAGATCCGCAACCGTCAGGTCATGGCCCGCGACGTCCGAGGCGCCGTGGCCGCGCGCATCATAGGCAATTGTCGTCCGCCCCATGCGGGCGCGCACCGCGTCCCACATGGTGTGATCGGCGGCAAAGGAATTCAGGAACAGCACCGGCAGGCCCGCACCCTCGCGCCGCGAGATGCAGAGGCCATGCCCGGCCCCGGTCGTGATCCTGTGCGTGTCTACCATCATCAGCGCCTCTCCTCCCATCGGCGTCTTGAAGATTGCCCGTCAGGCTGTCGCGTCGTGCTCCTCGAAGTGCTTTCGCAGCGCCGTGAAGAACTGTTTTGTCAGATGCTTGGCGACCGATTTCAGCACCCGCTGCCCGACACCCGCGACCAGCCCGCCGATCTCGCCCTCGCCCTCGTAGCTGAGCGTCGATTTGCCCGCGCCGGCGTCGGCGATGGCGAACTGCGCCCGGCCCTCGCCGGTGCCGAGCGAGCCACCGCCCGACACCTCGATGTGGCAGGTGTCGGGTTCGGATTTGTCGTGCAGCCGCACCTTGCCGTCGAAGGAGCCGCCGACGGCCGCGACCTTCAGTTGCAGCTTCATGTCGTAGGCATCGGGACCGGTTGCCGTCATCTCCTTGCAGCCGGGGATGCATTTTTGCAGCACGTCGGGGTCGGTCAGCCCATCCCACAGCGCCTGCGGGGTGGCGTTGATCTCCTCGGTGCCGGAAAGCTCCATCTTCATCGCGTGCCCTCCATCACCCGCGCATCAGCCGTTCGGCCAGGCCGTGCTCGATGCTGGCCCGGTCCGCTTCGGACAGGTTCACGCCATCGAGAATGGCCAGCGGCGTCGGATCGCAGATCGGGAACGGCATGTCCGAGCCCAGCATGATCCGGTCCGCGCCCACCGTGTCGATCAGCAGTTGCAGCGCCTTCGGGTCATGCAGCAGCGTATCATAGTAGAGCATCGACATCGCCTTGACCGGGTCGGCCATGTCTTCTGGGTGCAGCTTGTGATTATGGGCCAGTCGGCCAATCACGTAGGGCAAGGCCGCGCCGCCGATGCCGACCACGATCTTCGCGTTGGAATATTTCTCGACATGGCCCGAGTAGATGATCCGCGTCACCGCGATCAGGCTGTCGGTGATCCGGCCGAGTGCGTTGGGCATGCCCCAGTCGCGCACCCGCGCGTCGCCCGCGTCGAAGACCGGGTGGATCGCGACGATGGAACCCAGCTCGTGCGCCGCCTGCCAGAACGGGTCGAGCGCCGGGTTGTCCAGCTCGCCGCCGCCGTTGTCGGGCTGGGTGCCGATCATGGTGCCGGAAAACCCCGCCTCATGCGCCTCGCGCAGCACCTGCGCGGCCAGCTCGCCATCCTGCGTCGGCAGCACGGCAAGGCCCGCAAAGCGCCCTCCGCTGTCGGCCTCGGCCTGCTTCAAGTGTCGGTTGATCGTCCGCGCCCATTCCGCGCCTTCCGCGGCGGGCAGGTCGTTGCCGAACATGTCGAGCCAGCCTGCCACCACCTGCCGGTCGATCCCCTGAGCATCCATCCAGGCGATGCGCTTGTCGAGGTTGGTGAGGCCGGGCGACACCGGCCGCGTCGCCTTCTTGCCGGCAAAGGAGAATGTCACCGACCCGTCCTTGGGCGCGATCGCGACGGCGGGAAAATCGGTCGCGCGGTCCTGCAATTCCTCGAGCAGCGAGGGCGGGACGAGGTGGGCGTGGGCGTCGATGATCATGGGTGTCCTTTCTCTTCCGCCGCCGCGATCGCGTCGCTGATCGCGGCCATGCGGATCGGCAGCTTGTTCAGGTGGATGCCCCAGGGCTTGAGCGCGTCGTGGATGGCGCCGGAGATCGCGGCGGGCGAGCCAAGATAGCCGCTTTCGCCCGATCCCTTCTGGCCGAACTCGGTCAGCGGCGAGGGTGTGCAGTGCTTCACGATCTGCACCTCGGGCACCTCGTGGCTCGACGGCATGAGGTAGTCGAGGAAGCTTTGCGTCATCAGCTGCCCCTCGCCGTCATAGGCGAATTCCTCCAGCAGCGTCGCGCCGATGCCATGGGCGATACCGCCGAGCGTCATGCCCTTCACGATGTGCGGGTTGATGACAGTGCCGCAGTCGTGCCCGATGACATAGCGGCGCAGCTCGGGCTTGGCGAGAACCGGGGCGAAGGCCACCAGCACGAGGTGGAATTCGAAGGAATAGCACGGATACATCTGCGCCTTGCCGTCCTTCGGCAGGGTTTCGCCGGTCGGGACCTGCTGAATGAAGCTGGCGGTCAGCCCGGGGTTTGTGCCCTTGGGCAGGTCGTGGAAGCGGCGGTGGGCGACATCCACGATCTCGGTCCAGGCGATCTCCGCGCCGCCCGGCCCGATCACGGTGCCGCTGTCGTAGGAACAATCACCGGGGTCGGCATCCATCAGGTGCGCCCCGATGGCGATGGCCTGGCGGATGATGTCGCGCGCAGCATTGGCCGCCGCGCCCCCCAGCATGATCGCCATGCGGCTGCCGACCGGCGAGTTGCCGGGCAGCGAGCCGAGGCTGTCGGGCCGCACCACGCGCACGCGGTCGGGATCGACACCCAGAACCTCGCCCACCACGGTCGCGGCCAGCGTCTCGTGCCCCTGCCCCGAGCTCGTGGTGTGGATCGCCACGGTCACGTCACCCAGCGCGTCGATGTTCACGCGGCTCCCCTCCATCCAGGTGGAGGTGCGGTTGGCGGGGTTCAGCAGCGGCTCGAAGGACGAATTTCCGCCCGAGGGCTCGAGGCAGGCAGCGACGCCGATGCCCGCGCACATCCCCTCGGCGCGCAGCCGGTCGCGCTCGGCCCTCATGCCGTCGTAGTCGCCCTGCTCCAGAACCTTCGCGATGACGGCCTGGTAGTCGCCGGAATCGTACTTGCTGCCCGACGGGATCTCGTAGGGAAATTCATCGGGCCGGATCAGGTTCTTCTGGCGCAGGTCCAGCCGGTCGATGCCGAGGTGATCGGCCACGCGGTCCATCATGGTCTCGATGGCGTAATTCGTCGGCGCCTGGCCAAAGCCGCGCACCGCCTCCTGCACCGCCTTGTTCGTCGTCACCGACATCGCACGGTATTGCACCGAGTTGATGCGGTAGGGTCCGACGATCGCGCCGATGGGCTTGCCGAGCTGGAACGGCGCGCGGCCGGCATAGGCGCCGGCATTGTCCAGCGCGCGCATCCGCATCGCGTTCACCGTGCCGTCGCGGTCAAAGGCGACCTCGATGTCGAAGATCCGCTCGGGGCCATGGGCGTCGCCCGAGCGCATGTTTTCCAGCCGGTCTTCGATCAGCCGCACCGGGCGGCCAAGCTTGCGCGCAAGGTAGCCGGCCAGCACCGTCTGCTTGATCCCGCGTTTCACCCCGTATGAGCCGCCGACGTCGACGTCGTAATGCACCCGCACCTCGTTGCCGTGCAGCTTCAGGGCGCGGGCGATCTGGTCGGCGTATTTCGGCATCTGGATCGAGGCCCAGACGTCGAGCACCTTTTCCCAGGCGTTCCATTCGCAGATCACGCCGAAGGTCTCGATGGGCACGGTCGAGTTGCGGCCCCAGGTCACGCGCAGCTTGAGGCTGTCGTCGCTGCGGGCGAAATCCTCGTCCACCGGACCCCAGTCGAAGGTGCGGTCGAGCAGCAGGTTCGAGCCGTGTTCGGGGTGGACCGGCGTCGCCCCCTCCTCCAGCGCCTGTTCGGCGTCGATGACAAAGCCGAGCTTCTCGGTTTCGACCCGGACCTTCTCGGCCGCATCCTCGGCCAGCGCGCGGGTCTCGGCCACCACGGCGGCGACCCATTCGCCGGCATAGCGGTTCTGCCCCACTGCGAGCGGAAACCGCTGCACCTTGGGCGTGTCGAGCCCGTTCATCAGCGGGTTCACCGCGGCGGACAGCTCCGCCCCGTCGATCACGTCGACCACGCCCTCCATCGCCAAGGCGGCGGAAGGGTCGATCTTCACGATCCGCGCGGCCGGCGCCTGGGCCGCCACGAGCGCGACATGAAGCATGCCGGGACGGTCGATGTCCTGCACGAAGCGGCCATGGCCCGCGACGAAGCGCGGATCCTCGCGGACGCGGCGGTCGGTCGAGACATACTTGCCTTGGAACAGCTTGGCGGGTCCGCTCATTCGCCCGCCTCCATCGCTGCCGTGTTGCTTTCGCGCAGGCGTTTTGCGGCCAGCCGGATCGCCTCCACGATCTGGCCGTAGCCGGTGCAGCGGCAGATGTTGCCGGAGATCGCGTCGCGGATCTGCTCGTCGCTCGGGTCTTTCTCCACCGCTAGGAGCGCCTTGGCCGCCAGCACCATCCCCGGCGTGCAATACCCGCATTGCAGCCCGTGGGTCTCGCAAAAGCTGTCCTGCACCACGTCGAGTTCGCCGGGGTCGGCGGCAACACCCTCGATCGTGGTGATCTCCATGCCGTCGCATTGCACCGCGAACATCAGGCAGGATCGCACCGCATCCCCGTCCACGATGACCGTGCAGGCGCCGCAGACACCGTGCTCGCATCCGGCGTGGGTGCCTTTCAGACCGGCCGCGTCGCGCAGAGCGTCGAGCAGGGTCATGCGAGGCTCCACGTCGATTGCGCGGGATCGGCCGTTGATGGTCAGTTCGGTCTTCATGCGGTCTCCTCCACCGCGCGGTCGCGGGCATTGCGCAGGCTCTGCGCGGCAAGCTGGGCCGCGGCACGGCGGCGATAGGTTGCGGTGGCGTGCAGGTCGTCGACGCAATCGAGATCCTCCAGCGCCGCCTCGACCGCGCCGCGAATGTCCTCCTCGCCCAGTCGGGTGCCGGCCAGGGCGCTCACGTCCAGCGCGACCGGCGTGTCGCCGACGCTGCCCACGCCCAGCAGCGCATCGGTGCAGGTTCCGTCGCCGTCGAGCACCACCTGCGCCCCGGTCGAGGCGAAGGCGTAGTCGCTGCGCCGCGACGCGATCTCGTGAAAGGCCGCCCCGACGCGACCGGATGGGCGGCTCGGGAACACCACCCGGGTCAAAAGCCCGCCCAACGGGGCCATTGTCACAGTCGGGCCGATGAAGAACTCCTCGGGCGAAAATTCCTCCTCCTCACCGTCGGCAAGGAACATGATGCGGGCATCGAGGATCGTGGCGGCCAGCGCGATCTCGGCCGAGGGATCGCCATGTGCGATCGACCCGCCCACCGTGCCGCGTGCCCGCGTCGGCGGGTGCCCGACATGGGGCAGCGCGGCGGCCAGAAGTGGCACATCCGACGCGATAATATCAGACCGAAGGGCGATGCACTGGCGCACAGCAGCGCCGATGGCAACGCCGTCCTCGACCCGGTCGATCCGCGACAGTTCCTCAAGCCGGGTGATGTCGACCAGCCGCGACGGCCGCGACAGGCGCATGGCCAGCATCGGCACCAGCGTCTGGCCGCCCGCAAGCACGCGCGCCTCCATGTCGGCGGCCAGCGCCTCGCAGGCCTCACCCACCGATCCGGGTCGAAGATAGTCGAATGGAGCGGCCTTCACGCGCGCTTCCCTCCCTTGATGGTCGTGCAGTCAGGAAATCGGCAGTCCGCGCATCGCCGGTTTCAGCACCGTCTTGTGCTGCCGGGCGATCAGCGGCCCGTCGACCTCCGACGCGGCCTTGGCCGATTTCCACCCCTCGTCCGCCCCGAAGGACGCCCAGGCCGCATCGCGGGCCTCTTCGCTCTCGAAGCGGGTGAGGTAGGTCAGCATGCCGGTTTCCGCGTCCGTGAACACGCCGAGCAACTCGACCCCGTGGTTCGGGAGCCTTGGCGCAACCTCGGCCTCGAAACGCTCGCGGACCTGGTCGGCCCGGCCCTCCACATGCTCGTAGACACGCATTTCGTAGATCATCGACTCCCCCCGATCCTCTCCGTTTCGAAAAGGGTAAGAGGACAATCCAGCCGGGTCAAACGTAAAGTTACAGTTTTTGTGGTTTAATCCGAATGGATTTCATGCTGCATTGCAACAATTCTGGCAGCCACGCTGACGGATTGCCGCTCAACCTCCTGTCGGTGCACTTTTTCCACCTGGGGGATTGCGACAATTACCACATTGTCCTATTCGTTCTGAAAAGCGAGGACAAAGATGGACTGGTACCCGACGCTCCCGTTCGGCGAGGGCCCGCGCTACGTGCAGATCGTGGCGGCACTCCACAACGATATCATGAACGGCCGTGTCGCCCCCGGCCAGCGGCTGCCGACCCACAGGGAAATGGCCTCCGCGCTCAACCTGAGCGTCGGCACCGTGTCCAAGGCCTATGCGCTGGCGGAACGGCGCGGGCTGATCTCGGGTCAGGTCGGGCGCGGCACCTTCGTCCAGCGCCCCAAGGCCGAGTTCGGCGTCTACGACCCCGTCACCGCGGAAACCGCGCGGGTGAACCTCGCGCTCAACGCCCCGCCCGATACCGGCGAGGCCGACGCGCTGGCCACCGTGCTGGCCGAGATCGCCGCCGACCCGGACCTGAAGGACATTCTCGGCTACCTGCCCCACCAGGGGATCCGCAGGCACCGCAAGGCCATTGCCGACTGGTTCCGCCGCCACGGCAGCACCACCGAGGAGAGCAATCTCTACGTCACCAGCGGCGCGCAGCACGCCATCTCCATCGCGCTGCGGCTGCTGGCCCAACCGGGCGACCGGATCCTGGTCGAGAACCTGACCTATTCCGGTCTCGCCGCGCTGTCGCTGATGGAGGGGTACGCGCTGCACGGGGTGCAGATGGACGAGGACGGGATCGTTCCCGCCTCGCTCGACGCCGCCTTCGCGCAGACCGGGGCCAAGGTGCTGTTCTGCACGCCGAGCTTCCAGACCGCGACCGGCTCGATCATGCCCGAGGCGCGGCGCCGCGAGATCGCCGAGATCGTGCAGCGCCACGACGGCTGGATCGTCGAGGATGACGTCTACGCTTTCCTCATGCCGGAGCCGGAGGCACCGCTGTCCTCCTACCTGCCCGAGCGCAGCTTTCACGTGATGAGCTTCTCGAAATGCCTCGCGCCGGGGTTGCGCGTGGGCGCCATGACCGCCCCGCCCGAGTTCCGCGACAGAGTCGTGAACGCGATCCGCTCGACGGGCTGGATGGCCAACGCGGTCATGACGGAGGCGGTGGTGCGGCTGCTGGCCAGCGGCGCGATGGACCGCCAGGCGCAGCTCAAGCGCGCGGCGGCGGCGGAACGCACCCTCGTCGCGCAGGAGATCCTCGGCGACCTGCTGTTTCCCAAGGCCCTGCCCTGCTTTCACACCTGGCTGATCATGCCCGCCGGGCGCACCGCGTCCAATTTTGTCGCGCAAGCGGCTTTGCAGGGCATTACGCTTGCCGCACCCAGCCCGATCAGCTCCGGCGCGGGGCTGACAGGCGGGATCCGGATCTGCCTCGGCGCCGCAAACAACACCGAAAGCCTGCGGCGCGCGCTTCTGGCGTTGAGCGACATCCTGAACGACGTCGAGGAAATGGCGCTGGTTTGAGGACGGATGTCCGCGCGTCCCTAGCCGTCAGCAAGATCATTCGGGCACCCGCACCACCATCTCGATCTCGATTTTCAGGTCGGGTCCGAAGAGCGACCTGACCCCGAGGCCGGTCATGGACGGCGTCGCACCGCCGAGAAAGGCCACGAGCGGGGGGAAGACCTCGGCAGCCATTTCGGGCGACCAATCCACGATATAGGCGCGCAGGTTCACGATGTCCTCGGGCGAGGCGCCGACGCTGTCGAGGCAGATCTTGAGGTTCCGGCAGACAAGCTCCGTCTGCGCACCCAGAGACTCGGGCGCCGCGTCGGCACCTGCCTGCCAGGCGATCTGGCCGGAAAAGAAGGCAAGGCGGCCATCCTCGACGAGCGTGCCCTGGGCGTGGTGGTTCTGGGTGGAATCGAAAAGATCCGCAGGGTTTAGGCGGGTCAGCGGTCTGGTCATGATGATCTCCGTTGCTTCGGCGAAGGCCGTTCGTTTGTGACTACCCTCCGAAGATAGGCCTTCCCGACATGAACGGGTTTCCGGGCAGCGGTGACTGCAAGTCATGCTTTCCGAGCAGTAAGCGGGGTTGCAGTGTAAAACGTTCGTTTTACATATGGCAGCGGAGCGTGACAAAGGAGAGATCCCATGGACAGGATGACCAGGCTTGCCGATACCGCCGAGCAGGTGTTCGACCGTCACGGCTACACGGCGTCCGGCATGGACCGGCTGACCGAGGCGGCCGGCATGTCGAGCCGGACACTCTACAAGCATGCGGGCAGCAAGGCGCAGCTCATGGCGACCGTGCTGGCGCGCCGTGACAGACGCTTCCTGCAGCAGCTGGAGGTGCAATCCGTCGATGCGCTTTTCGCCGCGCTCGAGGATTGGATCGAGGCCGAAGGAGCGCGCGGTTGCCTGTTCCTGCGCACGCGCGCCGAGACCGGCGGCGATACGCCCGAGATCGCCGAGGCGGTCGCGGCTCACAAGGCGGCGTTCCAGAAACGGATAGCCGGGATTGTCGCCGCCGACCTTGGCAACGGCGGCGACCCGGTGCTGGCCGAACAGGTGCTGGTCCTGTTCGAAGGCGCGACGCATGCCGCGGTCTATCGCGGTGCGGAGGTCGTCACCGCTGCCCGGACAGCGGCCGCCGTTCTCGTGGACCGGGCGCGGTCATGAGCCCCGCCCTGCGCATCGGTGCGACGGGCTTCGGCCTGATCGCGGTCTGTTACGGCTTTGCGCGGTTCGCCTTCGGCTTGTTCCTGCCGCAGATCGACGCCGAACTGGGTCTCGGCCCGAGCCTGAGCGGCGTGATCTCCGGCGGGTCCTTCGCGGGCTATTGTCTCGCCATCATCGGCTCCGCTGCCCTGACCGAGCGTGTCGGGCCGCGCGCCGTCGCCACCTTCGCCGCGCTGGTCGCGGCGGTCGGAATGGCGGGCATCGCGCTCGCGCCGTCGGCGGGCATTCTGGCCGTCGCCGTGATCGTGGCCGGGTCGAGCACCGGCCTGGCCTCTCCGCCCATGGCGGCCGCCGTCGCCGCCGCCGTGCGCCCGGCGCGACAGGATGCGACGAACACCACCATCAATGCCGGCACGAGCGTCGGCGTGGCCATCTCGGGCCCGATCGCGCTGGCGCTCGCCGGGCAGTGGCGCCTCGCCTTCGCGGCCTTCGCCGCCGTGGCGATCATTCTGGCGATCACCACGACGTTCGCGCTGCCAGCGTCGCGCGGGCCCGAACGGGACAGAGGGTTTCCGCCCCTGACCGGCCTCGTCCTGCGCCTGGTCGCCGCCGCGGTCCTGATGGGCGCGGCAAGCACGGCCTTGTGGTCGTTCGGGGGGCAACTCGTGTCGCAGAGCCTGCACTGGGGCCCGACCGGCACCGGCATCTTGTGGAGCGGCATCGGCGCCGGCGGGATTGCCGGGGCTTGGGCGGGCAGCCTCGTAGCGCGGTTCGGGCACGATACGGTTCACCGGGCCTTCCTGGCGCTGATGGCGTCGAGCATCCTTGCGGTCGGGACCGGGCTCACGACAGCCGTTCTCGCGCTGTTCGGCGGAGCGATCTTTGGCGCCGCCTACGTCATGCTCACCGGCGTCTACCTGATCTGGGGCATCCGCGCACTGCCGGACCGGCCTGCGACCGGGCTGATGATCGCGTTCCTCACCATCGCCATCGGCCAGACCGCCGGAGCGCCCGTTTTCGGTGTCGTCATGGAGACGCTGGGGCCGGATGTTGCCGTCGCCAGTTTCGCCGGCCTTGCCCTGGTGGCCGGCCTGTTCCAGTCGCGGCACGCTCCGGCGAAGGCGACGGCATAGGTCGCCGTGCCAGGTGCCGGGTCGGGGCAATGCCCGACCCGGCACCGGTCATCTCAGGCCCGGTCGAGCTGCCGCATCTGGCCCGCGTGATCCTCGACGAACTCCATCATGGATTTCTCGCCCAGATCCACCGCCTTCGCGCCTTCACCATGGATGACGGTGACATCGGCAATTCCGAGAACCCCGAGGATGAGTTTCAGATACTGCGGCGCGATGTTCCTGTCGGCGTTGGGAGAACGCTGCCCGTAGACGCCGCCGGAGGCGATCACGATGGTCGCCTTCTTTCCGGTGACGAGGCCGCTGCCGTCGAAGCCCAGTGTGAGCCCCTTGCGCACGATGTGGTCAATCCAGGCCTTGAGGCTGGCGGGAACGTTGTAATCGTAGACCGGGGTCGAGATGATCAGCTCGTCCGCAGCCAACAGTTCCTGAACCAGATCGTCGGACTGGCGCAGCTCATCCTTCATCTCCGCCGTCTGGGCACCCGGCGGCGTGAAATAGGCGGCCACGCTCTTTGATCGGAGCGGCCACCGGCCGGTCCTCACCGGCACGGGGCGCGTGCTGCTGGCTCAGGAACTGGCCCTTGCGATCGACCCGCTGGTGCCGTCGGGGCCGCTGTTCGAGAGCCTGCGGGTCCTGCACGAGACATATCCGCACCTGCCGATCAGTTTCTCGACCGAAGGTCTTGGCGGCGCGCTGCGCCGATTGCGGAGCGGCCAGGCCGATCTGGCGATCTGCCTTCTTCTGCCAACCGTGCCGGGTGACGTGATCGCGACTCCGCTGATCCAATCGGATCTGCTGGCCGTGGCGGCGGCGGATCACCCGCTTGCCACCTTGTCCCGGCCGGCCGAGCGCCCGGACCTGGAACGTCATGTCCAGCTCGTGCTGTCCGACCCCTTGGACCGCGACGGCCCGGACTACGGCCTGACCGGCTCCGCCCCTTGGCGCTTCGTCGATCTGGCGCGGCGGATGGATTTCCTTCTGGCCGGGTTGGGCTGGTGTCGCATGCCGAGGCATCTCGTGGAGGGCCATATCGCGACGGGGCGGCTGGTGCGGCTCGAGCTTGCGGACGACTCGCGGGGGCCGGATTTGCCGCTCACCATCTATGCCGCGCATCTCTCGGACCGCGTCCCCGGACCGGCCGGGCGATGGCTGCTCGAGGACGTCAAGACGCGGCTGGCCGCCTGAGGACGCGGGCAAACTTGATCGTCACGTGCCGAGAAAGTCGATGGTTCCGATCCAGTCGAGAAATACTCTGACCCTCGGGGAAAGCTGCCTGTCCCTGGGATAGAGCGCCGTCACGGGCGACGGCGTGGGCCGCGTTTCGGGCAGAAGCTCGACAAGCCGCCCGGTGGCGAGATCTTCGGCGAAGCGGTAGGCAGGCGCCTGGATGATGCCGAGACCGAGATGAACGGCGGCTGCCAGGGTTTCGGCCGCCGTGACGGTCAAGACCACCGGCGGGCGGCACTCGACCACGCGGCCGCCGACCTGGAATTCCAGCGGCATCGGTGTGCCCGTCACCGAGGACTGGAAGGCGATCACGCGATGACGGACCAGATCGTCCGGCGAGGCCGGGTAGCCGAAGCGCTCGACATAGGCCGCGGATGCGATCGTCACCTCCGGCAGCTCGCCCAGCCGTCTCGCGAAAAGGTCGCTGTCTGCAGGCGTGCCGACCCTGACCACGCAGTCGACGCCCGCCTTCACCAGGTCGATGAGGGCATCGCCTTCCGACAGGATCAGGTCGAGGTCGGGATGGCTGTCCAGAAACTCCGGCAGGCGCGGCAAGATGAAATGACGCGCCAGCGATCCGTGGACATTGACATGGAGCCGGCCCGTGGCGCTGCCGCCGCTGAAGGCCGCCTCGGCATCTTCCATCGCGGCGATGAGCGCGAGGCACCGCTCATACCACGCCTGACCGTCGAGCGTGGGCGCCACGACACGCGTGGAGCGGTCGATCAGGCGCACACCGAGCATCCGCTCGATCCTCTTGACGGCGTCGGTTGCCGTCGAGGCCGGGATGCCCAGATCGCGGGCAGCCTGACTGAAACTGCGGGTTTCGACGATCCGGGCGAACACGCGCATCGCGTCGATGCGATCCATGGAATACCCCTGAACTGTTTCGGGTGTCGGGGCGGCCCTCCGCCTCGTCCGCCGAGCTTAGGCGTCCCATCCCGCCCCAACAATTCGAATTTGCCGAAGTGACTGGCGGGTCCGGCCGTCATTATTTGCCCCGGCCGCCGTTTCTTGCAGTTGTCGCAGCGCACGCCTAGATTGCATTTCATGAACCTGCATGGCATCGACCTGAACCTCCTCGTCGCCTTCGATGCCTTGATGGCGGAGCGGAATGTCACCCGCGCGGGCGCGCGGGTCGGACGCACCCAACCGGCAATGAGCGCGGCATTGTCCCGGCTCAGGCACGTCCTTCGCGACGAACTTTTCGTGCGCGGCCCGTCCGGTCTGCAGCCCACGCTGCGGGCGCTGGAACTGGCCGAGCCGATTTCGGCGGCCTTGCTCGAGCTTCAGCGGACCCTGTCCTTCACGCAGGATTTCGACCCGGCGACAGCCAGCATGACGGCAACGCTCGGGCTGTCCAGCCACGCCGAGACGGTGCTGATGCCCCGGCTGGTGCCGATCCTGGCGCAGAGAGCCCCCGGCGTCGACCTGCGAGTGCAGAGCAACATCGGCCGCGACGACGCGATCCGCATGCTCGACCAGGGCGATATCGACATGGCCGTCGGGGTGCCGCCATCCGCGACCGGCCGGATCTCCACGGCGCGGTTGTTCCAGGACCGCTTTGTCTGCGTGCTCCGCAGAGATCACCCGGCCGCCAACGCCCTTCTCGATCTCGAGACCTTCCTTCGGTTCCCGCACGTGATCGTTTCGCCGGACAATGACGGTCTCGACGTCGCGGACGCGGCGCTGGCGACCAAGGGGGTGAAGCGGCGCACGGCTGTCACGGTGTCCTCTACGCCGACGGCGCTGCGCATCGTCGCGGAAACCGACATGATCGCGACGGTCATGGAAAGCGAGGTCGTCCAGTCGGGACATGCCGACAGACTTGCCCTTCAGGACTTTCCGTTGCCGCTCAATCCGACTCCCTTCGTGCTGTCCTGGCATCGCCGCAACGACAGCCACCCCGCGCAGCGCTGGCTCCGCGCCTGTGTCCTCGGCGCATTTCCGAATATCTGGCAGCAGTCGCAACAGCTCTGCTCCGGCATGGTTCAGGACAATTTCGACGCCTGACCTGCGCCGCGCGACGCCATCCATCTGGTGGATGATCCCGCATACGATCTATCGATTTCAAAGTACGACATGCCCCGCATACCTGTCTGAAGCCGGCGCCCCGGAGCGCCTCAATCCAGACTTACGGAGCATAACGACATGCCGAACAGGACATTTCGCGTCGGGATCATCGGCGCAGACACACAAGCAAGCTGGGCCGGCGCATCGCACGTTCCCGCGCTGCAGGCGCAGCCCGGCCTGACCCTGGCCGCCGTGGCCACCCGCCGCGAAGAAAGCGCGAAGGCCGCCGCCAAGGCCTTCGGGGCGGAGAAATGGTTTTCCGACCCCTACGAAATGATCACGGACGACAGCATCGACATCATCACCGTTGCGGTGAAGGTTCCGGCACACCGCGAGCTCGTGCTGGCGGCGCTGAAGGCAGGCAAGGCCGTCTATAGCGAATCCCCGCTCGGCGCGACACTGGCGGAGACCGAGGAGATGGCGGCCGCCACCGGGACGCTGCACACCGCGATCGGCCTGCAGGGACGGCACAACCCGGCCGTCCGTCGGGCGCGCGACATCATCACGTCGGGCCAGCTGGGGCGGATCATGTCGGCCCGTGTGGGCGCCACGACCTTCGGCTACGGTCCGCAATCGCCCGCGGCCTACGACTACTTCAACAAGGCCGCCTCGGGTGCCAGTTTCATGACGATCGCGACCGGACATGTCCTTGACGTGATCGAGACGGTGCTGGGGGATATCACCGAGGTCGATGCCCGCACCGAGCTTCTGTGGCCCGAGATCGAGATCGTCGATACCGGCGAGACATCGCTGCGCGACATTCCCGATCACCTCGACATGATCGCCAAGACAACAAGCGGCGCGCCCGTCTCTGTCCAGGTGCTGGCGGGCGTCGCGCCGGACGACGCCGGTTTCACGTTCGAGATCCGCGGCGCCGACGGCTGGCTGAAGCTCACCGGCGATCACCCCGCCGGGGTCCAGGTCGGCGATCTGGTGCTGTCCTCCAGTGTCCGGTTCGCTGCGCCCGACGCGCCTGTCGCCAGTGGCATCGGCCCGACGGCGGATCCGATCTGGACGGGCGCCTCGATCAACGTGGGCGAGGTCTACGCATCGCTTGCGCGCGACCTCGCGGCAGGCACACACGAGACGCCGGGCTTCGCCCATGCCCTGCACAACAGCCGACTTGTCGCCGCCGTCGAAACGGCAGCGGTGACCGGCGAACGCCAGAAGATCGAGGGCTGAGGGGCCGTCCCGAAAGGGGCGTCCCGATCAGGCATCGCTGGCCGGCGAAGGCAGTCGGCCAGCGATCCCGGACATCACGCAGATTGACCTCGACCGACGGGCAGAGCGGGCCGGGATGACCCGCTGTGCGCGCCGGCGAGACTGACCCCAACGACTGCAGCTACGGAGACATGGAATGACCGACCTGCTTGGAAAACGTGCGCTCGTCACCGGAG
Source organism: uncultured Roseicyclus sp. (assembly GCA_937139335.1). Classification (GTDB taxonomy): domain Bacteria; phylum Pseudomonadota; class Alphaproteobacteria; order Rhodobacterales; family Rhodobacteraceae; genus Roseicyclus. The sequence continues at coordinate 87,859 of CAKZPN010000006.1, read as the reverse complement.
GGTCGAGAGGCATTGGCGCCGCGATCGCCCTCGCACTCGCGAAAAACGGGGCCGATGTCGCCATAAGCTACGAAGCGTCGGCGGATCGCGCATTGAAGGTCGTGACCGCCATCAAGGCCATGGGGCGCAGCGCGCTGGCGGTCCAAGCCGACGCGGCCGATCCGGAAGCAAACGCTCGACTGGTCGAGGATGCGGTCGCGGGCCTCGGCGGCATCGACATCCTGGTCAACAATGCCGGGACGATCCGCCATGGCAATATGGCCGAGATGAGCCTGCAGGATGTCGACACGATCCTGCACGTCAACATCCGCGGCACCGTTCTGACGACCCGTGCCGCGATCCCGCACCTGGCTGCCGGGGGACGCATCATCACGATCGGGTCGACGCGCGGCGACCGCGTGCCCTTCGCCGGTGTCACGATGTACGGTCTCAGCAAATCCGCGCATCATTCCTTCACCCGCGGCCTTGCCCGTGAGCTGGGGCCCGCCCAAGTGACCGTGAACCTGGTGCAGCCGGGGCCGATCGACACGGAACTGAACCTCTCGGATGCCGAACCTGCGGATCACATTCGCAGCCTGGTTCCGCTGGGGCGCTACGGCACGACGGAGGAAGTGGCGCATGTCGTGTCTTTCCTGGCCAGCCCCGCGTCATCCTTCGTCACGGGATCCGTCATCACCGTCGATGGGGGCATGAATGCCTGACGCACCCCCCGACACATGCCGACCAGCCGCGAGGGCCGGTCGAAACGTCCCGAACCCAAACCTGGAGACCTGAGATGAGAATGCGCAAACTTGGAAACAGCGGACTGTTCGTATCCGAACTCTGCTTCGGCACCATGACCTTCGGGGGCACCGACGGGGTCTGGGGTCAGGTCGGCCGATTGGGGCAGGACGAGGCCGACGCGCTCGTCGCCGCGGCCCTCGATGCGGGGATCAACCTCTTCGACACGGCCAATGTCTACGCCAACGGTCGCAGCGAGGAAATCCTGGGCCAATCGCTGAAGAACCTCGGCGTCGCGCGCGACGAGGTGGTGATCGCGACCAAGGTCGCGTCGTCGATGGGCGAAGGCCCGAACATGCGCGGGGCCTCGCGTCAGCACATCCTCTCGCAAGCCCGCGCCAGCCTGCGGCGGCTCGGGCTCGATCACATCGATCTCTACCAGATCCACGCCTTCGATCCGACCACGCCGATCGAGGAAACGCTGGAGGCGCTCGACACGCTGGTTCGCGCGGGCGACGTCCGATACATCGGCCTGTCGAACTGGGCCGCCTGGCAGATCATGAAGGCCGTCGGGATCACACGGGCGCGGCAGCTTGCGCCGATCACTTCGCTGCAGGCGTATTACACGCTTGTGGGTCGCGACCTCGAGCGCGAGATCGCACCGCTTCTGGCATCGGAGAAGGTGGGGCTGATGGTCTGGAGCCCGCTTGCCGGCGGATACCTTACCGGGAAATACTCCGACGGCAGCGGTGTCGAGGGCGCGCGCCAGGCGGAACTCGACTTTCCGCCCATCGACCGCGTCCGGGGCGAGCCCTTGATCGAAGTTCTCCGCACCGTCGCGCGGAAACATGACAGCCAGCCCGCGCAGATCGCCATCGCCTGGCTGCTGAAACAGCAGGTCGTGTCGACGGTGATCGTCGGAGCGAAGCGGGTGGAGCAACTGCAGCAGAACATCCGGGCGACGGAGATCGACCTCGACGAGCAGGACATGCGCGATCTCGATGCAGTGAGCCGGTTGCCGATCGAATACCCGGGCTGGCTTCTGAACGGGCGGTGAGATGCGTCACCCAATGGCGGCAGCGTCGAGGCCCTCCCGGATGCGGCCGCCTTCGGGCGGGGAATACCACCCCTGCCCTTCGACCGCTCCGACGCCGATCCGGCGTTGGGGCGGTTCCTGTGTCACGCCGGGCGCGCCACGTCGGTCACCCGCCGGTCACGGCGCGGGCCCATCTGGCGAAATCCGTCATCGCCGGCGTCGACGCCCGGTCTGCCGGCCATGTCAGGTAGTATGCCCCGGTCGACACCATGGTCGCGAAGGGCTGGACCAGCCGCCCCTCGGCGATGCGGCGCGCGAACATGTCCACCGGCAGCAGCGCTACCCCTGCCCCGTCCGATGCGATCTCGGCCATGGCAAGGGAGGAATCGAAGATCGGCCCGGTCAGAGGCGGACAGGAGGCACCCGCCTCGGCGAACCAGCGCGGCCATTCATCGTTGCGGTAACTGCGCAGCAGGACCACCCGGCTCAGGTGGTCCGGGTCCTGCAGATACTCGGCGACCGCCGGCGCGCAGAGCGGCGTGAGGGGCGCCTCGACCAGCAGTTCCGACGAGAGGCCCGGCCACGTGCCACTCCCGTAGCGGATCGCCATGTCGAGGCCCTCGCGCAGGATCTCGACGCGGTTGTTGTTCGTCGAGATGCGCAGGTCGATGGTCGGATGCGCCCGCCGAAACTCGGGCAGTCGCGGCAAGAGCCACCCGACCCCGAACGTGGTTACCACGCCGATCTTCAGCAATTCGATGTGCCGGTGCCCGGTGATGCGGTCCAGGGCGCGCGATATCGCCTCCAGACCATGTTCGAGAACGGGGTAGAGAACCCGCGCCTCGTCGGTCGGCACCAGCCCCCCGGATGTCCGCAGGAACAAGGTGACGCCCAGCCGGTCCTCCAGCCGCGCGACCTGATGGCTGACCGCCGCTTGGGTGACACGCAGCTCGATGGCGGCGCGCGTGAAGCTGCCTTGCCGCACCGCCGCCTCGAACACGCGCAGGCCGTTCAGCGGCAAGTCCGGTCGATCCATGGTCATTACCCCAGCTAATGGAGCGGGTGATACTTTGTCGTTTGAGGGCCGTAAACCGCGTTGGTATGGGATCGACGTGACATCAGATGATGTCTTGCTCGCTTCAACACCGGATCAGACCAGGTCGGCACGCGCCCTTCGCACGAAGAGCGGGACAGCTATGGCATGTCCGGCACAGATAAGGATGGACACATGTTCCCTCACTCCACTTCCCTGGCGCGCCTGGCCGCCGGGCTTGCCCTCGGCCTTTTCGTTGGCGCGACAGCCTCCGCCCAGACCGCGGAACTGCAGATCGCCGCAACGATCGAACGCATCGAACAGACGCTCGATGCCCGCGTCGGACTTCTGGTCCGCGACACCGGGTCGAACTGGTCCATCAGTCACCGGGCGGATGAGCGGTTCCTGATGAACAGCACGTTCAAGGCGATGCTCTGCGGCGCCGTTCTGGACCGGGTGGACGAAGGCACCCTCGACCTCGGAGAACGACTGGACATCTCGGCAGAGGATATTCTCTCCTACGCCCCTGTCACCGAAACCAGGGTCGGGGAGACGATGAGCCTCGGTGAGCTGTGTTTCGCCACGCTCGACATGAGCGACAACACGGCAGCCAACCTCCTGATCGACCGCCTTGGGGGCCCGGAGAGCGTGACCGCCTTCCTGCGCGAGATCGGCGACCCGGTCAGCCGTCTCGATCGGCGCGAGCCGGAGATGAACACCTTTTCGCCCGGCGACCCGCGGGACACGACAACGCCGGCGGCCATGGTGTCGACGCTGGAGGCGATGCTGGCCGGCGATGCCCTGTCGCCGGAGTCGCGCGCACAGCTTGTCGACTGGATGAGCCATGGTGGCGTCACCGGCGCGTTGATCCGGGCCAGCGCGCCTGAAGGCTGGCTGGTCGCCGACCGGTCGGGCAGCGGCAACTACAACCGGAACGTCGTCGCGATGGTGACGCCGCCGGGCCGCGCCCCCTACTTCATCGCGGTGTTCCTGTCGGACGCCGACGCGGATTTCGCGACCCGCAATGCCGCCGTGATCGCCCTGTCCGAAGCGGTGATGGAAGTCGTGGCAAGCCGCTGACGGCAGGCCGCCGCGGCTCCAAGACCGGATGGCCTCTTGAAACGACTGTCACTTAGTGCCACATGCATTTTGTCACTAAGTGACACAAATCGCACCGCCGCGCCGACGCCCCAACACGACCCGAAGGATACCCCTCATGATACGATTGCCACGCCGCTCGTTCCACCGAACCGCGGCGCCCCTCGTCCTCGCCATACTTCTCGCCGTGACACTTGCCGGCTGCGTGACGCCCGCGCAAGAAACCGCCGCGAACGCACAGCAGGATCGTCAGGCATGTGCGGCCATGGGCGCCAGCTACGGATCGTCGGCTCACACCCAATGCATGTTGCAGCAACAGCAGAGGCGCGACCACGAGCATCTGCTCTTCATGGAGCAGGCCCGGATCGCTCAGGAAATGGCGCGGAACGCCCAGGAGATGCGCGAAGCCCGGTAGATTTGAGTTTCGCGCGATCATTGGCTACGTGATGATCGGGGACACGGAGAAGTGCTGGAGACGGGAAACTGAACGACGGTTCGAGGTTGGAGGAGGCGCGGCTCGACGTGTCGCGTCACGCGGCAAGGCTGTTCTGGCAAAACGGGTTCGACGCAACCAGCGGCGATGATATCGCCGCTGCTGCCGGGATCTCGAAGCGGACAGTCTGGCGCTACTTCCGGTCCAAGGAAGCCTGCGTTGAACCCGTGCTGAAGGTCGGCGAACTGCGCTTCGTCGCACTGCTCCGGCACTGGCCGAAGACCGAAAGCATCGAGACGTTTCTGGCAGGATCGATGACCGACTTCATTTCCGACGACACATTCGTCAGCGACAGCATCGCCGCCATACGTATCCTGGCGATCCTGCATCGAGAGCCGACGCTGAGGTCGGCATGGCTGATGGCGTGCCACGAGTCGGAGATGGAACTGGTCTCGATCATCGCCGAACGGGCCTCACGCGCGAAGGACGATTTCGAGGTCAGACTGTGCGCGGCAGCCGTCACGGCGGGCATGCGTCTGGTCGATGAAGAGATCAGCTCGTCCGTCATCAACGACGGCGCGCAGATCACGACCGAGGAAGCCACTGCCCGGATCGCCGCGGCGATCCGGACAGCCTGCATCATCCCGATCTGCGATCCCGTCGCCTGACCGCGGCGGACGCAACGGGCCCGCGCCATCTGGCGCGAACCAACGGCGAAAAGAGACCATGACAGACAAAGTGACCCGGATGCCCGGGCGCGCTTCCGACCGCGTGCAGCGCGGTGGAACGCTGAAACTAACGATCAGGTCCGTGTTGACCGGGCCGGCCCTCTGCGGGGCCGCTGTGGCCCTGCTCATCTCGGCCGGCCCTGTCCAGGCAAATGAGGAAACCCCGATGATCTACCCCGATACACGGCAGACCGGAACAGCCGAGGAGCATTTCGGCATCACTGTCGCCGATCCGTTCCGCTGGCTGGAGAACGACCCGCGCCAGGACGCGGAGGTCGCGCGCTGGGTCGAGGCGCAAAATGCGCTGTCGGCGCCCTATCTGGCCGGTCTTGCCGGACGCGATGTCTTCCAGCGGCGCCTCACGGCGATCTTCGACCAAGAAACGTGGGTCCCGCCCATCGAGCGGAATGGCCTGTATTTCTTCACCCGCAACAGCGGCCTCGACAATCAGGCGCAGCTAGTGGTCCGCGAGGGGTCGGAGGGTGCGAACCGGACCCTCATCGACCCCAACACCTGGTCCGAGGACGGCACGGTGGCGCTGGCGGAATGGGCACCCTCCGCCGATGGAACGCATCTGGCCTTTGCCATGCAGGACGGCGGGACGGACTGGCGGACCATCCGGGTGATGAACACATCCACCGCCGAGATGCTGGACGACGCCATCGAATGGGCCCGGTTCACCACGATCGCTTGGGCCGGGGACGGCTCGGGCTTCTACTACTCGCGGTTTCCCGAGCCGGAGGCCGGTGCCGCGTTCACCGCGGGGATCGACGGCCACGCGATCTACTTCCACGCCCTCGGCACCCCGCAATCCGAGGACCGGCTGGTTCACGCATCTCCGCCGGGCGCGGCGTTCATCCAGACCCCGGAGGTCTATCTGATCGAACAGGGCATCACCCCGCCGGACGGGCTCGCCATCCACGGCGAGTCCAACGGGGGGTTGCTGGTCGGGGCGGTGGTGAACCAGCGGCCAGACCTTTTCGCGGCGGCCCTGCCGGGCGTGGGTGTCCTGGACATGCTGCGCTTTGACCGCTTCACCAGCGGAGCAATGTGGGTGGAGGAGTTCGGCAGCCCTGCCGTCGAGGTCGACTTCCACACCCTTCTCGCCTACTCGCCCCTGCATACGATCCGGGAGGGCGCGCACTATCCCGCCATCCTCACCACGACGGCCGATACGGACAACAGGGTCGTCCCGGCCCACTCGTTCAAGTATGTCGCCACGCTGCAGGATGGAGATATCGGACCCCGGCCGCATCTGCTGCGCGTCGAGACACGCGCCGGTCACGGGGCGGGCAAGCCGACATACATGGTGATCGAAGAGATCGCCGACATGTGGGCCTTCGCTGCGGAATGGACCGGCCTCGACGTCGCGGACAGCGACTGACGCCGAAGGCATGTGGCGGGTCCGCGCCGGACCTGCCACATGTCGCAACAGGGCCGCGCGCGTAGGCGATTGACCTGCGCTGGCTTGATCGGAAGGAGATGTCCCCATGCGGCCGACCAACGTGAACGAGATCGTCGTCTTCATGGCCGTCGCCGAGGCCGCCAGCTTCGTGCGGGGTGGCCGCAGCATGGGCATCACCGGCTCGGCCGCGAGCAAGGCCGTCGCGCGGCTGGAAGCGCGTCTGGGGGCCCGCCTTCTGCACCGCAATTCCCGTTCGGTGAGCCTGACGGACGAGGGGCAGCGCCTGTTCGAGGGCGGCCTGCGCATGCTGGACGCGATCGCGGAGGCCGAGGCGGGTATCGCGGGCCAGGACGGCACACCGCGCGGACTTCTGCGGCTGACGGTGCCCGATGCCTTTGGCCGCGGAACCATCCTCCCCCTCGTGAGCCGGTATCTTGCGACCTGGCCCGACGTCCGGGTGGACGTGACATTCACGGATCAGACGAGCGACATTGTCGAGGAGGGCTTTGACCTCGCCATCCGCATCGGGGCGGACACAGCGCCCTCGGGCCTCGTGTCGCGCGTGTTGGCGGAATATCCGGTCTGGCTCTGCGCGGCGCCGTCTTATCTCGACGCGCAGGGGGAGCCCGTTGATGTGGCGGCGCTCGGCCGACACGATTGCATCATGTTCCGAAGCCGGATGCAGACCCAGGACTGGTCTGCCGAAACCGGCGACGGCGATATGCAAAAGCTGCCGGCCCGCGGCAGGCTCCGCATGAACAGCGCCCACGCGATCCGCGATGCGGCGCTGACGGGGCTCGGCATAGCGCTCTTGCCGTCCTTCCTTGTAGAAGAAGATGTTGCGGCGGACCGGCTGAGGCGGGTCTTGCCGGGTCTCGGCCTCGGCAGCGTCCGCATCGTTGCGCTCTACCCGAGCCGGCGGATGCTCGAGCCGCGGGTGCGCCGGTTCATCGACTTCCTAGGGGCGGAACTGGGACGCCGCCGCTGAGCAGTCACCTCGGTTTCAGGCACCCCGCGACGCCGCCGTTGCGACCCTCGCTCCGGGTCGGGCGCTCCGGCCGTTCCGGTTGGCGCCGCCCAACGGGGCCGTTTCGTTGCGGTCCAGCGCGGCGATGTCGGTCGTGACCGCCTGCGCCACGTCCCAGGGGTCCCGCGTCTCCGATCCGGGTGCGGTCGGTGTCTTGAGCCGCCTGATCGCCGCCGCGGGGACGCCCGCCGCGAGCAGGCGCTCGTTTCGCTCCGACGCCAGAGCGTGCGACCCCGTCGCCGCGACATATCCCGCATGCGACAGCAGGGCCGGCACCAGAGCCGCGATCTCGGAGTCGGCGTCGCCGCTCGCAACCACGATGGCCGTCCAACGGTCCGGTGGCGCGGCCTGGAGGAACCGGTCCGGCGATGAATTGATCGTGCTCAGGCCCGGCAGCGACGCCGCGAATTGCTCCTCCCTCGCGCCGACCAGCTCGACCTCCCAGTTCAGCTTCAGGCCCAGGCGCAGGGTCGTCATAGCGAAAGCACTGGTCCCGACCACCACAAGCCGTTGATACGGCTTGAAGATCACACGCGCCATATCGTCTCCGGCGGGAAGGACGGTGTAGCGATCCGTTGCCGAACAGCTTCGCGTCTCGCCATCGCTGCTCCAGAGCACCGGTTGCCTGAGAAGGGTCAGCTCCTCCAACTCGCGCAGCGCCGGATCGTCGGGTCCGACGCGCTCGATGAGCACGGTGCCGGCGGGCGATCCGGTCTGCCTGTGCGGTTTGCCGTCGACGATTGCGGCCCTGGCCCGGCGGGCGATCTCGTCGTCGAAGTCGCCGCCAAAGAGGATCCCGTGTCGGTCCGTCAGCGTCACCACCATCTGGGCGCCGGCCGGGGGTTGGCCGGTGTCATCGGCCAGAATGGTAGCAAGGCCGAAGGGCGTACCGCCCCGCGCCATGCGAAACATCACCGGGCGCATGTCCGGGATCAAGTCGTTGGCGATCCAGTCCAAGTTGTCGAGGCTCATGGTTTGGGGTCTCCGGGTTGCGCGGGGTCGCGCCCGCGCGGCGTTCGTGTTGTGCGACTGACATACAGCGCCGATGCCAGACGGCACCGGCGTTGCGTCATCGATCAGTCTTCGCGGCGAAAGATCATCCCACCGTGGTGCAGCGTGTTCATGTCGACGAACTCGCCGTCGGCGGTGAAGCCGGTGTCGTCCCAGTAGAAGATGCTGGAGCCGGTGACTTCGTAGCGCCCTTCATAGGCGCTCCGACGGACGCCGCGCGCCTCGTCATACCGCCCGTTGGTGAGCAGTTCATGCCGGATCCTGCCGTCTTCGGTGACCCACATACCGACATAGGGATGGGCCTGAGTTTCCTGCGCCGTTGCGTTTTGTTGCATGTCGTCCTCCGTCAGCTCGGTGTTCGGGGTAGCGATGGGAAGGGCACAGACGGCGGATTCCGCCTGCACCTTGTCTGCCGCAGGTCGCGCGCATTGATCCTCTGCCGTCGTCGCGGCAAGGATGACGGCGACCATCGCGATCATGGGATGTGTCATGACATCCTCCAGCGGCGGTTCGGGGTCATCAGCGCGCCCGGATCGTTGCGCCGCCGCTGATCAGCTGCTGCACCATCGGCCGGTCGGTGAAGCGTCCGGGAAAGATCGGCGCCGGGGCGCTGGCTTCGTCCAGGCGTGCAAGATGCTCGTCGTTTAGCGCCACGTCGAGCGCGTCGAGATTGTCCTCGGCCTGCGCCAGCGTGCGCGCGCCCATGATCGGCGAGACCACCGCTGGATGGCGCAGTGTCCAGGCGAGCGCGACCTGCGAGCGGCTGGCGCCGGTCTCGGCGGCAATCTCGCCAACCACATCCGCGATCCCCAGCGCACGTTCGGTCAGATGACCGGTCGAGGCGATGATGCCCTTGCGCTCGGACGAGACGCCAGCCTCGTTCTCGTCGGACAGATCGGCCTTGCTGTATTTGCCGGTCAGGATGCCGCCGCCGAGTGGCGACCAGGGCAGAACGCCCATCCCCAGGGCCTGCGCCATGGGCATCAGTTCATGCTCCACCGTGCGCTCGACGAGGCTGTATTCGATCTGCAGCGCGACGAAGGGCGACCAGCCGCGCAGATCCGCCAGGGTCTGCATCTGCGCGATCCGCCAGGCTGGCGTGTTGCAGATGCCGACGTAAAGCACCTTGCCGGCGCGGACCAGATCATCGAGCGCGCGCATGATCTCTTCGGGCGAGGTCGTGAAGTCCCAAGCGTGGACGTAGAGCAGGTCGATCCGGTCGGTGTCGAGCTGCCGCAGGCTGGCCTCCACGGAGCGCACGAGGTTCAGCCGGTGGTTGCCGCCCGAGTTGGGGTTGCCGGGGTCGCGCGCCATGGTGAACTTGGTCGCCAGAACGATGCGTTCGCGCTTGTCGGCGATCAGGCGGCTCAGGATGCGTTCCGCGGTGCCGCCCGTATAGTTGACGGCGGTGTCGATGAAATTGCCGCCGCGGTCGACGTAAGCGTCGAGGATGCGGCCGGCCTCGGACTCGTCTGCACCCCAGCCCCAGTCGTTGCCGAAGGTCATGGTTCCGAGCGAGAGAGGCGAGACGCGCAGACCGGAGCGTCCGAGCAGACGGTAGGTGTCGAGGGAAGTTGCGTGAGGCATGTCTTGGTCCTTGAAGTCAAGGCGACAGGGTCGCGGTTCGTGCCCTCAATCTGGTTATCCATTCCGCCGAGGTGGTAGGCATTTCCTCCGCAAGTCTTGCCCGATCGTCCACGCGTCTCGTCCGGGCGCGCGTCAGCCGGCGAAGTAGTGGCCTGTTTGGAGATCGGCGATCAGGCCCGTGCGGTCTGGGCGCCAGCCAAGGCTGGCCTGCGTAGCGGCGCTTGACGCTGCAACGTCCAGGGCGGCGAACCATTGGAACCACCCGAAATGGTCCCCCGCAGCCTCCGCGGCGACGGACGCGACTGGCAGACCCAGGCCCCGGCCGATCGCATGGGCGATATCGCGGAGCGCGATGCCCTCCTCGCCCACGCCATGATAAGTGGCATGCGGGCTGCCTGCCTCGAGCGCCAACCGGAACAAGGGAGCGGCATCCAGCCGATGCACCGCCGACCACCGGTTGCTGCCGTCTCCGATATAGGCCGACACGCCGGTTTCCCGCGCCTTGGCGATCAGGAGCGGCACGAACGCGTGATCGCCCACGCCATGCACCGACGGGGCAAGCCGCACGACTGACACCGGCACGCCCTTGGCCGCCGCCGCTGCCGCTGTGCTCTCCGAAAGCCTCGGATACGCCTCTGACGCCGGCGGCGGGGCATCGGTTTCCAGCGCCAGCGCGCCCGCACCGGCATAGCTGACGCCGGCGGTGACGATCAGGGCCTTGTCGGTCCCGGCGAGCGCATCGCCGAGCGTCTCGATTGCGCGGGTGTCCACCGCGCAGACCTCGGCAAAGCGGGCGAAGTCATGGATGAAGCCGGTATGGATGACGCCATCGGCCGCGTCGGCTCCGCGGCGAAGGCTGTCCAAATCCTCCAGATCGCCTCGATGCGGCTCGGCGCCGGCCTGAACCAGCGCCGCCGCCGCGGCGTCGGACCTGGCCAGGCCAAGAACCTGATGCCCGTGGGCGATCAGGTCCGCCACCACCGCAGATCCGACAAATCCGGTCGCTCCGGTCACAAACACACGCATGTTCCGTTCCTTTCCTGAAATGGGTCGGATCGTGACCCTGCATGGGTCATAAAGGAGCGGGAGCTGGATGATCCATGCGCATTGCTCCGAAGTTTCTTTCCGTTCGTCCAAATCAGCAGGCAGAGACAGTCTCTCGGGCGATACGAGGGCCGCCTTGCGTCACGGACGATCGGAATGTTAAATGCGGTGCAGACCTATCCATTCGTCCGAGGCCCGAAATGGATGCCCTCTCCAGCGTGCTGTCGCTCCTGAAACCGCAAAACAGCCTTGCCGCCGGGCTCGAGGCTGGCGGCGACTGGTCGATCCGGTTTCCCGACCTGACGGGCGGCATCAAGACCGGTGCGATCATCTCGGGCCAGTGCTGGCTCGAGGTGGAGGGCAGCCCCGGGCCGATCCGTCTGGACCAGGGCGATTGCTTCTTGCTGCCCCACGGGCGGCCCTTTCGACTGGCGAGCGATCTGTCGCTGGACCCGGTCGATGCCGGCGACGCCTTCCGTCCGGTGACACCGGGAGGCATGATCCGCCTGAACGGAGGCGATGGTTTCTCCATGATCAGCACCCGCTTCATTCTCTCCGGCAGCCAGTCCGGCTTCCTGCTCGGGATGCTGCCGGCCATCGTCCACGTCCGCAGCGCGCCGGAACAAGATGTGCTGCTGTGGTCGATCCGCCGGATCATGACGGAGTTGCGCGGGCCGCAAGCGGGCGGGACTCTGGCCGTCGATCACTTGGCGCATCTCATGCTGATCGAAGCTTTGCGCTTGCACCTGGCCGCAGAAGCCGAGGCCCGGATCGGGTGGCTGTTCGCGCTTGCCGACGATCGTGTGAGCCAGGCCCTCCACGCGATCCACAGCGCCCCGACGGAACGCTGGACGGTCGAAAGCCTTGCCAGCCGCGCCGGCATGTCGCGCTCTTCCTTCGCGGCACGATTCAGGGCGCTCGTCGGCACCTCGCCGATGGATTATCTCATCCGCTGGCGCATGGCCGTGGCGGGCGAACGTCTTGCAACCGGCCGGGAGCCCATCTCGGCAATCGCCCTGTCGGTCGGCTACGAATCCGAGGCGTCGTTCAGCACCGCCTTCAAGCGGATCATGGGCGCGGCGCCGCGGCGCTACGCACGGACCGTTGATCGTGGCGTGACCCGTTCGGCACCCTGATCTGGCGGATCGTGCAACAGGTTCACGGGCGCGACGGCGCGGCGGATTGCGCAATCACAGTAGTACCGGGACAAGAAGAGGCGCCGCCATCTCCGCGTGCTGTCACCCGGCAATCGCCGATGTGTACCAGGTTCCGGAGGCGTTGCGGATCTGATGGCAATGCCTCGCCGGCGGCATGCCGAAGGTGCGGGCGTAGTCGCGACTGAACTGCGACGGGCTTTCATAGCCGACCTTGAAGCCCGCGCTTGCCGCATCGAGCGCGTCGCCGACCATCAGCCGCTGAGCCTCCTGCAGGCGCAGCCTGGTGCGGAACTCGAGCGGGCTCATCGAGGTGATGGCCTTGAAATGCGCGTGGAAACTCGACCGGCTCATGCCGGCGACTTCTGCGGCTTCGCTGATCGGGCAGGACTCGTGGAAATGCGCCCGGAACCACAGGATCGCACGGGCGATCTGGTTCAGGTGGCTGTCTGCCTGCGCCATCTTCCGAAGGGTGGGCCCACTGGCCCCGGTCAACAGGCGATAGAGGATTTCCCGAACCGTCAGGGGCGCGATCGCCTCGATATCATCCGGCGTATCCAGCAAGCTGGCCAGACGGACCGTCGCGTCCAGCAGCGCGGGGCTCGTCTGGCGGATGGCAAGACCCGACACCTGCTCTTCCATATCGCCCTGTGCGGCCGGGTAGCGCAGGACGAGTTCGCTCAAGATGTCCCTGTCGAGGTCGATCTGAACACAAAGATACGGATGTTCGGGCGTCGCCTCGGCAACTGCGCCCATGATGGGCAAGTCGACCGAGGCCATCAGATAGCTCGCGGGGCCATAGATGAACGCCGCGTCTCCCAGCACCGCGCGCTTGCGTCCCTGAGCGATGATGCACAGGGTCGGCTGGTAGATGATCGGCATCGGCTGCGTCGGAGACGACGCGCGGATCAGCGTCACCCCCGGCAAGGGAACAGGGTTGAACCCGTCCTTGGGCGCATGGCGGCCAACGATGTCGGTGAGGAGGGCGAGCGTGTCCATGGTGCCCATTTTCCCACGAATTTGGGGGATCGGAAAGCCGGGAACCTACCAGTCTGGACGATCTGGCAAGTCATTCGGAGAATCCGGCTAGCGCCTCGGCGCTCGAGGCGATGCGACGGACGACCAGGCACCGCCCCTAACCTGCGCTCCACTCACGTCGAGGTGCGGACAGCCTCGATCGCTTGCGCCATGATGCCGAGGCCATGCTCCAGGTCCGCCTCGGAAATCGTCAGTGGTGGTGCGAGGCGAAATACGCCGCCCATGCCGGGCAGTTTGACGATGTTCATGCTCAGGCCGCGGCGCAGCGCCTCTTCGGCGATACGCCCGCCGGTTTCATGATCCGCGAGCCGGTCCCTGCGATCCGAGACGATTTCCACGCCCACCAGCATGCCGCGGCCCCGCACGTCGCCGACGCAGTCGTAGCGCTGCTTGAGCGCATCCAGCCCCTCGCGCAGCCGGGCGCCCAGATCGCGGGCACGCTGGACCAGCCCCTCCTCCTCCACCACGTCGATGACGGCGAGGCCGACGGCGGCAGGCAGCGGGTCGGAGACATGGGTGGTGTAGAACAGGAACCCCTTTTCGTGCGCCCTATCCTCGATCTCGGGTGTGGTCATCATCGCCGCCAGCGGCAGGCCGGCGCCGATGGTCTTCGACAACGTCAGGATATCGGGGGTGATGCCGTCGCGCTGATAGGCGAACATGTCTCCGGTGCGGCCAAGCCCGGTCTGCGCCTCGTCGAGGATCAGCAGCATGCCGCGCTCATGGCATTTCGCCCGCAGCGCCGCGAGGTAGCCCTTGGGCAGTTCGAGGATCCCGCCGCTGGACAGGATCGGTTCGGCGATGAACGCGGCAAGGGAGCCCACCGATTGCGCATCGACAAGCTCGAAGGCGTCGTCGAGCTCGGCCTGCCAGTCCATCTCGCCCTCGGGCGTGCGAAACCGCGGCCGGTAGCTGTTCGGTGCCGGGATCGTCAGGGAACCGACGGCCGAAGGGCCATAGCCCTTGCGCCCCGCCGAATAGGTCGCGGAGGCCGCGGCCCCGGTCATGCCATGCCAGCTTTTCGAGAAGGCGACGATCTCGTGCCTGCCGGTTACGAGCTTGGCCATTCGGATCGCCGCTTCGTTCGACTCCGCCCCCGTCGACAGGAGCAGGACCCGGTCGAGCCCCGGCGCCAGCCGGGCCAGCCGCTTGGCCAGATTGACTACCGGCCACGAGAGCATCCCGCTGAAAAGATGCGCCGCCTGGCCCATCTGGTTCTGCACGGCTGCGACGACCTTTGGGTGACCGTGCCCAAGCAGGGCGCTCATCTGACCCGAGGTGAAGTCCAGGATCGCCCGTCCATCTGCGTCGTAGATGTGGCTGCCCGCGGCCCGCTCGATGATGACCGGGTCGAACGCGCCACCGTAGCGCACGAGATTGCGGCTCACGCCGTCCCAGAACTCAGGATCCATGTTCGCGGACATCTGCACTTCCTCAATGGCCATTCAATCAACGTTAGACTCCCGCGCCAGCTTGAGTAAAATTGATAACTTGGAACACCGATATCAGGGTTTTTGATATGCCCGACACCCTCGACCTGCGCCTGTTGCGCACCTTTGTCTCCGCGGCGCGGTCGGGGTCGCTGAGCGCTGCGGCGGTGCAGGTTCTGCGCACCCAATCCGCGGTGACGATGCAGATCCAGCGCCTGGAAGACGCCCTTGGCCAGAAACTGCTCCACCGGTCCGGCAGCGGCGTCCGTCCCACCAACAGCGGCGAGCGGTTCCTGGTCTACGCGGAGCGGATCCTGCGCACCCATGACGACGCGGTTGCGGAATACACGCGAAAAGGCATCCATGGCTCGATCAGCTTCGGCTGCCCCGAGGACTATCTGGTCGCCTTCGGTCCCGCCCTTCTGCAACGCTTCGGCGCTGCGCATCCGGCGGTCGAGGTCACGGTCGTGGCAGCCCCCACGACCGAGTTGCGCAAGCTGCTTGGGCAACAACAGGTTGATGTGGCGCTGATGTCGTCTTCGGAGGCAGCGGCTTCGGGGTCGATCCTGCGCAAAGAACGGCTGGTGTGGGTCGCGAACCGTGCGGACGTGCCGCTGGCGGATTTCGGGGAACCGGTGCCGCTGGCCTTGTCGTCTTCGAACACGCTCGATCACAAGGCGGCCTGCGCAGCGCTTGAGAAAGCTGGCATCGCATATAGGGTATCCTTTGCCAGCGACAGCATGGCCGGCCTGATCGCCATCGCCCGGTCGGGGCTGGCGATCAGCGTCTTTACGCAGACGGCGGTGCCGCCCGATCTGTTCATTCAGGATACAACTCTTCCGGCTCTTCCCGAGATCGGCCTGCACGTCGGCGTCGCGCAGCAGGGACGGTCAGTGGCTGTCACGGCATTTGCCGAGCACGTCCGGCGTCTCCTGCCGCAGCTCTGATGCAGGCATCGGATCGGTGGCGCGGCGATAGTCGGCGGAATGCGTCGACAGGACGGGACGGCACGTGCCGCCCCCCGGACCAGAGTCCTCCTGTCACGAAGCGGCGGGCCCTCGTCCTTCGCCGCTGGTCTCAGGCATTTCCGCATAGGCGAACGGCTCCCATCGCGCGCCTTGGGCCATCTGCATCACCTGCCGCGGCAGGCAATTGATTTCGAACCAAGCCCGGCGCAGACGTCCGAGAGCCGTCTTGCGCCGCTCCTCACGCGCCGCCGCGATATCGGAGGCGAACTTCTCCTCGTTCTGCCTTGCAGGTGCCGGCATCATCACGGCCACGCCGAGCCGACGGAACAGGGGCGACGCGTTGGGACTGAAGAGCAGGTGGTCGATCGGTGTCGTGAGCCGCCCGGCGTTACCGGCCACCAGCGCCGCCGCCTGCCTCGTGATCAGGTAACAGGCAGAGCCGCCGGTGCGGGAGTAGATGAGCCGGATCTGTCGCCCCGGCACCGGCTCTGCCATCGGGGGACCGACCAGCCGCGGAGATCTGCCCGGCCGGTATCGTTCAAGCTGGACCACGCCGACGCCAACCGGCAGCCACTCCGCGGACCTGACCAGAGCGGGAATATCCTGCGCCAGAGCCACGTCATCCTCGAGCATCAGCGCCATCGGCGCGCCGGTTTCGAGAAACCGGCGATGCATTTCCAGATGCGACACGGCATTGCACGCGCTCTGCACACTCATGTGGATGCGGGGCATCCGGAAGTCGACGGTCCGCGACAGCTCGTCCTCGTCGACCTCGGTCATGTCCACCGCCGAATGCCGTTCTGCGGACAGGCCAAGGGCGCCGAGCTGTTCTTCCATGTAGGTTCGTCGGTCGGTTCGGCGATCCAGACTATTATAGAAGATCGGCAGGGTCATGACGCGGCTTCTGCCCGCTCGCCCCACCCGATGGCCGCTCGTTTCGATTTGGCGGTCAGCCGCCGTTTCCAAAGCACGGAGACCAGCGGGTTCCAGCGGCGGCGCGAGACGTTGTGGCCGATCGCCAGGTTCAGATCGAAAGGCACAGCCCTGCCGTCCGCCGCCAGATCGATCGACCGGAAGGCGGCGTCCAGGCGCTCCATCAAGATCTGGTGTCGTGTTGACCGGTGTTTCCACGCTCTGGTCAGGTTCGGATAGCTCGGATTGGAATTGATCTCGAACAACACCACCTCGCCGTTCCGTATCGTGTAATCGGCGCGGCCGTATTGGTAGCCGGCGGCGTCGAACAGCTTCAGAAGGGCGTCCTTGTGGGGATTGTCGCGGACGTAGGCCAGTTCCTCTTCGGCGAATGCGTCGTCGGCCGTCTTGTCGGAGCGCTTCACGTACCACCCCGTGCCCCGCAGGATGTGCTGTGGCACGATGTGGTCGCCGACCCGGAAAGCGCCGAACTTGCGGAAATGGCCCGCGGCGTCGGGCGCCGCCTCGTAGGACACTGCGATCCGGCCCCGCAGGGACCGCCCTTCGGCGCGGAGGGCGTCGAGCGCCCCCTGGTATTCCTCCTCCGTATGCAAAAGACCGGTATCGGGGCGCTCGCAGCCGCCCTGAAGCCGGATGAAGACAGGATAACGGCGGGGCTTTTCGTCCTCGATCCGCGTCACCTCCACCGGGTTCAAGCCTCGGGAATGAAGGTGGCGCAGCATGGCGGCCCGCTCGAGCGCCGCGGACGGGGTGTTCAATATCCGCACCACGGGACCTGCCGCCTTGGCCGCAGCGGCGATTGCGCCGGCGGCGTCGAGTTCGAAGTCGGTCAGCAGGTCGAAATCGGTGAAGACCAGTGTGCCGCCTGGAACCTGAAGGCGGCGGAAGGCCCGATCGTAGGTCAAGGTCTGCATGGCCGGAAGGTGCCCGCGGGTGCGGCCGATCAGCCGCCTGAGGGGGTTTCGATTGAGGTCGGATACAAGAAACGTGATCATATTTTCGTCCTACGAAGCCCCGCGGCAACGGAGGTGGGATTGCCGCCTCCGGACCGCCGCCATCAATTGACTTAACGTAACGAGGCCAACACAGTGCGGCAAGTTGACGAAAATTGTTGGAATTGAGCGATGAGATTACCGACTGCCGCAGAAATCATCACTGGAGCCGGAGTGGGTTTGCTGGCGACACAGGCCGTTGCACAAGACCTGTCCCAAGCCTGCATCGACCAGCTGTCTGACGCGCCGATGTCCATAGTGGTCCCGAACAGCGCGGGCGGCGGCTACGACACCTATGCGAGAGCTTTGGCGCCACCCCTCGCAGAGGCGATCGGCACGCACGTCCGGGTCGTGAACATGCCCGGTGGCGGCGGCCTCATCGCCTCGACCGAGGTCGCCCGACAGGGCGACGACGAGATCCTGATGCTGCTCGACAATTTCATCGATATCGTGACGAACACCGATGCCGTCAGCAACGACGTGACGCCGGATGATTTCGCCGCAGTGGCCCTGGTGGTCAGCGAACCAAGGGCCTGGATCGGGCCGCCAGACCTTGATCTTTCGGACCCGGAGCTGACCACCCTGATCGCCAGCGGCGGCACCCTGCAGTCCAGCATCCTCGACATCGGCCTCGTCGCGCGCGCCCTCGGCCTCGATGTCCGGGTCATCGCCGGTTACGAAGGCACCTCCGACAACACCGCGGCCGTCCTGCGCGGCGAGGTCGATTTCACCTCGCAATCAATGGGGTCTGCGCTACGAAACCTCAGCCAGAACGGCCTGACCGTCGCCGCAGTGTTGGATGACCAACCCGCCGGCGCAGCGCCCGAGGCGCCGCTTGTCGGCGGCGACGCGGGGCTGGTGATGATGCGAGCGGCCGGGCTTTCGGAAGAGGAGCGCCAGGCCCGGATGGACGCCGCCCGGGCGGCGATCAGCCTCAGCTCGACCCAGCGGGGTCTCGTTACCTCTGCAGCGATGAGTGCCGACCGGCTCGACTGCCTTCGGCAGGCAGTCTGGGCCGCTCTTCAGGACCCGGCTTTCGTCGAGGCGACCGGGGCTCAGGGGCGCGAGATCGACCCTCTCGGATGGGAAGACGCAGAGCTGATGCTGAGCGAAGCACGGGATGCGTGGATGGCGGTGGCACCTGAGGCCGAGGCCCTGATGGACGCGATACGTCCATGATGTTCCAGTTCCACGGCGGGTGACCGGACAGCATCGTGACCGACTATTTCTCCGACGTCATGACCGGCCTTGGCAACGTCTTGTCGTTCCCGAACATCTTCATACCGGTCATCGGGACGGTCGTGGCCATGGTCGGGTCCTTCCTGCCGGGAATTGGCAACACGAGCCTTGCGGCCCTGGTCCTGATCGCAACGATTCACTGGGATCCGGTCTCGGTCCTTCTGATGTTCGGCGCGCTGACTGGCGGCGCGACCTTCATGGGGTCGATCACAGCGATCCTCTTCAACGTTCCCGGCAACGCGCCCAGCGCCGCGGTCTTGCTGGACGGCCACCCGATGGCCCGCAACGGGCAGGCGCGGACCGCCATCGCCTGCGCCGCCACCGCCTCGGCGGTCGGGTCGCTGTTCGGGATCCTCGCGCTTCTGGCCATCTTGCCGCTCGTCAGGCCCTTCCTTCTCGAATTCGGGCCGCTGGAGCGCGTGCTGCTCGGCATCTGGGGCCTGTCGACGATCATTTCGATCCCCAATTCGTCGCCCTCCCGCGCCCTTGCGGTTACCTTGCTGGGGCTGATCTGCGCCATGATCGGCAGCGACCCCACCACTGGGCTGGAGCGCTGGACCTTTGGCAGTCTGCAACTGTTCGATGGCTTCGGGAATGTCGCCGTTCTTCTGGGCTTCTTCACGCTCTCCGAGATCATTGGCTGGCGAAAGAGCTACACGATTTCGAGCGAGGATCGGGAGCTCAGCACCGGCTCGACGCTGGAGGGCGTGAAGGCGGTCTTCCGGCACCCCGGCCTGACCCTGCGTTCCTCGATCCTGGGGAGCGTCGTGGGCGTGATACCGGGCGTCGGCGGAACGGTGGCGAGTTTCGTTGCCTACAGCCAGGCAGTTCAGACCTGCAAACGGCCCGAAACCTTCGGCACCGGCGACATCCGCGGCGTGATCGCGCCAGAAGCGGCGGTGGACAGCAAGGACGGCGGATCGCTCCTCCCGGTGCTGGCCTTCGGGCTGCCGGGCAGCGAAGGCGGCGTGATCCTGGTGACCGTGCTCGGGATCCACGGGTTGACGCCGGGGCTGCCGATGCTCACCGATGGCCTGTCGCTGTCGCTGACGCTGATCTTCGCGTTGCTTCTGTCGAATATCCTGACCTCGATCATCGGCGTCTCCCTGTCGCCCGCCCTCGCCCGCCTGACCAGGCTGAGGATCGACCGGGTCGCGCTGCCGGCGCTCGTGGCGACGTTGGTGACCATCGTGCAACTGAACGGCTTCCTTGCGGACCTCTATGTGGCGGTGGCTTTCGGCCTGCTGGGGTTCGTCTTCAAGCGCCTGGACTGGCCGCGTGTGCCCTTCATCATCGCCTTCATTCTCGGCGCCTTCATCGAGCGAAACTTTGCGCTGGTGCTCCCCCTTGTGTCTGTCGGACGGATCAATTTCTGGGACCGCCCGGCGGCCATCATCATCGCCGCCTTGATCATCCTGTCGATGCTCTGGATGCTGTCGGGCCGGAAGAAGGCTCAACTTGAAAAGGCCAAACCGAGAGGCCCCGAGGACACGGTCTTGGCCGGCATCCTTTGCATCATCACCCTGGCGCTTGCTCTGGCACCGTTCTACACGCGCGGCAGCTATTCCGACTATGCCTTGACGATGGCCTGGTGCGCGACGGCGCTTCTCGGGGCGATCACAGTGCTCGGCGCGGCGGGCGGACGGCACCCGCGCCTTGAGCCGGCGATTGCCCGCATCCACCTGATCCCCGTGGTGCTGCTGGCCCTGACGCCGCCGCTGGTCTGGGCCCTTGGCCTGCCCGTTTCGATGGCGGCTCTGACCTTTGCCTGGCTGATGACCGGCACGGAATTTTCGGTGCGACGCCCGATGCCCATCGCGCTCCTGGCGCTCCTGGTCTTTGCCGGCACGTTCTACTACGTCGCGGAATTCGCCGGGCTGAGGCTGCCGGACCCAGCGATATTGACGGTCATGGACGGCTTGCCGTTCGGCTAGGCGGGGCGTTCGGACGCGACGAAGGCCCTCAACTGGCGGCTTTTGGGGCTGGAGAGGACCCGCGGCGACGTCGGTTCATCGTCCGCCTGATAGTCGAGCCGACGGAGCCGAAGCCCGGCCCCCGCCACATGCTCCCGCAGACGGGCCTCGGGGTAGACCTCCGCTCGATTCTGGCGTGACCAGAACGCCTTGGCGGCCTCGCCAAGACGGGCCAATTCGTTCTCGGGCAACCCTTTGCCCCGCATCCGCGCAACGAAGCTCGCCGTCATCTCCTCGGTCTTTTCCGGCGGGCGCGGCGTGAAGCTGTCACAGAGCGTCTCGATGGACAGAAGGCGACCGCCCGGGCGTAGAACCCGCGCCGCCATCGCGTAGATCCGCTTCCGATCGCCATCGGTATTGAAGAGCATCACATTGTGGGTGACGACCGCATCGAACCCGGTCTCCGTGCAATCCCAGAGCGGCCCGTGTTCCGTCGTGATCTGAAGACCGCACATCTCCGAGAACCGGCCGATCTGGCTCAACGGCGTGCGGCACCTGTCGATCACCGTCAACTCCGGCGCCAGTCCCGCATCCAGCACCGTGTTCAGGATCAGAGCCGGCACACCGGTGTCCGCCGCCCCGGCGAGCAGGACACGAAGCCGCCCGGTCTGCGGGGCGATGTCCCTGAAGTTCTGCGACAGGAACGGCCCGCCGCGCGGCAGGCGGCCGTCCATGTCCAGAACCCGCAGGAGACTCCAGAAGCGGTGGTAGTTGACGCATCTGTCTTGGGGCGCGCAAAGCGCCTCGGCATGATCGAAAGCAAGACGCGCCAGGTCCTCCAGAGGTTCGGATATGCGAGGCAATTGAGTATCCAACCCGGTGTCGGTCGCGCTGTCATCGGTCATGGCGGCACCATGTGTTCCGCCGGGGAACAAGGCAAGGGATTCGCAGTCAGGGCTGGGCAGCGTCAGTGTTGTTGCGTCAGTTTGACTTGCCTGCGACCGGTCTGAGGTTCGCGGTCATCCCGAAGTTTCGGGGGCCGGTATGCCGAGCGGGGCGCGCGTTGCGAAGAAGCGCCAGTTGGCGATAGCGGCGCGCCGATGTGGGCTCGCGGTGCGGGAGTAAGCCTCGCTCTCGACGATCCGTCTCAGATCGGCGAAGCGCTCGTAACGCACGATGACGATGGCATCCCAGTCCTCATCGGGCCCGGCAAGCAGGCCGTGCAGGCGATGGCCGACGTAGACAAGCTGCGCGGTGACGCTCTGTTCCCAGGCAATCGCACGAAACGCGCCTGCGTAGCCTTCGAAATAGGCGCTGCGCGCGTCCGGCTTGGGGTCGTCGAACCCTTCCGGGTAGTCAGGCGCGTCTCGGAACCAAAGAAGGTTCACCATCACCACGGGCCCGTCCCCGATCGCCTGCGCCGCAGCCTGCATGGCCGCCGGTGTAAGGTCGTTGATCTGCATGGGAATTCCTGTGCTGGTGGTCGACATCAATGGGCGCCGAACGTGAGGTTGGTCAGATCCTCGGACAGATCCCACAGACGCTCGGCGACTTGGGTCTCCAGCGCCTGCGGCGGGATTCTCGCGTCGGTCGGATGCCCCCGCGTTCCGCCCATCCTGTCCGGACCGTAGTATCCGCCGCCCCGTGCGTTGGGCGAAGTCGCTGCGTAGAGCGTCGGCAGTGCGCCCTGCGCCGCCGGTTGGAACATGAACCACAGGAGCGAGCGGGCAATCCCCTGCGCGCTGCGGCGACCTGGCGCGTTGTGCAGGAGATCCGTTCGCGAGACGCCGGGGTGCGCGGCGATGCTCGCGACGCCCCAGCCGGCGGCCTCGCTCCGGCGCTGAAGCTCGAAGGCGAACATCAGGCACGCAAGCTTGGACTGGGCGTAGACCGGCATCGGCGTGTAGGTGCGTTCGGCCTGAAGATCATCGAAGTTGATCGCGGCATTCCCTCCCTGCGCGGCGATGCTGGACAGCGTCACGACCCGCGGTGACGTACCCCGGCGCAGCAGCGGCAGGAGATGCGCCGTCAGCGCAAAATGGCCGAGATAGTTCGTGCCGAACTGCAGCTCGAACCCGTCCGTGGTGGACCGTCGCGTTGGCGGCGTCATGACCCCGGCGTTGTTGATCAGGACGTCGATGCTGGTGCGGCTTTCGCCAAGCCGTTTGCCCATGGCCGCAACCGAGGCGAGGTCCCCCAGATCGACCGCCTCGAAGGCAACCGCCGCGCGCGGCACGGCCTGTTTGATGCGCGCGATCGCCTCTGCCCCTTTCGCGGGGTTGCGCCCGGCGATGATCACATCCCCGCCCGCCCGCGCAAGCGCCAGCGCGTCCTCGAAACCGAGCCCGCCCGTGCCCGTCACGACGATCGAGCGGCCACGCTGGGGCGGAATGTCCTTGGCTGTCCAATTCCTTGGCATCGTAAGTTCCTTTTTTGGAATGAAGCGGTAGCGGGTGCCGCGTTGTGCATAGGAAACCTGTCGCGGGAACGACCGGCCGAGATGAGGCCCCGGCCGCGCCTGATCTCACCCGAGGCCACCGTTGGCGAAGACGTTCCCGCCGTTGATCCAGGTGCCATCCCGCGAGCACAGGAGCGCAATGACGTTTGCGATGTCTTCCGGCTGCCCCAGGCGCCCGAGGGGCGTCTGCTCGGGAATACCTCTGAGCGCCTCCTCGCCGTGCTGGCGGAGAAGCTGGGTATCGACCGCGCCGGGGGCTATGGCGTTGACCGAGATGTCGCGGCCAGCCAGTTCCTTGGAGAGAACGCTGGAATAATGGACCTGCGCTGCCTTCGTGGCGGCGTAGGCGGCCGTGCCGGGCGGCGGCGCGTTGATGATGCTCGAACTCAGGCTGATGATGCGGCCGCCGTCCCTGGTGCGACGCGCCGCTTCACGCAACACGTTGAAGCCGCCTTTCACGTTCGTCGCGATCATCCGGTCGAAGGCTTCATCGGTCATCTGGGCGAAGGGCCCGACATTCATGATGCCGGCATTGTTGACGACCACGTCGACGCCGCCGAAAGCCTCTTCATTGGCATCGAACAGGGCGCGAACGGCGGCAGGATCGGCCACGTCGGCCTGCAGGGAAATGGCACGACCGACAGCCGCCCGACCCTCCCCCGGCAATGCGGCCGGGATGGCGTCGGAGATCTGCGCGGAGGCCGGGCTTCCCAAGGCCAGGACCGCCGGAGCGGCCGCCGTGAGCGCCAGGAACGTGCGCCGGGAGTCAACAGGATCAGACATCAGGTTTCTTTCTTGGAACGTTACGATTGTGGGCTTGCCCGATCCCATCAGGAGGGAACCGTCCTGATCGGCTGCAAAACGGCCTCGATCAGCGCCGCGTCGCGCATCGGGCCGGCGCGGTCACGGTAGTCGGCGTCGAGGGCCATGTCGGCG
The DNA here is from genome assembly GCA_937139335.1 of uncultured Roseicyclus sp. Lineage (GTDB taxonomy): Bacteria > Pseudomonadota > Alphaproteobacteria > Rhodobacterales > Rhodobacteraceae > Roseicyclus. Next base: position 63,676 of record CAKZPN010000006.1, on the reverse strand, counting down.
AAGGCCCGGCGGTTCGGATACCGGATGAGCGCCACCGCATCCCAATCCTGCCCAGGTTCCGCCGAGAGCGCCGGCAGGCCGTCGCCGACATAGAGTATGTCGGCACCGACACGCGCGAGCAGCGGCATCGCCACGGCAAGGTAGTCGCTGTAGCGCTCGCGGCCGCCATCGTGCTGAAACCGCAGAAGATTCAACATCACGATCGGCTTTCCGTCGTCACCGTCGAGAAAATCTTCGAACGCGTCCTTAATCAGTGTCAGCATAATCACCCCGGATCCGGAGAGGCTGGCTTGACCTCTTCGCTGCATGTGTCATTGGTTTCCCGCTCCTCGCTTGTCTGGCGTCTTCAAGTTAGATGGAGCGCCCAATGATCAGAATGCCCGAACTCTCAAGAAACTTGCCTATTCCTGCGGGCGACGATAGCCCGCCGCCGGAGGGACAGGAGCCACGCCGGCCCGGTGCCCGACAGGAGGCTCGCATGTCGACATCGCTTCTTGCTGCGGTCAGCGCCTACATCGAGGAACAGGGCGGCGGCGAAGGCCTCTTTCCCACGCAGATCGAAAGCTTCAACATCGTCCGGTCCTTCGAGGCGATGATGCCGATGCGGGCTCTCTACCGCCCGTCGCTCTGTGTCGTGATCCAGGGCGCCAAGGAATTGCACTTCGGGGACGCGCGCCTCGAATACGGCGAAATGGAATGCCTGGTCGTCAGCGTCGAGGTGCCCGCCAGCGGGCGCATCGTCGAGGCGAGCCCGAAAGCGCCCTATATCGGCGTGACCCTGGACTTCGACGTGGCGACCCTTCGCGAGGTCCTCGAACAGTTGGACGAGCCGCCGACCCCGGCCGTCAGCTCCGGCCCCGGCGTGTTCGTGGGCAAAGTCGACGATGCCCTGGCCGACTGCATCCTGCGCCTGATGCGGATGCTGGCGACACCCAAATCGATCCCGATCCTCTACCCTTCGGTGATGCGCGAAGTCTGCTACTGGCTGCTGAGCGGCCCCCACGGCGGAGAGATCTGCAAGCTGGCGCTGCCGGACTCGAACATCGAGCGGGTCGTGAAAGCCGTCACCCTGCTGCACGCGAACTTCGCCCAGACCCTGCGCATCGAACATCTGGCCGATGTGGCGCGCATGAGCCCGTCGTCGTTCCATCAGCACTTCAAGGCCCTGACCTCCATGACGCCGCTTCAGTTCCAGAAGCAACTGCGCCTTCTGGAGGCCCGGCGCTTGATGGTATCGGAAGCGGCCAACGTGGCCGACGCGGCCTACCGGGTCGGATACGAAAGCGCGTCACAGTTCAGCCGGGAATACTCACGGACATTCGGCATCGCGCCGAAGCAGGATGTCATGAACCAGCAACGTCTCTACAGCGAGTACGCCAGCCGCACGGTGCAAAGCGCGTAGCGGGCTGGACAGGGCTGTTCGCGCCCCGGTGCCGAGCCGGAACGGCCGTCCCGTTCAGGGCCGTGGCCCTGCCCGTTGCGCCTGCAGGAAATCGATCATCGCCCGGAGGGCGGCGGGCGTGCGCTGGCGGCTCGGGTGGTAGAGGTAGAACCCGGGGAAGGGCTTGCACCATGCGTCCATAACGCGGATCAGAGCGCCGCTTTCGATATCGGAGGCGAGGAACGTTTCGGGCAGGCAGACAAGTCCCATCCCGTCTTTCGCCGCCTCGCGGAGAAGGTGTGTATCATTGACGACAAGCGGTCCGTCGACATCGACGTCGAGCGGACCATCCGGTCCGTCGAAATGCCAGCGATACAGTGCGCCGGACCCGGCCCAGCGGTAGTTTAGGCAGGCATGGGTGCGCAGATCCTCCGGCGCTGATGGCATCGGATGTTCGGCGAAGTACTCGGGTGATCCTGCGACCGCTATGCGATAATCGTCGGTCAGCCGAAGGGCGACCATGTCTTTCGCCAGGCGCCTTCCGATCCGAATACCCGCGTCATAGCCGTCCGCGACGATGTCGCTGAGGCCGTCGTCGATCATGAGGTCCAACCTGATCAACGGATGCGCCTGACGGAACCGGGCGAGGAGCGGCATCAGGACCAGATCTGCCGCCAGCTTGGGCAGATTGAGCCGGAGCGTTCCGGCTGGGCTGTCCTGCAGTGCCGCCGTTTCCTTCACCGCATCGTCCAGGCTGGCCAGGACGGGAGCAAGCCGCGCGTGCAGGGACACGCCCGCCTCGGTCGGGCTGACGCTGCGCGTCGTGCGGTTGAGCAGCCGCATCCCGAGCCGCGCCTCCAGGCGATTGATTGTCCGGCTGAGCGACGACGCGGTCACCCCCAGCCGCCGGGCCGCCCCGCGAAAGCTGCGATCTTGAACGACCGCCATGAACGCCGTGAGTTCGGCAAACTCGGGGCCTCGCATTGTTGTCTCCAGATCAACACCTCATCGCGGTTATGGCACCTTGCTGCTTACAATCAAGGGGCCATCTTTGCTCTCATCACATCACGGAGATCAGAAATGACAATTCCCCACCTGAGCAGTTCAGCCATCAATAACGACGGCCACGGACGGCCACTTGCCGAGAGAGTCGCCATCGTCACCGGAGCCGGCACCGGGATCGGCCGCAGCGCGGCCATGACCTTTGCCCGCCAAGGCGCGTCGGTCGTGCTCGCCGCACGGCGGCTGGCCGAGCTGGAGCAGGTCGCAGACGCCATCACCGAAATGGGCGGCACGGCGATGGTCATGCAGGCCGACATCGGTGACGAGGCTGCCGTGGCGCATCTGGTCGATGCGACCGTCGCCCGCTTCGGACGGCTCGACATCGCGTTCAACAATGCGGGCGCTCCGGCCTTCGCACCGATCGAACAGATGGAGGTGGCGCAATTCGACCAGGTCCTCGCGATCAACACGCGCGGCACCTGGCTCATGCTCAAGCACGAGATTGCCGCGATGCGCGCGGCGGGCAACGGCGGCGCGATCGTGAACACGTCCTCCATCGCGGCCACCGGGGGGACAGCGGGTTTGTCGGCATATGCGGCGAGCAAGGCAGCGGTCGACGCCATGACGCGCGTGCTGGCGCTGGAGACGGGCGCGGACGGGATCCGCATCAACAATGTCAGCCCCGGCATGACCCTGACAGCGATGAGCGACGGGATGCCCGAACCGATGCTTGCCGCCATCGCCGCACATACCGGCCTGAAGCGGTTGGCTCTGCCCGACGACGTGGGCGATGTGGCGGTCTGGCTCTGCACGGATGCAGCCCGCTACATCACCGGGCAGAGCATTCTGGTCGATGGCGGGTTCAACATCGCAGGCGCACGCTGACAAGGTGACAGGCGCCGTCCCCCCTTCTGCGCGCGGGGACGGCGCCGGCAATGAACAGGGCTGTGGGGGCGCTGGATGGAAATTGCCGCGTCTGCGGACATGCGTGGCCCCGTCCTCAGACGCCAGGATGTCTCGCGTAGAACGGCGCGAGCCGGTCGATCGCCGGGTTCACGTATTCCGGCTTGTAGTACATGTCGTAGTGGCCGGCCCCCTCGACGACAAAGATGTCCTTCTCGGTGGCGGGAGAGAGATTGAACAGCTTGTGCCCGGCCTCATACTGGCCGGTGTTGCCGCGCCGCCCTCCGACGATCACCTGAAGTGGCTGCGTCAGCAGTTCCGGCACGAGACTGAAGGCTTCGAAGCCGAGAAGCCCGGCATAGCTTGTGAAAAGCAGCCGGTTGCTGGAGTTGGGCTGACCGCGGCGGCACCGGGCATCGAGGCGCTGGGCATTGAGCCCAAGGAATTCTTCGTCCTCGACGGTGTGGAAGACCGCCCCTACCCGGCGGAACTGGCACGGCACCTTTCGATGCCGAAGCCGACGATCACGGCCTACCTGAAGAATTTTCAGGCCAAGGGTCTCATCGTCCGGGCAATCGACACGCAGGACCTGCGTCGGCATCGCCTCGACCTGACCGATGACGGGCGTGAAAAGCTCGCACAGGCCCGCGCCGTGCTGGCGCGCCGATACGGCGAAAAGCTCGCCCGGCTGAACCCTCGTGAGCAAGCCGAGTTTGCAAGGCTTCTGGAAAAGCTCTGCAGCTAGGTCGCGTGTGCAATGCGGCGGCCAGCGCCACGATGGCAACTCCTGACCCGCCCCCATGAGACGCGACTTCCCCTAGCTTCGGTCGGCCACCCTGATCGCGTCAATGAAGGCCCTGAGGCCGGCCGGGACATGACGGTTGCGGGGGTAGTAAAGCGCCAGCCCCGGACCCGGGGGGCACCAATCCTCCAGCACCGTCAAAAGCTGGCGCGAGGTCAAATGGTTGCGCGCGGTGCCCTCCGGCACATAGGCGATGCCAAGTCCCTGCGCCGCCGCCTCCACCAGAAGGTCGCTGTCATCCAGGGTGAGCACGCCCGGAACATCGATCATCACCTCGGCCCCGTGTCTCGCGAACTCCCAGCGATAGCGCTTTCCGCTCGGCAGACGCTGGCGGAGGCAGCGGTGGGCGTGCAGGTCGTTCGGCGTGACCGGGGGATCGCGGCCTTCCAGATAGGACGGCGACGCCACCGCGAGGAAACGGACATCGCCGCCGAACCTGACCGCGACCATATCTTGCGGCACGGCTTCGGCGAGGCGGACGCCGGCATCGAACCCGTGTTCGACGATGTCCACGAGGCGCCCCTCCGACACGAGGTCGACCTCGACCTCGGGATGCGCGGCGAGGAAGCCCGGCAAGACGTCGCGCAGCAAGATCGCGGCCCCGCTCTTGTTGGCATTGATCCGCAGTGTCCCGCTCGGCGTTCCGCGCACCTCGGCAAGCGAGTCGAGCGCCGTATCGAGGTCCTGCAGCACCGGCCCGAGGTTCGCGAGCAGCCGGGCGCCGACCTCGGTCAGCGAAACGCTGCGGGTGGTCCGGTTGAGCAGCCGCACCCCGAGGGTCCGCTCGAGCCCGATCAGGGTGTGGCTCAGGGCCGAGCGCGACACGCCCATCGCGTCCGCCGCCTTGCGAAAACTCAGATGGTGGGCGACCGCTGCGAAGGCCGCGAGATCGTTCAAGCTCGGGCGCGCCATTGTTGAATGTTTCTCACTTACCCATCCGATACTGGCCTTCTTATACCACCAATGAGCCGGGTCTACATCAGCCGAGCACCTTCAGTAGGAGATATTCTCATGAGCAAGACCTGGTTCATCACCGGCGCATCCTCGGGGCTTGGCCGCGAACTGGCCGAACAGCTTCTCGCCCGCGGCGACCGCGTCGTCGGAACGGTTCGACGCGAGGACGCATTGTCCGACCTTGCGCGGACCTATGGCGAGGCCCTGACCACCATGTTGCTTGATGTGACGGATACCGCGAGGCTCCGCGCGGTCGTGGACGAGGCTTTCGGGCGCATGGGCCGGATCGACATCGTCGTCAGCAACGCCGGCTACGGTCTGTTCGGTGCGGCGGAAGAGCTTGAGGACGGGCAGATAGATCACCAGATCGCCACCAACCTGACCGGCTCGATCCAGCTTGTCCGCGCCGCCCTGCCGCATCTGCGCCGTCAGGGGGGCGGACGCGTGCTTCAGGTGTCGTCGGAGGGCGGGCAGATCGCCTATCCGAACTTCAGCCTCTATCACGCGACGAAATGGGGCATCGAGGGCTTCGTCGAAGCCGTCGCGCAGGAGGTCGCGCCGTTCGGTATCGACTTCATCCTCGCAGAGCCCGGCCCCACCGCCACGAACTTCGGGGCCGGTCTGGTTCGGCCCGCGCCGATGGATGTCTACGACAACACCCCGGCCGGCGATGTGCGGCGCGCGATTGACGGCGGAGGTTTCGTGCTGAAAGGGGATGGTGCCCGGACCGTGGCGGCAATGATCGCGGCCGCCGACAGCGCCGAGCCTCCTCTCCGTCTCGCACTCGGCAGCACGGCCTACGAGTCCATCTCCACTGCCTTGACGCAGCGGCGCACCGCGATCGAAGCGCAACGCGAGGTGGCGTTTTCGGCCGATCGGCAGGACGTCTGATCCTGGCAAAGTTGCCCTGACACTTCCAGCCTGGCCTCGTTCCGGATCACGAGGCCAGGCGTTGCCGATTGCCCACGCTCCAGCCCGATCAGTGCTCGATGCCCGGCGCTACGGGACCGTTCCAGCCATTCTTGCCGTGCTGTTTCGCGAATGCGCCGGGCGACACGCCCTCGTGTCGCGCGAAGGCCATGCCGAAAGCACTTGCAGAGCCGTAGCCGACCCGCAGGGCGATGTCCGTGTTGGTCAGCCCGCCCTGCTGCAGAAGGTGCTTGGCCACGGCCATCCGCCAGGCGGTGACGTACTCCATGGGGGTCTTGCCGACCTCGGCCCGGAAACGCTCGAAGAAGGCTGATCGCGACATGCCGGCCCCGCGCGCGAGACCGGCAACCGACAGCGCGCCCGACGTATCGGCGTGGATCCGGCGCAGGGCACCGGCCAGGTGCGGGTCGGACAGGCCACGCAGCAGCCCGGGCGCCAGGGCCGGGCCGGGGCTTGATCGCAGGGCCTCGATCAGCAGAACCTCGAGCAGGCGTTCGAGGATCATGCCACGGGCTAGCCGGTCAGCGCGCGTCTCGTCATGGATCACGGGCACCAGCGCCATCAGCCGGGCTTCGCCGCGCACGTGGATCATCTCCGGCAGGAGCGACAGCAGCAGGTCCTTGGCCGGGGCGTCGAAGCGGCAATGACCCACCAGGGCGCGCATCTCGACCGGCGCGGCGGGCGGCCCCAGCCTGAAAATACCCGGTCCCGTCTCGAGCGGCAGGCGGGTCGCGCCCGGCGCCCCAGAGACCTCGCCATACATGGAGAAGCCGCGAAGGTCGGGGATCAACACGAAATCCCCTGCCACGAGCGTGACCGGTTCGCGGCCGGCGACCGCGAGATGGCAGCGCCCTTCGACGATCGCGCAATAGAACGGGCTTGCCATGTCGGAACGCTCGACCCGCCACCGCCCTCCGGCCTCGACCATCTTCGAGATCGACGGTGCAGGCTTCAGCAGGGCAACGACACTGGAGAGCGGGTCTTCGCTATCAGCCATCGGGTTTGGACTTTCGATGAAGACTTCTGGACATTCATTGATAGATCGTTCGGAAAGGCGTGTCTATCTCTGCCTCAGACACAAAAGGAGATACCGTCATGCCCCGCATTCTCATCACCGGCTGTTCCTCCGGCTTTGGCCAAGCCATCGCAGCGCGATTCCTCGACGAGGGCTGGGAGGTCATCGCGACGATGCGCGCACCCTCGCCCGAGGGGCTTCCCGCTTCGGATCGGTTGCGGATCCTGCCGCTCGACGTGACGAACCCCGACAGCATCGCGGCCGCGATGGCCGAGGCCGGTCCGCTCGATGCGCTGGTCAACAACGCCGGCGTCGGCATGCTCAACGTGCTGGAAGGCGCCGAAATCGCCCGGGCCCGGGAGCTGTTCGAGACCAACGTGCTGGGCGCCATGGCGATGACGCGGGCCGTCATGCCCGGAATGCGGACGCAGCGCAGTGGCGTGATCGTCAACATCAGCTCCAGCGTCACGCTGCGCGCCCTTCCCGCCCTGTCGATCTACAGTGCCAGCAAGGCGGCGCTGAATGCCTTCACGACAAGCTTCGCCATGGAAGCGGCAGAATTCGGGGTGCGCGCCCGTCTCGTCCTGCCCGGCAGCGCACCGGGAACCTCGTTCGGGCGCAACGCGATGGCGCGGATGGGCATGGATGTTCCGGACCCCTACGGCGCCTTCGTGCAGGGGCATTTTCAGACGCTTCAGAGTGCGACCGAGAAGACCGAGGCCGAAGACGTGGCCCGCGCAGTGTGGCGCGCCGTCACGGACGAGAGCGTGCCGATGATGCTGCCCGCCGGCGCGGATGCCGAGACCTGGTTCCGGGAAGCCGGCTTCAAGGCGGCCTGACCGACAAGCCCGCGGCTCGGCCCTTCCGGGGCCGGGCCCGCAATCGGAGAATAAGTTTGAACAGACTCATCGACCTTGCCCGCAAGCTTCCCACGCCCGCACCCGCCATGACCGTGGCCTACACGCCGCTTCCGCCGGGAAATCAGCCGCCGGCCCGCGCGAGGCGCATGTCCTTGCCGGGTGACGCCTCGAACAGCCGTCCGTATTCGCGGGTGAATTGCGACACGCTGGCGTAGCCGACGGAATAGGCGGCCTGGGAGATCCCTATGCCCTCGGCCAGCATCAGCCGTCTGGCTTCGATCAGGCGGAGCTGCTTCTGGAACTGCAACGGCGACAAGGTCGTGATCGCCCGGAAATGCCTGTGGAACGCGGTTTCGCTCATTCCGGCGGCTTCCGCCAGTTCGTCCACCCGTATCGTCCGCAAGAATTCCCGGCGCAGAATGGCGACGGCGCGCCCGATCCGCTCCGAATGGCTGTCCACGGCGCCCAGCGCACGGATCGCGGGGCCATGCACCCCCATGAGAAGCCAGTAATGCAACTCGCGCAACAGGCCGCCGCCCAGCGCCGTCAAGGCTTCGGGGTGACCGAACAACCGCACCAGCCGAAGTGCCGCATCCGCGACATCGGCGTCGATCGGCTCCACCCGGACGGTTCGGGCTTCGCCGGGCGTAGGGGGAACCGCACTGCACAGATCGCGGAGAATCGCAGGGTCCAGTTCCAGCACCAGGGAATAGTACGGAAACGCCGCGCTCGCCCGCGTGATCTGGCTGAGCGTCGGGATGTCGGCCGAGATCACCATCGCCTCCCCCGGCGCGTACTCGAAACTGCTGCAATGCGTGGTGACGCGTTTCTGGCCCTGAAGGAGCATGGCGACAACAGGCTTCTGTACGGCGACCTGCAACTCGCCCGGATGCAGGGAACGGACGACGGAAATGCCGGGAACCGGCGTGGGGGCAGAGCCGTCGGGCAGAGCCCAGGCGTCGGCGTAGCGTCTGCACCCATCAAGAAGCGGAGCTAGGGCCAGACTGTTTCGGGCAATGTACATGGTCGATATATGGCCGATTTCGGCGATCTGCGAAAGGGCGTAGCGGGAATAGGCAAGAACCGGGAAGGAATGGGCAACACCGCCGGGTGGGAATTCCTTAGGTCATCGGACATCGCAACACCAGAAAGGACCCTCCGATGAACAAGATCGCACTCGTCACCGGCGCCAACCGCGGCCTTGGCCGCAACACCGCCATTTCGATCGCCCGCGGCGGCAACGACGTCATCGTCGCCTACCGCTCGAACGCGGACCAAGCCAAGGACGTCGTGGACGAGATCCTCGACCTTGGCCGCCAGGCTGTGGCCCTGCAACTCGACATGGCAGACACGGCGAGCTTTCCGGCCTTCGCCGACACCCTGCGCGCGCGCCTGAAGGAGGTCTGGGGCCGCGACAGCTTCGACTATCTCGTCAACAATGCCGGCCATGGCGAATTCGCGATGATCGAGGACACCACGGAAGTCCAGTTCGACGGCCTGTTCCAGGTCCACGTCAAGGGGGTCTTCTTCCTCGTGCAGGCCCTGCTGCCCCTGCTGGCCGATAACGGACGCATCGTGAATTTCTCGACAGGCCTGTCGCGGGTGACGTTTCCGGGCTTCGCGGCCTATTCAGCGGCAAAAGCCGCCGTGGAGATGCTGACGGTCTACATGGCGCGGGAATTCGGTGTGCGCGGCATCTGCGTCAACGCCGTGGCGCCCGGCGCCATCGAGACCGATTTCGGGGGCGGCCTCGTGCGGGACAACGACGAGGTGAACGCCCAGTTCGCCGGCATGACGGCGCTTGGGCGTGTCGGCGTGCCTGACGATATCGGCCCGATGATCGCGAGCCTGTTGCAGGACGAAAATCGCTGGGTCACCGCGCAGCGGATCGAGGTCTCGGGCGGACAGACGATCTGACCTGGTTGCCGTCACATGCGCCGCGCCGGGTACGCCCGGCGCGGCGTCTTCTGCTTGCGGCGGGCGACGTGGAACACCCCAGCTTCGTCCGTCACCTGGCCCCTGCCTCGCGCCAGCCGACCTCGGTGCGGCGAAAGGACGACCGGGCCAGCTCAGTGAAGGTGTTCCGGCCGGTCTCGGCCATGCGGCAGATCTCCAGCCGGTCGCCCTCGACGTCGATGATGGCGAAATCGTTCGGCTCGCCCCGCAGCCGGGTGGACAGGCCGGTGCCGCAATGCACCTGCAGGGTCATCGAGCGGCTCTTGCGCGAGACGAAGGGCTCGACCGCCCAAGTGTGCAGGTGCCCCGACAAGATCACATGGGGGCCGCAGTCCGACCAGCGGTCCAGCGCCTCCGCACCGCCGATCATCACCTTCTTCTCCACCTCGGGCCGGTGGTGGAACGGGTGATGCGCGACCAGGATCACGGTGCGCCGCCCGCCTTCTTCCTCGATGATCCGGCCGACGCGCGCAATCTGGGCCCGGCTGATGCGGCCGCGCTGATGGTGCCAGCGGCTGGTGGTGTCGATGCCCACGATCCGCGCGTCATCGGCCCCCACTTCCGGCTCCGTCTCGGGGGTGATCCAGCGCCGGAACGCGCTTCGCGGCGCCAGCACCCGCTCCGGCAGATTGTAGAGCGGAACATCGTGGTTGCCCGGCACCGCGATCCAGTCTCGCCCAAGGCGATCCAGAAAGGCGCGCGCCATCTGGAACTGGCCCGCACGGGCGCGCTGCACGAAGTCGCCCGCGATCACCACGAGGTCGGGGTTCGCCCGCGCGACCTGGTCGAGCAAGGGCTGGACAAGGTCGGGCTGCGCGCGGCCGAAATGCAGGTCTGTGAGCAGGACGAGTCGCATCAGGCCGACGGGACCGGCCCTGGATCCGGCGACGGGGTGGATTGCGCGGCAAGAACAGGCGTCTCGCCCTCTGTCCTTGGCACGGACGGCGGCACCCGCACGGTCAAGGCGTCCTTCAGAAGCCGGAAGCGGTAGGGGCCCGCCATCCGCCCGCGTTCGCCGTCGCGCGCGACAAGCGAGGTCGCGCGCCGGGTCTCGATCAGGATTTCCTGCCCGGTGAAGAGCCGGTAGTCGGTTCCGCGCCGCACGCCACCGAACAGCACCTTCAGCGCCCGCCACAACAGCATCAGGCGCCCCGAATTCGGCGCGACGAAGAGCGCCAGCTTGCCGTCCCGCACGGCCTCGATCCCGTCGAAATTGTATTGCTCGAGCTGGTAGGCGCTGCTGGCGACGAAGGCCATCGGCGACTTCAGCTCGACCACGGTGCCGTCGATGGTGATCCGCATCTTCAGCGGTCGGTAGAGCGTGAGCATCGCCACCAGCACCGACCAGTAGGCCGCGGGCCGGCTGCGGCCCCAGCGCCGATAGACCCCCTCCCGCACCTCGAGCACGGCGGCATAGGCGCCGAGGCTCGCGTTGTTGAGGAAGATCTGGCCGTTCACGTCGCCAACGCTGAGGGGCGCATCCGTCCCGTCGAGCGCGACAGCAAGCGCCTCTTCCGTGTCCTCGGGGATGTTCAGGCTGCGCGCGAGAAAGTTGAACGTGCCCATCGGCACGATGCCAAGCCGCGCCCCATTGTCCACCAAGGCGCCCGCGACTCCCGAAATCGTACCGTCGCCGCCGGCCGCGATGACCGTGGCAAAGCCTTCTGCAGAGGCGCGCTGCACCTCGCGCTCGAGGTCTTGCGGTTTGCGAAGCTGGCACAACGCGATCCGCGGATTGTTCTCGATCAGCCGCAGAAGCTGGGGCGCGCGGGCGTCTTGCTTCTTTTTTCCGGACGCCGGATTGAAGATGACGCAGGCATCTGGGTCAAACATGAAGAAACACTCGCATGGGAATTGGTGCTGCGCCAAGGCAATGAATGGGACGCGGGAAAGTTCCGTGTCGTCGTGGAGGAAACGCCCGAGGCGACCTGATCCGCCGCTGGACGACACGGGCCGATGTCCGGCACAATCCCACCACCATCGCCGATAAGGGACAGATGCGCCTTTCGCCTGACCCCCGCTGCGCGCTACGGCAGGGCGGAACCGTTGTATCTACCCCAGACCGCAAGGACCAGCCTCATGACCACCGACCTGTTCCCGCCAGCCCCCGTCACGCGTTTCCCGGTCGCGGGGTCGCAATCCACCTTTCCGGTGCGCCGGGTCTATTGCATCGGCCGCAACTACGCCGCCCACGCGATCGAGATGGGCGCCGACCCGGACAAGGAGCCGCCGTTCTTCTTCCAGAAGAGCCCCGATACCATCCATTTCGGCGATTTCCCTTATCCGACCGAAACCAGCGACGTGCATTTCGAGATCGAGCTGGTCGTGGCGCTGTCCAAGGGCGGCTCGAACATCCCCGTCGAGGTCGCGCTGGACCATGTCTATGGCTACGGCATCGGTCTCGACATGACGCGGCGTGACCTGCAGGGCGAGGCCAAGAAGCTCGGGCGCCCGTGGGAGATCGGCAAGAATTTCGACCACTCCGCACCCTGCACCCCGCTGCGGCCCGCCGCCGAGATCGGCCACCCCACCGACGGCGCGATCTGGCTGAAGGTGAACGGCGAGACCAGGCAGGAGGGCGACCTGAACCAGATGATCTGGAAAACGCCCGAGATGATCGCGATCCTCTCGCGCTATTTCGAGCTGATGCCGGGCGACATCATCATGACCGGAACGCCCGCCGGTGTCGGACCCATCGCGCGCGGCGACGTGATGACCGGGCATGTCGACGGCGTGGGCGATCTTACCGTCGAGGTCATCTGACCCTTCGGGGCGGACGGACTTGCGCCAGAGGCCGTCAGGCCCGCCGCTCCGCCCCCAGCGCGGCAGAAAGGTCGGCGGCGGCGCGGGCCACGGCCTCGGCGAAGCGCGGCAGATCACGCGCCGAGACGCGGCCGACCGGGCCCGAGACCGACAGGCCCGCCACCGCCTCGCCGTTCCAGTCGAAGACCGGTGCGGCGACGCAGCGCATGCCTTCGGTCTTTTCCTCGTCGTCGAGCGCGAAGCCGCGCGCGCGGGTCTCCTGCAGGTCGGCGCGCAGATCGCCCGGGTCGGTCAGCGTGCGCGCGGTGAAGCGGTCGAGCGGCGCGGTGGCGATGTAGCGCGACAGCCGGTCGTCGGTCATCTGCGCAAGCAGCGCCTTGCCGATCCCCGAGGCGTGCATCGGCGACAGGGTTCCGGGCGGAAAGAAGGCGCGGATCGAGGCGTGGCTTTCGACCTGGCTCACGAAAAGCACGTGGGTTTCGCGCGCGATGCCGAGGTTCGCGGTCTCCCCCGTCGCCTCCATCAGCCGCCGAAGGATCGGGCGGGCCCGGTCCACCACCGAGGTGCGGCGCAGGAAGCGCGCGCCGATCAGGAAGGCGCGCGGCCCGACGTGCCAGAGCTGCGCCGCGGCGTCGAATTCCACCAGCCCCCGCGCCTCGAGCGTGGTCAGGATGCGGTAGACCGTGGCGGGCGCCTGCTCGGTGTCGGCGGCAAGCTGCGACAGGGTCGCGCCCGGCGTGGTCGACAGATGCTCGAACACCGCCATCGCGCGGTCGAGCGACTTGATCGTGTTCTGGTCCGACTTGTCTGTCCAGGCCTTGGGCCTGCCGCGACCACGGGTCGGCGCGGGGCGCGGGGATTCGGCGGCGTCGTCACGCATCTGGGCCTCGCTCTGGTACCGTGAAAAAGCGTTTCACCATGTGAAAAATACCAACCCGTTGAAAACAAATGATTTCGCTGCACACTAGCATTTTTGAAAAACGTTTTCAAAAAAATTGTGCGGCGCCGGCCGTCTAGCTAGTCTGAATGCGAGAGATGAGGAGACCTCGCCGATGAGCCTGCAGAATCCGGTGTTCATTCCCGGCCCCACCAACATGCCCGAAAGCCTGCGCCGGGCCTGCGACCTGCCCACGCTCGACCACCGCTCGAGCCTGTTCAAGGACATCCTGCACCCTGCCCGCGACGGCGTGAAGCGGGTGCTGAAATCGGCCACGGCCGAGGTGTTCATCTTCCCGTCCACCGGCACCGGCGGCTGGGAAACCGGCATCACCAACACGCTCTCCCCCGGCGACACCGTGCTTGCGGCCCGCAACGGCATGTTCTCGCAGAAGTGGATCGACATGTGCCAGCGCCACGGGCTGACGGTCGAGATCGTCGACAGCGCCTGGGGCGAAGGCATCGACATCGCGCGGTTCGAGGAGATCCTGACCGCCGACAGCGCGCACAAGTTCAAGGCGGTGCTGGCCACGCACAGCGAGACCGCGACCGGCGTTCGCTCGGACATCGCGGGCGTGCGCCGAGCGATGGATGCAGCGGGTCACCCCGCGCTGCTCTTCGTCGACGGTGTCAGCTCCATCGGCTCGATGCCGTTCGAGTTCGACGGCTGGGGCGTCGACGTGGCCGTGACCGGCTCGCAGAAGGGCTTCATGCTGCCTGCGGGCCTCGGCATCGCGGCCTTCTCGCCGAAAGCCATGGGCGCCGCGAAGACCGGGGGCCTGCCGCGCACCTATTTCGACATCCACGACATGGCCAAGGGCTATGCCGCCAACGCCTACCCCTACACGCCCGCCGTCGGCCTGCTGAACGGACTGAAGCTCGCCTCAGCCATGCTGCTGGAGGAAGGGCTCGACAACGTCTTTGCACGCCACACCCGCATCGCCACCGGCATCCGAGCCGCGGTCGAGGCCTGGGGGCTGGACCTGTGCGCCGCGCGTCCCGCGCTCTATTCCGACACGGTCAGCGCGATCCGCACGCCCGAGGGCTTCGACGCCGCGCGCATCGTCAGCCATGCGAGCGAACGGTATGGCGTCGCCTTCGGCGCGGGTCTGGGGCAGGTCGCGGGCAAGGTGTTCCGCATCGGGCACCTCGGGATGCTCACCGACGTCATGGCTCTGAGCGGTATCGCCACGGCGGAGATGGTGATGGTGGACCTGGGCCTCGACATCCGGCTCGGTTCCGGTGTCGCTGCCGCGCAGGAGGTCTATCGCAACACGGCCGCGCAAATGGCGCTGGCCGCCGAGTGAGGCGACGATGAAAGACGCACCCACCACCCCGATTCCCACCTTCGACGACGTGGTCGCCGCCCACGAGCGGATCGCGCCCTATATCCACCGCACGCCGGTCCTGACCTCGAGCTATTTCAACGAGCTGACCGGGGCCGAGCTGTTCTTCAAATGCGAGAACTTCCAGAAGGCCGGCGCCTTCAAGGTGCGCGGGGCGTGCAACGCCGTCTTCGGTCTGTCCGACGAGCAGGCCGAAAAGGGCGTGGCCACCCACAGCTCGGGCAACCACGCGCTGTCGCTCAGCTACGCCGCCGGGCGGCGCGGCATCCCCTGCCATGTCGTCATGCCCCGCACGGCACCTGAGGCGAAAAAGGCCGCCGTGCGCGGCTACGGTGGCGAGATAACCGAATGCGAGCCCTCCACCACGTCGCGCGAGGCCGTCTTTGCCGAGGTCCATGCCCGCACCGGCGCGGATTTCGTCCACCCCTACAACGACCCCCGCGTGATCGCCGGGCAGGCCACCTGCTCGCGCGAGTTGCTCGACCAGGTCGAGGGGCTCGACGCCGTCATCGCCCCGATCGGCGGCGGCGGCATGGTCTCGGGCTGCTGCCTGACGCTCAGCACGCTCGCGCCGGACATCGAAATCTACGCCGCCGAGCCGGAACAGGCCGACGACGCCTTCCGCAGCTTCAAGGCGGGCCACATCATCGCCGATGACGCGCCGAATACAATCGCGGACGGGCTGAAGGTGCCGCTGAAGGAGAACACCTGGCATTTCGTGTCGCGCTACGTGACCGACATCCTGACCGCCTCCGAGGAGGAGATCGTGGACGCGATGAAGCTGACCTGGCAGCGGATGAAGATCGTGATGGAGCCCTCCTGCGCCGTGCCGCTCGCGACGATCCTGAAGAACCCGGAAGTCTTCCGCGGCAAGCGCGTCGGCGTCATCATCACCGGCGGCAACGTGGACCTCGAC
This sequence comes from uncultured Roseicyclus sp., assembly GCA_937139335.1. GTDB lineage: Bacteria > Pseudomonadota > Alphaproteobacteria > Rhodobacterales > Rhodobacteraceae > Roseicyclus. The sequence goes on along the minus strand of CAKZPN010000006.1, from coordinate 47,912 downwards.
AAGCTGCCCTGGATGTAGGGCCAGACCCATTCCGTAGGCCGGGCTTCAACCCGGCACCCCCGACCCAACCGGAGACCTGCCATGAAAGACCTGACCGACATCGCCAGCCTCGAGGTGGGCTACGACATCCCCGCCCTGCCCGGCATGGACGAGGCCGAGATCCAGACGCCCTGCCTGATCCTCGACCTCGACGCGCTGGAGCGCAACATCAAGAAGATGGGCGATTACGCAAGCGCCCACGGCATGCGCCACCGGGTGCATGGCAAGATGCACAAGTCGGTCGACGTGGCGCAGTTGCAGGTCGCGCTCGGCGGTGCCTGCGGCGTCTGCTGCCAGAAGGTCAGCGAGGCCGAGGTCTTCGCGCGCGGCGGCATCACCGACGTTCTGGTGTCGAACCAGGTCCGCAACCCCGCCAAGATCGATCGGCTCGCCCACCTGCCCAAGCTCGGCGCGCGCACCATCGTCTGCGTCGATGACGTGGCCAACGTCGCCGACCTGTCGGCGGCGGCGCAGACGCATGGCACCACCATCGAATGCCTCGTGGAAATCGACTGCGGCGCGGGTCGCTGCGGCGTGACGACGGCGCCCGAAGTGGTGGAGATCGCCAAGGCAATCGACGCCGCGCCGGGGCTGAAATTCTCCGGCATCCAGGCTTACCAGGGTGCGATGCAGCACCTCGACAAATACGCCGACCGAAAGGCCAAGATCGACCTCGCCGTGGCGCAGGTGAAAGATGCGGTGGACGCTCTGAAGGCCGAGGGGCTGGAGTGCGACATCGTCGGCGGCGGCGGCACCGGCAGCTACTATTTCGAGAGCACGTCAGGCGTCTACAACGAGCTTCAGTGCGGGTCCTACGCCTTCATGGATGCCGATTACGGCCGCATCCTCGACGAGAATGGCCAGCGCATCGACCAAGGCGAATGGGAGAACGCATTGTTCATCCTGACGAGCGTGATGAGCCATGCGAAGGCGGACAAGGCCATCGTCGATGCCGGGCTCAAGGCGCAATCGGTCGACAGCGGGCTGCCGGTGGTCTTCGGACGGGACGATGTTGAATATGTGAAATGCTCGGACGAGCACGGGGTGGTTTCCGACCCAACCGGGGTTCTGAAAGTGAATGAAAAGCTGAAGCTCGTGCCCGGCCATTGCGACCCGACCTGCAACGTTCACGACTGGTATGTCGGCCTGCGCGGCGGCAAGGTCGAGGTGGTCTGGCCCGTCTCCGCGCGCGGCAAGGCCTACTGAGCATGGACGGCGGAAAGGCCCCGGCGCATGAGCTTGTGATCGTCCCCGAGGGGATGATCGCCGACCTGCTGACCCGGCGCGCGGCCTTCGACGCGGTGGAACAGGTCTTCGCCGCCATGGCCTCGGGCGCGGCGGTGAACTTTCCCGTCGTCCGCGAGGCGCTGGGGCACGAGGATGCGCTCTACGGCTTCAAGGGCGGCTTCGACGCGGCGGGTGGCGTGCTGGGGCTGAAGGCGGGCGGCTACTGGCCCCACAACCTCGAGCGGCGCGGGATCATCAACCACCAGTCGACCGTGTTCCTGTTCGACCCGGATTCGGGCCGGGTCAGGGCGATGGTCGGCGGCAACCTGTTGACGGCGCTCCGCACCGCGGCGGCCTCCTCGGTCTCGATCAAGCACCTCGCGCGCCCTGACGCCAAGGTTCTGGGCATGGTCGGCGCGGGGCACCAGGCGACCTTCCAGCTCCGCGCGGCGCTGGAGACGCGGACATTCGAAAAGGTCATCGGCTGGAACTACCACCCCGAGATGCTGCCGACCCTCGCGCACGTGGCCGAGGCGGCCGGCGTGCCGTTCGAGGCGGTGGAGCTTCCGGAGCTGGCCGAGGCCGACGTGATCATCACCATCACCTCCAGTTTCGCGCCGTCGCTGATGGCGGCCCATGTCTCGCCCGGCACGCATCTCGCCTGCATGGGCACGGACACCAAGGGCAAGCAGGAGGTCGAGGCGACGCTGCTGGCGCGGGCGACCGTCTTCACCGACGAGGTCGCGCAAAGCGTGAGCATCGGCGAGGCGCAGCACGCGGTCGCGGCGGGGCTGATCACGGCGGGCGCCGTGACGCCGGTGGGCGCGGTCATCAACGGCGCGCATCCCGGGCGGACATCGCGCGACGAGATCACGCTTTTCGACGGCACCGGCGTGGGGTTGCAGGATCTCGCCGTCGCGGCGGCCATTGTGGAGGAAGCGGTGGCGCGCGGCATGGCGACCATTGTGCCGCTCTGACAGGCACGAACGCTCCCGCGCTTCCCTGGCTAGGTCAGGGAGGTTTGGGAGCGGCGGAGCCTCCGGCGGGGATATTTGGGAAACAGAGAAGCGGGGGCGCCCCAGAGGCTCAGGCGTCGCGCACCGTCCAGGGCTGGTCGAACCAGTGTTCCTCGAGGTTCGCGCCCTCACCGATCCGGTCGATGACGGCGAAAAGACCCGGCGCGTGGAGCGGAGTGAGCACCCCGTGCCAGCAGGCGCACGCGATGTTCACCCCCTGCCCCGGCGCGGTGCGGAAGGCGAGCGGCGTGCCGGGGATGCCGCCCGCTTCGGGCGCGACGATCACGAGGAACGGGTCGAAGGACATCGGCACGAAGGCCTGCGAGCCGAGCGGATGGCGTTCGACCATCTCGAGCGCGTAGGGCAGCGCGCGGGTTTCCGACCGGAACAGGCTGATCCCCGCGCGGCCGTCGCGGATGTCGATCGTGGCCAGGTCGTGAAAGCGGCCGCAAAGGCCCTGGTTGATCAGCCTGTCGGGCTCGCCGCGGGCCTCCAGCACCTCGCCGAAAGGGGCGAAGGCGGTGGCGGTCAGGGGTTGGATCACGATGTCGCGGCTCATCCCAGCTTCTCGATGAGGCGCAGTTCCGCGATGCGTTCGACCTGGCGGCAGGCCTCGGCGAACTCGGTCGCGCGGTCCTGATCCACGCGGCGCTCGAAGGCGGCAAGGATCGAGGCCTTGGTGTTGTCTCGCACGGCGATGATGAAGGGGAAGCCGAATTTTCCGGTGTAGGCGTCGTTCAGCGTTGTGAACGCGGCCCTCTCTTCATCGGTCAAGGCGTCAAGCCCGGCGCTGGCCTGCTCGGCGGTGGACTCCGCCGTCAGGCGCTTGGCCGCGGCCAGTTTTCCGGCCAGGTCGGGGTGGGCGCGCAGGACGCCGAGCCGCTCCTCCTCCGATGCCGAGCGGAAGACGCGGGCGAGCGCGGACTGGACGCCGCGGGCGCTGTCATGGGCCGGCCCAAGCTCCAGCGCATGGGCGCGTTCGGCGATCCAAGGGGAGTGCTCGAAGATGCCGCCGAACGTGACCACGAACTCTGCAAGACCCATTTCCGAAGGGCGCAGACGCGGTTTCGGCGGGTGGGTCGCCGCCCAATGCTCGGCGATCTGAAGCCGGGTGGCGAACCAGACGCCCTCGTGGCCCGCCATGTGATCCAGCGCGCGCTTCAGCGCCTGCGCGCGTCCCGGCCGCCCGGCAAGGCGGCAGTGCAGACCGATCGACATCATCTTGGGCGCCCCCGCCTGCCCCTCGGCATAGAGGCAATCGAAACTGTCGGTGATGTAGCGTTCGAACTGCGCGCCCTCGGCAAAGCCTGCCTGAATGGCGAAGCGCATGTCGTTCACGTCGAGCGTGTAGGGCACGATCAGCTGGTCGCGCGCACCGAAGCGGCGCCAGTAAGGCAGGTCGTCGGAGTAATCGTCGGAGATGTAGGCGAACTGCCCGGTCTCTGCGGCCAGCCGCATCGTGTTCACCGAGCAGCGCCCGGTGTACAAGCCGCGCGGCGGCTCCCCCGTCACCTCGGCGTGGAGGCGGATCGCCTCGGCGATCTGGGCGCGCTCTTCCGCCTCCGGCATGTCGCGATGCTCGACCCATTTCAGCCCGTGCGAGGCGATCTCCCAGCCTGCGCCCTGCATCGCGGCGACCTGCTCGGGCGCGCGGGCAAGCGCCGTTGCGACGCCGTAGACCGTGACGGGCAAGTCGGACAGCATCCGGTGCAACCGCCAGAACCCGGCCCGCGCGCCGTATTCGTAGATCGATTCCATGTTCCAGTGCCGCTCGCCCGGCCAGGGCGCGGCGCCGGTGATCTCGGACAGGAAGGCCTCGGAGGCCGCGTCGCCGTGCAGGATGTTGTTCTCGCCGCCTTCCTCGTAGTTCAGCACGATCTGGACCGCGATCTTCGCCCCGCCCGGCCACTGCGGGTGAGGCGGGGTGGCGCCGTGGCCGGTCATGTCGCGGGGATATCTGTGCATCCGTGAAGGCCTCCGTGCTTGCGTCTCAGGCTTGTCCATTGAAGCGGGGGGTTGCAAGGGGGCAAGGCTTGCGAAAGGGTCGGACCAAGGCAAGGAGGCGCGCGATGCCCGGTTTTCTGACCACCCATGTGCTTGATACCGCGCGCGGAGGCCCGGCCGAGGGCATAAAGATCGTGCTCTACCGCGCCGCCGGCACCTCGCATCGCAAGGTCGCCGAGATGGTGACCAACGCCGACGGGCGCACCGACACGCCGATCCTGCCACATGACGCCTTCCAGACCGGCACTTACGAGCTGGTCTTCTACGCCGGCGACTACCTGCGCGCGACAGGGCAATCGGGGGCAGAGCCGATGTTCCTCGACCAGGTGCCGATCCGCTTCGGCATGGCGCTGGAAGATCACTACCACGTGCCCCTGCTGCTCTCGCCCTACGGGTATTCGACCTACCGGGGCAGCTGACGCGCGCAAAGATTGACGCCGGTAACAAAGTCACCGACACGCCCCGGTTGCATGGCCTAGACCCGTCTCCAATGAAGGAGACTCAGACCATGCAACACACCCACGCGAAGCCAGCCGACAACTGGACGCCGCTCTACTTCCTCGCCTCGGTGGGCGCGGGCGGCCTGTCCGTCACGTTCTTCATGTATCTCATGCACTGGATCCCGCATCCCGGCCGCACCGTGCCGGTGTTCGAGGATATCGCCGCGGCGCTCGCCACCGGCAACCCCGCGATGACGGTGGCCATCGTCGTGGCGCTGATCGGGATCGCGGTCTTCGGGGCGGCGAACCTGTCTCTCCTGATCTGGAACCTGCGCAAGATGCGCGGCTTCGCGGCCTCCGAAAAGGGTCGGGCGCTGGCAGGATCCAACGCACAGACGCAGATGATGGCGCTGCCGCTGGCGCTCGCCATGTCGATCAACGGCGGCTTCATCCTCGGCCTCGTCTTCGTGCCGGGGCTCTGGTCCATCGTCGAATACCTGTTCCCGCTGGCGATGATCGCCTTCCTGGCCGTGGGCTACCTGGCCTTTCGCCAACTGGGCGGGTTCATTGCGCGGGTCGCGTCCACGGGCGGCTTCGACTGCACCAAGAACAATTCCTTCGCCCAGATGCTGCCCGCCTTCGCACTGGCGATGACCGGCGTCGGCATCGCGGCCCCTGCCGCCCTCAGCACCAATGCCACCGTAGCGGGCATCGCGCTGATCCTGTCGACCTTCTTCCTGGTGGCCGCCGTTCTGATCACGCTCGTGGGCCTGGTGCTGGGCATGCGCGCGATCATGGAACACGGGGTCTCCGCCGAACAGGCGCCGACGCTGATGATCGTCATTCCGATCACCACGATCCTTGGCATCTTGCTGCTGCGCCAGTCGCACGGGCTGCACGTGAGCTTCGACGCCCATGTCGCGGACGCGCAGACGATGATGATGCTGTCGCGGCTCCTGTCGGTCGAGGTGATCTTCGCGCTCTTCGGGGTCGCGGCACTGGCTGCCACCGGCTATGTCCGGCGCTTCCTGACCGGGGAGGCGATCAGCGCGGGCAACTACGCCCTCGTCTGCCCGCCCGTGGCGCTCTCGGTGCTGACGCACTTCTGGATCAACGCGGGCTTGGTGAAGGCCGGGCTGATCGCCAAGTTCGGGGTCGCCTACTGGAGCCTGACCGGCGTGGCGCTCGCGCTGCAGGTCTCGGCCATCGTGCTGATCGTGTTCCTGCACCTGCGCCACTTCCGCGCCCCGCGCGGGGCGGCGATGCGTACCGCCTGACGCGCAGTCCCGGCTTGAAATACCGCGCGCGGCCGCTCAGGCCGCGCGTTTTGCGTCGGCCGTATCCGCGGGCAGGACCCGCGCGCGCAGTGTCGGGGTCAGCAGCCGGGCCGCGGTGATCCGCGGCAGGGTCATTTCCGGGATCACCCGCTCGGCGCCGTGGAGCGCGAGGTAGTCTCCGAAATTGTCATAGGCCACGCGGCCGACGTAGCTGACGAAACTTTCGGTCGGCGCGCCCTCGGCCAGCAGCACCTCGTGCGCCTCGGTCTCGATATGCCTGACGCGGTAGTGCGGCGGCAGCATCGCGCGCGGCACGGCGGTGATCGACGTTCCGTTCACCAGAGCGCCCGCGTTCACGATCATCCCGCCCAGGATCATCCCGTGATCCGCCGTCACCACCAGGTCGCGGCGCGGCAGGCCCTCGCCCAGCGCGCCCCTTGCGATGCGGATCGGCGCGCGACCCTCGTGGGCAAAGCCCCGGCGCAGGGTCTGGACCCCGATCCACTGCACCGGCACCGCGCGACCGTCAGCGGTCAGCACCAGGTCGCCGGCCGCCAGGCTCTCGACCTCGACCTCGCCATCGGGCGTGGCGATCAGCGTGCCCTCGGCGAAACAATGGGCGAAGCTGAACTCGTCACCGTCGACGATTGCGGCCTCGTTCAGCGTGGACGGCAGCCGCTCGCTGCCCTGCGAGAACAGGTAGAGGTCGCCGTAGTAGATGCTTTCAAAGACCGGCATCAGCTCGCCTCCCACCTCGATCGTGCCGACATAGGTCAGGTCGACGCTGATGCTGGGGTCCAGGGGGTCTGGGTAGAGCGTGAAGCTTTCCGTCAGCTGGAACGTGTCGTCGGCGGCGAGGCGCGGCAAAATTCCGTTCACCGGATCGTCGATGGTGCCGCCGGTCGCGTTGAACTGGAACTGGGTGAACCCGCCGAAGAAGAAATCTTCGCGGTAGGATGTGTAGGACGTGTAGGTAAAGTTGCTCATCGCCTGGTCTATGCCCGATACCGGTCTGTCGCCGTGGCGTTCACCTTTCAGAGACAAATACGGCCGCGCCGGGGCACGGTTCGGTCAAATATGGGAATTCTGCTTTGAGCTATCGCCGGGCGGCCAAGCTCTGGCATGGACCGGCGCGGGGGCGCCATGCTACGCCCGGCGTGAGGCGAAAACGACCACACCGCGGCAGAGGCCGTTCCGGGCATGAAACATCTCAAACCCACGTCGAAACATGGCACCGTCCTGGCGGTGTCGATGATGAAGGACGAGGCGCCGTTCCTGCTGGAATGGTTCGCCCACCACCTTGCCGTGGGGTTCACCGACATCCTCGTCTACACCAACGACTGCTCCGACGGCACCGACGACATGCTGATCCGGCTCGAGGAACTTGGCCTCGGCTATCACCGCCGCAACACCATCGCCGAGGGGATCAAGCCGCAGCCCTCGGCGCTGAACCACGCGCAGAAGGAGCCGGTGGTGGGTGCCGCCGACTGGGTGCTGGTCTTCGACGCGGACGAATTCCTGTCGGTCAACCACCCCTCTGGCAGCCTCGAGGGGATGCTCGACGACACGGTCGCGCGCGGCGGCACCGGCGTCGTCATCACCTGGCGCATCTTCGGCTCGGGCGGCGTGATCGACTGGTCGCGCGCGCCGGTGACGGAACAATACACCCGCGCCGCGCCGCCGCTCTGGAACAAGGGATGGGGCGTCAAGACGCTGTTCAAGTTCGACCCGGAGTACTGGAAGCTCGGCATCCACCGGCCCACGATCAAGAACAAGCATCTGGAAACCGGATTTCCCGACACGGTGAAATGGCTGAACGGCTCCGGCCTGCCGATGGAGGATTACTTCAAGTTCCGCGGCTGGCGGTCGATCCGGCGCACCATCGGCTATGACTGGGCACAGATGAATCATTACGCCGTGAAATCCGTCGACAGCTATGCCGTGCGCAAATTCCGCGGCAACGTGAACAACAAGGCCGACAAGTACAATTCCGACTACTGGGCGCTACAGGACCGCAACGAGGTCGAGGACCGCGCCATCCTGCGCCACGCGCCCGACCGCGCGCGGATCATGGCGGAGCTGCTGACCGACCCGGTGCTGAACCGGCTGCATCACGCCGCGCTGGAACGTGTCGAGGCGCGACTAGACGACTACCGCAAGACCGACGCCTACCAGGCGCTGCGCGACGGGCTGATCGAGGCCTCGCAGGTGCCGATCACGAAGGTCGAGGCGAAACCGCCCAAGGCGCGCGACCCAGCCAAGATCGCCGCCCTGATGAGCGATGTGGAACAGAAATCCCAAAGCCGTCCGAAAGAGGAACGGCGGACGGAAACCGTGCCCGGCTGGGCGGCCGAAGGCGGCGATCCCTACATGCCGCCACCCATCGACCTGTCACATGACAGCGCCTGCGACTGGGTCGCGAACCACGAGATCGAGATACCCGCCGATGCCCGCGTGTTCCGCCCCGAGGCGCTCGGCGCCATCGTCGCGGGCCGGTTCGAGCGTCGGCACGCCCGCAACGTCGCGGCCTATCTCGACGGCTGCGCGCGGGTGCTGGAAATCGGCACCGGCATCGGCTTCCTGCCGATCCGGGTGATCCAGACCTCCGAGGGCCTGGTGATGATGGCGCAGGACAGCAGGGCGGAGCTGGTCGCGCTGGGACAGGAGATCGCGCGCCGCGCAGGTGTCGACAATTCCGCCCGGCTGAAATGGGCGGACGGACCGTTGCGTTTCCGCACGGACAGCGGCGCGGCGGCGGGCGGGCTGGCCGCCTACCTGCGCGATTTCCGTCCCGTGGCGCTGCGCCTGAACCGCGCCGCCGATGTCCCGCCCGAGGTGCTGGCGGCGCAGGATCTCAGCACTGTCCGGCGCGTGCTCCTGCCTTTCGTCTCGGACGAGCAGGCGGAGCAGTTGCGCGCGGACTACACCCCGGTCCTGTCCGGCATGGGTTTTGTGGAGGATGTCGAGCGCGCCGGTGGCGGCAGCCTGCAATTCGACAGGCCCGCCTGACGCGCTGCTGGCAAATCATGCGCATCAATGATACGCATGGATCAGACGTATCGGAGATGCTCATGCGCACGCGCGTGAACCTGTCAATCGACGAAACCGTCGTCGAAGAGGCGAAATCGGCCGGGATCAACATGTCCCGCGTCGCCGAGGAAGCCATCGCCGCCGCCGCGAAGCTGGAGCGCAACCGGCGCTGGGTCGAGGAGAACCGCGAGGCGCTGGAGGATTACAACCGCCATGTCGCCGAGCATGGACTGCCTCTCGAAAAATACCGGACCTTCTGAACGTGGCGCAATTCGAGCTGTTCGAGCTGCCCAGTCGGCAGCTGGTGTGCGATCTTCAGACCGACCTTCTGGCGGCAGCCGACACCCGGCTGGCGGCACCGTTGGTTGCGGTGACGGAACTTCGCTCGGTCAGCCAGATCACGCCGGTGGTCCAGATCGACGGCGAGGTGTGGGTGGTCATGATCCCCCAGATGGGCGCGATCCCCAAGGCGGCGCTTCATCGCCCCGTAGGCTCCCTCGCCCACCACCGCGACGCGATCAAGCGGGCCATCGACATCCTGATCGACGGGGTCTGACACCCTCGCATTTCTGCAACGCCCAGAGGCCCTGCCCGGCAAAACCCTTTGCCTTGCCTCGCCGAATAAGGGACAACAGGCACAAGCAAGACGCGGGCGAACCCGCGCCCTCACGAGCAGGAACAAGGGGCTTTCCCAGTGGAACTCAATCGTCGTCCCGTGGCCTCCCTCTGGATCGGGGACAAGCTGCAATATCTCAACCAGCTGTGCCTGAAGTCGCATCTGCGCCACGGCCATCCGGTCACGCTCTACTGCACCGATGCCGTCACCAATGCCCCCGAGGGGGTCGAGGTGCGGCCGGCGACCGAGATCATGGACATCCCGATGGACATCGTCGAACAGACCTCGGCGAGCTTCCTGTCGAACGTGTTCCGCTACAAGTTGATCCAGAAGACAGGTGCGATCTGGATCGACTGCGACGCCTTCTGCCACAAGCCCTTTCCCGACGAGTGGGAATGGATCTACGCCGGCCACGGCATGCGCGGCGCGCTGAATTGCGGCGTCGTCGGCCTACCGCAATCCTGCGAGCTGATGGACCGGCTGCTCGACTATTACGACAACCTGCCCGACGCGCCGCCGTGGTGGAACAAGCAGCAGCGCAAGAAACTCGACCGCCAGAAGGACGGACCGCTCGCCGTGCGCATCTACAAGACCGAGCGCACCGCCTTCGGGCCCCAGGCCTTCACCTATTTCGCCCAGCAGACCGGCGATTTCGAGCGCGCGATGACGCCCGACGCGCTGTACCCGGTGCCGTTCCAGCTCAACGACATCTTCTACGACCCCTATGGCCGGGTTGAGGGCTGGTTCACCGACGCCACGGTGTCGGTCCATCTCTACACCAACGGTACGAAACCCTGGTGGCGCAAGAACGTGCCGCTGGAAAATTCCTACGCTTGGCGCATGTGCCAAGAGGTCGGCATCGACCCGTCGGCCGCGCTGGAAGACTGAGGGGCGCACCGGCCATGACCCCGTCCCTCACCCTCTTCTTCGTGGTCGAGCCGCCGGTCTACCAGTACCTGTCGTGCTATCTTGCCGCCTCGATCCGGCAGCATCTCGACCCCTCAATCGAGCTGATCGGCTACTGCCCCGCCCATAGGATGGAGGAGCTTGACCCTGCCGCGATCGAAACGCTGCGCCGGATGCGCTGCGAGGTGCGGCCGATGCAGACCGAGGGCGTGTTCGACCCCGTCTACCCGCATGGCAACAAGATCATCGCCTGCCAGCAGCCGCGCAAGACCGACTGGGGCGGGTTCATGGACAGCGACATCCTGGTCCGCACGCAGCATGACATCGGGCGGCTCCTGAACCCCGGCCACGTCACCTGCTCCCCCGCCGCCTCGATCCAGTGGAAGCCCGACGACCTGTGGGAAACCGTCTACGGTGCCTTCGACATGCCGGTGCCCGAAGAACGGATCAACCTTATGCGCGAAAAGAAGCGGCCGCGGGTGCCCTATTTTTCCTCTGGCTTCGTGATCTTCCCGCAAGACTGGCGCAGCCCCGCCGGGCTCGATTTCGCCGACACCTGGATGGAAACCGCGCAGGTCATCGACAAGGTGGAAAGCCTGGAAAAGCATCGCCGTCCCTATCTCGACCAGATGACCCTTCCGGTGGCGATCCGGCGCGCGGGACTGGCCTGGAACGAGCTGGCGGAGAACGACCATTTCATCCTTGGCGGCAAGCTGCGCGGCAAGCCGTTTCCGTTCGACCGCCCGATCACCGCCGTCCATTACCGCAAATGGGAGGTGCTGGAGGAAGCCGGCCTCGCCGATGACGGCTATGGCGCGCTCAAGGCGCAGGTCGGCGTGAAGCGCGTGCGCCGCATCTTCGATGCCGACCTGCCCGAGGGTATTCCCGCCGCCGCCGCGACAGGGAATTGAGGGAGCGACGATGACACGGGTTCTGCTCCGGGGCGTTGACCGGACCATCCCGACCGCTGGGGGAACGCTACCATAGGCATCGACAACACCCTGCGAATGACCGATATCGCGCCGCTGGTGAAAGACTGCGGCACCGGCATGGTGCCTGGTCGGCGGAAGGTGCACATCAACCCGCCCGGCTGGACTGTTCGTCTGATCCGAAACCTCAAACGGGTTGGGATTGAGGCGACGACCAAGATGCCGAAGTTTCTGTTCTACGCCGTGCAAAAGAACCTCTGCGACGGACCGCCGAAGCCGGTGATCCAGAGCCACTGCGTCAATTACTGATGGCAGACGACGGACAGCGCGCGCGGTTCTCGATCCTCACCATGATGAAGGACGAAGGGCCGCGGCTGCTGGAATGGCTGGCCTATCACCGGCTCATCGGTTTCGACGCCATCTGGGTCTACAGCAACGACTGCCGCGACGGCAGCGATGCGATCCTCGACCGACTGGAGGCCATGGGCCTCTGTCGCCATGTCCGCAATCTGGTGCCGGCGGGCAAGAAACCGCAGCCGCATGCTCTGAGCCTGGCGGAGAAGGACGACGCGCTGCTGGCGAGCGACTGGCTCATGGTGCTCGACGCGGATGAATTCCTGCACATCAAGGCGGGCGACGGCACCCTGCCCGCGCTGCTGGCCGCCTGCCCCCCTGGGACCGACGGGTTCGCCGTGACCTGGCGGATGATGGGCTCGAACGGGGTCGTGGAGTGGTCCGCCGATGCCGTCTTGCCGCAGTTCACGCGCGGCGCGCCGGACGGGTTTCGCAAGGGCTGGGGCGTCAAGACTTTGTTCCGGCCGTTCCCGGGACTGAAGCTCGGCATCCACCGCCCGACGATCAAGGGCGCGAAACGCGACGCGGGGCAGATGGCGGTGCTGACCGCGCAGGCATGGGTGAACGGCACGGGCGTGCCGATGCCGCCGTCGTTCATGGCCGACGGCTGGCGCGGGTCGGCGGCGACAGTGGGCTACGGACTGGCCGAGGTCGCGCATTTCGCGGTCCAGAGCCGGGAGGCCTACCTGCTGCGCGGCGACCGGGGCAACGTGAACCTGAAGCACGACAAATACGACGCGATCTATTTCGCCATGTTCGACCGCAACGAAGTCGAACTGCCGGGGCTTGCCGCGTGGTCACACCGGATCGCGGCACAGGTGGCGGAATGGCTGCAGGACCGGGAGCTGAAGCGACTGCTTCACGCCTGCATAGTCTGGCACGCGACCCGCCTGGCGGAGCTGCGCGATGCGCCCGGATTTGCGGCAAGGATGGCAGAGCTTGAACGCGCCGCGCAGGTGCCGATCGACCGGCTCGACCGCGTGCTGTTCGTGCAACCGCTGGCGCCCGCAGGCAAGCGGCTGGTCAGCGAAATGCAGGCGAAGGGTGCGCCGGACGAGGTGATCGCCCGGACGATCTCCGTGCGCGTCGCCGAGCTCGAGGCGCAGCGCGATGCGCGCGAGGCGGCAGAGCTGCGCGCCATGGGCATCACCCCGGCCAACGGCCTCTGAACGGTCTTGCGTTAGTTGATCTTGTCGGGCGGCAGGAACGGCAGCGGCAGGATCGGCACCCCCTCTTCGATCAGCGCGCGGGCCTCTTCGGGCTTCGCCTCGCCATGGATCGGGCGGTCCTTGCTTTCGCCGAGGTGCATCGCCCGCGCCTCCTGCGCGAAGCGCCCGCCAACATAGGTGGAGGATGTCTCCAGATGCTTGCGCAGTGCGCGCAGCATCTGCTCGGCCGGATGGGCGGGTTCGGAGAGGGGGCGCGCGGGCACTGGCGGCGCGGCCTCCTCTTCGGTGCCGGACACCTGCGGGGCCATCAGCGCCTTCGCCACTTCCGTCCCGCCGCAGACCGCGCAGGCGACGAGGCCACGCCCGGCCAGCGCGTCGAAGGCCGCAGCAGACTGGAACCAGCTTTCGAACCTGTGGTCATTGGCACATCGGAGCGCGTAACGGATCATGATGACCTGGACTTATGCGGTTTCGCGGCGGGTTCAAGCGCCGCCATTCCTGCGGACCTCACCGCAGGCGCGCCGGGTCGAAGGACGCGATGATCTGCGTCAGCTCGGGTTCGTCCACCCGCTGCGCCGCCTTCTTCTGGCTCATCCACTTCGACTTGCGCTGACCCGCCTCGGGAAAGGCCTCGTCGGTGCGCGAGACTTCCATCGCGAAGACCAGCACGATGCAGGGCAGCGACAATTCCTCGTCGAGCCACTTGGAATAGGAATAGAGCCCCAGCACATCGTCATAAACGCGACCGCGGATCCCCGCCTCTTCCCAAGCCTCCTGCGCGGCGGCCTCGGCGGGGCGCAGACCGTCCATGGGCCAGCCCTTGGGAATGATCCAGCGCCCGGTGTCGAGCGAGGAGATCAGCAGCACCTCGACCTCACCCTTCTTCTTCAACCGGTAAGGCAGTACGGCAAACTGCGTCCGCGTCTCGCGTTTCGCGGCGGAGGCTATGCGCAGGGGCGCCTGTATGGTCGGTGGACGGGCCATGGACCGCCGGTATCGCACGGCGGCCCCGGCATTGCCAAGCCCGGCTTGACGGCGGGCGATCGCGCGATACCGTTCGCACATCGCCCCTGCCGAGAGACCCGCAATGCCCCGCCGCCCATTGATCGAAGCGCAGCCCTGCGCGTGAGCCTGCCGCTTTTCCTCGGCTCCGAGATCTATCGCGGATCAAGCTACGGCGACTGGCACCCGCTGCGGGTGCCGCGCGTCTCCACGGTGATGGACCTGTCGCGTGCGATGGGATGGCTGCCGCGCGCGCAATACCGGACCAGCCCGCGCGCCAAGCCGCAGGCGCTGACGATCTGGCACACGCCGGACTACGTCGCGGCGCTGGCGCGGGCCGAGGACGAGCAGGAGGTGAGCGCCGAGGTGCGCGACCGTCACGGGCTCGGCACCGTGTCGAACCCGATCTACCCCGAGATGTTCCGCCGCCCCGCCACCGCCGCCGGCGCCTCGCTGCTGGCGGGCGACCTGCTGGCGCAGGGCGGCGTCATCTACCACCCCGGCGGCGGCACCCATCACGGCTTTCCCGACCGGGCGGGCGGGTTCTGCTACCTCAATGACCCGGTGCTGGCGATCCTGTCGCTGCGCCGCGCGGGCGCCGCCCGCATCGCCTATGTCGACATCGACGCGCATCATTGCGACGGGGTGGAACATGGCTTCGCCGGCGATTCGCAGACCCTGCTGATCTCGGTCCACGAGGAGAAACGCTGGCCCTTCACCGGCGCGCTGGAGGAGGACGGCGGCGGCAATTGCCTGAACCTGCCAGTGCCGCGCGGCCTCAACGATACCGAGATGGCAGCGATCCGCGAGCGGCTGATCCTGCCGGCGGTTGCGGGCTTCGCGCCCGACGCCATCGTGCTGCAATGCGGGGCGGATGCGGTAACGGAGGACCCGCTGTCGCGGCTGACCCTGTCAAACACCGCGCATTGGGCGATGGTGGCGGCGCTGATGCGGCTCGCGGCGCCGCGCCTGCTGGTGCTGGGCGGCGGCGGCTACAACCCGTGGTCGGTCGGGCGACTCTGGACCGGCGTCTGGGCGACGCTGAACGGCCACGCCATCCCCGAGCGCCTGCCGCCCGCGGCCGAGGAGGTTCTGCGCGCGCTCACCTGGGAAAAGCCGCCGCAAGCCGGGCGCGCGCCACCCGAGCACTGGTTCACCACACTGCGCGACGCGCCGAGGCCAGGGCCGGTGCGGGCTGAAGTTTCGGATCGGCTCGACCACCTCACCCGCCGCCCGGCGGCGCGCGGTAAAATCCCCGAGTGAAAAACTCAGGAATTGACATACCCGATTCTTTTTGTCAGCTTTAGGGGCAGGAAACGCGCAGACAGGACCGGAGCCAGACCATGAGCTTTCACGGACAGATGACCGAAACGCCCGACACCACCACGCTGCCGCAGCGCAGCCTGCCGGTCTACGACGCCCGCCGCCTGACCGACGAGGCCGGCACGGCGATGATCGTGCTGGACGAAAAGACCTACTGCCTGCGCATCACGCGCGCCGGAAAGCTGATCCTGACGAAGTGAGCCGAGCCGGGCGCGATGCCTGCGTCCGCCTCGAAACTTGCTGCAATGCGGCGGCATAATTACGCTGCATTGCAGCTATGCGGAAATCGCACTTCAGCAGCGCGCCCCGAGCGCCTATGTCGTTCGCAGGGGAGGAGACCACCGGCACGGAGGTTTCCAATGGCTTTTTCAGACTTCAGCACGCCGCTGTCGACGCGAACCAGGACCTGGCTCAACGATTTCTTCGCCCTGATCGGGCGGCGCTACGATGCCTATGTCCACTTTGCATCGCGCCGCGACCAGATCGACGCATACAACGCCAAGACCGACGCGGAACTGGCCGAGATGGGCCTGAAGCGTGCCGACATCGCCCGCCACGTCTTCCGCGACAAATTCCACTTCTGACCCTGCGGCGGGGCGCGCGACGCGCCGCCCCTGCAGGCGCAAACAAAAAGGCCCCCTGCTGACGGGGGCCTTTCGCGTTTCACAGGCTCGGCGATGTCACCCGATCTTCGGCAACAGCTCGTCCAGCGACTTCTTCGCGTCGCCGTAGAACATCCGCGTGTTCTCCTTGAAGAACAACGGGTTCTCGATGCCGGAATAGCCGGTGCCCTGCCCGCGCTTGGACACGAAGACCTGCTTGGCCTTCCACACTTCCAACACCGGCATCCCCGCGATCGGGCTGCCCGGATCGTCCTGGGCGGCCGGGTTCACGATGTCGTTCGAGCCGATGACAATGACCACGTCGGTCGAGGGGAAATCCTCGTTGATCTCGTCCATCTCCAGCACGATGTCATAGGGCACCCGCGCCTCGGCCAGAAGCACGTTCATGTGGCCCGGAAGGCGACCGGCGACGGGGTGGATGGCGAAACGCACATTCTTGCCCTGCGCGCGCAGCTTGCGCGTCAGTTCGCTGACCGATTGCTGCGCTTGCGCGACCGCCATGCCGTAGCCCGGCACGATCACCACGCTGTCGGCCTCATTCAGCGCGGTGGCGACACCGTCGGCGTCGATGGCGATCTGCTCGCCCTCGATGGCCTGCTGTTCGCTCTTCACATTGCCGAAGCCGCCGAGGATCACGCTCACGAAACTGCGGTTCATCGCCTTGCACATGATGTAGCTCAGTATCGCACCGGAGGAGCCGACGAGCGCACCGACCACGATCAGGAGGTCATTGCCCAGCGAGAAGCCGATGGCCGCCGCCGCCCAGCCCGAATAGCTGTTCAGCATCGAGACGACCACGGGCATGTCGGCGCCGCCGATCCCCATGATCAGGTGGTAGCCGATGAAGAAACCCAGAAACGCCAGCAGGAGCAGCGCCCAGGTTCCCGACCCGCCAAGATAGAGCAGAAGCAGCAGGAGCGAGCCCGCCGCCGCCGCGGCGTTCAGCATGTGCCCGCCGGGAAGCTGCTTGGCCGAGGTGTCGATCTTGAACGGCAGCAGGCTGGAACTGCCCGAGAGCTTGCCATAGGCGACCACCGACCCGGTGAAGGTCACGGCGCCGATCCAGATGCCGAGCACCAGCTCGACGCGCAGGATGCCGATCTCGACGGCCGTCTTCTTGCCGATCAGCTCGCCGAAATTCGAGAGCGTGCCGAGAAGCGTGTATGCCTCGGCCGAAAGCGGCCCCTCGGGCTGCGGGAAGGGCAAGCCGTTCGCCGCGAAGATCTCCGCCACATGGCCGATCTCGATATGGGCGTTGAGGCCCACGAAAACGGCGGCAAGGCCCACGAGCGAGTGCATGATCGCCACGAGCTCGGGCATCTGCGTCATCTGCACACGGGTCGCCAGCTGGTAGCCGACGGCCGCGCCGCCCGCGATCAGGATCAGTGACATCAGCCACAGGCCGGAGCCAGGCCCGATCAGCGTGGCCAGCACCGCGATCGCCATCCCGGCAATGCCGTACCAGACCGCGCGCTTGGCGCTTTCCTGCCCCGAAAGCCCACCGAGCGACAGGATGAAGAGAACCGCCGCGACCGCATAGGCCGCAATCGTGAATCCGAAGTCCATCTTATCTACCCCGTCCGATCAGGATTTCTGGAACATGGCGAGCATCCGGCGCGTCACCAGGAACCCGCCGAAGATGTTGACCGACGCCATCAGGATGCCCAGCGCCGCCAGCAGCGTGATGAGCACCGAGCTCGACCCCACCTGGATCAGCGCGCCGAGGATGATGATCGACGAGATCGCGTTGGTGACCGCCATCAGCGGCGTGTGCAGCGAATGCGCCACGTTCCAGATCACCTGGAAGCCGATGAAGACCGAGAGCAGGAAGACGATGAAGTGCTGCATGAAGCTGGCCGGCGCGATCAGGCCAACGGCCAGCACCAGCGCCGCGCCGACGGCGATCAGCGTCACCTGGCGCTTGGTCTGCTCCTTGAAGGCTGTGACCTCCTGCGCGCGCTTCTCGTCCGGCGTCAGCTCCTTGGCCTTTTCCTTCCTCGGCGCGGCGGCGATGGCCGCGACCTTGGGGGGCGGCGGCGGATAGGTGATCTCGCCGGCGTGGACCGCGGTCGCGCCGCGGATCACGTCATCCTCCATGTTGTGATTGACGACGCCATCCTTGGCAGGTGTCAGGTCGGTCATCATGTGGCGGATGTTGGTGGCGTAAAGCGTCGAGGATTGCGCGGCCATGCGGCTCGGGAAATCGGTGTAGCCGATGATGACCACGCCGTTGTCCGAAACGATGCGCTCGTCCTTCTGCGTCAATTCGCAGTTGCCGCCGCGTTCCGCCGCGAGGTCGATGATGACCGAACCGGGCTTCATCAGCTCGACCATGTCGCTGGTCCAGAGCACCGGCGCGTCGCGGCCGGGGATCAGCGCCGTGGTGATGACGATGTCGACCTCGGGGGCAAGCTCGCGGAATTTCTCGAGCTGCTTCTCGCGGAACTCGGGGCTCGACGGCGCGGCGTAACCGCCCGTCGAGGACGAATCCTGGCTGTCCTCGAAATCGAGGAAGACGAACTGCGCGCCCATCGATTCGATCTGCTCGGCCACTTCGGGTCGCACGTCGAAAGCGTAGGTGATTGCGCCGAGCGAGGTCGCGGTGCCGATGGCGGCCAACCCCGCCACGCCCGCGCCCACGACCAGCACCTTGGCCGGCGGCACCTTGCCCGCGGCCGTCACCTGCCCGGTGAAGAAGCGGCCGAAGTTGTTGCCGGCCTCGATCACCGCGCGGTAGCCGGCGATGTTGGCCATCGAGGACAGCGCGTCCATCTTCTGCGCGCGGCTGATCCGGGGGACCATGTCCATCGCGATCACGTTGGTGCCGGCGGCTTTCGCCGACTCCATCAGGGCCGCGTTCTGGCCGGGGTAGAAGAACGAGATCAGAAGCTGACCCTCGCGCATCTTCTTGACTTCGAGCGCGGTCGGCGGGCGCACCTTGGCGACGATGTCGGCGTCCTTCCACAAGGCGGCGGCGGTCTTGACCACCGCGACGCCCGCGGATTTGTAGGCGGCGTCGGTGAAGCCCGCGGCCACGCCAGCGCCGGCCTCGATCACGCAATCATAGCCGAGCTTCTGAAGCTGGAGCGCACTGTCCGGCGTCATCGCCACCCGTGCCTCGCCCGGCTCGATCTCCTTCGGTGCGCCTATCTTCACAGTCATCCCCTCTTAGATGCATGCTGATGTCCAAAGCCAAATAGCAACACAACACGTCCACCACAACCAGACACGTCGCGACATTTTATTGCGCGTGCCGTGGCGTGTCATTCTCGAAGATTTCAATCGAGCCGAACGGCAACCCCCGCCCGACTTGAAGCGTCGCGCGAGCACGATACTGTGCCGGGTGACAGGGACCGGAGGGGCCGCGGGACATGGAGCATCAAGGCAGGCATGCGCTGGTGACAGGCGGCGGCACGGGCATCGGCCTGGACATTGCCCGCGCGCTGGCGGCGGCAGGGGCAGAGGTGACGATCTCGGGCCGCGACCTTGCCCGGCTTGAGGCCGTCGCGGCAGAGGTGTCGGGCCTGCACCCGTTGCGCATGGACGTGGCCGACGAGGCCTCGGTCCGCGGCGGGATCGCCGCGGCCGCCGAGGCGCGCGGGCCGGTCAGCATCTGCATCGCCAATGCCGGCATCGCCGAGGGCGCGCCGTTCCGCGAGGAAACGCTGGCGCATTGGCGGCAGGTCATGACGATCAACCTCGACGGCGCCTTCCTGACCTTCCAGGCGGCCCTTGGCACGCTGGGTCGTGGCGACTGGGGGCGGATGATCGCGATCTCGTCCATCGCGGGTCTGGTGGGGCTGAAGAACGCCATCGCCTATACCGCGTCGAAACACGGGATGATCGGGCTGATCCACGGCCTCAGCGAGGATTACATGGGTGGGCGCGTCACCTTCAACGCGGTCTGTCCGGGCTATGTCGACACCGCCATCGCGGCGCAGAACATCGCGAGCATCTCGGCGCGGCAGGGGATTTCCGAGACGGAGGCGCGCGCGCACCTCGCCCGCGGCAACCGCCACAAGACCCTGCTTCAGACCGATGAAGTGACCGGCGCGGTGATGTGGCTCTGCTCGGATGCTGCGCGGGGCGTGAACGGCCAGTCGATCCAGATCGCGGGCGGCCAGGTGGCGTGATCGTCGCACCCTAGTCGCGGGGCCGTGGCAATTTCCCAGCCGCCGCCGCGACTTGAGCGCCCCGGTATGCGACGGCATGCCGGCAACACACCGGGATCATTGCGGTTTTCCGGTTTACACAGGCGCGCTACGGCGTATCTGACAGGTGACAGTGTCAAGGACCCGCGACGATGCCGCCAGAAGACCACCCGATGCGCTACCGGCTCGCCAACGAGCTGCACGCCCGCCCGTTTCCCAATGTCGCGGCCCCCGCGCAGGCGATCTTTCTCGCGATCAAGCAACCCACGGATGCTGCCAAGCGCGACCGCGGCCTCGACCGCACGCATCTGCTGGCGTTGCTCGACCGCTTCGGGGCTGATCACCCGGCGCCCGACGCCACGCATTTCTTCGGTGATCTCGGCAAGTTCCGCCTGAAATGGGAACAGCACACGGAGTTCGTGACCTACACGGCGTTCCTGCCGGCAAGCGGCGAACGGCCCTTCGACCCCGCCGCGTGGGAAGCGTTTCCCGAGGACTGGCTGGCCAGGGCGCCGGGTCACCGCATCACCTCGGCCCAGCTTCGCATCGAGACCGCGCCACCCTCGGAAGAGGAGATTGCCGCGCGGCTGGCCGGCTGGATGGTACCCGAAAGCCTCGCCGTCAGCCGCGTCCTCGATGCCTCTGCCGTAATCGCCGGCGATTTCCGCATCGATTCCAACGGCCACATGCGCTTTGCGATGTTCTGCGCGCCCGAGGCCGACAGCCGCCGCATCGGCCGCATCGTGCAGCGCATCTGCGAGATCGAGACCTACAAATCGATGTCGATGCTGGGCCTGCCGATGGCGAGCCGGATCTCGAACCGTATGGGCGAGATGGACGAGAGCCTCGCGCATCTGGTAACGGCGATGACGGGGCATCTCGCCAAGCCCGCCGAGACGCTGAGCGAGCTTCTCGCCATCGCTGCGGAACTGGAGAAGCTGCAGACCGAAAGCGTGTTTCGCTTCGGCGCGACCGGGGCCTACGAGGCGCTGGTGAACCAGCGTATCGAGGTGCTGCGCGAGGAGCGGTTCATGGGGCGGCAGACCTTCGGCGAGTTCATGATGCGCCGCTACGACCCCGCGATGCGCACCATCAAGGCGACGGAACGGCGGCTCCTGTCGATGTCGGAACGCGCGATCCGGGCGGGCGATCTGCTCAGGACGCAGGTCGATGTGGACCGCTCGGCGCAGAACCAGGCGCTGCTGGCCAGCATGGACCGCCGCGCCGACATGCAGCTGCGCCTGCAAAAGACGGTCGAGGGGCTGTCGGTGGTGGCGATCAGCTATTACGCGGTCAGCCTCGTGGTCTACCTGATCGCGCCTCTGGCCGAACCACTGGGGACCGACAAGACGATGCTGACGGCGCTGGCAGTGTTGCCGGTTGTGGCTGGCGTCTGGCTGATGGTGCGCTCGATCCGGCGGTCGATGGAGAAGTGAGCGGCCTCGCCTGCGTTGCAGGCGACCCGCCGGGGGGCTCTGCCCCCCGGACCCCCCGCCATATTTCGGGGATAGAGATCGGGGATCACGGTTTTCCCCTGAGGGCGCGGCGCAGGATCTTGCCGGTGGCGGTCATGGGCAGGGTCTCGGCGCGGATGATTTTGCGCGGCACGCAATGGGCCGAGACCTTGTCGCGCACCAGGGCTTGCAGCGCCTGCTCCATCCCCGACCAGTCGGCGCCGTCGCGCAGGACGACATGGGCCACGACAATCTCGGTGCGGACGGGGTCGGGTTCGCCCACCACGGCGGCGATGACGACATCGGGGTGGGTGGCCAGCGCCTGCTCGATCTCCACCGGGCCGATGCGGTAGCCGGCGGAGGTGATCACGTCATCGTCGCGGGCGTGAAAGGTGAATTGGCCCGAGGCGTCCCGCGTCGCGAGATCGCCGGTGCGAAGCCAGCCGTCGATGAGCTTCGCGGACGTCTCCTCCGGCTTGTTCCAGTAGCGCAGGAACATCACCGGATCGGGCGCGCGGACGCAGACTTCGCCCACGTCACCTGTGCCGACCTCGCCGCGCGCATCGCGCAAGGTGACTTCGTGGCCCGGCACCGGCAGGCCCATCGCACCGGGGATGCGCGGCATCGGGCCGGTGCAGGCGGCGAGCACGAGATTGGCCTCGGTCTGGCCGTAGAACTCGTTGATCGGGCAGCCGAGCGTATCCCGCCCCCAGTCGAGCAGGTCCGCGCCCAGCGCCTCGCCGCCCGAGCCGATGGCGCGGAGGCTGAGGCCTGTTGGCGCGGTGGCCTGCCGCATCAGGCGCAGTGCGGTGGGCGGGATGAAGGCATTGGTCACGCGCTCCTCCGCCATCAGGCGGAACGCGGCTTCGGGGTCGAACTTGGCGAAGCGGTGCGAGATCAGCGGCACGCCATAATAGAGGCAGGGCAGCGCCATGTCCATCAGCCCACCGATCCAGGCCCAGTCCGCTGGTGTCCAGCCGGTGTCGCCGGGGCGCGGGAAACCGCCTTGCGACAGCTCCATGCAGGGGAGATGCCCGATCAGGAAGCGGTGCGCGTGCAGAACGCCCTTTGGCTCGCCGGTGGTGCCGGAGGTGTAGATCATCACCGCCGGGTCGTCGGCAGCGGTGTCGACGGGGGTGAAGCCCTGCGTCTCGGCATCGATGAGGTCGTCGAAGGCGAGGACGGGCGCGCGGGCGGGGCCGGCGGTAACGAAGGTGGCGAGGCTGGGCAGGGCGGGGGCCAGGCCCATGACCCGGTCGAGCGTGGCCGCATCGGTGACGATCGCCTTCGCGCCGGAATCGCCCAGCCGGTAGCGTAGTGCGTCTTCGCCGAAGAGCGTGAAGAGCGGTAGCGAGACGGCGCCGAGCTTCATCGCGGCGATATGGGTGACGAGGGCGGCGGGGTGCTGCGGCAGCAGCACGGCGACGCGGTCGCCCGGCTCGATCCCCCGCGCGGCCAGCGCTACGGCCAGTGCATCGGAGGCGCGTTTGAGCTGGCCGTAGCTCCAGACGTCACGGCCGCCGTCCGCGGTGCGGTGGATGACGGCGGTGCGGTCCGGTGCGGCTGCGGCCCAGCTGTCGCAGCAGAGCAAGGCGATGTTCATCCGCGCCGGGATGTCCCAGCGGAACCCCACGCGCAGGCTCTCCCAATCGGCGCCGTTCGGAAACAGCCGCCGGTCGGGCGTGTCAGGCATCCGAGATGACGGTGAGGGTCGGCAGCGCGGTGAGCGCGATGCCCAGCTCCTGGAACGCCGCGACCGACAGGCGCGAGCCGGAATCGCGCGCGCCGCCGGACGGCCGCAGGGTCACGACCAGCTGCATGCCGTTCTCGGCCACCACGCGGCCCGGACCTTCGGCGCTCACCAGCGGCGTCTCGATCCAGAGACCGGGCGCCGTCGCGTCGCCAAGGCTCGCCACGGTGAAGCCGAGAAACTGGCCGTCGCCCGCGGGCACGTTCGACCCGGTGTCGGTCGGGTCGACGGCCACGATGGCCGGTTCAGGCTCGACCGGGGCACGCCCGCCGAACAACCCACCCCCGCCGGCACCGCCCGAACAGGCCGCCAGCGGAACAATCATCAAGATCGCGCATACATGTTTCATGCGCCCGTACTTAGAGCGATTGCGCGACAGCATCAACACCCCAAGGCCGTGACTTGCGGGACGGGCGCGGCACCCTTACTCTCTGGGGATGGACCAGCAGCCCCCCCTCGTCGATCCGTTCCTGCGTGCGATCAGTTACCTGCGCGTCTCGGTCACCGACCGCTGCGATTTCCGCTGCGTTTATTGCATGTCCGAGAACATGACCTTCCTGCCCAAGAAGGAGCTTTTGACCCTCGAGGAGCTGGACCGGATGTGTTCCACCTTCGTCGGGCTGGGCGTGCAGAAGCTGCGCATCACCGGCGGTGAACCGCTTGTCCGGCGGGATATCATGACGTTTTTCCGCGGCATGACCCGGCACCTCGACTCGGGCGCGCTGAAGGAGCTGACGCTGACGACCAACGGCAGCCAGCTCGCGCGCTTTGCCGACGCGCTCTATGACGCCGGGGTGCGCCGGGTGAACGTGTCGCTCGACACGCTCGACGCGGAGAAGTTTGCGCAGATCACCCGCTGGGGACGGCTGGCGCAGGTTCTCGACGGGATCGAGGCGGCGCAACGGGCCGGGCTGCGGGTGAAGCTCAACGCGGTGGCGCTCAAGGGTTTCAACGAAAGCGAACTGTTCGATCTGCAGACATGGTGTGCCGAGCGCGACATGGACCTGACCTTCATCGAGGTCATGCCGATGGGCGATCTCGGCAACGAGGACCGGCTGGACCAGTACTGGTCGCTGAAGGACCTGCGCGCGCGGCTGGCCGAGCGGTTCACGCTCACCGATCTTGCCGAGCGCTCGGGCGGCCCCGCGCGCTATGTGCGGCTGGAGGAAACGGGGCAGAAGATCGGCTTCATCACGCCGCTCACGCACAACTTCTGTGAAAGCTGCAACCGCGTGCGGCTGACCTGCACCGGCGAGCTCTACATGTGTCTCGGGCAGGAGGACATGGCCGACCTGCGCGCGCCGCTGCGCGCCTCACCGGACGACGGGGTGCTGCGCGACGCGATCCGCGCCGCGATCCTTCGCAAGCCCAAAGGGCATGATTTCGACTATTCGCGCCAGGCCGTCGACGGGCAGATGACCCGCCACATGAGCCACACCGGCGGCTGACACGCTCGAAGGCGCTACCCCTCAGACGATCGCGGCAGGATCGTAGCGGGTTGCGACCCAGCGTTCGAAGGCCAGACCCTCACCCGTCGTCTCGAAGGCGTCCAGCACGCGGTCGAGGACGCCGGTGGCCGACCATTTGAAGTGGAAATAGCTCATGCACAGCATCCGCCGCGCCTGTTGCACCGGCTGCCCTTCGATGACCATCAGGTAGATCGCGGAGGCAAGCCCGGCCCGGTCGGCGCCCGATTTGCAGTGCATCAGGAAAGGCCGCTCGATCCGCCGGAAAATCTCGATCAGGCTCAGCAACTCGTCCTGTGTCGGCGCGCGGCGGGCGTTCAGAGCGATCGCGTCGAACGAC
The DNA here is from genome assembly GCA_937139335.1 of uncultured Roseicyclus sp. Taxonomy (GTDB): domain Bacteria; phylum Pseudomonadota; class Alphaproteobacteria; order Rhodobacterales; family Rhodobacteraceae; genus Roseicyclus. Next base: position 22,796 of record CAKZPN010000006.1, on the reverse strand, counting down.
ATGCCGAGCCGGTCACAGGCCATTTTCTCGGTGAAATAGGGGGCGCCTTGGCCAACCCCGCGCAGGCTCAGGACATTGGTGATGCCGCTTTGCGCAAGCCGTTCCAGCCGCTCGACGGTGGGTTGGTTCGAGCGCAGCACGCCAGGCGCGATCTCGGCCTGGTTGGTCCAGATGGTGCGCACCACTTCGTGGTCGAACCAGCGCATGTAAATGACGGCCTTGCGGGTCGTTTCGGCATCCACGGGCTCGACGTTGAAATGTTTGCGCCAACGTCTTTCGAACCTGATGAGCATTGCCGGACCGCACCTGTCATTTATCCCCGGCGAATTTCTCCGCTCGGTTCGTGTCCTTAACACAAAGATCTGGTAACGTTTTCGTGAAATTGACGCGACGGGCGGGGCAAAAAGTAGCGGCTGACGCGCTGCGGCCTCACTCCGGCGGCGCAGCGCGGGCGGTCATCGCGACACCGTCGCCCGTCCGCAACAGCAGCGCGCCGTTCTCGTCGATGTCGAAACCGGTGACGCGGGCGAGCGTGTCGAAGAACCGCCGCTCGACCGCCATGGCGTCCTGGTCGCAAGCCATGAGCGTCGCGCCGGCCTCGCCGATGCGCAGCCCCTCGCCGGTCAGCTCGTAGGTGGCGAACCACCGGTTGCACCCGCCCCCGCCCGCGACGCGGCCCTCGGTGCCGAAGTCGAGCGTGGGTGCGGAGCCGCCGACGGGCGCACCGCTGATATCTTCGACCACCCAGGTCCGTCCGATCAGCAGGTCGACCGGGGCACCGCCGCAGCCGGTCAGGGCCTCCTCGCCCAGCGTGAGGGTCACGGTCTCGGGGTGCGGTATGCCGGTCATGCTGTCGCGGCAGATCGCGGCTTGCCGGAGCAAGACGACCTCCAGCGCCTGTTCCGCATCCGCTGCGGTGACAAGGATCTCGCCTGCGTCGGTCAGGGTGCTGTCGCGCACGGGCATGGCCAGGTCCTCCGCTGCGGGGCGGGACAGCAGCAACTGCCCATCGGCGACCGTGACCTGCCAGAACGGCTCGTTGCCGCCGGCAGTGTAGGGGCCGTCGTCCATCGGAAAACCCGGGCGGCACTCGGCCACCTCGGTCCCCTCCAGCGACACACGCGCGCCGTCACCGTGGGACCAGAAGAAAGTGCCGGGATCGCCCTCGGCCTCGTAGCGCGCGCCCGAGGCCGCAGGCACCGGCTGCAGGGTCAGCCGTGCCTCGCCCGTGTCCATCACCGCAGCCGCGCCGGCAAACCCCACCCGGATCAGCCGGTCGCCGCAGCGGTAGGTGGAGGTAAAGCCCATCGGCTGGTGCCGGCGCAGCACCAGCTCGCCCAGGTCATCGCCGCTGTTGATGTCGATTGCGACCGTGTCGCTCAGCCACGCGATCTGCCCGCCGGTGGCGAGACCGGCCCGCAAGCGGCCCTCGGCCCCTTCAGGGATCTCGATGCTGAAGGGAACAGGCACCTGCCGCCCCTCGGTCGGGATGCGCGCCTCGGCGGTGACGGACAGGTCGGGGCCGGCCATCTCCACCACCAGCACCGCATCCGGCGGCAACGCGATCCGCTCGCGGTAGGTAACGCTGCCCGTCAGGCTGCGATAACCCTGAGCCTGCGCGGCCAGCGGCAGCATCAGCGCGAGAGCAAGGATAACGAAGCGCAGCATGGCGGACCCTCCCGGTGTGACAGCACCGCAAGTAAGCACTGCCCCGCGACAAGGGAACAGCCGTCAGCGAGCGGGGACCGCCGACCGCGATCAGGCGGCGGGCATCCGCCGCTCAACGATCTCCGCCCACCACGAGCATCCCGCCGGGATCGCGTCGTCGTTGAAGTTGTACTTCGGGTGGTGGACATTCGCGGTGTCGCCGTTGCCTACGAGGATATAGGCCCCCGGCCGCGCGTTCAGCATGAAGGCGAAATCCTCGCCGCCCATGACCAGCGGCGCCTCGGCGCAGTCGCCCGACACCGCCGTTGCGACCTCGGCGGCAAAGGCGGTCTGGTCGTCCGAGTTCACCATTACCGGGTAGTTGCGCTTGTAGTTCAGCGTGGCCGAGCCGCCGAAGGTCGACGCCGTACCTTCCACGATGGCGCGCATCCGCTCCTCGGACAGGTCGCGGATCGCCGGGTCCATGGTGCGGACGGTGCCTTTCAGATGCACCGTCTCTGGGATCACGTTGAACGCCTTGCTGCCGGTCTCGAAGCTGGTGACGGAGACGACGATGTGCTGGATCGGGTCGGCGTTGCGGCTGGCGATGGTCTGCAGGGCCAGCACGATGTGCGAGGCGATCACGGTGGTGTCGATGGTCTCGTGCGGCTTGGCGGCATGGCCGCCGCGGCCGGTCACGTGGATGTCGAAGACATCGGTCGCGGCGAAGAAGGCGCCGGGCCGGATCGCGAAGCTGCCGGTCGGAACGCCGGGCCAGTTGTGCATCCCGTAGACCTCCTCGATCTTCCAGCGATCCATCATGCCGTCGTCGACCATCTCCTTGCCGCCGCCGCCGCCTTCCTCCGCGGGCTGAAAGATCACCGCCACCGAGCCGTCGAAGTTCCGCGTCTCGGCCAAGTATTTCGCAGCCCCGAGCAGCATCGCCGTATGTCCGTCATGGCCGCAGGCGTGCATCGCGCCGGGCGTTTTCGACGCATACTCCAGCCCGGTATCCTCGAGGATCGGCAGCGCATCCATGTCGGCGCGGAGCCCGATGGTCCGCCCGCGCGTGTCGGTCTTGCCCTTGATGATCCCCACGACGCCGGTGCGCCCGATGCCCTCCACCACCTCGTCGCAGCCGAACTCCCGCAGCTTCTCGGCCACCAGTGCGCTGGTGCGGTGCGTGTCGAACAGGATCTCGGGGTGTTCGTGGATGTCGCGCCGCCACTCGGTGATCTCGGGCAGCAGTTCGGCGAAACGGTTCTTCACGGGCATCTTTGGGCTCTCCTTTGGTTCAGGCGGTCGGCAATCGTCGCTCGACCAGCTCGGCGAAAAAGCTGCATCCGAAGGGGATGGCCTCATCGTCGAAGACGTATTTCGGGTGGTGGCACATGGCGCTGTCGCCATTGCCAAGGAAGACATAGGCGCCGGGCTTCTTCTCCAGCATGTAGCTGAAATCCTCAGACGGCATGATCGGGTCGGCGTCGTCGATCACGCCGCGCCCGACCGCGCGCGCGGCATCGGCGGCCCGCACCGCACCCTCGGCATCGTTCACCGTGACCGGGTAGCCGGGGTGCCAGATCACCTCGGCCTGCGCGCCGAAGGCCGCCGCCGTGTGGGTCGCCACCTCGCGCACGCGGGCCTCGGCTATGGCGCGGTATTCGGGGTCGAGCGTGCGCACCGTCCCCTCCATCTTCGCCACGTCGGGGATGATGTTCGACGCGCCGCTATCGGTGCCGAAGGTGCCGACGGTGAGCACCACCCGCTTCAGCGGGTCGACATTGCGGCTGACGATGGTATGCAGCGCGATCAGGATGTGGGCCGCGACCAGCGTGGTGTCGATGGCGCGATGCGGCTCGGCGGCGTGGCCGCCCTTGCCCTTCACCACGATCTCGAACTCGTCGGAGCTGGCCTGCAACGGGCCGGGCCGCGTGGCGAAGACGCCCACCGGCACGCCCGGCGCGTTGTGGATGCCGTAGACCTCGTCAACCTGGAACCGGTCGAACAGACCGTCCTCGATCATCGCCTTGGCCCCTGCCCCACCCTCCTCGGCGGGCTGGAAGATCAGCACCACGGTGCCGTCGAAATTCCGCGTCTCGGCGAGGTATTTCGCGGCCCCGAGCAGCATGGAGGTATGCCCGTCATGCCCGCAGGCGTGCATCTTGCCCGGCACGGTCGAGGCATAGTCGAGCCCCGTCGCCTCGAGGATCGGCAGCGCGTCCATGTCGGCCCGCAAGCCGATGGCGCGGCCCGAGCCGGTGCCCTTGCCCCGGATCACACCGACGACGCCGGTCCGCCCGACGCCCTCCACCACCTCGTCCACGCCGAAGGCGCGCAGCTTGTCGGCGACGAAGGCGGCGGTCTCGTGAACTTCATATAGAAGTTCCGGGTGCGCATGCAGGTGACGCCGCCATTCGGTGATCTCGGGCAGCATCTCGGCGAAACGGTTCTTGATCGGCATGGTCTTCCCTCAGGCGGCCGGCATCCGGCGTTCGATAAGCTCCGCGAAGAAGGAACACCCGTAAGGGATCGCCTCGTCGTTGAAGTCGTATTCGGGGTGGTGGACCTTCTTGGTGTCGCCGTTGCCGATGTTCACGAAGGCGCCGGGCCGCGCGCGCAGCATGTAGCTGAAATCCTCGGCCCCCATCCGCGGCGGGCGGCCGTAGCGCACGCGCCCCGTGCCCGCGACGACCTCGGCCACATCCGCGGCGAGTCGCGCGTTTTCCTCGTGGTTCACCGTCACCGGGTAGCCACGCTCATAGGTGATCTCGGCGGTGCAGCCATAGGCCTGCGCGGTCGACTGCGCGATCTCGATGATCCTTACCTCGGCCAGGTCGCGCACGCCCTCGTCCAGCGTGCGCACGGTGCCGGCCAGCGTGACGGTGTCATCGACCACGTTGGTGGCCGCACTTTCGGTCTGCATCACGCAGATCGACACCACCACCGACTTGATCGGGTCGACGTTGCGGCTGGCCACCGTCTGCAACGCCATCACGGTCGCACAGGCGGCCGGCACCGGGTCGATCACGTTGTGGGGTTGTGCCGCATGGCCGCCCCGGCCGCGCAACACCACGCGCAGCTCGTCCGCGGCCGCCATGATCGGCCCCGGCGAAACGCCGAATTCTCCAACCGGAAGGCCGGGCTCGTTGTGCATCCCGTAGACCTCGCGGATGCCCCAGCGTTCCATCATGCCGTCCTCGATCATCGCGGCGGCCCCGGCTCCACCCTCCTCGGCGGGCTGGAAGATCAGCACAACGGTGCCGTCGAAATTCCGCGTCTCGGCCAGATATTTCGCGGCCCCGAGCAACATGGCGGTGTGGCCGTCATGGCCACAGGCATGCATCTTCCCTGTGGTCTTAGAGGCATGGGGCAGCCCGGTCTTCTCCGACATCGGCAGCGCGTCCATGTCGGCGCGCAGCCCGATGCACGCGCCCTTGCTGTCGCTCCGCCCGCGGATCACGCCGATCACGCCCGACCGGCCTACGCCCGGAACCACTTCGTCCACGCCGAACTCCCGCAGGCGGTCGGCGACCAGCGCCGAGGTGCGCGGAAGGTCGTAGAGGATTTCCGGGTTCTCGTGCAGATCGCGCCGCCAGGCGGTGATCTCGTCATGCAGTTCGGCAAGGCGGTTCTTCACGGGCATGGCTCAGGCTTCCTGTAGATGATCGAGGAGCTTGGTCATCATGACCTGCCCCTGCTCGAATTGCGCGACGGTCAGGTATTCGTTGGGCTGGTGGGCCTGCGCGATGTTGCCCGGCCCGCAGACGACGGCGGAATAGCCTGCCGCCTGGAACTGCCCGGCCTCGGTGCCGTAGCTGACCACGCCCGAGCCGTTCTCGCCGGTCAGGCGGCGCACCAGCGCCTCGGCCGGACCGTCCTGTTCGGCGGCCAGCCCCGGCACGTCCCAGCGCGGGTTGGCCTCGATCCACGCCTCGGATCGCACCGCCTTCATGCCGGCCTCGATCCGCTGGATCTCGGCGGTGATGCGCGCGGCCCATTCCGCGTTCGATTCCTCGGGCACGCAGCGGGCGGACAGCACGAAGGTGCAGTCCTTCGCGGTGATGTTATGCGCCGTGCCGCCCTGGATCATGCCGACATGCAGCGTGGTGTAGGGCGGGTCGTAGGCGTTCTTCGGGTCGGCCCTGGTGGCGCTTTCCTCGTTGGTGCGGTTGGCCCAGTCGATCAGCCGCGCGGCCTCCATGATCGCCGAAACGCCGGTGTAGGCGATCGAGGAATGTACCTCGAAGCCGTGGAAATGCAGGTCGAAGCCAACGCCGCCCTTGTGGCCGTTCACGATGCCCCAGTTCGTCGGCTCGCCGATGATGGCGAGCGCCGCGCGCGGCATGTGGGCCTGCATCGCCTCGATCATTGGCGGCGCGCCGACGCAACCGATCTCCTCGTCGCGGCTGAGGCAGAGCTGAAGCGGCCGCGTCACGCCGCGCCGCTGCGCCTCGACCGTGGCCCAGATCGCCAGCGCGTCGAACCCCTTCATGTCGCAGGTGCCGCGCCCGAAGAGCTTGCCGTCCTTTTCCGTCACGGTGAACGGGTCGGTGACCCAGGCCTGCCCGTCGACCGGCACCACGTCGGTGTGGCCCGACAGGATCACGCCCCCCGCCACCTCGGGGCCGGCATGGGCATAGAGGCTCGCCTTCTGTCCGGTCTCGTCGAAATCGCGATGACAGGCGATGCCGTGGGTTCCAAGATAGTCCTCCACCCAATCCACCAAGGCGAGATTGCTGTCGCGGCTAACGGTGGGGAAGGACACGAGTTTGTCGAGCAGAGCCCGCGGGCTCAAGACATCGGTCATCGGTTGCTCCGGGGTGGTTGCCGGCTGACCCTGTGCCAGCGCCGCCGGGTCGTCAAGCCCGACCTAGCAAACCTGCCCACGCATTGGGCAGATGCCGAAACCGCACGCAAGGTCAGTCCGATTGCGTCTTGTGAGCGCAGTATTTCATGTTACCGTCACACCGATTGCAGCCGCCCAGGCATCGACAAGAGGCGGCGCACCAACAGGTTGAGGAGCATCTGCCGATGCCCGACGGGGCCACGCCCTTTGTCCTTGATGTCAAGGACTTGAAGACCGTATTCCGCACCCGTGGTGGTGAGGTTCACGCAGTGAACGATGTCAGCTTCACGCTGAAGCCCGGCGAGTTGCTGGGCGTGGTGGGCGAGTCCGGCTCGGGCAAGTCCGTCACCATGATGTCGCTGATCCGGCTGCTGCCGATGCCGCCTGCCGAGATCCGCGGCGGCTCGGTGATGTTCGAGGGGCAGGACCTCGCCCATGTTCCCGAGGAAACGATGCGCGCCATCCGCGGCGCCCGCATCGGCATGGTGTTCCAGGACCCGATGACCTCGCTGAACCCGGTGTTCACGGTCGGCTTCCAGATCATGGAGCCACTGCGCAAGCACATGGGGCTGAGCAAGTCCAAGGCGGCCAACCGCGCTGTCGAGCTGATGGAACTGGTCGGCATCAACGATGCGCGCCGCCGGCTCGGCGATTACCCGCACCAGTTTTCCGGGGGCATGCGCCAGCGCGTGATGATCGCCATCGCGCTCGCCTGCGACCCCAAGGTGCTGATCGCGGACGAGCCGACCACAGCTCTCGACGTCACGATCCAGGCGCAGATCCTCGAGCTGATCAAGGACCTGCGTCAGAAGCTCGGCATGGCCATCGTCTGGATCACCCACGATCTCGGCGTGATCGCCGGTATCGCCGACCGGGTGATGGTGATGTATGGCGGGCAGGTCGTGGAACAGGCCCCGGTGCGGGAGCTTTTCGCCAATCCGCAGCATCCTTATACAAGAATGTTGCTGGAAACCGTTCCCCATATCCGGGGCGAGCGGTCGGAAAAGTTGCGCGTGATCCAGGGCCAGCCGCCGATGATGGGCAAGGCGCCCGACAGCTGCCCGTTCCGCGTGCGCTGCCCGCATGCCTTCGACCGCTGCGCCGAGCAGAACCCGCCGCGTTTCGACGTCGGCCCGTCGCATGACGCCGCCTGTTTCTGGGACTTCAAGACGGGGGCGCCGCGCCATGTTTGACATCCGGGGCGCCAAGAAGCTGGTCGAGGTGAAAGACCTCAAGATGCATTTCCCGATCCGCTCGGGCCTGCTTCAGCGCGTGACGGGGGCGGTCAAGGCCGTCGACGGCATCTCCTTCGACATCTACGAGGGCGAGACGCTCGGTCTCGTCGGTGAATCCGGCTGCGGGAAATCCACCTGCGGCCGCGCGGTGCTGCGGCTCTACGAGCCGACGTCGGGTTCGATCATCCTCGACGGGAAGGAGATCGCGCACGCCCCCTTCGACAAGTTGCGCAGCCTGCGTCCGATGATGCAGATGGTGTTCCAGGACCCTCAAGCCTCGCTGAACCCGCGCATGACGGTGGCCGGCATAATCGGCGAGCCGCTGAGCGAACACAGCAAGATGACCGGCAAGGAGCGGCTGGAACGGATCTACGAGCTGATGGACGCCGTCGGTCTGAACCGCGACTTCGCCAACCGCTACCCGCACGAGTTTTCCGGCGGCCAGCGCCAGCGTATCGGCATCGCCCGCGCCCTGGCGTTGAACCCGAAATTCATCGTCTGCGATGAACCCATCGCGGCGCTCGACGTGTCGATCCAGGCGCAGGTCGTGAACCTGCTGGAGGAATTGCAGGACCGGCTGGGCCTGACCTACCTCTTCATCAGCCATGACCTGTCGATGGTGCGCCACATCGCCGACCGCGTCGTGGTGATGTATTTGGGCAAGGTGGCCGAGATCGGGCCGCGCGACGGGCTCTACGAGGACCCGCTGCATCCCTACACCCAGGCGCTCTTGTCGGCAGTGCCGGAACCCGACCCGGTCAGCCATGACAACGCCAACCGCACCATCCTCGAAGGCGATGTGCCAAGCCCGGCCAACCCGCCCAAGGGCTGCAACTTCTCCACCCGCTGCCCTAGGGTCATGGACATCTGCCGGCAGATCGACCCCGAGGTTCGCGAGGTGAAACCGGGCCGCTTCGTCGCCTGCCACCTCTACAACGAGACAACACCCGAGACCGCGGACAACGCGGCAGAGCCTGCCGAGGCTTGAGCATCCAACAAGGAGAGAGAGACAAAAACATGACACGGTATTCGCTTTTGCTTGGCGCGACCGCGCTGGTGCTGGCGCCCGCTGCGGCGCTGGCCGAGCGCGGCTCGTCGGGCCACCTCAACATCATCTACTGGCAAGCGCCCTCGACGCTGAACCCGTACCTGTCGGGCGGCACGAAAGAGGTCGAGTCGGCCTCGCTCGTGCTCGAGTCGCTGGCACGCTTCGACGACACCGGAACCATGGTGCCCTGGCTCGCCGAAGAGATCCCCACGGTCGACAACGGCGGCGTGTCCGAGGATCTGACCTCGATCACCTGGACCATTGGTGACGGCATCACCTGGTCCGACGGCTCCGACCTGACCGCGGCCGATTTCGTCTTCACCTGGGAATACTGCACCCATCCCGAAGGCGGCTGCGCGCAGGCGTCCTACTTCGACGGCGTGACCTCGGTCGAGGCCGTGGATGACGGCACCGTGCGCGTGACCTTCGACGCGCCGACGCCGTTCCCCTACACCGCCTTCGTCGGCTCCGAGAGCCCGGTGATCCAGGCGGCGCAGTTCGCCGACTGCCTTGGCGCCCGCGCGCCCGAGTGCACGGATGCGAACTTTGGCCCGATCGGCACCGGGCCCTTCGTGGTCGATGAATTCCGCCCGAACGACGTGATCGAACTGTCGGCGAACGAGAATTTCCGCTTCCCCGACCGTCCGTATTTCGCAACCGTCACCTTCAAGGGCGGCGGCGACGCGACGGCGGCGGCACGCTCCGTTTGCGAAACCGGCGAATTCGACTACGCCTGGAACCTGCAGATCGATCCGACCATCCTGTCCGGCATGGAAGCGCAGGGCAACTGCACTGTCGTGACCGCCTTCGGCACCTCGGTCGAGCGTCTGCACATGAACCAGACCAACCCCGACCCGTCGATGGGTGACATGCGCTCCACCGTCGCCGGTGGCCCGCACCCCTACCTGACCGACCCGATCGTGGGCCAGGCCATGTCGATGGCCATCGACCGCGCGCTGATCGTGGAAATCGGCTACGGTGCCGGTGGCCAGGCCACCTGCAACGTGCTGCCCGCACCCGAGGCCTATGCCTCGACCGCCAACGACGGCTGCCTCGTGCAGGACATCGAAGGCGCCAACGCGCTTCTGGATGAAGCCGGCATCGTGGACAGCGATGGCGACGGCATCCGCGAGTACGAAGGCACGCCGATGCGCGTGCTGTTCCAGACCTCGACCAACGCCGTCCGCCAGGACACACAGGCGCTGATCAAGCAGTGGTGGGCGGAAATCGGCATCGACGCCGAGCTGCGCAACATCGACGCGTCGGTCTTCTTCGGCGGCGACCCGGCATCCCCGGACACGTTCCAGAAGTTCTATGCCGACGTGGAGATGTACACCAACAACTTCGCAGGCGTCGACCCGCAGGCCTACATGGCCAACTGGCTGTGCTCGGACATCCCGGGCCCGGATACCCAGTGGCAGGGCGCCAACATCCAGCGTTTCTGTGACCCGGCCTACGACGAACTGGTCGCGGAAATGGCAGCAACCGCCGACCTCGAGGAACGCGGCCGGATCGCACGTCTGCAAAACGACATGCTCGTCCAGAGCTACTCGATCATCCCGCTGGTGCACCGTGGCGGCGTCTCTGCCCACGCGTCCACCATCGAGGGGATCCTCATGTCGGATTGGGACAGCGAGCTGTGGAACATCATGGACTGGCGTCGCGCCGAGTGACCGCCTGACCTGACAAGACCGGCCCGCGCTGCCTTTGTGGCGCGGGCCATTTCATGACACCGAACTTCTGACCCGAGGCGTTGGCCCATGCTGACCTACACGATCCGCAGACTGATCCTTGCGATCCCGACGCTTCTGTTCATCAGTTTCATCATCTTCCTGATCGTGAAGCTGTCGCCGTCCGACCCGACGGCCGGCCTGCCGCTGACGATCCCGCCCGAGGTGCGCGAGCAGATCCGCCAGAGCCTCGGCGTGAACGATCCGATCCTGATCCAGTATTTCAAATGGCTGAAGCTGATGCTGTGGGACGAGCCCCTGCACCTGCTGGAAGGCTGGACCGGCCTGAACGTGGCGCCCGACGGTGCGCGCATCATCTCCTACCAGACCCGCAGCCCGGTGATGGAGCTGATCATGCAGCGGATGCCGCAGACGCTCTGGGTGGTTGGCACCTCCTACATCGTCGGCATCCTGATCGCGCTGCCCTTGGGCATCATCTCGGCCTACAAGCAGTATTCGATCTTCGACCAGGTCGGCACCTTCGTCTCGATGGTCGGGTTCTCGGTCCCCACATTCTTCACCGGCGTCCTCTTCATCGTGATCTTCGCGGTGAACCTCGGCTGGTTCCCGTCGGTCTACAACACCACCCACGTCGTCACCGACTGGCCCAGCTTCGTCGTGCAGGTGAAGCAGATCATCATGCCGGTCATGGTGCTCGGCCTCTACAACGCCAGCCAGATCAGCCGCTACATGCGCGCCTCGATGCTCGACAACCTCAACCAGGACTACGTGCGCACCGCGCGGGCCAAGGGGCTGAACGAGAAGGTCGTGGTGCTGGTCCACGTGCTGCGCAACTCGATGATCCCTGTCGTCACCGTCATCGCGCTGAACATCCCGGCCGTCTTCGGCGGCGCGATCATCACCGAACAGGTGTTCAAGGTGAACGGGATCGGCCAGCTCCTGATCATCGCGATCCAGGGCGGCGACGTGCCGGTGGTGCAGACCGTGAGCTTCATCTTCGCCGTGCTGATCGTGCTGTTCAACCTTCTCGCCGATGTCCTCTACGGCGTGCTCGACCCGAGGATCCGCTATGACTGACAACGCAGATCGCCCGAACCAGCCGCTGCACGGCGCGGGCGCCACGCCCGCCGGCGCCGCCCCGGTGATGGAGTTCGAAAGCTACCGCGCGCCCCGCAACCAGTGGTGGGATGTCTGGGACCAGTTCAAGACCCACAAGGGCGCGCTCTTCGGGCTTGGTTTCTTCATCTTCACCCTGCTCTTCGTGTTCGTCGGGCCGCTGATCTGGACGCTGGATTCGCAGTTCATCGACATCCGCGCCCGCAACGCCGGGCCAAGCTGGGCGCACCCGATGGGCACCGACCAGCTGGGCCGGGACACGCTGGCGCGCATGATGGCGGGCGGCCAGACCTCCATCGCGGTGGGGCTGACCGCGATGCTTCTGGCGCTGTTTCTGGGCACGCTCATCGGCGTGATGGCGGGATATTTCCGCCGGATCGACGGGCTGCTGATGCGCATGACCGACCTGTTCCTTGCGCTGCCGCTGCTGCCGCTGCTGCTCGTCATCATCATGCTCTATCGCGACAACCTGCGTGCCGCCTTCGGGCCCGAGGGCGGCATCTTCGTTCTGATCGTTGTGGTCATCGGCGCGACCTCGTGGATGCAGACGGCGCGCGTGGTGCGCGGCGACGTTCTCGCGATCAAGGAGCGGGAGTTCGTCCTTGCCGCGCGCTCCATCGGCACGCCGAGCCACCGGATGATCACCCGCCACCTGCTGCCCAACGTGATGTCGCCGATCATGGTGTCCGCGACGCTCGGCATCGCCAACGCGATCATCACCGAAAGCGCGCTCAGCTTCCTCGGCCTCGGCTTCCCGTCCGACTTCCCGACCTGGGGCCGCCTGCTGTTTGACGCGACCGACTGGCTGACCCAGAACCCCGAGCGGGTGATCTGGCCCGGCCTGGCGATCTCTCTCACGGTGCTGTCGGTGAACTACATCGGCGACGGTCTGCGCGACGCGCTCGACCCGCGCATCCGCGGGCGCTGACGCCGCCCCGCCCCTTGCCAAACGCCCCCCGGCCAGCCAAAGCCGGGGGGCGTTTTCCGTTTCTGCGAGAGGCCTGTCCCATGCCCTGGCTCCATCTCCTCGTCGCCATCGCGGGCGAGGTCATCGGCACCACCGCGCTCAAGGCCTCGGACGGGTTCACCAGGCCCGGCCCGGTCGTGCTGGTGGTGATCGGCTATGCCATCGCCTTCTATTTCCTCGCGCTGGTCCTGCGCACCGTGCCGCTCGGCGTCACCTACGCGATCTGGTCCGGCGTCGGCGTGGCCGCCGTCACGCTGATCGGCTGGCTGGTCTACGGCCAGCGGCTCGACCTGCCCGCCGTGCTGGGGATCGGGCTGATCGTGGCGGGCGTGCTGGTGCTGAACCTGTGGTCCGTCGCGGCACACTGAGGCTCAGGGCGTCAGAGCCCGGCCGAACAATAGCGCCAGCCGGTCGCGCGCCTGTCCATGCGCCTCGGGCGTGAGGCCGGCGGTCTTCAGCCCGTCAAGCGCCGTCAGCATGACCCACGCCGCAGCCTCCGGATCGGGGCCCGCCCCGTCCTCTGCGATCGTGCCGTCCGCCAGGCCACGCGCCAGCCACGCGCCATAGACCCGCGCCAGCCGGGCGGCGCCCTCAGCGATGATGTCGCGCGCGACGGATTGCTTCAGCGACAGGAATTCCTCGGCGTGGGGCGATACGATCAACTCCGTCGCCGCATCGCCGGTCTGGGCGGCGAAAGCCGCGCGCAGAGCCTCGCTGGGTGTGCCGCCCCGCGCCAGCGCCTCGGCCGCCAGATCCGAGGCGGCGGCGAAGTAATGCGCCATCAACGCGCGAAAGATGTCGGTCTTGCTGCGGTAATGCAGGTAGAGCGCCGCGCGGCTGATCCCCGCCCGGTCCGCGATGTCCTGCATCGAGGCGCGGCGCACCCCGAATTGCAGGAAGGTCTCGTAGCCGGCCACCAGCACGCCGCGGGATCGCTCGGGTGCCAGCGCAAGGATGCGCTCGGTCAGGCTCTGGGTTTCGTGGTCCATGACAACGAAATGACAATATTAGTCCAGAATGTCAATTGACGCTCTGACAGAATCGTCTAAATGTGTCAAAGTGCCAAAGCAGGAGCAAACGCCATGGCGACCACGCTGACGGTGAACGGAACCGCGCATCAGGTCGATCTCCCCGACGATGTGCCCCTGCTGTGGGTCCTGCGCGACGCGCTCGGCCTGACCGGCACGAAATACGGCTGCGGGGTCGCCGCCTGCGGCGCCTGCACCGTTCAGATCGACGGCGAGGCGGCGCGGTCCTGCCAGGTCGCGCTCGCCGATGTCTGGGGGCAGGTCACGACGATCGAGGGGCTGGGCACGCCGGCCGCGCTCCACGCCGTGCAGGCGGCCTGGGTCGAGCACCAGGTCGCGCAATGCGGCTACTGCCAGTCCGGCCAGATCATGCAGGCCGCGACCCTTCTGGCCGCCACGCCCGACCCGACGGACGAGGACATCGACACCGCACTTTCCGGCAACCTCTGCCGCTGCGGCACCTACCCGCGCATCCGCGCCGCCGTCCACGCGGCCGCCGCCAACCTTCGGGGGGCCTGAACCATGGCTAACTGGGGCAAGATCGCGCGGCGCAGCTTTCTGATCGGCTCGGCCGCCGTCGCGGGCGGCGTCGCCTTCGGCGTCTACCAGTACCGGCGCGAGCTGCCGAACCCGCTGCAACCGGGCGTGGGCGAGGCAACGCTGAACCCCTGGATCATCATCAACCAGGACGGCGTCACGCTGGTCGCGGCGCGGGCCGAGATGGGCCAGGGTGTCTACACCACCCTGCCCGCGCTGGTGGCCGAGGAACTGGACGTGGCCTGGGAAGACGTGCGCGTCATCCACGGCCCGGCAGCGCAGGCCTACTATAACGGCGGGCTGATGAGCCACGCGCTGCCCGCCACCGACTACGACCGCACCGGGTTCCAGGAGGTGATGATCGAGGCGATGACGGTGCTGCCCAAGATGATCGGCTTGCAGGTCACGGGCGGCTCCACCTCGACGCTCGACGCCTACGAGAAGCTGCGGCAGGCCGGCGCGACCGCGCGCGAGGTGCTGAAGCAGGCCGCCGCCGACCGGCTCGGCCTGCCGCGCGGCAGCCTCGAGACCCGCGACGGCCGCGTGATCGCGCCGGGCGGGATCGAGCTGAGCTACACCGACCTGGCCGTGGAGGCCGCCGCCATCGACCCGCCGCGCTCGGTCGAACTGCGGCCGCGCTCGCAGTGGCGCTACCTCGGCCAGTCGATGCCCCGGCTCGACATGGTCGAAAAGGTCACCGGCGCCGCCGAATTCGCCATCGACGTGCGCATGCCCGACATGCGCTTTGCCACCGTCCGCATGACCCCGCGGCTCGGCGGCGAAATGCTGTCCTTCGACGCCACGGCGGCCGAGGCGATGCCGGGGGTGGACCGGGTGATCGACCTTGGCACCGGCATCGCGGTCGTCGCCTCCAACACCTGGCTCGCGATGCAGGCCGCCGATGCGGTGGAGATTGAATGGGGGCCGGCGCCCTACCCCGAGACCTCGGAGGAGATGCTCGACATCATCCGCGCCGCGCTGGACGAGGCGCCGAATTCCACCCTGCGCGACGAGGGCGACATCGACCGGATGGAGATCGACCCCGCCGACCGCGTGATCGAGGCGGAGTATACCGTGCCCTGGCTCGCCCATGCCACGATGGAGCCGATGAGCGCCGCGGCGCATCACACCGGCGACCGGCTGGAGATCTGGGCCGGCAGCCAGGCCCCCGGCTTCGCCGAAGCGCGGGCGGCCGAGGCCGTGGGCCTCGACGCGGACCAGGTCAGCTGCCACGTCACCTATCTCGGCGGCGGCTTCGGGCGGCGCGGCGAAAGCGATTTCATCGTGCTGGCCGCCCGCGTTGCGCAGGCTGTCCAGGGCACCCCGGTGCAGGTGACATGGTCGCGCGAAGAGGACATGCGTCACGATTTCTACCGCCCCGCCGCGGCCGCAAGGATGCGCGGAGTGCTCCGCAACGGCTTCGCCCATGCGCTCGAGGGCCGCGTCGCCGCCCCCTCGGTCACGCGGCAGGCGATGGCGCGGATGACCGGCAGCGCGCCCCCCGGCCCCGACAAGGGCCATGTCGAGGGCATGTTCAACCAGCCCTACGCGATCCCGAACTACCGCGTGACGGGCCACCTGGCCGATCTCGCCGTGCCGGTGGGCTTCTGGCGGTCGGTGGGCAATTCCTTCAACGGCTTCTTCATGGAAAGCTTCATCGACGAGATGGCGATCGCGGGTGGCCGCGACCCGCTTGGCTTCCGTCTCGACCTGGCCGAGCGCGAGCATGCGCCCACGGCGGGCGTCCTGCGCGCCGTGGCCGAGATGTCGGGCTGGGCCGCCGACCGGCCCGAGGGCACCGGCATGGGCGTCGCGATGACCCATTCCTTCCACACGCCCGTGGCCGTGGTGGTCGAGGTGCAGCAACAGGACCGCGACATCGTGCTGACCCGCGCCTGGATCGCCTGCGACGTCGGCACGGCGCTCGACCCCTCGATCGTGGAGGCGCAGATGGTGGGGGGGCTCTACTTCGGTCTGTCCGCCGCGATGATGGAAGAGATCAGCTTCGCCGGTGGCGAGGTGCAGCAAGTCAACTTCCCCGATTTCGATGCGCTGCGCATTCACCAGGCGCCACGGGTCGAGGTCCGCATCCTCGAGACGCAGGCGCATCTCAGCGGCGTGGGCGAGCCCGCGACGCCGCCCTCGATGCCGGCGCTGGCCAACGCGATCTACGATCTGACCGGCGAGCGCATCCGCGACCTGCCGCTGAACCGGCGGGTGCGGTTCGTGGTGTGAGCCTTGGGGGCGCTGCCCCCAAGCCCCCGGGATACTTTTTAAACAGAGAAGCGAGGCACGCCTCAGAACAGGCTGCCCTGCCCCGGTTTGGCGGGCGGTGGGGCGCCGCGCTTGGGCTTCGGCGTCGCGCCCAGCGGGGTGACGCCGAGCCTGCCATCGGTGAACTCGATTTCCAGCGCGGCGTGGGTTTCCGCCGCCTCCTTGCGCGTCAGCAGCGTCTCGCCCGCGCGCACGACGGCATAGCCGCGCCTGAGGGTCTCGGTATAGCCGAGCGTCTGGTGCAGCCGGTTGAGGCCTGCGAGACGATCCCGACGCGCGGCAAGACCCGTCTCCGCCGTGCGCGCGAAGCGGGAGGTCAACTCATCGAGACGCCCCCGCGCCTCGGCCAGCCGCCGGGTCTGGCGCGCCGGATCGAGCCGGCGGCGCAGCGTGCCGAGGTCGCGCTGCCCCTGCCGGATCAGGCTCCGCAGCGTCGCGGGGCTGAGCCGGGCAGCGGTCTGCCCGAGACTGAGCCGCTTTCGCGCCACGGCCCGGTCCAGCGCGGGCGTCAGCCGCCCCGCCGCGGTGTCGAGCCGTCCGCGCGCAATGCCGGCGCGGTGGCGGAGCGCGGGCGTCAGCCCCGCCGCCGCCAGGTCGAGCCGCTGGCGCGCCGCGTCGAGCAGGCTTTCCGGTCGGGGCAGCGCGCGCGACAGGTCGGCGAGGCGCTGGCGCCGCGCGGTGAGCCCCTGCGTCATGGCGCGGGTCAGGCTGCCCTCCTGCGCCCGCAACCAGGTGAGCAGGTCCATCCGCACCGGCACGGCGCGTTCGGCGGCAGCGGTAGGTGTCGGCGCGCGATGATCGGCGGCGTGGTCGATGAGCGTGGTATCGGTCTCGTGACCGACGGCCGAGATCAGCGGGATCGCGCTTTCGGCGGCGGCGCGGACGACGATTTCCTCGTTGAAGCCCCACAGATCCTCCAGCGAGCCACCGCCGCGCGCGACGATGATCAGGTCGGGGCGCGGGATCGCGCCACCCTCGGGCAGCGCGTTGAAACCGCGGATGGCGCGCGATACCTCGGGCGCGCAATTCGCGCCTTGGACCGCGACGGGCCAGATCAGCACCCGGCGCGGGAAGCGGTCGCGCAGTCGGTGCAGGATGTCGCGGATCACCGCGCCCGAGGGCGAGGTGACGACGCCGATGACCTCGGGCAGGAAGGGCAGCGGCTTTTTCCGGCCTTCGTCGAACAGCCCCTCGGCCGCCAGCATCGCGCGGCGCTTCTCCAGCATCGCCATCAGCGCGCCGGCGCCTGCGGGGCGCAGATCCTCGATCACCAGCTGGTATTTCGACTGGCCGGGGAAGGTCGTCAGCCGACCCGTCGCGATCACCTCCATCCCCTCCTCGGGCGGATGCGGCAGACGGCCGGCGGTGCCCTTCCAGATCACCGCGGACAAGACAGAGCGGTCGTCCTTGAGGTCGAGGTAGACATGCCCCGAGCGCGGGGTGCTGAGCCGCCCGACCTCGCCCCGCACGCGGACATGCGAAAACCCGCCCTCGATCGCGCGTTTCACCGCGCCCGAGATTTCCGAGACGGTGAATTCCGGCGCGTTGCCGGGGCCCGGCCCACCGTCCTCGATCAGGTCATCCAAGGGTCAGTGGCCGCAGCGAAGGACGCGCGCCTTGCGGCCTTCGCGACGGGCTTCGCAGCCGGCGAAACCCGCAGCCACCCCGGAAGGCGCCATCGCGACGGGGGGCGGTCCGTGCTCGGCGCGGGCAAAACCCCGGAGCCGTGACCAGAAAACATCGTGCACCATGTTGTGCCCACCTCTGCCGCTTTGTAATGGGGCGATGGTAGCAAGAGGGGCGGCAAAGGTGAATATCCTGATCCTCGGAGGCGGCGGGCGCGAACACGCGCTGGCCTGGGCGGTGTTGCAGAACCCCAAGTGCGATCGGCTGATCGTGGCGCCGGGCAATGCGGGCATCGCGATGATCGCGGATTGCGCCGATCTCGACATTCTCGACGGCGACGCGGTGGTGGGATTCGCGGTCGAGGAATCCATCGATTTCGTCATCATCGGGCCCGAGGCGCCGCTGGCAGCGGGGGTGGCGGATGCGCTCGTTTCCGCGGGCATTCCGGTCTTCGGACCCTCCGCGGCGGCGGCCCGGCTGGAGGCCTCCAAAGCCTTCACCAAGGAGGTCTGCGATGCCTGCGGCGCACCGACCGCGGCCTGGGCGCGCTTCACCGATGCGGCCGAAGCCCGCGCTTACGTTGCCGCACAGGGCGCGCCCATCGTGGTGAAGGCCGACGGGCTGGCCGCCGGCAAGGGCGTGGTCGTGGCCGAAACGGTGGAGGAAGCGCAGGCCGCCATCGACGACATCCTCGGCGGGGCCTTCGGCGCGGCCGGGGCCGAGGTGGTGATCGAGGACTTCATGGCGGGCGAGGAAGCGTCGTTCTTCGTGCTGAGCGACGGCGAGACGGTGCTGCCGATCGGCACTGCGCAGGACCACAAGCGCATCGGCGAGGGCGACACCGGCCCGAACACCGG
Source organism: uncultured Roseicyclus sp. (assembly GCA_937139335.1). Lineage (GTDB taxonomy): Bacteria > Pseudomonadota > Alphaproteobacteria > Rhodobacterales > Rhodobacteraceae > Roseicyclus. The sequence goes on along the minus strand of CAKZPN010000006.1, from coordinate 3,924 downwards.
CGGCATGGGGGCCTATTCGCCCGCGCCGGTGATGACGGAGGCCGTGGCCGAGGCCGCGCTCACGCGCATCGTGATGCCCACCGTGGCCGAGATGGCGCGGCGCGGCACGCCTTACAAGGGTGTCCTCTACGTCGGGTTGATGATCGCGGACGGCGCGCCTCGGCTGGTGGAATACAACGTGCGGTTCGGCGACCCCGAATGCCAGGTGCTGATGATGCGGCTTGGCGGCCAGGCGCTCGACCTGATGATGGCCTGCGCCGAGGGGCGGCTTGCCGAGATGCAGGTGAGCTGGGCCGAGGATCATGCGCTGACGGTCGTGATGGCGGCCGAGGGCTACCCCGGCGCCTACGAGAAAGGCAGCGTGATCGCGGGTCTGGAAGAGATGGCGGAAGATTCGCACCACATGGTCTTCCACGCCGGCACCGCGCGGGCGGGCGGCGCGTGGCGCGCCAACGGCGGGCGCGTCCTGAACGTCACCGCACGCGGCGCGACGCTGCAGGAAGCGCGGGACCGGGCCTATGCCATGGTGGACCGGATCGACTGGCCCGAGGGCGTGCACCGCCGGGATATCGGCTGGCGGGCGCTGTGACGCAGGGTAGGCAATCTGCCCGGTGACAAGGGCGTGGTGGGCAGATTGCCCACCCTACTTGAGCCATGTCGCGTAGTCCGACACCAGCAGATGCGTGGGCGCCACGTCCTCCTCGATGGCGGCAAACCGCCCGATGGGTTCGCGGAACCAGTTGTCGGTCTCGTCGTCGTTCACGGTCGAGACCTCGCCGATCAGCACGTCGCCGCCCTCGCCCCAGAACGCGTGCCAGACGCCCGGCAGCAGCGTGACGCTCTCCTCCGTCTCGAGCTGGCGGTACTGGGGCGGGCTCACCGTCAGCATGATGTCGGTGGCACCGTTGAGCAGGCCACCCACCTCGGCGACGGGATCGGGATAGAGCACGAGGTCGACGGTATCGAGGTAGGGCCGGCCTTCGAGGAAATAGTCCGGGTTGCGCTCGAACTGGATGATCTGGCTCGGGTCGTAGCGCACCAGGCTGAACGGGCCGCTGCCATGGTCCTCGGTGTCGAGGAGGGCGGGGTCGTTCTCCAGCACGGAGGCGGGCACGATGCGCGCGTTGTTGTGCGCGACGGCGAGCGGCAGGTCGACGTAGGGCGCCCGCAGATCGAAGCGGACCGTGAGGTCGTCGACGGCGGTGACGCTCTCGATGGGGCCGATCACGAAGCGCGCGGGCGAAGCGGTTTCCGGATCGAGGATGGCCTCGAAGGTCGCCACCACGTCGGCCGCCGTCAGCGGATCGCCGTTCTTGAACGTGACGTCGGGGCGCAGCTTGAAGGTGAACTCGGTGCTGTCCTCGTTGGCGGTCCAGCTTTCGGCGAGGCGCGGCTCGGCGGTGAGGTCGCGGGTGATCTTGGTGAGGCCTTCGTACAGCATCTCGCTGACGATGTAGTCGGTCGTGCCGATGCCCTTCAGCGGGTTCAGCGTGTAGGGGCGGATCGTCACGCTCATCTTGAGCGCCCCGCCGGAGGTCGCCTGGGCCAGTGCGCTTCCGCCCGGACCGGGCAGCCCTGCGGCGAGCGCCAGCGCCGAGGCGCCCGACAGCTGAAGAAAACGACGACGCGTCGAGGTCGGAAGCTTCATGACGACTCCGGGAATGGTGAGATTTTCAGGCGCAGCGCGCGGGCTTCGATTGAAGATATCCAGGGCATTTGATCAAATGAGCGAATTCTCCGCAAGGGCACAAATTTATGCAGCTCTGCCTGCTGAGGTCCCATCCGCACGGGTGTTCGCCGACACCGCCTTGCCCGGGCCGGGCCGTTACGGCGAGCCCGCCCGCCGCGTGATCGTCGAGCGCGCCGCGGGCAGGTAGCGGTAGAGCGTCGCCGGCGAGACCCTGAGCTGCCTGGCGACCTCGCCGACGGTGAAGTCGCCCTCCGCGAGCATCGCATGCGCCGCCTTCAGGTCCGCTTCCTTCAGCTTCCGCGGCCGCCCGCCGGTCCGGCCGCGTGCCTTCGCCGCGTCGAGACCGGCGCGGGTGCGCTCGCGGATGATCGAGCGCTCGAACTCGGCGAGCGCGCCGAAGAGATGGAAGACGAGCCGGCCGCCGGAGGTGGTGGTGTCGATCGCCTCGGTGAGCGAGCGCAGGCCGATGCCCGCCGCCTCGAGCCCCTCGACCGTCTCGATCAGCTGCTTCATGGACCGGGCGCGCCGGTCGAGCTTCCAGACGACGAGGGTGTCGCCGCTTCGCATGTAGTCGATCGCGGCGGCGAGCTGCGGCCGGTCGCGCTGCGCGCCGGACGCCTTCTCGCGGAACACCTTCCCGCAGCCTGCGCCCTTCAGCGCGTCGAGCTGCAGTCCCGGCTTCTGGTCCCGGGTGGAAACGCGCGCATAGCCGACGAGCATGACAGCCCCTCTCGATTCCCGTCGAGGGTGGAGCATTCGAGAGATTATTTTCAAGACACTGTTTCGAGAAAGCGCCCGCGCAGGCAATCCGTCGCCCGGCGCCGATGCCGCCGGGCGGGCCCGCGAGATCTCGAAAACCCTCGTTTTTGAGACAGGGGTCTCCGGCCCCCTGCCGGGCGGAGGCCGCGACCGGGCGATCGCTACCGGCCGGTGCGCGCCTCGCGGCAGTAGATGAACACGCCCGACAGGATGACCACCGAGGCGCCCAGGATGGTCGACGGCGACGGCACGTCCCCCCAGATCAGGAAGGCAAGTAGCGTCGACCAGATGATCATCGAATACTTGTAAGGAGCGAGCAGTCCGGCTTCGGCGGCCTGGAAGGCGGCGATCTGCAGGTAGAGCGCCGCGCCGTGGACGAGCCCGACCGCGACCAGCAGGACCGCGTGGAAGAGGCCCGGCATCTGCCAGCCGAACGGCGCCGTCGCTGCGGCCGGGACCAGCGTCACCGCCATGGAGATGAAGAGGATCGACAGCGTCGTTTCGCCGACCGCGACATGGCGCGTCACCAGATCGCGCGTCGCGGTGATGAACGCCCCGACCACCGGCAGGAGCATCACCGCGGTCCACCCGCCGCCGAACGGGTTCACGATGATCAGGATGCCGCCGAAGCCCACGCACACCGCCAGCCAGCGCCGCCACCCGACCCTCTCGCCGAGCACGGGCCCCGCCAGCGCGGTCAGGATGATCGGGGCGGAGAACATGATGGCGCTGACCATCGGCAGCGGCAGGACGCTGATGCTCCAGACGAAGCAGAATGTCGCCGCGGCGAACCAGGCACCGCGCCACAGCTGCGCGCGCAGGTTCCGCGGCACGAGCTGCGCCGTCCGCCCGCGCAATACGCAGACGATGCCGACGATCGCGCAGACGATGACACTGCGGACGAAGAGGACCTGGCCGACCGGATAGGATTCGGTGAGAAGCTTCGAGACGGCATCGCCCAGCGTCAGCAGGGCGCAGCTCGACAGCATCAGCACGACGCCCGTCGCGCCTGCGGATCGTTCACCCGCGGGGAGGGCGACCACGCCGCCGCTCCTCAGGCGCCGATCGGGCGCCGGAGGAGTGCCCCCGGGCGTACCCGGGAGCCGGTCAGGCCGAGGCCATGGAAGGCAGGAGGGGAGGTCATGGAGCGCAGGAGGGGACGCCGGAACGGGTCCGGCGCCCCGCGTTTCGTCAGTTCATCAGGCCGAGCTCGCGGCAGGCGCGCTCCGCGCCCGGGTGCAGGGGAAACGAGCCCGTGTCCGTGCACGCCTCCTCGGCCGAGAACGTCTCCATCGATCCCAGCGCGTTGCTCATCTTCTCGTCGTTCTCCAGCGCGATCCTGGTGAGCTGGTAGGCGAGCTCCTCGTCCATGTCCTGGTGGACGAACACGAGGTGGTCGCTGGCGAGCGTGTTGAACGGCTCCTCGATCGAGCCGTAGTCCTCGGCCGGGTGCTCCGTCTTGATGTAGCCGCCGT
>CAKZPN010000005.1 GCA_937139335.1 uncultured Roseicyclus sp. | reverse complement strand
CTGCCTCCCTGCCCACTCTGCCTGCGGCAGCGGGAAGTCTATTGGGCGCTGATCGCGATGACGCTGACGGGCCTTGTGCTCTGGCGATGGATCCCGAAACGCCGGTTCCTGGTCGCACTCAACATGATGATCGGACTCGTCTTTGTCGTCGGTGTTGTGGTTGCCTTCTACCATTCCGGTGTCGAGTGGGGCCTGCTGCCGCCACCAGATGGTTGTTCCGGTGAAGGGGTGATCGATCCAATGGCGATTCAGGACTTCAGCAAGCCGATGCATGTGCCGTCCTGCACGGATGCGCCTTTCTACATTCTCGGCCTTTCCATGGCGGGCTGGAATGGCGTGGTCTCTGCCATCATGGCGCTGTTCAGCTTCATCGCGGCAGGCGCGACGTTCCGCGGCGCCGTTCATTCACCCGAAGTCGCCTGACCTAGAGCGGCGGCGCGGCCAGCCGGCGCAGGCGCTGTTCCCGGATTGTGATGTACAGGGTGGCTCCAATGACGATTGCAGTGCCCACCCAGGTCCAGAAACCCGGCAGCATGTGGAACAGACCCCAATCGACCAGTGCTGCCATCGGCAGACGCATATAGTCGATCGGCGACAGGAAAGATGCATCACCAACGCTCATGCCGCGAATATAGAAGTACTGGCCGGTCACACCGCATACGCCCATCAGGCCGATCCAGGACCAGTCGATGACAGAGGGCGCCACGTCCGGCCACGTCAGGATGGCGAGCGGCAATAACAGGATCGACGACAGAAGGTTTGCCCAGATTAACAGGGTCACCGGCCTGTGCAGGCGCGTCAGAGATTTCACGAGTGTGATCGCCCCAGCCAGGCAGAACGCCGCCGATACGGCGAGGACCATGCCCAGACTAATACCGAGTTGGGGCTGCATCATGATCATGACCCCGACACATCCGGCGATTGTGGCGCCCCAACGATGCACACCGACCCGTTCCTTCAGGATGAAGGCCGCGAGAAAGGTGACGAACATGGCCCGGGAAAAACTGATCGCATTGAATTCGGAGAGCGGCAGGCCAACCGCGTCCGACACGGCATAGAAGCCGAGGGCAAAGCCAAGCGTCCCGAACAGGCTGCGCAGCAAGATAAGACCCGGCTGGTGAATTTTCATCACACTCCAGCCCTGTTGCAGGATAACCGGAATGACGACGATCAACGCAACGCCAGAGCGCCAGAAGGCAAGGAAGCCTGGATCGAAGGTTGCAGACTGGACCTTGGAAAGCGTGAGGAACACGGTGAAGGTGGCCCCGGAGGCCAGCATCCAGAGCGCGCCTTCAATATTGCGCGGTGCGGGCCCCACCTCTAGGTCTGTCTGCTGAGACTGATCGGGGCGAGAATCCATGGGCTGTTTTACGCCTTCCGAAATTGACGAGATCGACCGTCTTTGGCGGGAATTGCCAGCCGATCACATGTGGACCGGCTGGGCCGCTTCAGGGAGCGAACCTGACCAAGTCTGGATATTCAGGACTCGCGCACATTGGCGCCGGTTCCCGCTCACTAAGTCAAAAACCGGCTTTGTCATAGCCGACGAGCGAGGTCGTCCGGTCGCTCGTGCAAAAACACTCCCCGCCCTACTGAAAAAAGTGGAGCTGATTCCAGGCCTTGAGGCGCTAACGGAAGACCCGTAGCGCCTCACCAACGACCTAGCTGTTCATCTGTTCCCGCATCTGTTCGGCTTGTTCCGGCGTGATACCAAGCGCATCCAGGAGTGGACCGCCGGCGGCCTCGTCCCAAGAATGACGTGGACCGACCGTCATGCCGCCATCCTGTCTTCCGGCGGCATGTCGATGGGCGAGGAAGACCATGTCCGCGCCGCCAAGGATCATCTGCGTGATCGAACGTTCGGCATCGGCGCCTTCGGGCACGTTCTCGAGGTAGACGGTTTCGACCGAGTCGCCGAAATGCTCTTCCACGGCCAAACGGGCCTGGTCGTGTTCATAGGTCCAGCCGTAGTCGCCCGGCGAGCCGACATAGATGAAGCCGACCTGGAACGGGTCGTCCTGCGCCATGGCAGGCAGGGCGAGGCCCGCGGCCAGCGCCGCCGAGGCAAGAAGTTTGGGCAATAGGTTCATTCAGGTATCCTCCGTGTTGGTTGGGTCGTTTGCCGTCTGCGCACCGGACCCTCCGGCGCGCTTGTCTGGGTCCGGATCGAGCGGCTGGGCCGTGTCGTCGCTGGTTCCGGCCGCGGTCAGCGCCGCGGTGATCAGGCCGGCGGGCACGGCGATGACGCCGATCCCGATCAGCAGTACCGCGCCGGTGAAGATGCGCCCGCCCGCCGTCACCGGGTAGACATCACCATAGCCCACGGTGGTCAGCGTCGCCACCGCCCACCACAGGCTTTGCGGGATGGAGCTGAACGCCTCGGGCTGGGCTTCGTTCTCGAAATGGTAGATGCCGACCGCCGCGAAGTAGAGCGCCATCATCGCGATGAAGAGGAAGATGGTGAACTCGGCCTTCACGCTGCCCACCGCCTGCGCGATCCGGTCGAGCGCGCGATTGGCCTTGAAGAGCTTGAGGATCCGCAGCAGTCGCAGCAGCCTGAGCGCGCGCACGGTGGCAAGGTCGGGGACGAGGAACACGATCGCGGGCACGATGGCGATGAAATCGACGATGCCCCAGAAGCTGAGCGCGTAGCGCAGCGGGTGCGCCGAGCAGACCAGCCGCGTCAGGTATTCCACCGCGAAAGCGGCGATGATCACCAGTTCGGCCACGCCGAGGGCCGCGCGCCAGCCCGGCGGCAGGGTCGGCATGGTTTCCAGCGCGATCACCACCGCCGAGGCGATGATCAACCCGTAGATCGCCAGCGCCACGCCGCGGCCCACGCGGGGATGCGTGCCTTCGAGGATCTCGATGATCTCCGATTTCCGCATCCGCCCCCTCAGCTCGACGCGTGGAACACCCGCCCGAGCGCTGCCGGGGCGCTCAACGCGGCGCGGGTGCGGTCGGACGAAATGATGACGAGGACGATTATGGTGACGAGATAGGGCGAGGCGTCGAGCAGCGCGACCGGCACGCCCACCTCGGCCGCCTGCAGGCGCAGTTGCAGCGCTGCGATCCCGCCGAAGAGCCAGGCGCCCAGCAGCACGCGCCAGGGTTTCCACGACGCGAAGACGACCAGCGCCAGCGCGATCCAGCCGGCGCCGGCGGTCATCCCCTCGAACCAGTTCTGCACCCGGATCACCGACAGGAAGGCGCCGCCGAGCCCCGCGCAGGCGCCGCCGAAGAGGATGGTGGCAAAGCGGATGCGCACCACCTTGTAGCCCAGCGCATGGGCTGCATCGTGGTTTTCGCCCACAGCCCGGATCACCAGCCCGATCCGCGTGCGCGCCAGCACGTACCAGACCGCGGCGACCAGCAGGATCGACACGTAGATCAGCGCCGAATGCGAGAACAGGATCGGGCCCGCGACTGGCAAGTCCTGCAGCGCGTCCGGGAAGGGGCGGCCGACCGTCGGCACCGGCAGGCCCGAGTAGCCGACGCCCAGCAGCGCCGCGAGGCCCAGCCCGAAGAGCGTCAGCGCCAGCCCCGAAGCGACCTGGTTCGCCATCAGGAGTTGCGTGAGAACGGCGAAGAGCAACGCCAGAGCCATCCCCCCACCCATGCCCGCCGCAAAGGCAAGCACTGTCGAGCCGCTCTGATGCGCAACGATGAAGCCGCAGACGGCCCCCATGATCATCATCCCCTCGACGCCGAGGTTCAGCACGCCCGATTTCTCGACCACCAACTCGCCGATGGCCGCCAGCAGGACCGGGGTGGAGACGGTGATGAGCGCCACGATGAGGGTGACGGGGTCGATGATCATGCCATGCCCTCGCGCTTCAGCCGGATGCGGTAGTTGGCCATGAGGTCGAGCGCCAGAAGGAAGAACAGCAGCATCCCCTGGAACGCCTGGATCGCGGGCGCGGGCACGCCCAGCATCAGTTGCGCCAGTTCCCCGCCGATGAAGGTAAGCGCCATCAGCAACCCCGCCAGCAGGATGCCGATGGGGTTCAGCCGACCAAGGAAGGCGACGATGATCGCGGTGAAGCCGTAGCCCACGTTGAAGTCGATGGAGATGCGCGCGGCCGGTCCCGAAACCTCGAACAGTCCGGCGGCGCCGGCCAATGCGCCCGAGACACCGAGACACAGGATCACCAGTCGCGCCGGATTCACGCCGCCGAAGCGGGCGGCGCGCGGCGCCTGGCCCGCCAGCCGGATCTGGTAGCCCAGCACGTGCCGCGTCATCACGACATAGGCCGCGATCACCGCGATGAAGGCCGCCAGCACGCCCCAGTGCATGCCCGTGCCCGCGATCAGTTCCAGGTTGGCGGTTCCGGCATGGCGGGCGAGGTTGCGCGAGCCCGGAAAGCCCGAGCCCTCGGGGTTGCGCAGCCAGCCCGTCGCGGCCGAGGCCAGCATCGCCTCGGCGACATAGACCAGAAGGAGCGAGACGAGGATCTCGTTGGTGCGCGCATAGACCTTCAGCAGCGCCGGGATCATCGCCCAGAGCACGCCGCCCGCGATGCCCGCCAGCACCATGCCCGGAAAGATCAGCGGGCTTTCCGACGGGTAGAAGGCCAGCCCGAAGGCCGCGCCGCAGATCGCGCCGAGGATGTATTGCCCCTCGGCGCCGATGTTCCAGATCCCGGCCTTGAACCCCATCGAGAGGCCAATGGCGATCAGGATCAGCGGGCCGGCCTTAACCAGCAGTTGCGGGCGCGAATAGGCCGCGAAACGCTCGCTGAACAGCGGGTCCCAGAAGATGATGCGGATCGCCTCGACCGGGTCGGTGCCGAGCGCCGCGAACATCAGCCCGCCCGCCAGCATCGTCAGCACCACGGCCAGAACCGGCCCGCCGACGACCCAGGCGCGCGAGGGCTGCGCGCGTTTCTCCAGCGCGATCACTGCGCGGCCTCGTGCATGCCATGCGCACCGCCCAGCATCAGGCCGATCTCTTCCATGCCGAGTCCGCGGGCCGGGCGCGGTTCGCTCAAGCGTCCCTCGTTCAGCGCGCAGAACCGGTCGGAGATTTCCACCAGCTCGTCGAGGTCTTGCGAAATGACGATCACCGCTGCGCCATTCTGGGCGAGGTCAAGCAGCGCCTGCCGGATCGCCGCGGCGGCGCTGGCGTCCACGCCCCAGGTCGGCTGGTTCACCACCAGCACGGTCGGATCCTGCAAGATCTCCCGCCCGATGACGAATTTCTGCAGGTTGCCCCCCGACAGAGCGCGCGCCGCCACGCCCGGCCCCGGCGTGCGCACGTCGAAGCGGTCGATCACCCGCTCGGCAAAGCCGCGCGTCTTGCCCCAGTCGACAAAGCCGCGCCGATCCAGCCCCTGCCTGAGCCGCCCGGTCAGCAGCGCGTTTTCCGTCAGGCTCATGTCAGGGGCGGCCGCATGGCCGAGGCGTTCTTCTGGCGCGCAGAGCAGGCCAAGCGCCCGCCGCTCGTTCGGCCCCAGCGCGCCGACCGGCTTTCCCTCCAGCGTCACCGCGTCCGCCACCACCGGCGTCTCGCCCGACAGCACCGCCAAGAGCTCGTCCTGCCCGTTGCCCGCGACCCCGCCGATGCCCAGCACCTCGCCCGCCCGCACCTCGAACCGCACATCGCGCAGCGGCGTGCCGAAGGGCGAGGCCGGCGCGACGCTGAGGCCCCTGACCTCCAGCAGCACCTCGTCCGGCTCGTGATCGTCGCGCGCGGGCACGCTCAGCGTCTTGCCCACCATCAACTCGGCCATGTGCGCGGCACTGACGTCGCGCGGCGTGCATTCGCCCACCTTCTTGCCCAGCCGCAGGATCGTGGCGGCGTCGCAGAGCACCCGGATCTCCTCCAGCTTGTGCGAGATGTAGAGGATCGCGGTGCCCTCGGCGCTCAGCTTGCGCAGCGTGTGGAACAGGATCTCCACCTCCTGCGGCGTCAGCACCGAAGTCGGTTCGTCCATGATCAGGAGCTTCGGATCTTGCAGCAGGCAGCGGATGATCTCGACCCTCTGCCGCTCCCCGGCGCTCAGATCACCCACCAGCCGGAACGGGTCGAGCGGCAGGCCGTAGGTCTCGGACACCTCGCGGATGCGCGCGGCGAGGTCGCGGGGCTTCGGCGGGTTTTCCATTCCGAGCGCGATGTTCTCGGCCACGTTCAGCGCCTCGAACAGGCTGAAATGCTGGAACACCATCGCCACGCCGGCGCCGCGCGCCGCCCGCGGCTCTGCCGGCGCGTAGGGCGCCCCGCCCAGCCGCATCGCGCCGCGATCGGGCTTCACCAGCCCGTAGATCATCTTGACCAGCGTCGACTTGCCCGCGCCGTTCTCGCCCAGGAGCGCGTGAACCTCGCCCGGTTGAATGCTGAACGAGACATCGTCATTCGCGACGACGCCCGGATAGGCCTTGGTCAGCCCCTCGATGTCGAGCAGCGCCGTCACGTGCGTGTCGCTTTCCCCCGGTGGACCGGCTTTGTTGCCGATTCCTTGTGCAGATGCTCTTTCAGTAGCCGCCCGGCGACCCCTACGGCAATGCTTTGCGGGTGTTTGCCCAGCGCAGGGTCCCCGATCGGGCAGGCGATGCGCGAAATTTCGGCATCCGAATGGCCCAGTTGGCCAAGCCGCGCCCGGAACCGCGCCCATTTCGTCGCCGACCCGATGAGCCCGCAACTGGCGAAGCCGCGGGTGAGCGCGGCGTGGCAGAGCGCGAGGTCGATGTCGTGCGAATAGGTCAGGATCATGTGATGCGCATGCACCGGCGCGTGTGCCATCAGCCGCGGCATGTCGGCGGCGGTGACAATCTCCACCCCTGCCGGCAGGTCCTCGGGAAACCGCGTCGCGCCCGTGTCCACCCAGGTGATCGCCACCGCGGGCAGGGGGGCCATCACCGCCACGACCGCCCGTCCGACATGCCCCGCACCCCAGACCCAGAGCGCCGCCCCGTCCGACCGCTCCAGCGCCTCCGCCGCCTCGAAGCGCAGCACCACCGCCCCGCCGCAGCATTGCCCCAGGGCAGGCCCCAGCGGCATCTTCCGCTCCGCGTAGTCCCGCCCGTCGGCCAGCATCTGCCGCGCGATGCGCATCGCCTCCCACTCCAGCGCGCCGCCGCCGATGGTCCCCTCGATGCCGCCCGCGCTGACCAGCATCGCCGCGCCTTCCTCGCGCGGGGCGGAGCCCTGTACGGACGCAACGGTGACGCGAACCCCGCTCATGCCCCGCGCGCCCGGTCGACGGCAGCCAGCACCGCCTCGGGCGTGGCGGGCGCCTGCAGATCGGGGTAGGCGGGCCCGCAGGCTGCGCAGGCATCGCTCAGCGCCATCAGCACCGAGATCCCCAGCATCAGCGGTGGCTCCCCCACCGCCTTGGAGCGGTAGATCGTCTCCTCCCGGTTCGCCCCGTCCCAGAGCGCGACGTTGAACACCGGCGGCCGGTCCGAACAGGCCGGGATCTTGTAGGTCGAGGGCGCATGGGTCCTGAGCCGCCCCTTGCCGTCCCAGACCAGGTCCTCGGTCGTGAGCCAGCCCGCGCCCTGCACGAAACCGCCCTCGATCTGGCCGATGTCCAGCGCCGGGTTCAGCGACGCGCCGCAATCGTGCAGGATGTCGGTGCGCAGGATGCGGTTCTCGCCGGTCAGCGTGTCGATCACCACCTCGGAACAGGCCGCGCCATAGGCGAAGTAGAAGAACGGCCGGCCCTTGCCCGCGATCCGGTCCCACTCGATCTTGGGCGTGGCGTAGAAGCCCGTGGCGCTCAGGCTGACGCGCGCCATGTAGGTCCGCGTCACCGCGTCCTCGAAGGCCATCTCCGCCCCGTTCGCACGGACCATCCCGCCCTCGAACACCACCTGCGACGGCTCCGCCTGCAGCTCGGGCGCGACCACCTCCGCGATCCGCTCGCGGATCGTGTCGCAGGCGGCCTTCACCGCCATCCCGTTGAGATCGCTTCCGGAACTCGCCGCCGTGGCCGAGGTGTTCGGCACCTTGCCGGTGTCCGTCGCGGTGATCTTCACCCGCTCGACCCCCACGCCGAAGCGGCTTGCGGCCACCTGCGCCACCTTCTGGAACAACCCCTGTCCCATCTCGGTGCCGCCGTGGTTCATGTGGATGGAGCCATCCTGGTAGACATGCACCAGCGCGCCCGCCTGGTTCAGATGCGTGAGCGTGAAGGAGATGCCGAACTTCACCGGCGTCAGCGCGAGGCCGCGCTTCAGCACCGGCTCCTTCGCGTTCCAACCCGCAATCGCCGCCCGCCGCCCGGCATAATCGCAGCTCTCGGCCAGTTGCGCGGTCAACCCGCCGAGGATGAAATCCTCGACCGCCATGCCGTAGGGCGTCAGCCCCTCGCGGCTCGGCACCGGCTTCTGCGAATGCGCTCCCCCGAACCGCGCGCCGCGCCCCGTCCCGTCCGCGACCTTCACGGACCCGCGCCCGGCCAGGTCCGCCGTCTCCAGCCGATGGCCCTTCTCTGTTTCAAAAATATCCCGGCCGGAGGCTCCCGCACTCTCAACCCGCGCCTCCGGGTAATAATTCACCCGCCGCACCTTCAAGGGATCGCGGCCCAGCGTATGTGCGATGTGGTCCATCACCCGCTCGATCCCGACCATCCCCTGAGGCCCGCCGAAGCCGCGAAAGGCGGTGGCGCTCTGGTGGTTGGTCTTCAGCCGGTGCGAGGTGATGCGGGCGGCCGGCAGGTCATAGGCGTTGTCGGCGTGCAGCATGGCGCGGTCGGCCACGGGCAGGGAAAGGTCCATCGACCAGCCGCAGCGCATGTAATGGGTGAAGTCGACGCCGGTGAGCCGCCCGTCATCGTCGAAGCCCGCTCGGTAGTCGACGCGGATGTCGTGGCGCTTGCCGGTCACGAGGAAATCGTCGTCGCGGTCGTAGCGCATCTTGGCGGGCCGCCCGGTGCGCGCGGCGGCCACCGCGCAGGCGATGGCAAGGTGGTTGCCCTGGCTTTCCTTGCCGCCGAAGCCGCCGCCCATGCGCCGCACCTCGACCCGGACCGCGTGCATCGGCCGGCCCAGCGCGTCCGCGACCTTGTGCTGGATCTCGGTCGGGTGCTGGCTCGAGGAATGGACGATCATGTCGCCGCCTTCCTGCGGCAGCGCCAGCGCGCTCTGGCCCTCGAGGTAGAAATGCTCCTGCGCGCCGACCTCGATGCGCCCCTCGACGCGGTGCGGGGCAGAGGCCAGCGCGGCCTCGATGTCGCCCTTGCCGTAGATCCGCGGCCCGTCCTCGAAGATCGAGCCGGCTGCCAGCGCCTCCTCCACGCTCAGGATCGGCGTGTCCTCGGCATACTCCACTTTCGCCAGCGCCGCGGCCTTGCGCGCGGCGAGGTGGCTTTCGGCGACGACGAGGAAGATCGGCTGCCCGACGTAGTGGACCCTACCATCGCTCAGCAGCGGCTCGTCATGTGCCGAGGGCGAACAGTCCGGGATCACGTCGAAATCTTCACCCGACAGCACCGCGACGACACCGGCGGCGGCGCGCACGGGCGCAAGGTCCATCGCCGTGATCCGCCCCCGCGCGATGGTCGCGAGGCCGAAGGCGAGGTGGACGCAATCGCCGGGCACCGGGATGTCGTCCACATAGCGCGCGGCGCCCGTCACGTGCAGCGCGGCGGCGTCATGGGGCAGGGGCTTCGCGACGCTCATGCCCGCACCGCCAGCACGTCGGTCGCACTGCCCGCCTGCTCGTGGAAATACCGCATCAGCATGCCTTCCGCCGCGCGCATCCGGTAGGCGGCGGAGGCGCGCATGTCGCTCAGCGGCTGGAAGTCATCGGCCAAGGCAGCCTGCGCTTTCATAACACCCGCTTCGCTCCAAGGCAGGCCGACCAGCGCCGCCTCGACCGCTCCAGCGCGTTTCGGCACCCCCGCCATGCCGCCAAAGGCGATCCGCGCCGCCGTCACCACGCCGTCCTCAACACTCACGTTGAAACAGCCGCAGACCGCCGAGATGTCCTGGTCAAAGCGTTTCGACAGCTTGTAGCAGGCCAGAGTGTCGGGCTGGACCGGGAAGCTGACCGCCTCCACGAACTCCCCAGGCGCGCGGTCCTGCTTGCCGTAGTCGAGAAAGAACTCCTCCAGCGGCAGGCTGCGCCGCGCGTCTCCCTTGCGCAGGTGCAGCGTCGCGCCGAGCGCGATCAGCGCCGGCGGGCTGTCCCCGATGGGCGAGCCATTGGCGATGTTGCCGCCGATCGTCGCGGCGTTGCGGACCTGCACCGAGCCGTAGCGGCGGATCAGCTCGGCCAAGGACGGGTGCCGGTCGGCGATGAACGCGCCGAATTCGGCCACGGAGGTCATCGCGCCGACGCGGATCGTTTCGCTATCCGCGACGATCCCTTTCAGATCGCTACATTGGTTCAGGAATGCGACAGGTGCGAGGTCGCGCAGCCCCTTCGTGACCCAGAGCCCCACGTCCGTCGCCCCCGCAATCAGGGTCGCCTCGGGGTTCGCCGCGTACCAGGCCGCGAGCGCATCCGCGGATGTCGGGATGTAGGGTGGGCGGTCCCGCGGCCCGGCCGCGGGTTCGCCCACCGCCCCGCGCGCCAGCGCCTCGGCATCTGCGCGCATCCATGCCGGCACGGCCGCGTCGGCCGCCGCCTCGGCGGCGCGGACGATCGGCGCGTAGCCGGTGCAGCGGCAGAGGTTGCCGGCCAGCTGATCGTCATGGTCGCGCCGCCCGTTCCGATGCGCGACAGCCATCGAGACGATGAACCCCGGCGTGCAGAACCCGCACTGCGACCCATGATGGTTCACCATCGCCCGCTGCACCGGGTGCAGCGTGCAGTCCGGCCCGGCAATTCCCTCCACCGTCCGCACAGCGCGGCCGTCGAGTTGCGGCAGGAACAGGATGCAGGCGTTCAGCGCCCGCGCGGTCCCGTCGGGGTCCGTCACCATCACCGTGCAGGCGCCGCAATCGCCCTCGTTGCAGCCCTCCTTGGTGCCGGTCAGGTGCCGCGTCTCGCGCAGCCAGTCCAGCAGCGTGACGGTCGGGGACACCGACACATCTTGAGGTTCCCCGTTCAGAAGAAACCGGATGCCCATGAGAAACTGCCCGCCGCGATACCAATGTCGGGGAGGTCGTCCGGCGCCCGATGCGGCGTAGAGCGCGGCCCCGTTACCCTGTTTGACCGAACGATAGAAAATCGGGCTTGCCGCAACATTGCAAGCCCGGAAGCCAGCGCATGCGCCCTGCACGCGGGCAGATGGCGTATTTCGCGGCAGTCTCGCGTTGCGGTCTGGCGTCGTCGCAGGGCCGCCGCCCCCAGCGCTCGGGTTTTCCACAGGCTGGACCACCAGATGATGGGGTTCGCGGTTTCCTTGGCCGCCGCGCTCGGCTAGCGTCAGCGGATGGCCAGCCCCCGATTCATCCACCTCCGCCTGCACACCGAATACTCGCTGCTGGAAGGTGCCATGCGGGTGAAGAAACTGCCGGGGCTGGTGGCCGAGGCCGGCATGCCTGCCGTCGCCGTGACCGACACCAACAACATGTTCTGCGCGCTGGAGTTTTCGGAGACCGCCGCCAAGGCCGGCGTGCAGCCTATCCTTGGGTGCCAGATCGATGTCGACTACGACCCGGTACGCCCCGGCGAGCGGCCTGTGCCCTGCGCGCCGCTGGTGCTGCTGGTGCAGGACCGTCAGGGCTACGAGAACCTGATGAAGCTGAACTCCGCGCTCTACCTGCGCGGCGACGGGACGCTGCCGCATGTCACGCTGGACGAACTGGCGCAGCATGGCGCGGGGCTGATCTGCCTGACCGGAGGGCCGGACGGGCCGCTCGGCCGGCTGCTCCAGACTGGCAACAGGGCCAAGGCCGAGGCGCTGCTGTCGCGGCTCTCCGCGATCTACGCCGACCGGCTCTACATCGAGTTGCAGCGTCACCCCGGCGAGGGCGGCGCGCCCGAGGCCGAGCGGCTGACCGAGCGCCCTTCGGTCGAACTGGCCTATGCGCGCGATCTGCCACTTGTCGCGACCAACGACGTCTATTTTCCCAAGCCCGCGATGTACGAGGCGCATGACGCGCTGATCTGCATCGCTCAGGGTGCCTATGTCGACCAGTCCGAACCGCGCCGCCGCCTGACGCCCCAGCACCACTTCAAGTCGCCCGAGGAGATGGCGGCGCTGTTCGCCGACCTGCCCGAGGCGCTGGAGAACACCGTCGAGATCGCGCGCCGCTGCGCCTACCGCGCCCGCACCCACGACCCGATCCTGCCGCGCTTCGCCGAGGACGAGGTGGAGGAGTTGCGCCGCCAGGCCCGCGCCGGTCTGAAGGAGCGGCTGGCGGTCATCCCGCATGCGGCCTCGGTGGCGGAGTACGAGGCGCGGCTCGACTTCGAGCTCGGCATCATCGAGGGGATGGGCTTTCCCGGCTACTTCCTGATCGTGGCCGATTTCATCAAATGGGCCAAGGATGAGGGCATTCCCGTCGGCCCCGGTCGCGGCTCGGGCGCGGGCAGCCTTGTCGCCTACGCGCTCACCATCACCGACCTTGACCCGCTGCGCTACAGCCTCCTGTTCGAGCGGTTCCTGAACCCCGAGCGGGTGTCGATGCCGGACTTCGACATCGACTTCTGCATGGACCGCCGCGAAGAGGTGATCCGCTACGTGCAGGAGAAATACGGCCGCGACCGGGTGGGCCAGATCATCACCTTCGGCGCGCTCCTGTCCAAGGCCGCCGTCCGCGACGTGGGTCGCGTGCTGCAGATGCCGTTCATGCAGGTGGACCGCCTTTCCAAGATGATCCCGGTGGAGGGCGTGAAGCCGGTCAGCATCTCGCAGGCGGTCGCGCAGGAGGAACGCATCCGCGACGAGATGCGCGAGAGCGACCAGGACCGCCGCGAGGGGCGCACCAACCCGGTGCGTCGCCTGTTCGACTATGCCGAGAAGATCGAGGGGCTGCTGCGCAATGCCTCGACCCACGCGGCGGGCGTCGTGATCGGGGACCGCCCGCTGGACGAGCTGGTGCCGCTCTACCGCGACCCGCGTTCGGACATGCCGGCGACGCAGTTCAACATGAAATGGGTGGAGCCGGCGGGGCTGGTGAAGTTCGACTTCCTCGGCCTCAAGACCCTGACGGTGGTGCAGAACGCGATCGAGCTGATCCACGCGAGCGGTCGCCAGTTGCACGAGGGGCCGGACGGCACCCGCCTCTATGACCCCGAGGACGGGACCGAGAACCAGATCAACGCGATCCCGCTCGACGACCCGAAGACCTACGCGCTCTACGCCTCCGCCAAGACTGTCGCGGTGTTCCAGGTGGAAAGCTCGGGCATGATGGACGCGCTCCGGCGCATGAAGCCCACCGCAATCGAGGATATCGTGGCGCTGGTCGCGCTCTACCGGCCCGGCCCGATGGAGAACATTCCCAAATACTGCGAGGTGAAGAACAGCATCTCGGCCCGCGACCGGCTGCATCCGACGATCGACCACATCCTCGACGAGACGCAGGGCATCATCGTCTACCAGGAACAGGTGATGCAGATCGCGCAGGAGATGGCGGGCTATAGCCTCGGCGGCGCCGACCTGCTGCGCCGCGCGATGGGCAAGAAGATCCAGGAGGCGATGGACGCTGAGCGGCCCAAGTTCATCGCGGGCGCCAAGGCCAATGGCGTCGACGACGACAAGGCGCTGGAGGTCTGGAACCTTCTCGACAAGTTCGCCAACTACGGCTTCAACAAATCGCACGCCGCCGCCTATGCCGTGGTCAGCTACCAGACCGCCTGGCTGAAGGCGAACCACCCGGTCGAATTCATGGCCGCGGTGATGAACTGCGACATCCACCTGACCGACAAGCTGGGCGTCTACCGGCAGGAGGTCGACCGGCTGGGGATCGAGGTTGTGCCCCCTTGCGTGAACCGCTGCGCGCCGACCTTCACGGTGGAGGAGGGCAAGATCCTCTACGCGCTGGGCGCGCTGAAGAACGTCGGCGTCGACGCGATGCGGCTGATCCACGCGGGGCGCGGCGACCGGCCGTTCTCCACGCTGTTCGACCTTGCCCGCCGCGTCGACCTGAAGCGGGTCGGCAAGCGCAGTCTCGAAATGCTGACGCGCGCCGGCGCCTTCGACGCGCTCGACCGCAACCGGGCGCGCGTCTTTGCCGCGCTCGACGCGCTGACCGCCTATTCCGCCGCGATCCACGACGCCGCCGCCTCGGACCAGGTATCGCTCTTCGGCGAGGCGGGCGAGGATCTGCCCGAGCCGCGCCTGCCCGCGCCCGAGGACTGGCTGCCGGCCGAGCGGCTGGCGGGCGAGCATCAGGCCATCGGTTTCTACCTCTCGGGCCATCCACTCGACGACTACATGGCCGCGCTGAAACGCAAGGGCGTGCAAACCTATGTCGATGTGGAGCGCAAGGTGCAGGGCGGCGCCTTCGTGGCCAAGATGGCCGGCGCCGTGTCCTCGCGGCAGGAGCGCAAGTCGCAGAAGGGAAACCGCTTCGCCTTCGTGTCGCTCTCGGACCCGACCGGGCTTTACGAGGTCACGCTCTTCTCCGACGTGCTCGAGGTCGCGCGCCCGTATCTCGATACCGGCATGAACGTGATCCTGCAGGTCGAGGCGACGCTGGAGGCCGACCAGCTGAAACTGCTCTGCCGCGGCGTGCAGCCGATCGACGCCGCCGTGGCCTCGGAGGCGCGGGGCCTGCGCGTCTTTGTCGAGGGCGAGACCGGCATCGCCTCGGTACAGTCGCTGCTCTCCCGCATGGCCGAGGACGCCGCCCGCGCCGCCCGCGGCCCGATCCACCTGTGCCTGATGCACCCCGACCTGCCGGGCGAGGTCGAGATGGTTCTGGGCGACCAGTTCCCCGTCTCGCCCCAGATCAAGGGCGCGCTCCGCTCGATGGAGGGGGTGGTGACGGTGGAGGAGGTTTAGCCCCCTTCCCATCCCCCGCGCGCGCCCCTACCGTCCGCGCACATGACCATTCTCGACAGCCGCGCCTCCTGGATCCGCCTTTCCCTCTCGCTGATGGTCTCGCTCATCGGCAACGTGGGCATGTGGGCGATCATCGTCATCATGCCGGCCATGCAGGCGGAGTTCGGCGTCGACCGCGCCGATGCCGCGATCCCCTACACGCTGACCATGCTCGGCTTCGCGCTCGGCAACTTCCTGATCGGCCGCGCGGTGGACCGCTACGGCGTCGCGCTGTCGTTGGCGGCATCGGCAATCCTCATGGCGCTGGGTTTCGGCGCGGCGGCGCTCGCGCCCAACATCGCCACGCTCTCGGCTCTGCAGTTCTTCATCGGCTTCGGCACCGCGACCAGCTTCGGGCCGCTCATCGCCGACGTCAGCCAGTGGTTCCTGAAGCGCCGCGGCATCGCGGTCGGCATCATCGCCTCGGGCAACTACCTGTCGGGCGCGATCTGGCCGTTGATCCTCGCCGACATCCTCGCCGGACCGGGCTGGCGCACCGCCTACCTGGTCATCGCCGCCAGCGCGCTCCTCGTCATGCTGCCACTCACCTGGGTGCTGCGCAAGCCGCTGCCCGAGGGCGCTCTGCAGGCCTCCGACAGCGCCGCCGCGCTGAAGTCCCGCAGCGCGGGCCTCAGCACCCGGACCCTCACCTGGCTTCTCGCCGCCGCCGGCATCGGCTGTTGCGTCGCGATGTCGATGCCGCAGGTCCATATCGTCGCCTATTGCACCGACCTCGGCTACGGCCCGGCCGTCGGCGCCGAGATGCTGAGCCTCATGCTGCTCGGCGGTGTCGCCTCTCGCCTCGTCTCGGGCCTGCTCGCCGACCGGCTCGGCGGCGCGCTGACGCTGCTCATAGGCTCCACGCTGCAGATGCTGGCGCTGATGCTCTACCTGCCCACCACCGGCCTCACGCCGCTCTATATCGTGAGCCTGATTTTCGGCCTCAGCCAGGGTGGCATCGTGCCCGCCTACGCCATCATCGTGCGCGAATACCTGCCCGCGCGCGAGGCCGGCGCGCGCGTCGGCTTCGTCATCATGGCGACGATCCTCGGCATGGCGCTGGGCGGCTGGCTCTCGGGGCTGATCTACGACCTCACCGGCTCCTACCAATGGGCCTTCGTGAACGGCATCGCCTTCAACGCGCTGAACGTCGGCATCATGGTGATGATCCTGCTCCGCTCGCGCCCGCGCAGCCCGGGGATGGTCCAGCCTGCCTGACCCACCGTCTCTGCTTCTAAAAATACTCCGGGGTCCGGGGGCAGAGCCCCCGGCGGTCTCACCAGTGCGGCGGCTTCTGATCGGCAAGCGGTACGCTGCCGCCGGCGTCAAATTCCCGCTCCGCCTCGCGGCTCATCAGCATCTCGACCCGGCGAGCCAGTTGCGCGATCTCGCCATCCTGCCGCGCCACCACCTCCGACAGGTCGTCGGCCACCCGCTCCAGGTGGGCGATGCGTTCTTCCAGTGCCAGTGCCGTCCGGTCCGCCATCTGCGCCCCCGTTTCCAACGCCGCGTTTCGCACCCCCCGTGCCTTGCCGCCGCCTTGCCGTCAACGCCCCCCTCCGCTAGAGGGTGCGCGACCCGAGACCCGAGGCGTGATCCGAGCCATGGCCAAAGACAAGAAACAGCCCCGCCCCAAGGCCGAGACGCCGAAAGGCTTTCGCGACTATTTCGGCGCCGAGGTCACCGAGCGCCAGCAGATGCTGGAAAAGATCGCAGAGGTCTACCGCCTGCACGGCTTCGACCCACTGGAAACCTCGGCCGTGGAAACCGTCGAGGCGCTGGGCAAGTTCCTGCCCGACGTGGACCGCCCGAACGAGGGCGTCTTCGCCTGGCAGGAGGACGAGGGCGAGGGCGGGCCCTGGCTCGCGCTGCGCTACGACATGACCGCGCCGCTCGCCCGCGTCGCGGCGCAGTTCCGCAACGATCTGCCGAGCCCCTACCGCCGCTACACGATGGGCCCGGTCTGGCGCAACGAGAAGCCGGGACCGGGGCGGTTCCGGCAGTTCTACCAATGCGATGCGGATACGGTGGGGGCGCCCTCCGTGGCGGCGGACGCCGAGATCTGTGGCATGCTGGCGGATACGCTGGAGGCCGTGGGCATCGAGCGCGGCGACTACATCGTGCGGGTGAACAACCGGAAGGTTCTGAACGGGGTTCTGGAGGTCGCGGGGCTGTCCGGCGACGACAAGGAAGCCGAGCGCGGCATGGTGCTGAGGGCGATCGACAAATTTGACAGGTTGGGAAAAGCCGGCGTTCAGGCGCTGTTGGGCGAAGGGCGGCGGGACGACAGCGGCGATTTCACTGCTGGCGCGCAGCTTTCGCAGTCACAAATCCATATCATCATGCAATTCGTCGATGCTTTCGACCTAGCGCAAGAGCACCTCGCCAAAGAAGCAAGTGCAGCAATCGAGGAGGGTTTCGAAGAGCGCGCTCAGTTGCTAAATCGCGCAAGAAACTGTGTGATGAACGCAACCCGCGATTTACACGTTGGCGACGTTGAAGCACACGGAATCTGGACCGATCGGGTGCTGGATATCCTACAAGGGATCACCGGCAACTCCCCCGTGGGTTTGCAGGGCGTCAACGAACTTCGGACCATTGCTGAGCTGACAAAGGCTGCGGGGTATGGCGATGGGCGCATCGTCATCGACCCCTCCGTCGTGCGCGGGCTCGGCTATTACACCGGCCCGGTCTACGAGGCGGAGCTGACCTTCGAGATCCCCGACGAGAAGGGCCGCCCGCGGCAGTTCGGCTCCGTCGCCGGCGGGGGCCGCTACGACGACCTCGTGAAGCGCTTCACCGGGCAGGAAGTGCCGGCCACCGGCGTCTCAATCGGCGTCGACCGCCTGCTCGCCGCGCTGCGCGCCAAGGGGCGGCTGACCGGCACGACCGAAGGCCCGGTCATCGTCACCGTCATGGATCGCGACCGGATGGCCGACTACCAGCGCATGGCCGCTTGGCTGCGCCACGCCGGCATCCGCGCCGAGGTCTACCTCGGCAACCCCAAGAACTTCGGCAACCAGCTGAAATACGCCGACAAGCGGGGCAGCCCCGTCGCTGTCATCCAGGGCGAGGACGAGGCCGCGCGCGGCGTGGTGCAGCTCAAGGACCTGATCCTCGGGGCGAAACTGGCGCAAGAGGCGACGCTGGAGGAATGGAAGAGCCAGCCGGCACAGGTCGAGGTTCCGCTGGCTGATCTTGTAGAAGAAGTCCGCAAGCTGCTGGAGCGGCACAGGTGAGCGACAAGCCCGCCCTCCGGGCCGAGGCCGCACGGCTGATGGCCGTCTTCGAGGCGGCCGGCGCGCAGGCCGTCGATGCCGACCTGCTGCTGCCGGCCGAGACGCTGCTCGACCTCTATGGCGAGGACATCCGCGCGCGCGCCTATGTCACCCATGACCCCGACCGGGGCGAGATGATGCTGCGCCCCGACTTCACCGTGCCCGTGGTGCAGATGCACATGGCGGGGGGCGCCGACCCCGCGCGCTACACCTACATGGGCGAGGTGTTCCGCACCCAGCCCGCGGGCTCCGGCCGCCCGTCGGAATACCTGCAGGTCGGCTACGAGGTTTTCGACCGCGCCGATCCCACCCGCGCCGATGCCGAGGTCTTCGCGCTTTTCGCGCAGGCGCTGGCGCCCTACAGGCTGCGCGCCGTTACAGGCGACATCGGCCTGCTGATGGCGGCCATCGACACGCTGGGCACGACCGAGGCGCGCAAGTCGGCGCTGCGCCGTCACATCTGGCGCCCGCGCCGGTTCCGCGCGCTTCTCGACCGCTACACCGGCCGCGCGCCGGTGCCGCCCGCGCGCAAGGCGCTGATCGCGGCGGCGGCACGGACCGACGCGCTGGTGCTGGTGGCCGAGGCCGGGCCCGAGATCGGGCTGCGCGGCGCGCAGGAGGTGGTGGCCCGGATCGCGGCACTGGTCGCCGATGCCGAGGCCCCGCCGATCCCCGCCGCCGAGGCCGAGGTGTTGGGCGTGATCCTGTCGCTGAAGGCGTCGCTGCCGGACGCCTACGAACAGCTTTGCGATGTCTGCGTCGACCTGCCGGCGCTCGCGCCTGCCGTCGACCGCTTCGCCGCGCGGATGGAGGCGCTGGAAGCCGCCGGGGTCGATATCGGCCAACTGCCGTTCGAGGCGAGTTTCGGGCGCACCACGATGGAATACTACGACGGCTTCGTCTTCGGCTTCGTGGCCGAGGGGCGGCCCGACCTGCCGCCCGTCGCGACCGGCGGGCGCTACGACGCGATGACCCGGATCCTGGGCGCCGGGCGGGCCATCCCCGCGGTGGGCGGGGTGATCCGGCCCGGGCTGCTGGCGCGGGTCGGGGCGGGGGCATCGTCATGACGATCCGGCTGGGCGTGCCGTCCAAGGGGCGGTTGATGGACAAGACCTTCGCCTGGTTCGCCGAGCGCGGGCTGGAGATGCGGCGGAGCGGGTCGGACCGGGAATATGCCGCCGAGGTTGCGGTGGCCGATGTCGAGCTGATGCTGCTGTCGGCGGGAGAGATCCCGCGCGAACTGGCCGCCGGGCGCATCCACCTGGGCGTGACCGGGTCCGATCTTGTGCAGGAACGCATCCCGGCCTGGGACCAGGCGGTCGACGTTGTCGCGGCGATGGGCTTCGGCCACGCCGATCTGGTCGTCGCGGTACCGAAATGCTGGGTCGACGTGACAACGCTCGACGACCTCGACTCGGTCGCCGCCGCCTTCCGCGCGCGGCACGGTTTCCGGCTCAGGGTTGCGACAAAGTATCACCGGCTGGTGCGGGAATTTTTGCGCGGCGCGGGCGTCGCCGATTATCAACTTGTCGACAGCCAGGGCGCGACCGAGGGCACTGTCGCCCACGGCACCGCCGAGGCGATCGCCGACATCACCTCGACCGGCGAGACGCTGCGCGCCAACCATCTGAAAATACTGGACGACGGCCTGATCCACCGCTCCGAGGCGACGCTGTTCCGCTCGCGCGGCGCGGCCTGGGGCGAGAACGAGCGCCGCGCAATGGACGATCTGGCGCAGAGGCTCGATCACAAACCCGTGTAATCTTTGTTGCTATTTGATTACGCGGCGGCAGTTTTCGCACGCAGCAGGTTCGACAGGCCGGGGTGCAGGGAGTATGGGAGCGGCGTAGGATTGGGCGGTCGGATCGACTGGAGGAATCCCTGACTGGTCCCCCCGCCCCATCGTAGCGATGATCGTCCTATGCCATAGAGTGCCGTCCGGCACCAATTTACGGAGTCTGCCATGTCTTCCATTTTGAACTACCGTGGCTTGCTGCTGTCGGGTGCCGCCCTTCTGGCGCTGCCCCTGTCCGCCCAAGCCCAGACCGGCCCCGCATTTTCCGGCGCCATGACCCTTGGCTTCAGCACGTCCAACCTTGAGGCTGGTGGTGGTGACGTCGACCTGACCGGCATGTCGATCGATGTCGAAACCGACGTCATGTTCAGCAGCGCCTTCTCTGTTGGACTCGATTTCAACATGAGCTCCGGCAGCATCGACATCGGTGGCGGTGACCTCGATCTCGACCTGATCGGGCTGAGCATCGAGCCTGCCTACCACTTCGGCAACGGCGCTTATGTTGGTGTCTATTACAACATGGGCGACTTTGACCTGTCGTTCTCAGGTCTGCCGATCGCCCTTGGCGTCGATACCGAAAGCTACGGTATCTTCGGCGGCTACGAGCACGGCCAGCTCTGGGTCGAAGCCTTCGTCGGCACGTCCGACACCGACCCCAGCCTGGGAAGCGGCATCGATATCCTCGACTACGGTGTCGCCGCGTCCTACCAGATCAACTCGCAGTTCGGCGTGTTCGGCAGCGTGCTGCGCACCGACATCGACGCTGGCGGCACCGACCTCGACCTGACGACGGTCTCGCTCGGCGCTGACTACGATTTCGGCAACGGGTTCATGGCTTACGGGTCGGTTGACTTCCTGAACGTCGGCGAGCCGATCGGCCTCGACATCAGCGCCACCAGCCTGACGATCGGCGGTGCCTACGACATGTCCAGCATGGGCACTCCGGTCATCCTGAGCGCCGAATACTCGCGGACCGACATCGACGTCGACGGCCCCGGCTTCGAGGCCGAGATCGACCGCTTCGCAGTCGGCCTGACCATCCCGCTCGGCGGCGGTTCCTCGACCCCGCTCAACTCCAACACCCGGACGGCCCGCGGCGACTACCGCTCGGCCATCGGTGCGGTGGTGAACTCGATCTTCTGATCGAGGGCATCCTTGCAGGAACACGGCGCGCGGTCCCTTTGGGCCGCGCGTTTTTCGTGAGGGGCTAGAGAACGCCTATTTCGGCCAGTGCGGTCTGCAGGTCGACGGGCAGGGCCTCTTCGCTCTCGCGGCCCCTGGGCAGGTCGCGCGGCGCATCCTCGGGCGCAAGGTAGCGCCAGCCCTGGAACGGTCGCTTCGGCGTGGCGGCCACGCGCGTCACCGCCGGGTCGAGCACGATGCCGCAGCGGATGATCCCGTCGCCGCGATCGACCTCGTCCAGCCGCAGGATCGGCTGGCGACACAGGACGAGGCCTTTAAAGACCCAAAAAAGCGAGCCGCCATCCAGCACCTCGGCGGCGCGTTTCGGCCACATCCGCGTCACGTGGCGCGGCAGCCCGTCCGGGCCCTTGGCGCGCGCGCTCGCCTGCCACTCGAGCAGATCCTCGACCCGCTCGGCGCCCACGCAGAGCTTGATGAGATGGGTTTTCCCCGGCTTACTCACAAAAGCCTCCACAGAATCCTGTCGCTACTGCATATCGTAGTGCTGTCATCTCGATCTGCAATCTGTTGATAGAGTGCGCTGAGAAGAGTAGAAGAAAAAGCCCGAGCAGATCGCCCGGGCCTTAACGTGGAGTAGCTCAAAAGGAAGAGCGCCCCGCTTTCTAGTATGGTTCTTCGTCCAGCGACGATACCGTACGGCGGGGAGGTTGCAGGTTCAAGTCCTGCCTCCATGTCCATAACCGACCGGAGCCTCCCGATGACCCGTTTCGCCGCCCCCATCGCCGAACAGATCTGGGACATGAAGTACCGCCTGAAAGAAGCGGGCGGCGCGCCGATCGACCAGTCGGTGGAGGATACGTGGCGCCGGATCGCCCGCGCGCTGGCCGAGGTCGAGCGGGACAAGGCGACTTGGGAAGACCGTTTCTACGACGCGCTGGAGGAATTCAAGTACCTGCCCGCCGGGCGCATCGTGGCGGGCGCCGGCACCGCGCGGTCGGTGACGTTGTTCAACTGCTTCGTCATGGGCACGATCCCCGACAGCATGGGCGGCATCTTCGACAACCTGCGCGAGGCCGCGCTGACGATGCAGCAGGGAGGCGGCATCGGCTACGATTTCTCCACCATCCGGCCCAAGGGCGCCGAGGTGCATGGTGTCGCCGCCGACGCCTCCGGCCCGCTGTCCTTCATGGATGTCTGGGACGCGATGTGCCGCACGATCATGTCGGCGGGCTCGCGCCGGGGCGCAATGATGGCGACGCTGCGCTGCGATCACCCGGATATCGAGGCCTTCATCGCGGCCAAATCCGACCCCGCCCGCCTGCGCATGTTCAACGTCTCGGTTCTGGTCACCGACCCGTTCATGGCGGCGGTGGAGGCCGACGGCCCGTGGGAGCTGAGCTTCGGCGGCAAGGTCTACCACACCGTGTCCGCGCGCGACCTGTGGAACAAGATCATGCGCGCGACCTACGACTACGCCGAGCCGGGCGTGATCTTCATCGACCGGATCAACGCCGAGAACAACCTGAGCTACGCCGAGACCATCGCCGCGACGAACCCCTGCGGCGAGCAGCCCCTGCCGCCCTACGGCGCCTGCCTGCTTGGCTCGATCAACCTCGCCCGGCTGGTGGAGGAGCCGTTCACCGATGCCGCCCGCATCGACGTCATGCGGCTGGCCGACCTCGTCGCGACCTCGATCCGGATGATGGACAACGTGGTCGACGCCTCGCGCTTTCCGCTGCCGCAACAGGCGCAGGAGGCGCAGGCGAAGCGGCGGATCGGGCTGGGCGTGACCGGGCTTGCCGATGCGCTGGCGATGATGGGCCAGCGCTACGGCTCGGAGGCCGCCGTGGCGCAGACCGGCGAATGGATGCAGGCGATCGCGAACGCCGGCTACCGCGCCTCGGCTCTGATCGCGGCGGAAAAGGGGGCGTTTCCACTCTACGATGCCGCCGCCTACGCCAAGGCGCCGATGATCCGGCGTCTCGACGCGGATGTTCAGGCGCTGATCGCAAAGCACGGGCTCAGGAACGCGCTGCTGACCTCCATCGCGCCGACCGGGACGATATCGCTTTTCGCCGGCAACGTGTCTTCCGGGATCGAGCCGATCTTTGCCAATTCCTACAAGCGCAAGGTGCTGCAACCCGACGGCACCCGGACGGAGGAGGAGGTGGTGGATTACGCCGTGCGCCTCTACCGCGAGGCCACAGGCGAGACCGACCTCCCCGCGCAGTTCGTGACCGCGCAGACGCTGACCCCGATGGACCATGTGCGGATGCAGGCCGCGGCGCAGCCCTGGATCGACTCGTCGATCTCGAAGACGATCAACGTGCCCGCCGACATCGGCTTCGAGGCGTTCAAGGACGTCTATGCCGAGGCCTATGCCACCGGGTGCAAGGGTTGCACCACCTACCGGCCGAACGACGTGACCGGCTCGGTCCTGACCGTGTCCGAGGTCGCCGACAAACCCGACGGTCCCGAGGCGGTGGAGGCGGCGTCGGGCGAAGTCGTCTACATGTCCGAGCCGCTCGACCGGCCCGCCACGCTGGAAGGCCACACCTACAAGGTGAAATGGCCCGATAGCGAGCACGCGCTCTACATCACCATCAACGATATCATCCTGGCCGGGCATCGTCGCCCGTTCGAGGTCTTCATCAACTCCAAGAACATGGAGCATTTCGCCTGGACCGTGGCGCTGACGCGGATGATCTCGGCGGTGTTCCGGCGCGGCGGGGACGTGAGCTTCGTGGTCGAGGAGCTGAAGGCGGTGTTCGATCCGCGCGGCGGGGCGTGGATGAACGGCAAGTATGTCCCCTCGATCCTGGCCGCGATCGGCGGCGTGATCGAGCGGCACATGATCTCCATCGGCTTCATCGCGGGCGAGGGGATGGGGCTGAAATCCGACCCTCAGGCCGAGGTCGTGAACCTGGGCCTGCGCCCCGGCCCGGCCTGCCCGTCCTGCGGCCAGTACGACATGCGCATGGCCGAAGGGTGCCTGACCTGCAACAATTGCGGCTATTCTAAATGCAGCTGACCCCTGTCGCCGCCACGCCATAGCCACGACACATTCCCGATGGTATCGTCGGAACAAATGGCATGCGGGACAACCGCGGCTTTGCGCGAGGCGGTGACATGGTTCAGAAACTTCCCCTGATCGGGGCAGCTCTTCTTTCTTTTTGCGTTCTGGCCCCGGCCGCGCAGGCCCAGGACGGGCGGACGACGCTGGGGATCACCCGGTTGATCACCAATGACACGCTGGGTGACAGGCAGGACCGCTGGCGCAGCGGCGGGTTCAACGTCAGCGCCTTCCGCGGCCCGGCCTGGGACGGGCAACTGCCTTCGCAGCCGTTCCAGATCATGGAATACCGCTTTCGCGGCGAGGCGATCACGCCGGAGGATCTGGTGAACCCGGATCCGGGCGACCGGCTCTATGCCGGGACCTGGTGGCTCGGGGCGCACACGCATTTCGACTGGCGGGGGCTCGAGGTCACGGCCGGCGCGGATGTCGCGGTGACGGGCGAGCAGTCCGGCATCCGCTCGCTGCAGTCCAGCGTCCACGACCTGCTGTCGATGCCTCGGATCGACCTGGAGGATTACCAGGTCGAAGATGGCGTGTATCTGCATGGCACCGTCGAAGTCGCGCGCAGCCTTCAATGGAGACTGGCAGAGGTCCGCCCCTTCGTGGAGGTGCAGGGTGGCGTCGAGACGCTGGCGCGGGTCGGCGTCGACGTGACTTTCGGCACCCTCGGGCAGGGCGGGCTGCGGGCGCGAGACCCGATCACCGGGCAGCGCATCGCGGGCATCACCAATATCGCCGACGAGGGCGGTTGGTCCTTCCTGCTCGGCGCCGACACCGCTTATGTCGACAGCTCAGTCTTCCTGCCGTCGGACCGCGGCTTCGAGGTGGAGGAGAGCCGCCACCGTGTCCGGGCCGGCGCGAATTACGGGTTCGGGCAAAGCAACATCTTCTACGGGGTCACCTGGTTGTCGGAGGAATTCGTCGGCCAGCCCGACTCGCAAGTGGTCGGTTCGCTCAGCGTCGACCTGCGATTCTAGGCTCTTCGGGCAGCCGCACAGATTTTGTAGCTGTCGCCGAATCGCACGCTATACACAGCGAATCACCTCTGGTAGACTTGCCGGAAGCACAGTCGAACAACGGCTGGCATTATAAGACTTCGAGGCGGGGCAATGGGTACGGGCTTTCGGGGCGCGTTCGTGATCGCATGGGCGCAAACCTGGATCGAGGGTTTGCCGGCAGAACCGGATCAGGATCTGGTGGAGGGGATGGCGTGGAGCTGGCACGGCCGCGCGCTTCCGCTTGAGGGCGACGGGGCCGCCCTTGTCCTGACTGCCAGCCGGGACCACGCCGAGCTTCGGACCCGCGCGGCGCGGGTGGTGCGCAAACTGTTGCAGCGCCCTGCGCCCGGCCCCGCCGATCTTGCCGCCGACGAGGCCGACCCGGTATTTCGCGGCGCGTTCGTCGTGTCAGACGGCGCGCGTTTCTTCACCATCGTTCCCATCAGCATCGAGGACGGCATGCCGCCGATCCTGATGTTCGCCGATGACGCCCCGCCGCCGCAATGCGACCTGACGATCGTGCAGTGTTCTGAGCGGATGCTGCGCCCGACCCCCTCCGACCGTCCTTCGGTGATCTGCTTCACGCCCGGCACGCGGATGCGCACCGAGACGGGCGACGTCGCGATCGAGGATCTGGGGCCGGGCGACCGGCTGCTCACGCGCGACAGCGGCCCGCAGGGGGTTCTGTGGTCAGGTCATCGCCGCATGTCCGGCGCGCGGCTTTTCGCGATGCCAGATCAGCGGCCGATCCGCCTGCGCCGGGGCGCGCTGGGCATCGACCGGCCCGAGGCGGACCTGCTGGTCAGCCCCGATCACCGGGTGCTCGTCACCGGCCGCGCTGCGCGCGATCTCTGGGGCGAGCCCGAGGTGCTGGTCCGCGCCGCCGATCTTGTGGGCGACCGCTTCATCACCGTCGATCACTCGCTCCGCGAGACCTGGTACATCCACCTGATGCTGGAGCGCCACGAGGTGGTCTGGGCCAACGGGCTCGAGGTCGAGACCTTCCACCCCGGCTTCATGGGCATGGAGCATCTGTCGGGCGTCCAGCGCGACCTGCTGTTCGACCTGCGCCCGGACCTGGCGCAGAACCCCGACCTCTACGGCCCCGCCGCGCGCCGCATGGCAAGCCGGGCCGAGGCCGCGATCCTGCTGGGTGGCGCGCCCACGAAACCCGTCGCCGCGCGGCATTGACAGCCCCCGACCACCTGCGTAGAAGCCGCCCTCATCCCCGGTCGCAAGGCCGGGGTTTCATATTGGTGTTGGTGGACCCCGCAAGGGGAAGCCTGTCGCCCCGGCAAAATTCGGGGAAAGGACAACGCCCTCTCGACACATGAAGAGGAGATCAGACGGTGACCAAACGCACCTCTGCCAAGTACAAGATCGACCGCCGGATGGGTGAAAACATCTGGGGCCGCCCGAAATCCCCGGTGAACAAGCGTGAATACGGCCCCGGCCAGCACGGTCAGCGTCGCAAGGGCAAGATGTCCGACTTCGGCCTGCAGCTCCGCGCCAAGCAGAAGCTGAAGGGCTACTACGGCGACCTGACCGAAAAGCAGTTCCGCCGCATCTTCGGCGAGGCCGAGCGTGTGCGCGGCGACACCGGTGAGAACCTGATCGGCCTGCTCGAGCGTCGTCTCGACGCCGTCGTCTACCGCGCCAAGTTCGTCGCCACGATCTTCGCTGCCCGCCAGTTCGTGAACCACGGCCACGTGCTCGTGAACGGCCAGCGCGTGAACATCCCCTCCTACAAGGTGAAAGAGGGCGACGTCGTGCAGGTCCGCGAGAAGTCGCGCCAGATCGCCGTCGTGATCGAGGCCACGCAGCTCGCCGAGCGCGACGTGCCCGACTACATCGAGGCCGACCATTCCAAGATGACCGCCACCTTCGTGCGGACGCCGGCGCTGGGCGATGTGCCCTACCCGGTGATGATGGAGCCGAACCTCGTCATCGAATATTACGCACAGAACTGATATCTGTCGCAGACATGTTCAGGGGCCGTGCCAGTCTGGCGCGGCCCTTTCTCTATGTGACCGACCGCGCCGGAGGCCGCCATGACCCAGTCCCACCCCGTATATGGCCGCATCGACGGGCCCATCGTCATCATCGGCTTCGGGTCGATCGGCAAGGGGACATGGCCGCTGATCGAACGGCATTTCGCCTATGATGCCGACAAGCTGACGGTGATCGAGCCGGATGCGGGCCAGCACAACTTCCTGCGCCAGCACCGGCTGAATTTCGTAGATACCGCGCTGACGCCCGAGAATTACCGCGAGGTGCTGGGCGGGCTGCTGGAACCGGGCCGCGGCTTTTGCGTGAACCTCAGCGTCGATGTCGCCTCGCTCGACCTGATCCGCTTCTGCCGCGAGATCGGCGTGCCCTACATCGACACGGTGGTGGAGCCCTGGGCCGGCTACTATTTCAACACAACCGACAATGCCGCGCGCACCAATTACGCGCTGCGCCAGGCGATGCGCGACGAGAAGGCCGCGCAACCCGGCGGCACGACGGCGGTGTCCTGCTGCGGCGCCAACCCCGGCATGGTGTCCTGGTTCGTGAAGGAGGCCCTGCTGACGCTGGCCCGCGACACCGGACGCGCCGTAGCCGCGCCTGCCGACCGCGCCGGCTGGGCTGAGTTGATGCAAGGTCTCGGCGTGAAGGGCGTGCACATCGCCGAACGCGATACCCAGGCCCGCCGTGTCCCTCGCACGCGCGGCGTCTTCGTCAACACCTGGTCGGTCGAAGGCTTCATCGCCGAGGGATTCCAGCCCGCCGAGCTGGGCTGGGGCACGCACGAGCCTTGGTTTCCCGAGAACGGCTACCGTCACGACACCGGCTGCCAGGCGTCGATCTGGCTCGACCGGCCCGGTGCGATCACCCGCGTCCACAGCTGGTGCCCGACACCGGGGCCGCAGTTCGGCTTTCTCGTGACGCATAACGAGGCGATCTCCATCGCCGACTACTACACGGTGGGGCAGGGCGCCGCGCCGGATTATCGCCCGACCTGCCACTACGCCTACCACCCCTGCGACGACGCGGTGCTGTCGCTCCACGAGATGTTCGGCTCCGGCCGCGCGCAGGAAAAACACCACATCCTGACCGAGGACGAGATCGTCGAGGGCATCGACGAGCTGGGCGTGCTGCTCTACGGCCACGAGAAGAATGCGCTCTGGTACGGCTCGCGGCTGTCGAACGCGGATGCGCGCGACCTTGCCCCCTATCAGAACGCGACGGGCTTGCAGGTGACGAGCGCGGTTCTGGCGGGCATGGTCTGGGCGCTGGAAAACCCGAACGCGGGCATTGTCGAAGCCGACGAGATGGACCATGCCCGCTGTCTCGAGGTGCAGCGCCCCTACCTCGGCCCGGTCGAGGCACATTACACCGACTGGACCCCCCTGCAGGACAGGTGGGAGCTGTTCCCCGAGGATATCGACCCGGACGAGCCCTGGGCGTTTCGCAACGTGTTGGCCAGCTGACGGCCTGATCCAGCAGCGCAGCGTGCCGCTGCATTGTCCTGCCTCGCCCTGCCGTTGGCAGGGCTCAGGGGTGGGGGCGCTGCCCCCCGGCCTTTGGCCTCCCCCCGCCATATTTCGGGGATGAAGATGTAGGGGCGATCTGTGCGGTGCCGCACCGTAACCGCGATGGACGACCGCCAAAAACGGGCGTAAGGGCAAGGGCATGGCCCTCGGTGACACCCTCAGGATCCTTCCGCTTGCCGAAGCGCAGCGGCTGCCCCTCTGGCGGCAGCCGGTGGCGCTGCTGGCGCTCATGGCCTTCGGGATGCCCATCGCCTTCGCCACGTGGTCGGCGCTGCTCAACAATTTCGTCATCGAGGTGTCTGGTTTCACCGGCTCCGACATCGGCTGGCTGCACACCGTGCGCGAGATCCCCGGCTTCTTCGCCATCGGGGTGATCTTGCTGATCCTGTTCATTCGCGAACAGGTGCTGGCGCTGGTGTCGCTGGTGCTGCTCGGCGTCGCCTCGGCCCTGACGGCGCAGTTCCCCTCGCTCGGCGGGCTGCTGTTCGTGACGCTGCTCAGCTCCATCGGGTTCCACTATTACGAGACCGTGAACCAGTCGCTTCAGCTGCAATGGATCGACAAGAAGCGCGCGCCGCAGGTTCTGGGCTGGCTCCTGTCCATCGGCTCGGGTGCGACGCTGCTGGCCTACGGGCTGATCGTGGTGACGTGGCGCGCCTATGATCTCAACTATGAGCTGGTTTACTGGATCTCGGGCGGCGCGACTGCCGCCATCGCGGTTGTCTGCTTCCTCGCCTTTCCGCAGTTCGAAAGTCCGAACCCGCAGACCAAGAAGATGGTGCTGCGCCGGCGCTACTGGCTCTATTACGCGCTGCAATTCATGTCGGGCGCGCGGCGACAGATCTTCGTCGTCTTCGCCGCCTTCATGATGGTTGAGCGCTACAGTTTCGACGTGCACCAGATCACCGCGCTGTTCATGGGCACGCTGCTTGCCAACATGATCGCCGCGCCGCTGCTGGGCGCTGTCGTTGCCCGCTTTGGCGAGAGGCTGGCGCTGGTGGTGGAGTATGCAGGCCTCGGCATGATCTTCCTGCTTTACGCCGGGCTTTACATCTACGACTGGGGTCCGTGGATGGCGGGGGGGCTCTACGTCCTCAACCACCTGTTCTTCGCGCTGGCGCTGGCGATCAAGACCTACTTCCAGAAGATCGCCGATCCCGGCGACATCGCGCCCACGGCCGCCGTGGCCTTCACCATCAACCATATCGCCGCGGTCTTCCTGCCCGCCGCTCTGGGCTACCTGTGGCTGACCTCGCCGGTGTCGGTGTTTATGCTGGCTGCCGGCATGGCGGCGGTATCGCTGCTCCTGTCGCTCCTCGTGCCGCGCCACCCCGAGCCGGGCCGCGAGACGTTGCTCGCCCGCCCTGACATCACGCCCGCCCCGGCGGAGTGACTGCGCTTCTGGCCTAACCCATGCGGGCAGGGTATGGCGGGGCCGACCGTTGCATCGAGAGGCCCTGCCATGCTCACCTGGACCGCCCTGACCACGCTCCCCGACAAGGACCAGGCCGAAGCCCTCGGCCTCGCGCTGGAGGACCTGGAGCCGGAACCCACCGGCGTTGGCGTCTTCGAGATGGAGGACGGCTCGGGCCTGTGGGAGGTCGGCGCCTATTTCACCGAGAGCCCCGATGATATCGCGCTGGCGCTTCTGGCGGCGGCGCATGGCGCGCGGCCCTTCGCGGTCTCCGAACTGCCCGAGACCGACTGGGTCGCCCATGTCCGCCGCGAACTGCACCCGGTCGAGGCAGGGCGGTTTTTCGTCTATGGCGCGCATGATGCGGACAAGCTGCCCGAGGGGCGGATCGGGCTGCTGATCGAGGCGGCCATGGCTTTCGGCTCCGGGCACCACGGGACGACGCAGGGTTGTCTGGAAGCCGTGGACAAACTGTTGACGGACGGGACCATGCCCCGGAATGTGGCCGATATCGGCTGCGGAACGGCGGTCCTCGCCATCGCCGCGGCCAAGGTTCTGGAGGGGGCCGTGATCGCCTCGGACATCGACCCGGTGGCCGTCGAGGTGGCCCTCGCCAACGCCGCGGCGAACGGTGTCTCGGGGCGCGTGGCCTGTGTGGAAGCAGCCGGATTCGACCATCCGGATCTGGCCGAAAAGGCCCCCTATGATCTTGTTTTCGCAAACATTCTGAAGGGTCCGCTGATCGAGCTTGCACCGGCCATGGCAACCCATGTCGCGCCCGCCGGCCACGTCATTCTCTCGGGCATCCTGAACCCGCAGGCGGACGACGTGATTGCCGCCTACGAGGCGACCGGATTTACCTTGCAGGACCGCCGCGAGATCGGGGACTGGACCACCCTGACCCTTCTCCGCTAACCGGCCCAACTCTCGCCGCAATTCCCTCGCAATTGGTCACAATTTTTGCTAATCAATCCTTGGTGGGGGCAACCAGTTACGATTGAGTTGCCAGATGAATCAGGATTACCCGAATTTCCGGTCCCGCGTGCAGCGGATAGACCGCGCCCGGCGCAACCGCGTCGAAGGCGAGTTCGTTCTGCAGTCCAACGGTCTGCTGGTTCCCAAGCAGCGGCGCCTGCGCTTCGGCTTTCCGCTCAGGGGGCTGATCATGGCCTTCGTGATCGCCGTGGCGGTCAAGGCCTACCTGATCTGGTTCCTGGGCATCGAGGTCTACAGCGCCGAGATGCTGGAGCTTCTGAGCGGAACGAGTTACCAGCAGGCGGCTGCGCGCATCCTCATGCCCGACCAGATGACCATGTGGGTCGTCGGCCAGTATGACTGGCTCGCGGCCCAATACGTTGACTGGCAGGCCGGCACCTGACCGGCACCCGCCGGGCAGACACAGAAAAAGGCGCCCCGGATCTGCTCCGGTGGCGCCCTTGTGCCTGTTCAATGCCCTGCCTGGCGCGGGATCAGTCGCGCGAGAAGATGCCGCGCGCAATATCGTCGATATCGCCGCGCACGAGGCCCAGATCGTCAAGCTCACGGTCGGTGAGCGCCGACAGGCTCTTGCGGGTGACGCGGGCGTCGTTCCAGGCAGCGATCCGGCCGACAAGATCGGCAAGAACACGGGTGGCGCCAAAACCGGCGCCGAGGGGGCGGTTCGTCATGATGGCCATCGGTATTATCCTTTTTCCGATCGTCGGTTAATGAGCGCAGTTGCCCGCAAATTGTGCGTGCTGCGAACAAGCGGCATCTAGAGAGCCGGAAAGCGTCACGCAAGCCGCGATTTCTGCATGGGTCACATGCAAATTCCGCATGTCGGGGAAAGGCGCCTAAACACCCGTAAAACATGGCAAAAACTTGCCTACCCTTGTCGTTTTCAGACCGCGAAATGGCGGTTTTCGGTGTCCCTTTTCCGACGCTTCGCAAAAGCGACATCCGGCGATCTGAATCAGACCCCACCCTAGGCAATGTTCGCCTTTCGTGCTAGTGATGCAGAAAGGTCGCAGCAAGCGGCCGAATTTCGGGCAAGGACGGGCGGGACAGGCGGATGCGGATTATCGGGATCGACCCGGGGCTCAGGTGTCTCGGCTGGGGGGTGATCGAGGCCGACGGGCCGCGCCTGCGCCACATCGCCAACGGCCAGTGCCTGAGCGGTACCGGCGATCTCGCCCAACGGCTCCTGGCGCTCTACCTGCAACTGACCGAGGTGATGCGGCAACACGCGCCCGACGCCGCGGCGGTGGAACAGACCTTCGTGAACCGCGACGGGGCCGGCACGCTGAAGCTGGGCCAGGCGCGCGGCATCGCCATGCTGGTGCCGGCGCAGGCCGGGCTGCCGGTGGCGGAATACGCGCCGAACGCGGTGAAGAAGACGGTGGTGGGCGTGGGCCATGCCGAGAAACATCAGGTCGACCACATGGTGCGCCTGCAACTGCCCGGTTGCGATCCTGCCGGCCCCGACGCCGCCGATGCGCTGGCCATCGCGATCTGCCACGCTTTTCACGCCCAGACTGCCGGACGGCTGGCGCAGGCCATCGGGGCGGCGTCATGATCGGCAAGCTGACCGGGCGGGTGGACTACAAGGCCGCCGACCATGTCCTGCTGGACGTCGGCGGTGTGGGCTACACCGTGCATTGTTCGGACCGGACGCTGGCGGCGTTGCCGGGCGCAGGGCAGGTAGCCGCTCTCTACACCGAGCTTCTGGTCCGCGAGGACCTGTTGCAGCTCTTCGGCTTCCTGACGCCCTATGACCGCGAATGGCACCGGCTACTGACCTCGGTCCAGGGCGTGGGGGCCAAGGCCTCCATGGCGATCCTTGGCACGCTCGGCGCGGAAGGCGTGGCGCGCGCCATCGCCATCGGCGACTGGTCGGCGGTGAAGGCAGCCCCCGGCATCGGCCCGAAACTGGCGCAGCGCGTGGTGAACGAGCTGAAGGAAAAGGCCCCCGGCGCGATGGCGCTTGGCGGCACCATGGGGCAGGCGGCAGGCACCGCGCGCGACCCGCTGATCGAGCCCGACGCCCCCGCCGTAGCGCCCGCTTCGACGACGCCCGCACCATCCGGCGCCGCGCAGGCCGACGCGCTCTCGGCGCTCACCAACCTCGGCTACGCCCCGTCCGAGGCCGTCCGCGCCGTGGCCGAAGCCGCAAGTGCCGCCCCCGGCTCTGACGCCACCACGCTCATCCGCGCCGCCCTGCGCCTGCTGGCGCCGAAGGAGTAGGGGGGTGGCGCGCCAAACCCGCCTCAGCCATAGATGACCGCTATGACCGACCCCGATCCCACCCTGCGCCCGGCGCCGCTGCCCGAGGATGCCGACCGTGCGCTCCGGCCGCAAACGCTCGACGATTTCATCGGACAGGCCGAGGCGCGGGCGAACCTGGGCGTCTTCATCGAAAGCGCGCGGCGCCGCGCCGAGGCGATGGATCACGTGCTGTTTCACGGCCCGCCCGGCCTCGGCAAGACCACGCTGGCGCAGATCATGGCGCGCGAGCTGGGCGTCGGGTTCCGCATGACCTCCGGCCCGGTGCTGGCGCGCGCGGGCGATCTTGCGGCGATCCTCACCAATCTCGAGGCGCGCGACGTGCTGTTCATCGACGAGATCCACCGGCTGAATCCGGCGGTGGAGGAGGTGCTCTACCCCGCCCTCGAGGATTTCGAGCTCGACCTCGTGATCGGCGAGGGCCCCGCCGCGCGCACCGTGCGGATCGAGCTGCAGCCCTTCACGCTGGTCGGCGCGACCACGCGCATGGGCCTCCTGACCACGCCGCTCCGCGACCGGTTCGGCATCCCCACGCGGCTGCAGTTCTACACCACCGAGGAGCTGACCCGCATCGTCGCGCGCGGCGCGCGGCTGTCGGGCATCGACGCCGATCCCGAGGGTGTGGCGGAGATCGCGGGGCGCGCGCGCGGTACACCGCGGATCGCCGGGCGGCTTTTGCGCCGGGTCATCGACTTCGCGCTGGTCGAGGGCGACGGGCGGCTCACGCAAGCCATCGCCGACAGCGCGCTGACCCGGCTGGGCGTCGATCATCTGGGCCTCGACGGGGCCGACCGGCGCTATCTGCGGTTGATGGCCGAAAACTACGCGGGAGGGCCGGTGGGGGTCGAAACGCTCTGCGCCGCGCTGTCGGAAAGCCGCGATTCGATCGAGGAGGTGATCGAGCCCTACCTCCTCCAGCAGGGTCTCATCGCCCGCACGCCGCGCGGCCGGATGCTGGCCCACAAGGGCTGGACGCATCTGGGCCTCGCCGCGCCTGCCGCACCCGGTCAGGCAGATCTGTTCTGATCCGTCCGCGGGATGGACCTTGCCCGCCACCAGCCGTAGCCTCCGTGCCATGACCGACGACACCCTTTCCCCCCTGACCCCCGAGGACGTTACCGCGCTGTTCACCCGCGCCGACGGGCAGTTCCTCTTCGCGCGCTGGGGGCGGCCCATCGTGCCCGTGGTCTTCGGGGTCGAGGAGGCGACCGTCGCCATCCTCAAGGGCGCGATCGAGGCTGTGGTCGCGCTGGCCGGGCACCGCATGGCCGAGACCGACCCGGAGCTGGGCGCGAACCTCATGGTCTTCTTTCTGCGCGACTGGTCCGAGCTGCGCGAGACGCCGAACCTCGACCGGCTGATCCCCGATCTGGGCGAGACCGTCGCCCGGCTCGACGCGGCCGAGGCGAACCAGTACCGCGCCTTCCGCTTCGACGCCGATGGCGGGATCAAGGCCGCCTTCGTCTTCATCCGCATGGACGCCGCCCTGTCGGTGGTGCCGGCCGAAAGCATCGCCCTGAGCCAGGTCGTGCAGACCATAGTGCTCTGGTCCGACACGGCATTCGTCGGCACCTCGCCGCTTGCGATCCTGCGCGAGGGCGGCCCGGCGATCCTGAAGCCGCAGATCGCCGACCTGATCCGCGCGGCCTATGACCCGGCCCTGCCGGTCGCTGCCACCGATCCGTCCCACGCGCTGCGCCTGGCCGCCCGGCTGGGGCGCCCGCAATGACCCACATCTGGCCGATCCGCGTCTATTACGAGGACACCGACCTTGCCGGCATTGTCTATTACGCCAACTACCTGCGGTTCATCGAGCGTGCGCGGTCCGAGATGGTGCGCGAGGCCGGCGTCGACCAGGTGGCGATGAAGGCGGCAGGCCTCGTCTTTGCCGTGCGCCGGGTCGAGGCCGATTACCTGAGCCCCGCGAAATACGACGATCAGATCGAGGTGCGGACTACGCTTGCGACGCTGAAAGGCGCCAGTTTCGACATGGCGCAGGAGGTCTGGCGGGGCGAGACGCTGCTCTTCCGCGCGCGCGTCGCCGTTGTCGTTCTGACCGACGAGGGCCGCGCGACCCGGCTTCCGGCGGATATTCGCGCACGGATCGGGGCGCTCGGGGCGGATGCCGGCGCCTGACGGAGAAGTGTTCGCAATCCGCCTGACAACCTGATAAACTTGGCGGTAATGAGGCGCGCAAAGGGCCCGTGTTGTATTGAGGCTGGGGCAGAGGATCACGTAAACCGCCATGGAAACCGAAACGCTCGCTTTGGCGCAGGAGGCGGATTATACCGTCATTGCGCTGTTCTTCCGCGCAACCCTGATCGTCCAGCTCGTCATGATCGGCCTGATTGTGGCGTCGATCTGGGTCTGGGCCGTGACCTTCACCAAGGTCACCATGTTCCGCCGCGCCCGCGGCAACGCCGCCGCCTTCGATGCCGCGTTCTGGTCGGGCGAACCGCTGGACGAGCTTTACGACCAGATGGCCGACGCCCCCGGCAGCGCCTACGAGCGTGTCTTCGTCGCCGGCATGACGGAATGGCGCCGCAGCCTGCGCGATGACGGCGGGCTGATCCCCGGCGTCCAGCAGCGCGTCGACCGCTCGATGGATGTCGCCATCGCGCGCGAGAGCGAACGCTGGACCAATGGATTGAATTTCTTGGCCACCACCGGCTCGGCCGCGCCCTTCGTGGGTCTCTTCGGCACGGTCTGGGGGATCATGCGATCGTTCCAGGAAATCGCGGCCTCGGGCAACACCTCGCTCGCCGTCGTGGCCCCCGGTATCGCCGAGGCGCTGCTGGCCACGGGCTTGGGCCTTCTCGCCGCCATCCCGGCCGTGATCCTCTACAACAAGCTCAGCGCCGATGCCGACAGTCTGGTGACGGGCCTCGAAGGCTTCGCGGACGAATTTTCCACGCTCCTGTCGCGGCAGCTTGACTGATGGGTGTTTCCGTCTCCAAGGGCAGCGGCACACGCCGCAGGGGCCGGGGCAGGCGCGACAACCTGCGCCCGATGTCCGAGATCAACGTGACCCCCTTCGTCGACGTGATGTTGGTGCTGCTGATCGTGTTCATGGTCTCGGCCCCGCTGATGACCGTGGGCGTCCCCATCGACCTGCCCGACACCTCGGCCGAGGCGCTGCCGTCGGAGGCGGAGGAGCCGCTGACCGTCACGCTCACGCCCGAGGGCGAGGTAATGATCCAGAGCACCGCGGTGCCGATGGGCGAGTTGGTGAACCGGTTGCAGGCCGTCGCGGCCGAACGCGATTCGACGCGCATCTTCCTGCGGGCCGACGGCGCGATCCCCTACGAAGACGTGATGCGCGTCATGGGCGCGCTGAATGCGGGCGGGTTCCGCGAGATCGGGCTGGTGACGGACGCCGGTGGCCCGCGGCTCGACGGCGGAGAGTGAGGAAGGGCGAACGCAATGCGCCGGTCCCTGTACGCCTCGACGGCAATCCACGCCGCGCTCCTGCTCTGGGTCGCGATCGGCGACGCGTTCTCGCGCGATACGGTGACGCCGGAGTTCCAGGTCACCGGCGTGACGATCATGTCGACCGCCGAGTTCGAGGCGATGACGGCCGGCGTGGAGCCGACCCCCGTCGCGATCGAGACGGCGCCCGCGCCGCGGCCCCAGCCTGCGCCGGAGCCGGAGCCGGAACCCGCACCTGAGCCTGAGCCGGAACCCGAACCCGAGCCGCCCCAGCCCCAACCCGAGCCGGAACCGCCGACGCCCCCCGCCGAGGTGACAGACACCATCGCGCCGCCCGCGCCGCCCTCGGGCGCGCCGGACCTGCCGCCGGATGATCGCCCCACCGCCCGACCGGCCGACCGGGTCGCGCCCTTGCCCGCACCCGCGCCCGAGGAAGACGTCGAGATCGCCCCCGAGGTAGTGCAGGACCTGACGGAACCGGCCCCCGCCGAAACCG
This sequence comes from uncultured Roseicyclus sp., assembly GCA_937139335.1. Lineage (GTDB taxonomy): Bacteria > Pseudomonadota > Alphaproteobacteria > Rhodobacterales > Rhodobacteraceae > Roseicyclus. The sequence goes on along the minus strand of CAKZPN010000005.1, from coordinate 6,704 downwards.
TGACCGAAGCGGAACCCGAAACCGCGCCCGAGGAGGCCACGACCGAGATCGTGACCGAGGCCGAAACGCCCTCGGGCGGTCCGCTCGGCCCCGCCGCCTCGGTACGACCGACCGCGCGACCGAACCGTCCCGACCCGGTCGAGACCGCGGCGGAGGCACCCACGCCCACGCCCACGCCGGACCCGGCGCCCGCCGCGACACCCGACCCGACGCCCGAGCCCGCCGCCGACCCGCTGGCCGATGCCATCGCCTCCGCCGTGGCCGAAGCCGTCAGTGAACCCGCCCCGCCCGCGCAGCCCTCCGGCCCGCCGCTGAGCAATGCGGCGCGCGACGGCTTCCGCGTCGCGGTCTCGTCGTGCTGGAACGTCGGCTCGCTCAGCACCGAGGCGCAGGGCACCACGGTCGTGGTCGGCTTCGACATGGACCGCGGCGGCCGACCCGTCGAAGGCTCGCTGAACCTCGTGTCCTACGACGGCGGCAGCCAGTCCGCCGCGCAACAGGCCTACGAGGCCGCCCGCCGCGCGATCCTGCGCTGCGGTGCAAACGGATACGGCCTGCCCGCCGAAAGCTACGACCACTGGCGGCAGGTCGAACTGATCTTCAATCCCGAGGGGATGCGGCTGAGATGACCGGCTCACCTGTCCCCTTTCCCTCGTCAACCGAAGGCCGCGCCACGCGGCAGGAGGTACTTTCATGCTGACCCGTCGTTCCCTACTTCGCACCGCGTCCGCGCTGGCCGCGGGCAGCGCGCTGCCGGGGCTGGCCTTCGCGCAGACCGGCCCGCTCCGCCTGGAAATCACCGAGGGCGTGATCGAGCCCTTGCCCTTCGCGATTCCCAGTTTCATCGCCCGCAACGGCGGAGCGGCCGATGCCGCCGCCGACATCACCCGCGTGGTCGCCGCCGACCTGCGGGGCACTGGCCTCTTCCGCCAGATCCCGGAAAGCTCGCATATCTCCACCGTCACCAGCTTCGACGCGCCGATCCAGTACAACGACTGGCGGGCGATCAACGCGCAGGCGCTGATCATCGGCGAGGTCGAGGAAAGCGGCGGCCGCCTGACCGTGCGCTTCCGCCTGTTCGACGTGTTCTCCGGGCAGCCGCTGGGCGAGGGGCTCCAGTTCGTCGGCGCCCGCGAAGGCTGGCGCCGCATGGCCCACAATGTCGCCGATCAGGTCTACGAGCGGATCACCGGCGAGGGCGGCTATTTCGACACCCGCGTCGTGTTCATCCACGAGGAAGGGCCCAAGAACGCTCGTCTGAAGCGCATCGCGCTGATGGATTACGACGGCGCTAACGTGCAGTTCCTGACCGACAGCCGCAACCTCGTGCTGGCGCCGCGCTTCAGCCCGACCGGCGACCGGATCATCTACACCAGCTACGAATCGGGCCAGCCGCGCGTCTACATGATGGATGTCGCCAACCTGACCCCGCGCCCGCTGGAGGCGATTTCCTCCGGCAACATGACCTTTTCGCCGCGCTTCACGCCCGATGGCGGCAGCGTCGTCTTCTCGATGGAGCAGGGCGGCAACTCCGACATCTACCGCGTCAGCGTCAGCGGCGGATCGCGCGTGCAACTGACCAACGCGCCCTCGATCGAGACCGCGCCGTCGTTCTCGCCCGACGGCAGCCAGATGGTGTTCGAGAGCGACCGCAGCGGCGGTCAGCAGATCTACGTCATGCCCGCGGGCGGCGGCGAGCCGCGCCGGATCAGCCAGGGCACCGGGCGCTACGGCACCCCGGTCTGGTCGCCGCGCGGCGACTACATCGCCTTCACCAAGCAGGAGGCGGGCCGCTTCCACATCGGCGTCATGCGCACCAACGGCAGCGAGGAACGCCTGCTCACGGCCTCCTTCCTCGACGAGGGCCCGACCTGGGCACCGAACGGCCGCGTGCTGATGTTCACCCGCGAAACCGCGGGGGCAGACGGCGCGCCGGCGGTCTATTCCGTCGACATCTCGGGGCGCAACCTGCAGCGGGTGGCGACCCCCGGCATGGCCTCGGACCCGTCGTGGTCGCCGCGACTTTCGTGACCTGCCAGACCCTTCCCCGCATGGACGTCCTGCGGGCGCCCATGCTATGTTGATCAAAAGAACAAGGACCCGAGCATCATGACCCTTCGTTTCCGCGCCTCCGCGCTTCTTCTGTCCGCAGCCCTCGCGCTGTCGGCCTGTGCCCAGGGCAACCTGTCCAACGACGGTGCCGGCGGCATCGGCGGGCCCGGCGGCATCGGCTCTGCCTCCGACCCGACCAGCATCGCCTTCTTCAACCAGTCGATCGGCGACCGCGTGCTTTTCGCGGTGGACCAGTCCACCCTCAGCTCCGAGGCGCAGTCGATCCTGGCCGCGCAGGCGCAGTGGCTGCTGTCGAACGGCGAATATCTCGCGCTGGTCGAAGGACATGCCGACGAACAGGGCACCCGCGAATACAACCTCGCGCTCGGCGCCCGCCGCGCCTCGGCCGTGCGCGACTACCTCGTGTCGCAGGGCGTGCCGGCGAGCCGCCTGTCGACCGTCAGCTACGGCAAGGAGCGCCCGCTCGAGATCTGCTCGAACGAGGCGTGCTACAGCCAGAACCGCCGCGCCGTGACCGTGGTCTCGGCCGGGGCAGGGGTCTGATCGCATGATGCGCGCGCTGGTTCTCGGACCCATCCTGGCCCCGTGTCTGGCCCTGTGCCTCGCCCTGACCGCGCCGATGGCGTCGGCGCAGGACAGGGCACAGACGCTCGCCGACATCCGCCAGGAATTGTCGGTGCTCTATGTCGAGATCCAGCGCCTGCGGGGCGAGTTGAACACCACCGGCGGCGTCCAGGGTTCGGGCGGCGGCGGAACGGTGCTGGGTCGCGTCGACGCGATCGAGGCCGAGTTGCGGCGCCTGACCGGTCTGACGGAAGAGCTTCAGATCCGCGTCGACCGGGTCGTCACCGACGGCACCAACCGGATCGGCGATCTGGAATTCCGCCTCTGCGAGCTTGAGGCAGATTGCAGCGTCGGCTCTCTGGGCGAAACCCCCAGCCTCGGCGGCGTCCAGGTGCAGCAGGGTGCCGGCGCCATCGCGCCCGTCGCCCCGTCGCAGCCGGGCGGCGCCAACATGGCGGTGGCCGAACAGGGCGATTTCGACCGCGCCCGCGCCGCCTTCGACAGCGGCGACTTTGCCAACGCGGCGCAACTGTTCGAGACCTTCACCCAGACCTATCCGGGCGGCCCGATGTCGGCCGAGGCGCATTTCCTGCGGGGCCAGGCCGAGGCGCAGCAAGGCGCCTGGAGCCGGGCGGCGCGGGCCTATCTCGACGCCTTCACCGCCAACCCCGAAGGTCCGCGCGGCCCGGCGGCGTTGTTCCAGCTTGGCAGCGCGCTGGCGCAGCTGGGCCAGACCGACGAGGCCTGCATGACCTTGGGCGAGGTCGGCGTGCGCTACCCCTCGGACCCGGCGTCGGTCGAAGCTTCGGCCGCGCGCGCCCGTCTCGGCTGTTCGTGACGCCAGCAGACAGTCTCGAGGCCCGGTTCGCCGCCCGCATGGGCGCGCTACTGGGCCCCGAGTTTCCCTCCGACATCGCGCTGGCCGTTTCCGGCGGCGGCGACAGCATGGCGATGCTGGCGCTGGCCCATGGCTGGGCGCGGGTCATGGGGGTGGGGCTGTCGGTCGTCACCGTCGACCACGGACTGCGTGCGGACAGCGCCGCCGAGGCCGCGATGGTGGCCGCCGAATGCGCGGCGCTCGGTCACCCCCACGCGACGCTGCGCTGGCACTGGGACGGCAGCGGCAATCTGCAGGACGCCGCCCGCAGCGCGCGGCTGTCGCTGATCGACGGCTGGCGGGGGCGTATCTCCCACGTGCTCTTCGCCCATACCCGCGACGACCAGGCCGAAACGGTGCTGATGCGGCTCGCCCGTGGCTCCGGCGTCGAGGGGCTGTCGGCGATGTCCGAGCGGCGGCACGTGAGGCCCACGACCTCAGACGGGTTCTGGCAGATCCGCCCCTTGCTGGCCGAGGCCCGCGCGGACCTGCGCCACTATACCGACACGCTGCGCCTGCCTTACGTGGATGACCCGTCGAACGACGACCCGCGCTTCGACCGGGTGCGGGCACGGCGGGCACTGGCGGTGCTGGGTGACCTCGGCGTCGACGCGGAAACCCTCGCCGCGACGGCGCAGCGCATGGACCGCGCGCGGGAGGCGCTGGTCGCGCGGGCTGTCACAGTCGCGCAGGACGTATTGCGCGATGCGCCTATGGGCGACCTTGCCTTCGACCGCGACGCATTTGCCGGTGTCGAGCGCGATACCCAATTGCGCCTGCTGGCCGCAGCGCTGCAATGGGTCAGCGGCGCCGTCTACCGCCCCCGCGCCGCGGCACTGGAGGCGGTGCTTGACCGCGCGCTTGCGGGCGCTGGCGGCACGCTCCACGGCGCGCAACTGTCTGTAGGCACCGACACGCTCCGCATCTTCCGCGAGTACCAGGCGGTGCGGGACGCCCGGACCGTCGCCGGGCAGGACGTGCTCTGGGACGGAATGTGGCGGGTCAGCGGCGAGGCCGTCGACGGCCTGACCGTCCGCGCTCTCGGCCCCGACGGATGGGCGCAGATCCCGGACAAGCCGGCAAGACCCATCCCCTTCGACGCCGCACAATCGCGGCCCGCGGTTTTCGACGGCGACCTGCTGGTCGCCTGCGCAGCCCTGTTCCACGGTTTGTCACACGATGTGACATTGCATCGCCCGTCGGCGTCATTTGTCGCATTCCTGCAATTGCGTTGAACTCCCTGCCCAAGACCTTATCTTAGAGACCAACGGCGAGCCGATTTGCGCCGCCTGCACGCTTCCTGAAGGAGACTGCCTTGGGCAACGCGAGAAACATCGCATTCTGGGTCATCCTGTTCCTGCTCATCCTGGCCCTGTTCAACCTGTTCTCGGGCGGCCAGAATCAGGTGTCGCAGCGCGGTGTGGCCTATTCGGAATTCATCAGTCAGGTGGAGAACCGGCAGGTCCTGTCGGCCACGCTCGATGGCGAGAACGTCCAGTTCACCACCGCCGACGGCACCTATTCGACCGTCGCGCCGGGCGATGCGGGTCAGGAATTCGGATGCTTCCTCCAGCGGCGCGAAATCCAGCGGCACGTCATGGCCCAGTGCGCGCAGGTTGCGCACCACGCCGAAGACCGAGGGCTGGGAAGACCCGTTCGCCAGCGGCGGCACCGCGGTGTGGATGTGGCGGATGCCCAGTCTGGCAGCCTCGACCGCGTTGTAGGGGCGCATGCCGTTGTTGCAGGGGTTGTGGAACTCGATGGGAATTTCACCCGCCGCCTCCTGCACAAGCGGAAGCAGTGCCGCAAGCCGGTCAGGGGTGAGCAGCCCGCCCACGTCCTTGAAGCACAGCCGGTAGGGCTTCATCGCCGCGGCCTTGCGCACCCGCTCGATGAAATATTCGTCGGTATGGCGCGGCGAGATGGAATAGATCAGGTTGATGACCGCTTCCATGCCCATCGCGCGCATGGTGTCATGCTCTTCGCGCAGCGTGTCGAAATCGTTCCACGGATCCGAGATGCGGGCATGGGTTATGCCGCAATCGATCACCTTCTGGACCAGGAGCTTGCCGATGGCTTCGGGTACCTTGCCGATGCCGGTGCGATAGCCGCCATGCAGGCGAAGTTGGGTGCGCGTCGCCCGTTTCACGCCGAGGCGCAGCCATTGGAAGGCGTCCTCGTTCAGATCGCGCAGGCACTTCTTGATCTGCGCTGCGGGGACGAAGAACTCCATCGCCTCGTATCCCGCCTGATCGAGGCGCTCCAGCGCGGTCAGCATGACGCCGGTGCGCATGTTCAGCGCCCAGAGGCTCTGCTGCCCGTCGCGGACCGTGGTGTCGATGATCCTGATGCCGCTCATGCCGTTGTCCCTCCCATTTTCATGATGCCTTCGACGCGACGAAACGTTCTGCCGTCGCTTCCAGCCAACGTGTGTTGATCCGTCCGTCACGGTAGTCCTGGTCGGCAAAGACCGTGCGCAGGAAGGGGACAGTCGTTTCCACGCCCTCGACCCGTATCTCGCCAAGGGCGGCGGCCATGCGTGCGACGGCTTGTGCCCGGTCGGGGGCATGGACAATCAGCTTGGCCAGCATGGAATCATACCAGGGCGAGACCATCCAGCCAGCCTCGACATGGGTGTCGATGCGCACGCCGGGCCCCCCTGGCATGGTCCAGCGGGCGATCCGTCCCGGTGTCGGGGCAAAGTTCCGCAAGGGCGCTTCGGCATTGATCCGGCATTCGATGGCGTGACCGCGAAAGACGATGTCGGACTGCGACAGGTTCAGCGCCTCGCCCCCCGCGACGCGCAGTTGCGTGGCCACGATGTCGATGCCGGTGATCATCTCTGTCACCGGATGTTCGACCTGCACACGGGTGTTCATTTCCAGAAAGAAGAACGCCCCGCGATCGACATCCACGATGAATTCGACGGTGCCGGCGCTGCGATAGCCGATGCGGGCCGCCAAGGTTACGGATGCCTCGTGCAACCCTTTGCGAACGGCTTGCGGCAGGCCGAAATCCGGGGCTTCCTCGACCATCTTCTGATAGCGCCGTTGCAGCGAACAGTCCCGCGCGCCAAGGTGCAGCACCGTCCCCTGGCCGTCGGCCAGAACCTGCACCTCGACATGGCGCGCAGTCTCGATGTAGCGCTCGATGAACAGGGCATTGTCGCCGAAGGCCGCCTGCGCCTCGG
>CAKZPN010000004.1 GCA_937139335.1 uncultured Roseicyclus sp. | reverse complement strand
CCCCACTGCTGCCTCCCGTAGGAGTCTGGGCCGTGTCTCAGTCCCAGTGTGGCTGATCATCCTCTCAAACCAGCTATGGATCGTCGGCTTGGTAGGCCATTACCCCACCAACTACCTAATCCAACGCGGGCCGATCCTTCTCCGATAAATCTTTCCCCCGAAGGGCGTATACGGTATTAAACCCAGTTTCCCGGGACTATTCCGTAGAGAAGGGCACGTTCCCACGCGTTACTCACCCGTCCGCCGCTAGACCCGAAGGTCTCGCTCGACTTGCATGTGTTAGGCCTGCCGCCAGCGTTCGTTCTGAGCCAGGATCAAACTCTCAAGTTGAAACGCATTGCTGCGTATCCTTGACGTTCGAACCCCTGCACATCGTTCCACAATGCCCCGGCTAGGAAGCATCATGGAACAGTCTCTGTTTGTTGTGCTTCGGGTTTCATCAGAAACCGAAAGCCGTCCAAACAGTGAAGCTGTTCACCTCATCATCGGGTCGAAACCCTAGAGGCGCGATATACAGGAGCTGATCCATCGATTGGACCAAACCGCCCGCATATCTCTTCAGTTACTATCAATTTCAAAGAGCGAGAGACAAAAATCAACCGGCTGCGCTCTTGCTTTTGAGCGCCGCCCGCCTCATGAAGTCTCAGTTTTTTTCTTTGCCTCGCAGCCCCGTGCCTGTTGGCGTTGGGTCCGTCTGGCTTCCCGTTGGCACCTCAGCGCCGCCGGTGAGGGGGTGTTTACGGTTGGGGCGCGGAGGCCGCAAGAGCTTTTTTGCAGGAAGATGACATTTTTTGCGGGAAGACCTCAAAACCGTTATTTTTCAGAGCGTTGAGGTGGCGAGAATTGTGACGGATCAACGTTGGAGGGGTGTTTTCAGTCCTTGGAACCGCGACTCACGAAGGCCATTTTCCCCTCTCTTGTGGTTATACACAGACCTATCCCCAGATTTGGTGGCGAACCGCCCGAGTCGACCAGACTCACCGGGCGACTCGCCGGGTCGGGCGGCGCAGGCGCAGCGCCAGAAGCCCCAGAATCGCAGCCATGTAGATCAGCGGCTCGATCTGGAACCCCTTCACCAGCCACACGTAGTGCAGCGCGCCCAGCGCGGCGGCCGGGTACACGAGCTTGTGCAGCTTGCGCCAGCGCAGACTGCCCAGCTTGCGCACCGCCCAGTTGTTCGAGGTGATCGCCAGCGGCAGCAGCAGCGCGAACCCGGCCATCCCGATCGTCACATAGGGCCGTTCCACGATATCGGCCCAGACCGCCGAAACGCTCTGCACGTCGAGCACGGCCCAGACCATCAGATGCGCCAGCACGTAGAAGAAGGTGATCACCCCGATCGCGCGCCGGAACGGCAACAGATTCAGCCCCACCCATTGCCGCAGCGGCGTCACCGCCAACCCCAGGATGACGAGCTGCAGCGCAAGCTTGCCGTAGCGATGCTCCAGCGCCTCGATCGGCTCCACCCCCAGACCGCCCGTCGCGCCGAGGAAGAACAGCCAGCACGCCCAGGCCGCGCCCACTATATAAAGAAGCCAGGGCGGCACCCGGCGCAGGCCGGCATTCACGGTCTGCATCAGCGAGGGCATTGCGGGTCTGTCCGTGGTGCTGGTCATGGCTCAGAAGAACTCCGCCAGGTCCATACCCTCGTAGAGCGATGCGACCTCGTCTTCGTAGCCGTTGAACATCAGCGTCGGCTGGCGAGAGGCAAACAGGCCCCCGCCGATCACCCGCTCGCTCGCCTGGCTCCAGCGCGGATGGCTCACTTCGGGGTTCACGTTGCTGTAGAACCCGTACTCGCGCGGCTGCGACATGTTCCAGCTTGTCGGCGGCTCCTCGTCGGTCAGCGTGATCCGCACGATCGACTTGATCGACTTGAACCCGTATTTCCACGGCACCACCAGCCGGATCGGCGCGCCATTCTGGTTCGGCAGGTCTTCCCCGTAAAGCCCGGTCGCCAGCAGCGTCAGCGGATGCATCGCCTCGTCCAGCCGCAGCCCCTCGCGATAGGGCCAGTCCAGAACCGGCACGCGCACCCCCGGCATCTCCTCGGGCCGCAGCGCGGTTTCGAACGCAACATACCGCGCGCCCTCCTGCACGCCCACGCGCGCGAGAAGATCTGCCAGCTCGAACCCGTTCCACGGAATCACCATCGACCAGGCCTCGACACAGCGGAAGCGGTAGATGCGCTCTTCCATGGTCATGCCCTCGACCACCTGCTCGAAGGACCAGGTGCCGGGGTTGTCCACCATCCCGTCGATCTCGATCGACCAGGGCGAGGTCGTCAGCATGTGCGCGTTGCGCGCCGGGTCGCTCTTGCCGGTGCCGAACTCGTAGTAGTTGTTGTAGGTGGTGATCTCTTCCAGCGTGTTCGGCTCGAGCGCGTCCTGCGCCCGCGCTGCCCAGCCGATCAGCCCCGCACCCAGCACGCCGCCGGCGCCCGCCATGATCTGGCGGCGATTGAGGAAGAGCGATTTCGGCGTGACATCGTCACGGGTGAGGTCAGAGGTGTAGCGATGCGCCATGGGACTTCTCCTGCAGATGGGGCTGACGGGACCATGCCCCCGAAATGGCCTCGAACCCAAGCAATGACAGGAAAGCTCACGAAACTGTTTTGCGCGCGTGCGCGAGAAGCGGTCCTCGCCGCGCCTGACGGCCCGGTTTCGATCACTCTCTCTCACAGACCATCACGGCCATTTGAGTGGAAAGGCGGAACCGGCGCGGCTTAGGCGCGGCACCCCCTCCGTCAAGTCTGCACGCGGAATCCCGCTTCGGTTGAAAGCCGGACCACCCCGGCCATCTGGCGCTGCGACGGAGGCACCAAGACCTCCGCACCAACCCAAGCTAGGAGAGAAAACATGCGTACGACCCTTATGGCCCTTGCAGCCACCACCGCCCTCGCCGCCCCCGCCGTGGCGCAGGACATGAACATCGTCGAGACCGCCGTCAGCGCGGGCAACTTCACCACCCTCGTCGCCGCCGTCGAAGCGGCCGGCCTGGTCGAGACGCTGTCGGGCGAAGGCCCGTTCACCGTCTTCGCGCCGACCGACGAAGCCTTCGCCGCGCTGCCCGAGGGCACCGTCGAAAGCCTGCTGCTCCCCGAGAACCGGGATCAGCTCGTCTCCATCCTCACCTACCACGTCGTGCCCGGCGCGGTGATGTCGACCGACCTGACCGATGACATGATGGCCGCCACCGTCGAAGGCTCCGACATCATGATCGACCTCGACAGCGGCGTGATGGTCAACGACGCAACCGTGATCGCGGCCGACATCGAAGCCTCGAACGGCGTGATCCACGTCATCGACGCGGTCATCATGCCGCCGATGTAAGGCACCTCCATGCAGGCCGGGACAAATCTCGGCCCGCATCATATGCAAACGCCCCCGGCCTTGCGACCGGGGGCGTTCGTGTATTCGGCGCAGCGCGGTCAGTGCACCACGGCGTCATCCGGCTTGGGTCGGTTCGACGGCGCCACGCGGTCACCCACGATCAGCCCGTCGGTTCCCGCGCTCACGTGGATCGCGCTGCCGTCGGTCACGTCGCCCGCCAGGATCATCTCGGCCAGCTGGTCCTGCAACGCGCGCTGGATCACCCGCTTCAGCGGCCGCGCCCCGAACACCGGGTCGTAGCCCTCGTCGGCCAGCCACTGCCGCGCGCCATCGTCCATCTCCAGCGTGATCTTGCGCTGCGCCAGCCGCTGCTCCAGCCGCTTGAGCTGGATCGTCACGATCCCACCCATGTCGGCCCGCGTCAGCCGGTTGAACACGATCATGTCGTCCAGCCGGTTCAGGAACTCGGGGCGGAAATGCGCCCGCACCGCGTCCATCACGTCGCGCTTGGCCTGCGCCGCGTCCGCCCCGTCGGGCAGATGGCTCAGCGCCTGCGACCCGAGGTTCGAGGTCAGCACGATCAGCGTCTGCTTGAAGTCCACGCGCCGCCCCTGCCCGTCGGTCAGGATACCGTCGTCCAGCACCTGCAACAGCACGTTGAACACCTCCGGGTGCGCCTTCTCGACCTCGTCGAACAGGATCACCTGGTAGGGTCGGCGCCGCACCGCTTCGGTCAGCACGCCGCCCTCGTCATAGCCGACGTAGCCCGGCGGGGCACCGATCAGGCGCGCGACCGAATGCTTCTCCATGAACTCCGACATGTCGATGCGCACCATCGCCTGGTCGTCGTCAAAGAGGTATTCGGCAAGCGCCTTGGTCAGCTCGGTCTTGCCGACGCCGGTCGGTCCGAGGAACAGGAACGAGCCCAGCGGCCGGTTCTCGTCCTGCAAGCCAGCGCGCGCACGTCGCACGGCCCGGCTCACGGCCTGCACCGCCTGCATCTGGCCGATGACGCGCTTGCCCAGTTCGTCTTCCATCCTCAGCAGCTTGTCTCGCTCGCCTTCCAGCATCTTCGACATCGGGATGCCGGTCCAGCGTTCCACCACCGCGGCGATCTGTTCGGGGCGGACGGCCTCTTCGACCATCACGTCCTCGTCCTGCTCCTCGGCCGCGGCCAGCTCCTTCTCAAGCTGCGGGATCACGCCGTAGGACAGCTCCCCCGCCTTGGCGAGGTCGCCGGCCCGCTTGGCCTGCTCCAGTTCCGCGCGCGCATGGTCCAGCCGTTCCTTCAACGTCCGGGCCGAATCGAGCTTGTCGCGCTCGGCCTGCCACTTCGCGGTCATCTCGGCGGAGTGCTGTTGCAGGTCGCCCAGTTCGCGCTCCAACTTCTCGAGCCGGTCCTTGGAGGCCTGGTCGTCCTCCTTCTTCAGCGCCTCGGCCTCGATCTGCATCTGCAGGATCTGCCGGTCGAGCTGGTCCAGCTCCTCCGGCTTGCTGTCGACCTCCATCCGCAACCGGCTGGCGGCCTCGTCCATCAGGTCAATGGCCTTGTCGGGCAGGAACCGGTCGGTGATGTAGCGGTGCGACAGCGTCGCGGCGGCAACGAGGGCGGCGTCCGAGATCCGCACACCGTGGTGCAGTTCGTACTTCTCCTTGATCCCGCGCAGGATACTGATCGTGTCCTCGACCGTCGGTTCCTCCACCAGCAGGGGCTGGAACCGGCGGGCCAGGGCGGCATCCTTCTCGACGTATTTGCGGTATTCATCCAGCGTGGTCGCGCCGATGCAGTGCAACTCGCCCCGCGCCAGCGCCGGCTTGATCAGGTTGGCCGCGTCCATCGCGCCATCGGTCTTGCCCGCGCCGACCAGCGTGTGCATCTCGTCGATGAACAGGATGATCTCACCGGCCGCAGCCGTGATCTCGCCCAAGACGGCCTTCAGCCGCTCCTCGAACTCGCCACGATATTTCGCGCCCGCGATCAGCGCGCCCATGTCCAGCGCCATCAGCGTCTTGTTGCGCAGAGACTCCGGCACGTCGCCGTCCACGATGCGCAGCGCCAGGCCCTCGGCGATGGCGGTCTTGCCGACGCCGGGCTCGCCGATCAGAACCGGGTTGTTCTTGGTCCGGCGGCTCAGCACCTGCATCGCCCGGCGAATTTCCTCGTCGCGGCCGATGATCGGGTCGATCTTGCCCTCGCGCGCGGCCTCGGTCAGGTCGCGGGCGTATTTCTTCAGCGCCTCGTAGCTGTCCTCGGCCCCGGCGCTGTCCGCCGTGCGGCCTTTGCGCAGATCGTTGATCGCGGCGTTCAGGCTCTGCGCGTTCACCGCGCCCGCCTCCAGCGCCTGCCGCGCCGGTCCGCTGACCATCGCCAGCGCGGTCAGCATCCGTTCCACCGCGACGAAACTGTCGCCGGCCTTCTTCGATATCTTCTCGGCCTCGTCCAGCACCTTGGCGGTCTGCTTGTCGAGATAGACCTGCGAGCCGTCGCCGGTCACCTTGGGCAGCTTCGACAGCGACAATTCCACCGCCTCGCGCACCCGCTCGGGTGCGCCGCCGGCGCGCGTGATCAGCGTGGCGGCCAAGCCCTGTTCGTCATCCATGAGGGCCTTCAGGATATGCTCGGGCACCAGTTTCTGGTGATCCTCGCGTTGTGCGATCGTCTGCGCGGCCTGAAGAAACCCGCGGGCGCGATCGGTGAACTTCTCCAAGTTCATGGCGTCTCTCCTCTATCAAGCGCCCGGATTGCCTCCACCCGCTCTTGCGGCATGGCGGCGGTTGGGCCTCGGAGTGAGAAATGGCGACGGGCGCGGGCCGGTTCAAGGTTGCGCACGTGCAAAGGGCGCCCGCATCGGGGCGCCCTTCACAAGTGTCGCAGGCACAGCGCGCGTCACTGGCTTTCGTCTTCCTGGCGCAATTCCTCGAGCTGGCGCAGCAACGCGACAACCTGGGCCTGGGCCTCGTCCGCCGCCTGCGTCGCCTGCCGGGCTTCCTCGGCATATTCCGCGGCCTGGCGGCTGGCCTCCATGACCTGCTGAAGGATGCGAACCTCAGCCTCGCTCGGCAGATCCTCCGCTTCGACATCGGCGGTGGTGATCTCGCCATCAGTGGTCTCACCTTCGGCACCGGCGGTCTCCGCGGTCTCGCCCGTTTCGGTCTCACCGGCCGCAGCCGTTTGCGTGGTCGCGCCTTCGGCGGTTGCGGCCTCGGTCCCCACGGCGGGTTCACCTTCGACCAGAGCCGTCTCACCCCCCGCAACCGTTTCACCCTCCGCGGTGGCGGTCTCGCCTTCCGGCGCAGGCGCGAGCCGCGAGGCCGAGGCCGTTTCACTCTCGGCGGTGGCGGTCTCGCCCTCCGGAGCAGGCGCGAGTCGCGAGGCCGCAGTCGGCTCGCTTTCGGCAGAGGCCAGTTCGGCACCTTCGGCCTCAGCGCCTTCGGCACCATCCGTCTCACCCTCGGCCGTCGCCGTGTCGCCTTCCGGTGCAGGAGCGAGCTGCGACGCCGAAGCCGATTCACCTTCTACGGTCGCAGTCTCGCCTTCGGCGGAGGCCACTTCGGCACCTTCGGCCTCAACGCCTTCGGCACCATCCGTCTCGCCCTCGACCGTCGCGGTTTCGCCGTCCGCGGCTGCGGTCTCCGTCCCTTCCACGGCTTCGCCGTCCGCGGCTGCGGTCTCCGTGACGTCCGCGCCTTCAACCCCGGCGCCTTCGCCCTCTGCCGCCGCGGCCTCGCTTTCGGCATTCACCACGCCATCGCCAACCTCCGGCGCGGCCTGGCCGTCGCCGGTGACGGGCGCGTCGCCCACGGACGCAGTGTCATCGTCAAGGGCTTCGTCCGCTTCCCCGGCCGCCACCGCAATCTCGGTGGAGGGGTTCATCCCGACACTGTCTTCATCGTCGGGTTCGTTCAACACGGCGGCTTCCTGCGGCTCGGCCGTCACCACGACACCGTCCCCGTCGACGGCTTCGTTGGCCTCCTCGTTGAAAATGCTCGCACCCAGGATGATGAGGAGGACCACGATAATCGCAACAATCATACCAATCACGGGTGTGGGAATGTCCACGCCATGCTTTCGCTCCGCCATGTCGGTTCCTTCCAAAAGGCAATCTCATTTGCGGGTGCAACGCAGCAACCGCCGGTTCGGTTTCCCCGGCGGCACCGCCTTTCCTGCGGGTGAAGGCCCCTCCAGCATCATCCGGCGCCGTAAGCCGATGAATCCGGCGGCGGAATCCTTGCATGCGCAAAAAACGAGAAAATCCCGGCCCTGCGGCCGCCATCCTTGACAGGCTCAACCCGCCGCGCGACAGACCGGAAACCCCGCAACAGACAGGTATCCCGATGCAAGATGACCGGCTGATCGTCGCCCTCGATGTCCAGAACGCGCTGCAGGGGCTGCAGATCGCCGAGCGCATCGGTGACGCTGTCTCGTTCTACAAGATCGGTCTGGGGATGCTGACCGGCGGCGGCCTCGCGCTCGCCAACGAGCTGAAACAGGAACACGGCAAGCGCATCTTCCTCGACATGAAGCTCTTCGACATCGGCGCCACGGTCGAGGCCGCGGTGCGCGGCATCGCCGCCTACGACCTCGACTTCCTCACCGTCCACGGCGACCCGCAGGTGGTCGCCGCCGCGAAACAGGGCGCCTCCGGCACCGGCCTGCAGATCCTCGCGGTGACGGTGCTCACCTCCAACGACCGCGCCGATCTGGATGCCAACATGATCGTGCCGGGCGACATGGCCGAGATCGTGGCTATCCGCGCTGCCCGCGCCTTCGAGGCCGGGGCCGACGGCGTCATCGCCTCTCCGCACGAGGCCGCGATGATCCGCGCCTTGCCCGAGGCCGCCGGCCGCCTGATCGTGACGCCGGGCGTGCGTCCCTCCGGCAGCGATATCGGCGACCAGAAGCGGGTCGCCACCCCGGCCGCCGCCATCACGGCGGGCGCCGATCACATCGTTGTCGGCCGCCCGGTCTGGCAGGCCGATGACCCAGCCGCGGCGGCCCGCGCCATTGTGGCCGAATTGCCCTAGTGGGGATCAGCCGTCATTGATGTCGTGATCGAAATTCTTCACCTGGCCACGGTAAACGCCGACCCAGCGCCGGAGCGCCAGCCAGGACAGCAGCGACACCACCGCGAAGATCAGCAGCAGCATCGGCAGCGACGCCGCCAGCCAGACCGCCAGCGGGCCGCCGACCAGCAGGACCAGCGCCACCACCGCCGCACCGATGGCGAACCCCAGAAGCACGAAAGAGGGCAACAGCACCTCCCCCACCGCCAGCAAGACGGCGGCTGCCCCCCAGGCCCACCACACGGCCCACATCACGCACGCCCCTTCAGCATCTGGAACGCCTTGCCAAAGGCATCGGCCGCGTCCGCCGGCACGATCACCGTCTGCGTGCCCTGCCCGGCGGCCATCTTGCCCAGCGCCTTCACCTGCTCCAGCGCGATGTTGTATTGCACCGCCTCAAGCCCACCCTTGGCGATGGCCTCGGCCACGACCCCGGTCGCATAGGCCTCTGCATCGGCGGCCACGCGCCGCCCTTCGGCCTGCTGGCGGGCTGCGTAAAGCTCCCCGTCGGATTGCAGTTCCACCGCGCGCTTCTGCCCCTCGGCCCGTGTCACCGCCGCGCGCCGCTCCCGCTCCGCGTTCAGCTGCTGCAGCATCGCCTCGCGCGTCGCCTGGTCGAGGTTCACGTCCAGGATCTCGGCCCGCGTCACCTCGATCCCCCAATCGTCGACGGCATCCTCGACGCTGGTCTTTATGGTCGCGATCAGCACCGAGCGGTTCGACTGCACCTCGTCCAGTTCCATCTTGCCAATCTCGGCGCGCACGATGCCCGCCACGGTCGTGGCGATGGCCGCGTCCACGTCGCGGATCCGGTAGACCGTCTTTTCCGGCTCGAGGATGCGGTAGAACACGCTGGTTTCCACCTGCACCAGCACGTTGTCGGTCGTGATCGCGTCCTGCGTCGCTGTCGGCAACTGGCGCTCAAGGATCGAAACCTTGTGCGCCACCCGGTCGAGGAAGGGCACGATGAAGTTGATCCCCGGCCCCAGCACCGATTTCAGCCGCCCGAACCGCTCCACCACGTGCTGCTCGGATTGCGGCACGATCCGGATCGCGAGGAACATGCAGAGGATGATGAAAAGGGCAAGAAGCAGGATCACGAGGTTCCCGCCCAACAGATCTGCAATCACGTCTTCCACGGCAATCCTCGTTTGTTGTTCTTCGGGCTTCATGGAAAAATCTTATGCGGTGTCAACCCAGTCAAAGCTAGGCGAAAAATCCCGCGTTGACTGGGGGAATTCCCCACCGCGCTTCCCCGGCGACACCTTCCGCCGCCCATCCGATCGGCGTAGGATGCAGCCATGCCCAGCCTGTGCCGCGACTGCCTGACCCAGTTCGACGCGGCGCGGCGCTGCCCCGCCTGCGGCAGCCCGCGCGTCACCGCGCATGCGGAGCTGTGGGATCTCTCCATCGCGCACATGGATTGCGACGCCTTCTACGCCTCGGTCGAGAAACGCGACAACCCGGAGCTGCGCAACAAGCCGGTCATCATCGGCGGCGGACGGCGCGGCGTCGTCTCCACCGCCTGCTACATCGCGCGGATCAAGGGCGTGCGCTCGGCCATGCCGATGTTCCAGGCGCTGAAGCTCTGCCCCGAGGCCGTCGTGGTGCGCGGAAGGATGGAGGTCTATGCCCAGGTCTCGCGCCAGATCCGCGCCATGATGGAGGATCTGACGCCCGCCATCGAACCCCTCTCGCTCGACGAGGCTTTCCTCGACCTCACCGGCACCGCGCGGCTCCACGGCGCGCCGCCCGCGGTCCTTCTGGCAGGCCTCGTGAAACGCATGCAGGTGGAGCTTGGCATCACCGGCTCCATCGGCCTGTCGCACAACAAGTTTCTCGCGAAACTCGCCTCCGACCTCGACAAGCCGCGCGGCTTCTCAGTGATCGGCGAGGCGGAGACGCTGGATTTCCTGCGTGACAAGCCGGTGCGGATGATCTGGGGCATCGGGGCTGCCGGCCAGGCCAGTCTCGACAAGGTCGGCATCCGTACCTTTGCCGACCTGCGCCGCTGGGACCGCACCGACCTGCACGCGCGCTTCGGCACCATGGGCGACCGGCTCTGGCACCTCGCGCGGGGCGAGGACAGCCGCCGCGTCGCCCGCGACCGCGCGGTCAAGTCTATCTCGAACGAGACCACCTTCAACGACGACATCGCCGACCCCGACCTGCTCGACGGCCATATCTGGCGGCTCGCCGAAAAAGTCTCGGACCGCGCCAAGGCCAAGGGGCTCGCCGGCCGCGTCGTGACGCTGAAACTGAAGCGCGGCGATTTCAAGCTGCTGACGCGCCGTGTCTCACTGCCCGACGGCACACAGATCGCCGACCGCATCTACCGCACCGCGCGCGCGCTCTTCGACCAGACCGACCACCCTAAGCCCTACCGCCTCATCGGCGTCGGCCTCAGCGAGCTGATCCCGGCCGAGGCCGCCGACCGCGAGGGCAATCTCCTCGACCCGCAGGAGGCCCGCCGGATCGAGGCCGAACGCGCCACCGACGCGATCCGCAAACGCTTCGGCGAGGACGCCATCCTGCGCGGCCGCGCGCTGCGGTGACCGCGCGCATACCGCCCACCCTTCTCTGTTTCCGAAATATCCCGGGGGGAGGCCGCAGGCCGGGGGGCAGAGCCCCCTATTCCGCCGCCAGCGGCACCCGCCCCGGCCGTGACACGATCACCCGGTCGATCACGCTCGTCACCAGCCGCTTCACCGCCTCGAAATTCGCGTTCGGGCGCACCAGCCGCTCGTTCATGTAGAGCGAGCGGTCGATCTCAACCTGCACCGCATGCCGCCCGCGCGCGGGTCGCCCGTAGTGCTGCGTGACATAGGCGCCGGCAAAGGGCGCGTTGCGGATCACGCACAGCCCCTCGGACAGGAACCCGTCCTCAAGCGCGTCGAGAACCTCGGCGGCGGTGGACGCGCCGAAACGGTCACCCAGCACCACCTCGGGCCGCCGGTGACCGGGCCGCGCCACGCTGTCCAGCGCCTCGTGCGGCATCGAGTGGAAATCCAGCAGCACAGCCTCGCCGAACGCTGCCTGCGCGTCGCTCATCAACCCGTCGAGCGCCGCGTGATAGGGCCGCCAGACCTCCGCGATTCGCGCCTCGGCCTCGCTGCGGGCGAGCTTGCCGCGGTAGATCGCGCGGCCGTTGGCCACCACGCGGGGAATCACGCCGAGGCCCGACGAAATCCGCGGCGTCTGCACCACGCGCCCCACCCCCTCGACCACGCCGGGGTCCATCTCCTCGGGGCTGCGGTTCAGGTCGAGCCAGGCGCGCGGGTATTCCGCGGCGATCACAGGGGCGCCCAGCGCGGGCGCGGCCCCCACCAGAACGTCCATGTAGGCATCTTCCGAAGACCGGATTGCGCGCTCGTCCAGCACCGTCGCCTTCAGGAACGCCGCCGGGTAATGCCGCCCGGAGTGGGGCGAGGCCACGACCACCGGGGTCAGGATCTCGTGCGGACGATCTAGGCGAAAAGGCGGGTGCATGCGCGCTCCGGTCGGGGGCTCTCACCTACAGGTATAGCGGGTTTTTTCGCCAAGCCAAAAGCCCTTGAACCGCCATTCCAATCCTTCTATAGACCGCACACCCAAGCGGTGCGCAGCCGTCTCGGGCCCTTGGGCTTTTGACTATTGCGCAGCGTTCCACGGGATGTCGGGCGGTTAGCTCAGCGGTAGAGCACTACGTTGACATCGTAGGGGTCACTGGTTCGATCCCAGTACCGCCCACCACCCCGGCAACGGGGGTCGATTTCGCCGGTCCCGATGGGGCCAGACTGCAACCCAAGGCGCATCGCCGCGCCGCGACAAGGAGACAGGCCATGAAGGTCAAGAACTCTCTCCGCTCGCTCAAAGAGCGCCATCGCGACTGCCGCGTCGTGCGCCGCAAGGGCCGGGTCTATGTGATCAACAAGACCCAGCGCCGGTTCAAGGCCCGCCAGGGCTAAGACCGCGCCGAGCGCAGAATTGAAACGGGCCGCCCTTTCGGGCGGCCTTTTTCTTTGTGTCGCGGGCTATTCCCTCAGTCGAAAAGCCGCCCGCCGATCGCCTCGGCCAGCAGGCGCACGACCGTCAACTGGTCGAGGTAGCCCGTCGCCGTCAGCCCGCGGCCATCCTGGTAGGTCTGGATCGCGATGCGGGTCCGGCGGTCGAAGACGCCATCCTGCGGCCCCGGATCAAGGCCGACGGCGGCCAGCCGCTGTTCCACCATGACCCGCATTGGCTGCGCCAGGTTCAGCGCCGCCTCGCGCGCCTCGGCCTGCGCCTGCGCGTCCGGGCTCAAGCCCGATTGCAGTTCCGCGATCCGCGCCCGCGCCGTGTCGACGAACAGCCCCCGCGGGTATGCGTCGAGGTATTGCCGGTAGGCGGCCACGGTGTCGGTGCGGCGCACCGAATCCCAGTCGGCCCGCTCCTCGGCCTCGGCCTCGATCCGGCGGGCGGCCTCGATATCGTCGAGCCGCGCCTGCGCGACATCGGCGAACAGGCCGCGGGGGAATCGTTCGAGGTAGCTGCGCAGCCCGGCCTCGTCCTGGCCCTGCCCGATCGCCTGCCAGTAGGCGCGATCTTCCCGCTCGCGGGCCTCGCGCTCGAGCCGCGCCTGTTCCTCCAGTTCCGCGGCGCGCTGGGCGGCGGCATCGCGCAGCTGCCGGATCTGCGGCGCGGTGAGAAAGCCGGTGACGGTGAAGCCCCGCGCGCGCTGCCAGCCGCGAATCGCGCTGCGCGTGCCGGGACCGAAGATCCCGTCGATACCGCGGGTGTCATGCTCCAGCAGCGTCAGGTCGCGCTGGATCTGCTGGCGGGCGGGCCGGCTGAGGCCCAGCCCGGCCTCCACCGCCTCGGCCTCGGCCTGCGGGTCGATCGGCACCGCCAGCCCCTCCATCGCCGCCCGCGCCTCCGCAACAAAGGCGCCCTCGGGATACTGGTTGAGATAGGCGCGGTAGGAGCCGGTGGTGTTCAATTCCTGCACCGCTCGCCACATCGCCCGCTCCTGGTCCGAGGGACCGGATGGCGCGGGCGGCGCGTCCTCGGTCAGCGCGAGAAACGGCACCGCCGCCGACAGGAACCCGTGGCTGCGCAGGTTGCGCGACGAGGCCACCGCATCGGCCAGGTCCGCGCCGGGCTGCAGCACCTCGCGCCGCACGAAATCGGCCAGATCATCCGGCGCGCCGGACACCACGCTCACGCCCTGCGGCGCATCGATCGGACCAAGCCCGGCGGCGAGCCCGAGACCAAGGTCGATCTGCCGCGCTTCCGTGCCGATCAGCACCATGGCCTGCCCCGGCGCGCGCGCGGCAATCTCCATCAGCACGTCGAGCGTCACGCCCTGCCCGCCGACAAGCCCCAAGTCGGGCGCGTCCGCATCGGTGCCGAGAACCCAGGTGCCGGTCCGCGAGCGGACGACATGGCCCGCCACCGCGATCAGGACGCGGCCGGTCTCTTCGGCGTCGACCACGTCCGACAGCGCCGCGCGCATCTGGTCGACGGTGCCGTTCTCAACCAGGAACACGTCAAAGCCCGCCGAGGTCAGCGGGCGTTCAAGCTCGGCGATCTCGTCGGCGTCACGCAGGTTCTGGGCGTCGTCGTAGCGAGTGTTCGCGATCAGCAGCGCGGTGTCGGCAAAGGCCGCGGGCGCTGCAAACAGCGCAATGGCAAGGGGAAATAGGGCACGCATGGGCAAGCCTCCGGCTAAGGTGTCGTCTCTGCCCGAATCCCTAGCACGAGGCCGCCCCGTTAACCGATAACGCCGGCCTTTTGTCAGTCGTACTTGCGTTGATCGTCGATGACCTTGCCGTCGTTCGGCAGGCTTCCGGGTGCCACGATCTCGATTTGGCCCTTCAACTTCATCACCGCCGCAACGCTGTCGGCCAGGGCCGCCGCATCCGCCCCCTCGGCCTCCACCTGCACGGTCATCACGTCCATCTCGCCCTCGCGCGTCGCGATCACGCGCGCCTTCAGGACACCGGCGTGCCGCCCGACGAAATCCGCAACCTGCTCGGGGCGCACGAACATCCCCTTGATCTTGGCGGTCTGGTCGGCGCGACCCATCCAGCCCTTGATCCGCAGGTTGGTGCGGCCGCAGGGGCTTTCGCCGGGCAACACCGCGCTCAGGTCGCCGGTGGCGAAGCGGATCAGCGGGTAGTCGGGGTTCAGCGTCGTCACCACGATCTCGCCCACCTCGCCTTCGGGCACCGGGTCGCCGGTGCCGGGGCGCACGATCTCCACGATCACGCCCTCGTCCACGATCATCCCCTCCATCGCCGCGCTCTCGTAGGCGATGTTGCCGAGGTCGGCGGTGGCGTAGCATTGCAGGCAGGCGATGCCGCGATCCGCATACTCCTGCCGGAGCGACGGGAACAGCGCGCCGCCCCCGACAGCCGCGCGGGTGAAGGACAGCCTGACCCCCATCTCGTCGGCCTTGTCGAGGATCACCTTCAGATAGTCGGGCGTGCCCGCGTAGGCGGTGCAGCCGATGTCCTTCGCGGCGCGCACCTGCAACTCGGTCTGGCCGACGCCGGCGGGCAGCACGGCGGCCCCCACCGCCCGTGCACCGGATTCGAAGATCATGCCCGCCGGCGTCAGGTGGTAGCCAAAGCAGTTGTGCACCACGTCATCCGGCCCGATCCCCGCGGCATGGAGAAACCGGCCCACGCGCCACCAGTCATGGCTGATGCCACCCGGCTCGTAGATCGGTCCGGGGCTCTGGAACACATGCGCCACGTTGCTGACAGGCAATCCGCCGAAGGGCGGCTTTTCCGCCTGCCGCGCGACCAGATCGGCCTTGCGCAGCACCGGCAGCGTCCGCAGATCCTCCAGCGACCCCAGCGCCGCCATCCCGTTCGACGCCAGCTGCGAGTTCAACTTCACCAGCTGATCGGCCGCGCGAACATCGGCGCTGCGCGTTTCCAGCGCGTCGAAGTGTTTTCCGTCTTCGTCCAGCATCAGCTCAACCACCGTTTCCGTCGCCGATAGCTCCGCACGTCGCGAAAGCTTTTCCGGCCCTCGTCCGACATGCCGAGGTAAAATTCCTTCACATCCGGGTTTTCGCGCAGGTCGGCGGCCGGGCCATCCATCACCACGCGCCCCGATTCCAGGATGTAGCCGTAATGCGCGAACCTGAGCGCCACATTGGTGTTCTGCTCCGCAAGTAGGAACGTCACCCCCTGCTCCTCGTTCAGCCGCTTCACGATGTCGAAGATCTGTTCGACCAGCTGCGGCGCAAGGCCCATCGACGGCTCGTCGAGCAGGATCGTCTCGGGGCGGCTCATCAGCGCGCGCCCGATCGCCGTCATCTGCTGTTCGCCACCCGAGGTGTAACCGGCCTGCGAGGTCCGGCGTTCCTTCAGGCGCGGGAAATAGGTGTAGACCATCTCGAGATCGGCCTGGATCGCGGCCTTGCCATCCTTGCGGATGTAGGAGCCGGTGAGCAGGTTTTCCTCGACGGTCAGGTGCTCGAAACAATGCCGCCCTTCCATCACCTGGATCACGCCACGCGCCACCAGGTCCGAAGGCGTCAGGTCCTGCACGCGCTCGCCGCGGTACTGGATCGAGCCTTTCGTCACCTCGCCGCGCTCGGAATGCAGCAGGTTGGAAATCGCCTTCAGCGTCGTCGTCTTGCCCGCTCCGTTGCCGCCCAGAAGCGCGGTGATGCCGCCCTTGGGCACCTTGAGGCTGACGCCCTTGAGCACGAGGATCACGTGGTTGTAGATCACCTCGATGTTGTTGACCTCCAGAAGCGTCTCCGCCCCCTCAAGCTCCGGCGCGACGCCATCGCCATGGGTCTCTGCAGGCTGGTCCAGCATCTTGCGGCTCTCCCTCTCACGACGCCCACGCGGGGGCGTCCTCGGTCGTGAAAACCCGGCGGCGACATCTGCGCCGCCGCCGGGCCTGTCAGATCAGCTTTCGCCGCACTGGCTGGCGATGTTGTTCTCGGCGGCGAACTGCGCCGAGTCTTCCTCGATCAGCGGCTGGGTCACGCTGTCGTCGGGCGCCACGTAGTCGCTCAGCGTCACCCACTCGGTGCCGTTCCATTGCGTCATGATCGCAAGGCCGGTGCCGCCGTGATCCTGGCACGAGACCGAGAACTCCGGCCCGATGTCGGGCATCCCCAGCTCTTCCATGCGCGCGTTGGTCATCTCCAGCGATTCCATCCCGTCGCGCATCATCTCGGGGGTGATGGCAGACACGCCGTGGATTTCCTGCGCGGCGCGGATCGCCTCGGCGGCCAGCATCGCGGCATACATGCCCCGGGTATAGAGCACCGAGCCCACGTTCGACCCGTCGCCCGCGGCCATGCCGGCCTCGTGCACATGGGTGCGGATCTCGTCGAACACCGGCATGTCGCCCAGGCGGTTCATGTTCAGCGCGCGGTAGCCCGCCGCCGCCTCGCCGACCGAGGTGACGTCATGCTCGCCGCCGGCCCACCAGTTGCCGATGAAGTTCTCCATCGGGAAGCGGATGTTGACGGCTTCCTGCACGGCGACCTGGTTCATCACGCCCCAGCCCCACATGATCACGTAGTCGGGGCGGTCGCGGCGGATCGTCAGCCACTGGTTGCCCTGCTCCTGGCCCGGATGGTCGACGGCCAGCTGGGTCAGCTCGAACCCGTGCTGTTCGGCCAGCGTTTCCAGCGTGCGGATCGGCTCCCGGCCATAGGCGGAGTTGTGGTAGAGCAGCGTGATCCGCTTGCCTTCGAGCGAGCCGTCGTTCTCTTCCAGCAGGTTGTTGATGATCACGCTGGCGGCGTCCCAGTAGTTCGCCGGGTAGTTGAAGACATGGCTGAACACGTCGCCGTTCGCGGCCGAGGTGCGGCCATAGCCCATCGTGTGCAGCGGGATGCCATCGGCGGTCGCGCGCGGGATCAGCTGGTAGGTGATGCCGGTCGACAGCGGCTGGTAGACCAGCGCGCCTTCGCCCTTTGTGCTCTCGTAGCATTCCACGCCGCGCTCGGTGTCATAGGCGGTTTCGCAGCTGATGATGCGGATCGTCTCGCCGCCGATGCCGCCGTCGCGGGCGTTCAGCAGGTTGAAGTAATCCTGGTAGCCGTCCGAGAACGGGATGCCGCCCGCGGCATAGGCGCCGGTGCGGTAGTGCAGGTCGGGAATGACCAGGTCGGCCATCGCGGGGCCTGCGGCCATCACGCCGGCCAGGGCCAAGGTTGCTAGCGTCTTCATCGGGTTTGTCCTCCCTAAGGTTTGTCCGATTGTCTCGCGCCCCGGTTCGTGTCCGGGTTTCTCGTTGGGTGGCCCCCCTAGTGCGGGAAGGGCCACAATCTCAGCTTCTCCTTCGCCAGCGCCCAGAGCCGGGCGAGGCCATGCGGCTCGACGATCAGGAAGAACATGATCAAGCCGCCGACGATGACGAATTCGAAATGCGTCGCGATGGCTGGGTCGACGCCGGTGCTGCCCATCGCGTTGCGCAGCAGGACCGGCAGCAGCACCATGAAGGCCGCGCCGGCGAAGCTGCCGAAGATCGACCCGAGCCCGCCGATGATGATCATGAACAGCACCAGGAACGATTTCTGGATGCCATAGGCCGATCCGACCTCGACCGCGCCGAGATAGACGGTGAACAAAAGCGCCCCCGCGATCCCGACGTAGAAGGACGACACCGCGAAGGCCGTCAGCTTGGCCTTCAGCGGATTCACCCCGATGATCTCGGCCGCGATGTCCATGTCGCGGATCGCCATCCACTGCCGTCCCATGCTGCCGCGCGTCAGGTTCCGCGCGATCCAGGCCAGCACGAAGACAAAGGCGAAGCAGAACAGGTATTTCACCCAGGATTCCGCGTTCGGCCCCGTCACCGCCAAACCGAACAGCGAGCGTTCCGGCGCGCTGATCTGCCCCGAGGCCGAGTAGTTGTAGAACCACGGCACCTTGTTGAAGAGCCAGACGAGGAAGAACTGCGCGGCGAGCGTCGCTACGGCCAAGTAGAACCCCTTGATCCGCAGGCTCGGCAGACCGAAGGCAAGGCCCACCAGCGCCGTCATTGCCCCCGACAGCAGCGTGATCGTGATCATGTCCATCCAGGGAAACGCGGTCATCAGCTTGTAGGAGGTGAAGGCGCCCACCGCCATGAAACCACCCGTGCCCAGCGACACCTGCCCGCAATAGCCGGTCAGGATGTTCAGCCCGATCGCCGCGATGGCGTAGATCAGGAACGGGATCAGGATCGAATTGGCCCAGTAGTCGTTCAA
>CAKZPN010000003.1 GCA_937139335.1 uncultured Roseicyclus sp. | reverse complement strand
CGCGGGGTGGAGCAGCCCGGTAGCTCGTCAGGCTCATAACCTGAAGGTCACAGGTTCAAATCCTGTCCCCGCAACCAGAGTTAGAGAACCGCCCGGACCCTGCGTCCGGGCGTTCTCGTTTCCGCCAAGCTGCATGATGGTGGCGAACTCCCCCAGCACCTCGAACGCGAGTTCGACTTCCAGCGGCACAGAGCGAATTTCGCCGATGAAGTCGCGCAGAGCGATTGCCGTTTTTGCGTGAGTTTCCCGATGATTGGCCATTCGCTGTCGTTTGGCGCGCACCTGCCGCTCCCTGACTGCATGCCAGTTTCCTCGTCCAAGAAGCGCGGACCGAACGGGCATTGTCGATGATTCACATCTCGAGGCGGCCCAAAAGGCCCGAAAACAGGACGTTCCGGGGCAGCGGACCGCGCGATCACCTTCACGTCTGCGCAAGCCGGAGCACCAGCCTTTTCATGACGGTCGAGCGCCAAGGCGGAACCTGCGCCGCCATCGGCGACACAGAACCGTCGCAAATATCCGGTATCCGAGCGGCGGAGTGCCCGCATGATCCCCTCTTCACCGACCGCTGTTCCACCTGACGCCGCCGCGGAGGCCCGGACGATTGCGGGCCAGTTGCTGAGCCTCAGGACGGGCCTCCTTGAGGCGGCCAATCTGCGGCTTTCGGATTGGGGCGCCTTTGCCGTTCGCGACAGCTACGTCTCGGCGCGGGAAAACCTGGCGCTCTACCTGGCCTTGCGGGAGCTGGACCTCCGGCCGCTCCAGCCTCGGCTCGCGGCCCTTGGGCTCTCCTCGCTTGGCCGATGCGAGTCTCATGTGGCGGCCTCGCTCGACGCCGTCATCGCCGCGCTTGCGCGAATGGCGGGCACTCCGGAGCCGCCTCCCTTTCCGCACCCGGGCGCTTTCGCCGAGGGCGCGGCCGATATCGCCCGGCGCCGCGACCGGCTTTTCGGTCCCGGGCTTCCGGGGCGCACGACCCGGATCATGGCGACCCTGCCCGCCGAGGCCGCCGAGAACCGGGACCTCGTGTTCCAGCTTGTGAACGCTGGCATCGACTGCGTGCGGATCAACTGCGCTCATGACGACCCGGAGACCTGGCGCGCGATGATCGCCCATGTTCGCGAAGCAGGGCGCGCCGCCGGCCGGCTCGTCCCCGTTTCGATGGACATACCCGGCCCGAAGGTCCGTCTCAGCGGCGTGAAGGAGGGGGGCGTCCGCTACCATCGCGGCGACCGGTTCGAGCTGGCGCCGGAGCCGGGCCCGAAGACCGGGGGCGTCCACCGCTTCGGCTTGAGTCATCCCGAGCTTCTACCGCATCTCGTGCCCGGTGCCGTGGTCTGGGTCGATGACGGCAAGCTTCGGGGCCGCGTGGACGCGCGAGAGGGGAATGTCGTGCTGGTCGAGGTCACGGAGGTGCCCGACAAGGGGGCGAAGATCAAGCCCGACAAGGGTATCGCCATTCCGGGCGCCGACATCCGAATTCCCGCGCTGACCGACGCCGACCTCGCCGCGCTCGACACGGTCGTGGTCGAGGCCGACATCGTCGCCTTCTCCTTCGTCCAGCGCACCGAGGACGTCACCTGGCTTGTCGAGGAGATCGACCGCCGGCGCGGCGACCGCCCGCGGCCGGCGATCCTCCTGAAGATCGAGACGGCGCGCGCTGTCCGCGCGCTCCCCGACCTGATCGTGGCCACGGCGGGCGCCGCGCCTGTTGCGGTGATGATCGCGCGCGGCGACCTTGCGGTCGACGTGGGGTTTGAGCGGCTGAGCGAGTTGCAGGACGAGATCCTGTGGCTCTGCGAGGCCGCGAGGATCCCTGTCGTCTGGGCAACGCAGGTGCTCGACGGCCTCCTTCACGACGGCCTTGCGACGCGGGCGGAGGCGAGCGACGCGGCCCTCTCGCAACGCGCGGATTGCGTGATGCTGAACAAGGGGCCGCACCTGCCCGAAGCGGTGGCTTTCCTGGGCGGGGTCCTCGCCCGGATGGATCGCCACCAGTCGAAGAAGGCGTCGCACCTCGCACCGCTCGGCTCCTGGGCGCGGCACCGCCCCTGATAGATTCGCTCTGACGACGGGCGAGACCGGACTGCCCGCGTGAGGGCAGTGGTCGCGGCGGCAGGTCTGCGCGGTCGCGGCTGCGGGCGGGTTGCAGCGATCTCGTCAGCTCGCGCCCGGATCTCCTCGGCACCGCGAGTGCGATGAGGCCGCCGAAGATCAAGAGGGCGAGGACGGTTGCCGACAGGTCGAGCATGGCAGGTCTCCCGGTGATGGGCGCGGCCATGATGACGCGACATCGGCGGCGCCAGGTTGGCCCGGCGGTGTCGGGGCTACATCCGGCACCGGTGGCGGGCGAAAATCTGTCAGCACAACGCCTGCTCCGCCTGATCCGTTCCCGTTTCGCGGCGGAACGGATGCCGGCAAGGGGCGTTGGGCGAGAAGACGCCATTCTGGACAGGCCATGACCGACCCCATTTTCTTCGACAGCTGGTCCGGATTGTTCCGGGTGATCGTGGTCGGCGCATCGGCCTATGTCATCTTGATCTTCATGCTGCGCGTGTCGGGCAAGCGGACGCTGAGCAAGATGAATGCCTTCGACCTCGTGGTGACGGTCGCGCTGGGCTCCACCCTCGCGACGGTGCTGCTGAACGACAGCGTGCCGCTGCTCGAGGGCGTCGTGGCGCTGGCGCTGCTGGTCTATCTTCAGTTCGCCATCACCTGGTTGTCGGTCAGGTCCGGGCGGTTCCAGACCCTCGTGAAGTCAGAGCCGACGCTCCTGGTGCATGACGGCCGCTATCTTGATGACGCCTTGCGCCAGCAACGCGTGACGCGGGCCGAGATCGACGCGGCGTTGCGGGCGAGCGGAAAGCGCGACGTGGGCGACATCCGCTCCGTCGTGCTGGAAACCGACGGCTCGATCACGGTCGTTCCGTGAGGTCTCGCGGAAAGCCGCCTGCCACCCCGGCGCACCGGAACGGAAGCCTGCGGGCGACGTTGATACTGAGCAGGAAAGGCCTGCAGCCAAGCCTTCCCATCTCGGGATCAAGGAGCATTCCATGACCAATCCAGCCTATACCCCCGGTGTTGCTGCTGGCGGCGCCTACGCCTTCGCGCGTGAAGGCTATGACCGTGCAGAGCATCACGAGTTGACGACCGCCGATGTCGAGAACGCCACCGTCTACGGCCGCGACGACGAGACCATCGGCTCGGTCCAGTCCCTGCAGGTGGGCACCGATGGAAAGATCACCCATGCCGTGGTCGACGTCGGCGGGTTCCTCGGCATCGGGGCGCATTCCGTCCTGCTGCCGTTCCACGAGCTTCACGTGCTCAGGGCGACCAATGGCGTGGACGTGCGCGTTCACCTCGACACCACCAAGGAAAAGCTGAAGGCGATGCCGCATTACACCGGCTGATCGCCCCGACGACCGAGGCCGCGCAGGATCCTGCGCGGCCTTTTTCTTGCGCGGGTCACCGGCCCCGGGGCACCCCCCACAACTTCGAGTTGCATAGCGCCGTTGCCACTCGTCCGTTAACCTCCTACGGTTTTCGCAACGCGGCGTGCCGCCCTCACGATAAAAGGAATCCCCGAAATGGCCCTCGAAAGTCTGCTCGTCATCCTCATCGTCGGCGCGATCGCCGGCTGGCTCGCCGGCCTGATCGTGAAGGGCTTCGGCTACGGGCTGCTCGGCAACATCGTCGTCGGCATCGTCGGCGCGTTCCTGGCCGGTCTCATCTTCCCGCAACTCGGGTTGACCATCGGCACCGGGATCATCGGCGCGATCATCCACGCCACCATCGGTGCGGTGATCTTGCTGTTCCTGATCCGGCTGGTGAAACGGGCCTGAACCCAGCCTTGCATCACTCTTCCAGAAGATATTCGTAGCGCTCGTCGATCCGCTGATCCTCGAGCGCCGGACCCTCCTTCAGCTCCGCGCGCGACACCGTCTCGGGCACAGGCGGCGGGCCGAAGGGCATACCGGTTCCGGATTGATCAACCGCGCCCGGAACGGGTGTTGTAGCTGTTGTAGAACAGCACGACGGTGCGCAGGTCGGCGAAAACGCCGTTGTGCATGTAAGGCCCAGTGACGGCGACATTTCGCAGGGTGGGCGGGCCGGCGTGATTGATCTTCGTCAAACCACGCGCGATTTCCCCGCTTACCCTTCGTCCCGCCGCTTCGCCTTGTCACGCAGCACCGCGCGGACCTTCTTGCCGAAGGCACGGTCGCGGCTGTGGCTTTCGGCCCGCGTCTCGGCGCTGATCTGTTCCTCGCGCCGCAGTTTTTCCCAGCGCAGGACGCGGTCGGGGTCGATCTCGCCCGCCGCCACCGCCGCGCGGATCGCGCAGCCGGGCTCCACCTGGTGCGAGCAGTCGCCGAAGCGGCAGGTCTGCGCCAGCGCGTCGAGATCGTCGAAGATAGCGGCGATGCCTTGCTCCGCGTCGGTGAGGCGCAATTCGCGCATGCCGGGCGTGTCGATGAGCCATCCGCCACCCGCGATGGGCAGCAGATGACGCCCGGTCGTGGTGTGCCGCCCCTTAGCGTCATCCTCGCGGATCGGGGCGGTGTCGAACGCGGCGCCGACCAGCGTGTTGGCCAACGTCGTCTTGCCCACGCCGGAGGACCCGACGAGCGCCACCGTCTGCCCCGGACGGCACCAGTCGGCGAGCGTTTCCGCCACGTTGTCCGCCCGTGCGTTCAGCATCACCACGGCCACGCGACGATCCACCGCCTCGGCCTGCGCGCGCCAGTCGTCGGGGTCGTCGCAGAGGTCGGTCTTGGTCAGGACGATCACCGGCACCACCCCGGCGCCCATGGCGAGCGCAAGGTAGCGTTCCAGCCGCGCCGGGTTGAAATCGGCGTTGCAGGAGGTGACGACGAAGAGCGTGTCGACATTGGCCGCGATCAGTTGCTGCTTTTCGGCGGTGCCCGCGGCCCGCCGGACCAGGCAGGTGCGGCGGTCGAGCAGGCGCAGGAGACGCGGGCCGTCGGAGAGCGCCCAGTCGCCCACGGCGATGTCGCCGGTCGAGAGGCCGGGCGGCGGGATCAGGGAAACCGTGCCCTCGGCGCCAAGCGCGTCGACGCGGCTGCGATGCACGGCCGAGATGCGGCAGGGCGTGGCGGTGGCGATCTCGTCAGCGTCGAGCTGGCGCAGGAAATCGGCGGTCCAGCCAAGGGCGGTCAGCGTGGCGGTCATGGATCGGCTCTCGCCGCCGTGACGGCGTCGCATCGCGTGGACCCATGGGGCCATGATATGCGGGCAGGCTCTCGCATCCGCGCTCCTTCGCGGCAGCCTTTACGCCCGCTTGGCGGGTTAGGCAAAGCCTTCCGGTCAGGGCCCGCTGTGCCCCGCCGTCGCGGCGTCGGGCGGCGCGGTCGTGTCCAGCGCGCCGATCACCCGCCACAGCAGGGCCAGCAGCATCGCGCGCTCCGCCCCGTCCAGCGCCGCCAGCGCCGCGTCATTCACCCGCGCGGCCGCGGCCGTCGCCGCCTTCTCCAACGCCCGCGCCCGGGCGGTGAGGTGGATGCGCTGAACCCGGGCATCCGCGTCGTCGCGGCGCCGGGTGATCAGCCCGTCACGCTCCATCCGCGCGAGCGTCGCCGCCATTGTCGGCTGTTCGACCGCCAGCCGCTCCACCAGGTCGCGCTGGGTCTGCCCGTCCTTCTGCCACAGCAGGAGCAGCGCCGGGAACACGCCGAGGCCGATGCCGAGCGGACGGATACCGGCCTCGAGCTCGCGGGCGAAAAGCCGGGCGGCCTTGTTGACGATGTATCCGGCGGAACTGTCGTGGTCGAAGGTCATGAGAGGTGTATTGCATTACATAGCATGCTGTGCAATAAAGAATAGCATACGATGTATTTTGACAGGGAGTCAGCCATGCCCTCCATCCTTCACAAGGCCAGCGGCGCCATTGCCCTCGCGACGATCGCGCTGTTCTGGTGTTCAACCGTCCTGTCCGAACTCGTCCTCGACGCGACGGCGATCACCGCGGTGAAGACCGCGATCCCCTATGGTTTCATCCTGCTGGTGCCAGCCCTCGCCCTGACCGGCGCGTCGGGTCTGCGGCTGGCGCGCGGGCGGCGCGGGGGTGTCATCAGCGCCAAGCTCAGGCGCATGCCGATCATCGCGGCGAACGGATTGCTCGTGCTCATGCCCGCGGCTTTCTTCCTCGCAAGCAAGGCGCAGGCCGGCAGCTTCGATGCGGCATCCTACACCGTGCAGGCGATCGAACTGGTCGCCGGCGCGGTCAACCTCGCCCTCCTGTCGCTCAACATGCGCGACGGCTTGCGGATGACCGCCCGCCGGCGTCGGCATCCTGCGTAACCGCCCTCACGACGGGCGTTTCAGATCCGCCAGCAAGGTTTCGGGATCGACGCCGCGCTTTTCGGCACTAGTGAACACGGCGACTTGAAGGGCCTCGCTGCGCGACAGCAGGCGGCGGAACCGATCCTCATCCAGCACCAGCAGAGTCGAGGGCGCGATCGCGCGCACCTCGGCGCGGCGCGCCTTGTTCATCAGGATCGCCATCTGCCCGAACATCTCGCCGCGCCCCAGCCGCCAGGTCTGGCCCGCGGTTTCCAGCTCCACCGCGCCCGAGGCGATGAAGAACACGCTTTTCGCGGCGCTGTCCTTGCGGATGATGACATCGCCCGCGTTGGCGTAGCGCGTCTGCAGCGCGCGCCCGAGGCGTCTGAGCGCGGCACCGTCGAAATCGGTGAAGAGCGGGAACTGTCGCACAAGCTCCGCCCGTTCCAGCGCGATGTCGAGATGCGGGCGATCCTCCGCCGCGGCGCGCCGGGCGGCGAGATCCTGCATGAGCGAAGTGAAGACCTCGGACCCGATCAACCCGTCCTCGCGCATCGCGACATACTCGCGTTCCTCGAGGCGCAGCGCGGTGCGGCGGATGAAGCGGCGTTCCAGCTCTTCCGCGTAGCCCGGATACTGCAGCCGCAACCCGTCGAGCGCGGTTTCAACTGATTCCACCCGGCGCGTCAGCAGCTCCTGCAGCAGGTCGGCGACGCGGCGGCCATGGATGCGGCGGATGCGGCCGTCGATGAACCCGTCGAGATCGCGCAGGATGAGGCGGTGCGACAGCAGCAGCTCGAACCGGTCCGCCGTCATCCGGGCCAGCGGCGCGGGCAGGCGCAACCGGCTGTGCAACAGGCCCGCGGCGCGGAAGCCGCGGCCATAGGCGACACTGCGCCGCGCGGCGCGCTGGTAGCCGCTGCGTCCGCCGGTGCGCGCGCCCTCGATCAACCGGTCGGCGTCCGAGAGCACCTGTTCGGCCATCCGCGCGGAAATCGTCCGATCGCGGACCCGCGACAGGATCGTCTCGCGCTCCTGCCCTGCCAGCGCGATCAGGCCCAGCGTGATCCGGTCACGGTCGAGGATATCGGCGCTGTCCTCGGCCGATTTCACGGCACCCTCCAGCCGCTCACCAAAGCGCTTGGCCTCGGAGCGCACGATGTCGCGCGGCAGGTCGTAGTTTTCCGTCGTCTTCGCCACATCCTCGCGCACGGTTTGCAGCGCGACGGCGACGACCTGCCGCGACAGCGCCTCGTCGATCGGCGAGAGCCGGTCGAGCCCCAACTTGCGGATCACCCAGCGCAGCGTCGTGCCCTGCACGATGAGCGTGAAGAGCGTGAAGCCGGTGGCGAGGATGCCGACCACGCGCTTCACCTCCACCGGGACGCGAAAGCTTTCGGTCACGGCCAGCGCCAGCGCCAGCGTCACCGCGCCGCGCAGCCCGCCCCAGAGGATCGCGACCCGGTACGGCCGTTCGACCGCGGGTGAGATGCGCAGGAGGGTCAGCAGCGGCAGGAGCCCGAACAAGATCACCAGCCGCGCCGCGATAGCGGCCAGGATGACGACCCCGATCAGTAGGACGTCGCCCAACCGCACTTCCTCCAGCAGCCGGGGGATCAGCAGGGCGGCGAGGATGAAGATCAGCGCCCCGGCCCAATGCGCCAGCAGGTCCCAGACCTCGCGCAGATTGACCCAGGCCTGCGGCGGCAGGCGCCCCGGCCCGGTCAGGTTCAGCGTCAGTCCGGCGGCCACGACGGCGATGACGCCGGACGCGCCGATGCTTTGCTCGGCCCCGATATAGGCGAGGTAGGGCAGCGCGACCGAGATGGAGATCTGCGCCCGCTCGTGCCTGGCAAAGCGCGCCATCACCCAGACCGCCAGCCGGGCGGCGAGCCAGCCGGCCAACGCACCGCCCGCGATGAGCATGGGGAACCGCGCCAGCGCCGAGCCGAGGCTTGGGTCCGGCACGCCCAGCATGACAAAGCCCATGAACAACCCGAAGAGCGCGATGGCCGCCGCGTCGTTCAGCAGGCTCTCGCCCTCGATGATCCGCGCCAGCCGCCTGGGGGCGGAGATCGAGCGGAAGATCGACACCACCGCCGAAGGGTCGGTGGTGGACACGATCGCGCCGATCAGCAGGCAGGCGGCGAGAGGCAGGGCACTGGCCCAGGACAGTGCGTAGCCGACGCCCAGCGTCGCCACCACCACCGCGACCACCGCCAGCACGAGGATCGGCACCCAGTCGTCCAGCATCCGGCGCAGGTTCATGCCCAGCGTCGCCTGGAACAGCAGCGTCGGCAGGAACACGTAGAGGAATACGTTTGACCGGATCGGCAGCCCGAGGATCGCCTCGGCCACCGGGTTTAGCACGTCCGTCAGCTCCGTGCGCAAAAAAAAGATCGCGCCGACGCCGATCAGAAGCCCCAGGATCGCGAGGATCACGCTGTTGGGCAGGCCGAGTCGCCCCGCCAACGGCTCCGCCGCGCCGATCACGAGGAACAGCGAGGCGATGACGGTCGTGATGACGACGATATCCATGTCCCTGATATAGCACGCCCTTCACCGGCTGCACGGCGGAAGGGCAGGCGAGGGGACGGTCTGCGCGGGCGCGGGGGCCTAGCGCGGCAGGGTCTCGGTCATGCGGGCAAAGGCCTCCGCGTCTTCCTGGCCTTCCTTGCGGTAGCCGAACATCTGCAGGATCAGGCTGCTATCTGCGGTGAAGGCCTCGATGCTGAGCGCCGGGCCGCGCCGCGTAGGTTTCTCGACCAGCCAGACCTCGGCGACGTGGTCGAGCCGCAGGTGCAGGTTGAACCGCGGGTCGAGCACGTTTTGCCACGGCCCCATGTCCTTCAGCGTCTCGATGAGGCCGGAGTGGATCTGGATGCAACCCTTGTTGCCGACGAAGATCATCAGCGGCACCGCGTCGGCGGCGCAGGCGAGGAGCGCCGCATTCAGCGCCTCGGGCTTCAGCGGCACGGCATGGGGCGCGCCGGCGGTGCGATAGGCGCCGAGCCGGTTCATCTTCATTTTCGAGACCAGCCGCAAGAACTGGTGCGTGTCGGTCATCTTGGACCAGGCCGCGCGCAGCTCCTCCGCCTTGTCGGCACGGACAATCGCGGCTTCGGGCGCGCGGGGTGGATCGAGCGCGAGCGTGTCGGAGGTGTCGCCGGTCGCCAGAGCCTCCACCGCGCGGTCCCAGGCTTCAAGGTCGGTGCCGTCGCGTGGGTAGATCTTGTGAACGGCCTCGCCGGTCGCGTCATAGACCTGCAGGCTGCGCGACGGACCCTTGCCGCTGTCGTTCCGCACCGCGAAGCCATGGACCCAGTGCGACGGGAAGATCCGCAGGTCGATCTCGGGGCCAAGCACCATCGCGGCGTGGTCGCCGGGGTGCCAGTCGAGATAGGTGCCGGTCCGCTCGTGCACGACCGAGTCGTTGCGGGTCAGCGCCATGACGTCGCCGAAGGTGCAGACTGCGGGCATCAACTCGTCGGGCCTGGCCGAGATGCGGGTGATGCCATGACCGACCTGCGCCGCAACCACGTCGGCCTCGGTGATGCCGAGCTTCGTTGCGAAATCGCGGGCGCGCAGCCCGGAGTTCTCGCCCAGCGCGGCGCGAATCTCTGCCGCGGTGGGTTTGTCCTGATTGCGGGTCTGCACGTCTGCCTCGGCCATGTCGCTCACCTGTCTGGGGTTCGGGATCGGGGCGGGGTAGGCGCTTACGCGCGGACCTGGCAATTCTTGACAGTTTTTATCGGCTTTCGTATCAGACGCAAGAGGGGTGCGCCCCTCTTCGCGCAAGCCCGATCCGGTGCCAGCCAGACCCCCGTCGATAGTCCCTGACCCGGAGTGATCATGCGCCTTCCCGCCTGTGCCCTTGCCTGCCTTCTGCTCGCCGCGCCCGCGCTGGCGCAGGAGGACACCGCCCCGCGCCTGTCGCTCGAACTTAACCGGATCGACGCGCTGGAGGGTGCCTGCCGCCTGACCTTCATGGCCGAGAACGCGCTGGGCGAAGACCTCGACGCGCTGTCGCTGGAAACCGTGCTGATCGACACCGAGGGCCGGGTGGAGCGGCTGACGCTGTTCGATTTCGGCGCATTGCCCGCCGGCATCCCGCGCGTGCGCCAGTTCGATGTGCCGGGGCTGGCATGCGAGACACTTGGCCGGGTGCTGATCAACGGTGTCACCGAGTGTGGCGCGGCCGAGGGCTGCAGCGATGCGCTGGAACTGGGGACGCGGACCGAGGTGGAGGTGATCGGCTGATGGATCTCGACCTGCTGTCCACCCGCCTCACCGCGCTGATCGACCTGGGCGGGCCGGTGATTGCGCTCCTGTTGTTCCTGTCGGTGCTGGTGCTGACGGTCGTGCTGTTCAAGCTCTGGCAATTTCAGGCGCTGGGCGTCGGGCGGCACGCGGCGATCGGCCGGGCGCTGGAGGCCTGCGATGCCGGCGACCGCGCAAGGGCCATGGCGGACCTCGACTCCAGCCGCAGCCATCTTGCCCCGATCCTGCGCGCGGCGCTTGACGGTGACGAAAGCCTTAAGCCGCGTCTAATTGCCATGGCCGAGGCACGCCTGGCCCTCGTGGAACGCGGGTTTCGCCTGCTCGACAGCATCGCGCAGGTCGCGCCGCTGCTGGGCCTGTTCGGGACGGTGCTGGGCATGATCGACGCCTTCCGCGCCTTGCAGGATGCGGGCGATGCCGTCGATCCCTCGGTTCTCGCGGGCGGCATCTGGGTCGCGCTGTTGACCACGGCTGCTGGGCTTGCTGTCGCCATGCCGACCTCGCTGCTGCTCACCTGGTTCGAGAGCCGCGCGGCGCACGAACGGGCGAAGGCGGACGAGGCGCTCGAGGCGCTGTTCCACCCGCTGCCGCCGCAGGCCGCCACACGGCAGAGCGTCCTGCCGCCCATCGGGGGGCTGGCCCATGCCGGTTGACCGGCGGGTCTGGCAACGTCGGCCCGTCACGCTGACCTCGCTGATCGACATCATCTTCCTGCTGCTCTTGTTCTTCATGCTGAGCTCGACCTTCACGCGCTTCGCGGAGTTGCCGCTGATGAACGCCAGCGCGGGGCCGGCCGAGGGCGGGCCGCCGCCGATCTTCCTGCAGCTGTCGGAGGAGGCGCTGCGCCTGAACGGTCAGAGCCTGACCCTTGCCGACCTGCCCGCCGCGCTGGAGCCGTTCGAGGCGGAAGCCGCGGGCGAAACCGTGGCGCTGCTGGTCACGCTCGATGCCGAGGTGACGTCGCAGGCGTTGGTCGATCTGCTGGCAAGCTTGCGCGGCGAGACCTGGCTGACCGTCGCCGTCCTGGGATAGCGCCATGGCCCTTGCCCCCATCCGCACACGCCGCCGTGCAGAGCCGATGATCGCGCTCATCAACATCGTGTTCCTGATGCTGGTGTTCTTCCTGGTTGCGGCCGCCATCGCCCCCTCGCTCGACCGGAGCGTGGAGCTGGTGGAAGCCGCGCGGATCGACGGCCGCGCGCCGCCCGACGCGGCGGTGATCCGGGCCGACGGGACGCTGTTCTATCGCGGGGCCGAGATCACCTCCGAGGCCTACCTCGCCGCGCGGCTGAACGAGGAAAGCGGGCCGGTTGCCCTGCGCCTTGTCCCCGACCGCGCGTTGCCTGCGCGGCGGCTGGTCGAGATCGCTATGAACCTGCGGGCGGCGGGGGCGGAGGAAATCTGGATCGTCACCGAGAGGGGGCTGGAATGACCCGGCGGGCGTTCGCCGTGGCAGCCTCCGCCCTCGCGGTCTCGGTCGGGGTGCATGCCAGCGGGCTGATCGCGCTGGCGCCCGAACCGGCGCGGTCGCTGGAAGGCGGGCCGGCGCAGCTGGCCATGATCGGCAACAGTTTCGAGGACGCCGTGGCCGGGCGCCTGACTCCGTCCGAGCAGGTGAGCGAGACCGAGCCGGTCACGCCCCCCGAGACGACGCAGGCGCCGACCCCGGAGGTGACGCCAGCGACGGCGCCCGTGAGCGAGCCGCTCACGGCAGAGGCGACGCCGCCCGCCGAGCCGATGCCGACCGAGACAACACCCGCCGCCGTGCCGGTGGTGCCGAATACACCCGCCATCGTGCCGACCGCCCCGACGCCGCCCGAAATCACCACGCAAGCCGCCCCGCCCGAGGAGACCGCCCCGGCCCCCCCCGACCGCATCGTCGCGCAATCGGGGCCGGAGGTGCAGACGCCCGATGCCGACACGCCGCGCCCGCAACCGCGCGGCGAGCGGCCCGCGCAGGTTGTCGAGGCGCCGCGCCGGGAGCCGCCTGCGCAGCAGGCCCCCACCGGGTCGGCCGCGCAGGACAGCCGTGCGGGCCAGACCACCGGCAATGCGCAAGGCAATGCGGCGCAATCGGCCCAGGGCGGCGCCGCGCAAAGCGCCAGCGACGGTCGCGCGGCGGCCGCCTACCCGCAGCAGGTCAACCGGCACCTGTCGCGCCTGCGCCGCCCCAGCGCGCGGTTCAACGGCGAAACCGTCGTCACTTTCACGATTGCGCCCGGCGGCGGGCTGGCCTCGGTCGTCGTCGCCCGGTCCTCCGGCAGTGCCGAGTTCGACCAGATCGCGGTGTCGCATGTGCACGGGGCCGCGCCCTTTCCGGCGCCGCCACCGGGCGCGCAGCGTAGTTTCAATGTCACAGTTCAGGGGCGTTGACGCCGAGCGGCAAACCGGCGCTTTCGAATACTTGACAAAAAGACTTGGGAATCATACCGCAGCACCAGAACAGGCGCTTCCCACCCATGTCGGCAGGCTCGCGACCAGACGCCAATCCTGCCAATGACATGGGGATATCATGAAAAGACGCATTCTATTGCTCACCACGGCGCTGGCCGCCGTCAGCGGTCCGGTCGGGGCCCAGGAGCTTGGTTTCACCCTTGACCCGATCCTGCTCGGTTCGGCCTTTCGCGACGACCGCGCGCTGCTCGACACGCCGGTGGCCGTCACCGTGCGCGAGGGCGAAGAGCTGGAGAATCGCCAGGCCGGCACCTTCGAGGAGCTGATCGGCGATATCCCCGGCGTCAGCATCGGCGGCGGCCCGCGCGGCCTGTCGCAGGAGCCGAACATACGCGGCTTCACCGACGACCAGATCGTGCTGCGCTTCGACGGCGGGCGGTTCAATTTCAGCCAGGGCCACCGTGGCCGATTCTTCGTCGACCCGGCGCTGGTGCAGCGGGTCGAGGTGGTGCGCGGCGGTGGCTCGACGCTGTTCGGGTCGGGTGCGCTGGGCGGCGTGATCTCGGTCGAGACGGTCGATGCCGCCGACCTGCTGGCCCCCGGCCAGACCATGGGCGGGCGCGTGACGCTGGGCTACGGCTCGAACGGCGGGGAGGTGAGCGGGTCGAGCACGGTCTATGCCGACTGGGGCGCGTGGGACGCGCTGCTGTTTCTGGGCGGGCGCAGCGTCACCGAAGCGCTGGAATCGGGCGACGGAACCAGCGTGCCCTTCTCCGAGATCGACCAGGGCAACGGCATGATCAAACTCGGGTTCGAGCCGAACGCCGACCACCGGATCGAGCTGAGCTATTCGATCTACCGCGACGACACGCTGGTGCCCTCGAACTCCAATGCCGGACCCAGCACGTCCAATCCCGTCGTTGACCGTGAGGCCGACGTGCAGGATTTCCGGCTGAGCTGGGATTACGCGCCCACCGGCAACGACTGGGTCGACCTGTCGGTGCTGTTCTACGCCAACCGCCTCGAAATCACCGAGTCGCGCGTGTCCGCACCCCGCCTCGACGAGACGCGCTATGACACCGTCGGCCTCGAGGTCGTGAACCGGTCGAGCCTGGGAACCACGCTGCCCATCGAGCTCGTCTACGGGTTCGAGATGTTCCGCGACACGCAGGAAGGCCTGCGCGACGGCGTGCCCAGGCTGGCCTTCCCCAATGCCGAGGCGACGACGGTCGGCGTTTTCGCCGAGGCCACCGTG
The DNA here is from genome assembly GCA_937139335.1 of uncultured Roseicyclus sp. Lineage (GTDB taxonomy): Bacteria > Pseudomonadota > Alphaproteobacteria > Rhodobacterales > Rhodobacteraceae > Roseicyclus. The sequence goes on along the minus strand of CAKZPN010000003.1, from coordinate 21,046 downwards.
GGCCTGACCGAAGGTCTCGACCTGATCGCGGGCGTCCGTTTCGACAGCTACGAGCGTGACCCGAACGATCCGGCGCTCGCCGTGGCCGAAGAAGAGTTCGTGTCGCCCCGCATCGGGATCAGCTACCGGCCGAACCAGAACTGGCAGGTCTTCGGCAACGTCTCGCGGGCCTTCCGCGCGCCGTCGCTGACCGAGCTTTACAACAGCGGCCTGCATTTCCCCGGCGGCGGGCCGGTCCCCGACAACTTCTTCGTGCCGAACCCGAACCTCGAGCCCGAGGAATCGACCCAGGTCGAGATCGGCACCCGCTTTGACGCGGCTGACGTGTTCCGCGGCGGCGACCGGCTGAGTTTCGGCGCTAACGTCTACTACGCCTCGGTCGACAACTACATCGAACAGGAGGTCAATATCTTCGGCGGCACCACTACCTTCTCCAATGTAGACAGCGCGACGCTCTGGGGTTTCGAGGCCGAGGTCGACTACGACGCCGAGACGTGGTTCCTTGGCGGTGGCCTCGGCATCGCGCGGGGCGAGAACGACGCGGGCGGCTGGCTCGGCTCGATCCCGCAGGACCGGCTGACGCTGGAAGCCGGCCTGCGGCCCTGGGACGATTGGGAGCTTGGCGCGCGCGCGACCTTCGCCGCGGAACAAGATCGCGTGCCGGCGGGCGGCACCGCGGGCGAGGCCTACCAGCTTCTCGACCTCTACGCGACCTGGGCGCCGACGCGCGGTGCGCTGGCCGGCGGCACCTTCCGCATCGGCCTCGATAACGTGCTGGACGAACAGTACATGATCTATCCCAACGGCCTCGCGCAGACCGGGCGGAGTATCGAGATCTCGGCCAGCTTCACCTTCTGATCCCGTCGTAGCGATCGGAACACCTGACCGCCGCGCGCCCTGGGCACGCGGCGGTTTTTTTCATGTCCGGCTGGCCGGTGGCTCAGGCGGCAGCGGATTTCGCGATGTGCTGGATCGCGGTGAAGCCCTCGAAATTCGGGTGGCCCTCGTGCAGCTTGCCGGTGCCGCCCGCATTGGCATGGGCCGCGCGGTACTGCTCGGACCGGGTCCAGGCGCGGAAGGCGTCTTCGCTCTCCCACACGGTGTGCGACGCGAAGAGGATCGTGCCATCCTCACGCAGTGCGCCCTTCAGCATGTGGAACTCGACGAAGCCCTCCATGTCCTTCAGGTGGCTGTCGCGGTTGAGCCACAGCGCCTCGAAGGCGTCGGCATTCTCGGGGCGGACGGTGAAGCGGTTCATCGCAAGATACATCTGGGGGTCTCCTTTCAGGGTAAGTCAGCCCGCGCGGCGGGCCATGTGGGGAAGCAGGAAGGTTGCAGGCGGCGGCGGCGCCGCGTTCACGCGCAAGTCGCAGCCATAGGCGCGGCTGAGGGTGGCGTCGGTCAACACTTCGGCGGGCGCGCCTTGCGCCACGACGCGCCCGGCCAGCAGCATCGCGACCGAGGCGGAGTAGATCGCGGTCAGGTTCAGGTCGTGCATCACCGCCACGACACCGCCGCCGCGCGCGGCATAATCGGCCATCAGGTCCATCACCTCAAGCTGGTGCCCGATGTCGAGGCTGGCAACAGGTTCGTCGAGAAACAGCCAGCGCGGACCGTCGGGGCCGACGGGTTCCCACACCTGGACCAGCACGCGGGCAAGCTGCGCACGCTGTTGTTCGCCGCCGGACAGTTCCTGAAAGAACCGCCCCTCGAACCCCGCCAGCCCGACGCGCGCCAAGGCGTCGGAGGCGCGGGTTTCCGGCGCGTCGCCCTGGGCCGTCAGCCCGAGGCGCACGATCTCGAGCACGGTGAAGGGAAAGGCGATGCGGCTCGCCTGCGGCAGCACCGCGCGCCGCGTCGCCAGCTTCCACGCGGGAACCCTGGCGATGTCGTCGCGGTCGAGCGTGATCGTGCCGTCATAGGGCAGGTCCTGCGTCATCGCGCGCAGGAGCGTGGTCTTGCCCGACCCGTTCGGGCCAACGATGGCGGTGATCTGGCCCGCCTCGGCCGCGAACGCCGCCCCGTTCAGGACCGGTGCGCCGGCCAGCGAGACGCGGATATCGGAGGCCTGCAGCATCAAAGGTCCAGCAACCCGCGGTTGCGCATCAGGATCCAGAGAAAGAAAGGCCCGCCGAGCGTGGCGGTCACGATCCCGATGGGCAGTTCGGCAGGCGCCACGATGCTGCGCGCGATCATGTCGGCAAGGATGAGCAGGATCGCCCCGAGGAGCGCCGCGTTCGGCAGGAGCCAGCGGTGATCCGGCCCGATGATGAGCCTCAGGAGGTGCGGCACCACGATGCCGACGAAGCCGATCCCGCCCGAGACGGCGACGGCTGCGCCGGTGGCGGCGGCCACGGTCAGGATCGCGATGTTCTTCATCCGCTGGACCGGGATGCCCAGATGCGCCGCCGGGCCTTCGCCAAGCGCCAGCGCGTTCAGGGCATGGGCGAGGAACGGCGTGGCGGCGAGCGTGACGACGATCAACGGACCGGCGACCGCGACCTTGTCCCATGTCGCCCCGGCGAGCGAGCCGAGGCCCCAGAAGGTGAGGTCGCGGAGCTGCGTGTCATCGGCCAGGTAGATCAGGATGCCAGACAGCGCGCCTGCCAGTGCGGCGATGGCGATGCCACCCAAGAGCATCACCGCGACCGAGGTGCGCCCGCGATGGGTGGAAAGCCGGTAGAGGAGGATCGTCGTGAGCCAGCCGCCAAAGAAGGCCGCGACTGGCACGAGGGCGTAGCCGAGCCAGTCGCGCAGGGCCACGGGCAGGGTCGCGCCCAGCACGATCGCCCCGATGGCGCCAAGGCCTGCGCCCGCGCCGACACCGACAAGGCCGGGGTCAGCCAGCGGGTTGCGAAAGAGGCCCTGCATCACCGCGCCCGACACGGCGAGCGCCGCGCCGACGAGGATGCCGAGCGCGAGCCGGGGCAGGCGGATGTCGAAGAGGATGATGGCGTCGCGCACCGCGATCTCCTCGCCCCGAAGGGCCTGCCCGATCACGGGCCAGAGCCCGGTGCTCGACGCCCCGGTGCCGAGGCTGAGGACCGAGACCACGATGAGCAGGAGCACGAGTGCGACGGCCATGCGCCGCCCGACCCGCCGCCGGTCGCCGGGCGTCGGGGCGGAAACCGCGTGCGGAAAGCTCGAGGCCACCGCCACAGCGTCAGCCCTGCGCCTGCCGGAACGCGGCCGACAGCGCGCGGACCGCCTCGGGCGTGCGCGGGCCGAAGCCCAGCAGCAGCATCCCCGGCAGCCGCACGACCGCGCCAGTTTCCGAGGCCGGCGTCGCACCCAGCGCCGGGTGGCCCAGGACGTCGTCCGCGCCCGCCGCGTGGTCGCCGGTACGGTCCATCATCAGGATCACGTCCGGTTGCGCCAACAGAACCGCCTCGTCGCTGACCTGCTGGTAGCCGTCGAAACCCTCCATCGCGTTGACCCCGCCGGCCAGTTCGATGATGCCCTGCGCGGAGGTGTCGGCCCCGGCGGCCATCACGCGCCCGCCCTGCAAGGACAGCACGAAGAGGACGCGGGGCGGCGTGTCGAGCCGCGCCTCCGCGACCGCGGCGGCCAGCTCCGCCTCGACGCGGTCGGCCAGCTCCGCGCCGGCTTCGGCGACGCCGAGCGCCTCGGCCACCGTCTCGATCTTGGTGCGGATCGCGGCGGCGTCGTAGCCCTCGGGCACGGTGACGAAGGGCACGCCTGCGCTTTGCAACACCTCCACCGCCTCTACCGGGCCGCTGCCCTCGATGGCGACGATCAGGTCCGGGTCGACCGACAGCACGCCCTCGGGCGAGAGCGCGCGGACATAGCCGACATCGGGCAGCGCCAGGGCCGCCTCGGGAAAGGTCGAGGTGCTGTCGCGGGCCACCAACCGGTTGCCTTCGCCGATCGCATAGATGATCTCCGTCACCGCGCCGCCAAGCGCGATGACCCGCGCACCGGGCTCGTCCGCCCGCGCATGGCTCGCGGCAAACCCAGCGATGCAACAGAGCGCCAGCGCGGCGCTGCGGACCAGGGGACGGGACGGGCGGGGGGGCGTGCGGTGCATCGAAAGCCTGCGATCAAGGTTGAGAAGGAACGATCGATCGCTGGCGCCGCACCGGGGTGCGGGAACGCTGGCCGGGGCGGCGCCCCATGTCCGAGTCATTTACTCAGTTTTTGCTGCGGCGACAACCCGTCGCCGCCGCGTCACAGCGCGACAATGTGGTTGTCCCAGGCGCAGTCCATCCGGCCAAGCGGCGCTGCGCCCTCGGGGCCGACCGAGATCAGCCCGCCCAACCCGTCGCTGGCCAGGTAGCCGTCGCCAAGGGGTGCGAGGCCGCAGACGTCGGAGCGGGACACGGCGCCGAGGAACGCGCCCGTGTCCGAGAACCTGTGCAGCCGTCCGCCGCGGGGCGAGGTGATCGCCAGTTCGCCGCCGTCACCGCTGAAGGCGATGCTGCCGGCATAGCCCTGCATCGCCAGCTCATCGGCCAGCGGCGCCTCGGCCAGTCGCCGCGGTTCGCCGCGACGGTGCAGAGCCAGTAGCGGCACGGCCGCGCCCGGCTCCCCCTCCCATTGCATCGCGACACCGACCAGCCCGTCGGCGCGGATCGCGATGTGGCGGATCGAGGTCTGCCGCAGTTCCTCTTCCGGCTCGACCTGCTCGAGGATCGTGCCGGAAAGGTCGAGCCACGTCAGGTTCGGCCGCATCACCGGGATATTCAGCTTGGTCCGGTCGCTCGGGTCGGTGGCGATGCCGCCATTCGCGACCACCAGCGTCTCGCCATCGGGCATCAGGCGCAGGTCATGAGGGCCGATGCCGCCGCTCGGTGTCTCGCCGATGCGGACGTAGCCCGCCGCGACATCCCAGATGCCGATGACGCCGTCGCTGGTGTCGCTGCGCTGTTCGCTGGTGAACAGCACCGCGCCATCCTCGGTAAAGACGCCATGGCCGTTGAACTGCCGCCCCTCGGGCGGGGTTAGGCGGTGGCGCACCTCGCCGCGCGCGCAATCGAGGACCAGCGCGAAGCTGCCCGGTCGTCGGGCGAAGGCGACGGCCTCGGCGCGGCGCGGATGCCCCGCCCCGGCATGACCGCGCGCGGGCAAGGGGACGCGGAAGGTGGCTGTGCCGCCGGTGTCGATGCCGTAGAGCGCGAAGCCGCCATCCGCCTCCTGCGCGGCGGCGAGAAAGGAAGGGTTGCCGACCGCCGCCCAGCCAATCCGCGGCGCGGCACCCGACGCGAGCAAGGCAGCAAGGAAGGTGCGGCGGGTCGTCATGGCCTCAATCCCCGTCTTGCGAGTTGAAGCCGGGCGTGATGCCGAGGCGCGTGCCGATCTCGGCCTCGATCGCGCTGCGCAGGCCCCGGACCTCCTGTTGCAGAACCTCCACGCGGAGCCGAGCCTGCGGGTCGGTCACGTCCTGGAACATCGGGTCGTCGATGCGGGTCGCGGCGGACTGCACCTCCGCCAGCGCGGCCTCCGTCGCAGGCATCTCCCAGTCCGCCAACGCCAGGGCGAGGTCATGCGCGGCCTCTGCCGCCAGCAGGACGTTGTGCAGGCTGCGGCCGGAGCGGCGCGCCTCGGCCCGCGCGGGGCGGGGGCGGTCGAAGGTGCCCATCGGCTGCCCCAAACGCTGGTCGGCGGTGAATTCCAGCGAGGTCAGGATCTGGGTGTAGATCGCACGGAAGGCTTCGTCCTCGGTGAGATAGGTGGCGTTCCCGGCTTCTCCGGCAGTGCGCAGGGTCTCGGCGAAGTCGCCACTCCATGCCTGCTCCAGCGCTTCCGCCTGCCGCGCGAGATCGGCGGCGACGGTGGTGACGAGCGTGCAGGTGTAGCTGTCGGGCGGATACATGCCGAAATCCGGCTCGTACATCAGCATGTCGAGCGCGAAGTACCCGCGCGCGGCGATGGAAACCTCGGCATAGCCCTCGACGTCGCTGGCAACCGGGTCTTCCTCGGCGATCATCCGGCCGAGCGTGCGCTGCGTGAATCCGCGCGCGTCGGGCCAGAACGCGATGGAGAGCGCGCCGGTCTCGGATGGGCCCAGCCGCAGGTCGGCGACGGCCATCCAGGCATCGAAGGCGGCGTGGTAGGCGGGGCGCAGGGCGGCGGTGCGGCAGTCATCCTGCGCCGATTGTGCCAGGGTCGCTGCCGCCTCGGCAAAGCGGGCGTAGCCGGGCAGGATGTGCTGGTCGAGCGCGCTGTCCACGTCTGCGGCGGCGGGCGTGGCAAGCGCGAGGATCAGGGCAAGCGGGGCAAGGCGCGTCATAGGCTCTCCAGGAAACGGATCAGGTCGGCGCGATCCTCGGGCGGCATGGCGACCACGGCATCGCGGGCGGCCTCAGCCTCGCCGCCATGCCACAGCACCGCCTCGAGCAGCGACCGCGCGCGGCCATCATGCAGGAAGTAGGTGTGGCCGGACACTGTCTCGGTCATGCCGATGCCCCAGAGCGGCGCGGTGCGCCATTCGCGCCCATCCGCGCGGCCCTCGGGGCGGTTGTCGGCCAGCCCTTCGCCCATATCGTGCAGCAACAGGTCGGTGTAGGGCCAGATCAGCTGGAAGCTGGCGGGGTTGTCGCCTTCCAGCCGGTGGGTGACGAAATTCGGCCGGTGACAGGCGGCGCAACCGGTGTCGTAGAACACCTCTCGCCCGCGCAGCACCTGCGCCTCACCCACGTCGCGGCGGGCGGGCACGGCGAGGGTCTGGCTGTAGAAGGTGACGAGGTCGAGGCCGGTCTGGTCGATCTCGAACCCGCCCTGTTCCGGGTCGCCGCCATGGCGCGCCGCGGTGCAGTCGGTCTGTTGGTCGGTGCATTCGCCCGACCCCGCGGTGTGGATCGGGTTGGAAATGCCGATGTCGCCGGCAAAGGCGCTGGCGGTCTGTTCCAGCACGGTCGGGTTGCCGGCCTTGTGCCCGAAGCGGCCCAGCATCGGGCGGTCATGAACATCCGACCAGACGACCTGTGGGCGGCCCGAGATGCCGTCGCCGTCGCGATCCTCGGGGTCGGCCAGGGCGAGAATGTCCTCGGTCGGGATCGCCTCGAGCAGCCCCATGCCGATCATCTGCGGCGCGACGCGCGGGCTCAGCATCGTGTCGGGATGGAGCGGCCCGTAGCCAAGGTCGGCGGCGGTGTAGGTGGGGCGCCGCAGCGTCGCCACCTCGCCGCCGGACAGCGGCACGTCGATTTCCTCGTACCTCACGTCGAGCCGGTATTCGGGGACGAGGCCGGGCAGGCTGAAATCCTGAAGCTGGGTGCCATAGGTCGGTTCGGGCGCGGTGGGATGGGTGCCTTCGATGTAGCGCGCCATGTCCTGCACCTCGGGCGCCGGGATCGAGAGGCGCAGGAACATCGACACCGCGCCGTCCTCCGGCCCGTCGGGTGGGTGGCCGCGGCCGTCCTTCAGATGGCAGCGCTGACACGACCGCGCGTTGTAGAGCGGCCCGAGCCCGTCCGAGGCCAGCGTCGAGGAGGGGGCGGAGACCCAGATGCGCCGGAACATGCCGTTGCCGACGCGGAAATCCAGCTCCTGTGCGAAGGTCAGGTTCGCAGCGGGCTGGGAGAACGCGTCGGGCGTGTTGCGCGCCCGCACGGTCTGCGCGCCGCCCGCGTTCTCCTCGAACCGCCAGGGCGCTGAGAAGTCGCTGGGCAAGGCGGTGACTTCGGCGACCCGCGCGCGTTCGTCCGGCGTACGCGGTATGATGTCGAGGTGCACGTCCGCGAGCCCCGCCCAGGGGGCGGGACGATCGCCATCGGCCATCACGAGGGCCGGAATCGCGAAAGCCACCGCGACGGGCAGCATGGCAAGCAGGACGTGTTTCATGGGGGTGCCGCTGTCGGGGAGGCGCGGGTGGCGCGCCTCCCCATTGGAACTCACTGAAAGACCGAGGAGGGGTTGTCGAGGCTGTCCGATCCTTCGATGTCGATGCCGCCGAGGTCAAGCTCCGCCACGACCCGTTCTATCGAGCGCGTCTGCGCGATCAGCGCGTCGACGCCGCCCATCACCAGCGCCTCGCCGGCTTCGTTGCCGCGCTCGAGCATCTGGTCGTAGGCGAAGCCCGCTTCGGCCGTGGACTTGATCCGGCCGAGCGCCATCATCGTCTCCGACAGGCGCTGACGCAGCTCGGCGTCCAGCTCGGCGCTTTCCGCCGCGACGAGGTCGGACAGCGACGGGCCGGTGACGAGGCTGCCGTCGATCCGCACGTATTCGCCGAGGTAGACGTTCTGCACGCCCAGCCCGTCGTAGTAATGGCTGTTGTGCGTGTTGTCCGAGAAGCAGTCATGCTCTTCCTCGGGGTCGTTCAGCATCAGGCCAAGCCGCATCCGCTCGCCGGCCTGTTCGCCATAGGAGAGCGAGCCCATCCCAGTGAGCATCGCGGAGAGGCCGGCCTGCTCGTCTTCCATCAGCGTCTCGCGCGCTGCGCCGCCTTCGACCCACTGTGCGGCCATCCATTCCAGGTCGGACACCAGCAGGTCCGTCGCCGCCGTCAGGTACGCGCCGCGCCGGTCGCAGTTGCCGCCGGTGCAGGCGTCGCCCATCGCATAGTCGGTCCAGGGCCGGTTGCCCGCGCCCGCGCCGTGGCCGTTCAGGTCCTGGCCCCAGAGCAGGAATTCGATGGCGTGGTAGCCGGTCGCGACATTGGCCTCGATCCCGTCAGCTTCCTGCAGCGTGTCCTGCAGCAGGTCCGGCGTGATCTCGGTGGCGTCGATCTCGGTGCCCGAGAGGGTGAAGCTCGGGTTGGCGATGACGTTCAGCGCGGCGAACTGGTTCTCGTCGGTCGGCCCGCCATAGGCGCCATCGACATAGTCGATCAGCCCCTCGTCGAGCGGCCAGGCGTTCACGCGGCCCTCCCAATCATCGACGATGGCGTTGCCGAACCGATAAACCTCGGTCTGCTGGTAGGGTACGCGGGCCGCGAGCCAGGCGGCGCGGGCGGCTTGCAGCGCCTCGGCGGAGGGCTCGGCGGTCAGCGCGGCCACGGCATCCTGCAGGCGGCGCGCGGCGGTCAGGCTGTCCTCGTAACTCGCGGCGGCAATGTCGGCGTAGGTGTCCAGCACCTCCGCGGCTGTCTGTGCCTGCGCAGCGCCAGCGAGGCCGACCGCAAGCGCCGTCGTGGTCATCAAAGTGCGGATCATCTCCGGGTCCCTCTTGTCATTGTCTGGTCATGCGCCGCCGAAAGGGCGCGGCCCTCGGGTTCCAGGAACCGGTCGAGCAGATGTTCGATCGACATCGCCGGGTAGGCGACACCTTCGAAGGCCAACTGGAACAATTCCCATCGGCAGAAGTCTCCGGGCGGCTGATCTGGATTGGGCACGTGAAAGCCTCCGACTCGACGGCGTCACGCAAAACCTGACTGAATAGCTCGGGAATCACAATACCTGAGTGAAAGACTAGGCAAATGGGTGCGCCCCGCCCCTCCGCATCTTGAGGGGCGAGACCAGTGCGAGCTTGCGGGTGTCGGGCGGACTCAGGCGGCGGCAGGCATCCGCAGACCAAGCATCTGCCGTGCCTCGGCCCATGTCGCGACCGGCCGTTCATGCGTTTCGCAGATCTCCACGGCGCGGCAGACGAGCGCGGCGTTGGACGCGGCCAGCCTGTCGCGGTCGAGGCGCACGTTGTCCTCCAGCCCGGTGCGGGCGTGGCCACCGGCGGCGATGGCCCATTCGTTCAGCACGATCTGGTTCGCCCCGATCCCCGCCGCGCACCAGGGCGCATCCTTGCCGAAAAGCCGGTGCACGGTGTGGACGTAATAGTCGAACACGTCGCGGTCGGCGGGCATGGCGTTCTTCACACCCATCACGAACTGCACGTAGGGCGTGCCGGTGAGCTGGCCCTTGTCCAGCATCTCCTTGGCTTTCAGGATGTGGCTCAGATCGAACGCCTCGATCTCTGGCTTCACTTCGTAAGTCAGCATCTCGGAGGCGAGCCAGTCCACCAGGTCCGGAGGGTTCTCGTAGACGCGGGTGGGAAAGTTGTTCGACCCGACCGAGAGCGAGGCCATGTCGGGTTTCAGCGGCAGCATCCCGCCCCGCGCCTGCCCCGCGCCGGACCGGCCGCCGGTGGAAAACTGGATGATCATGCCGGGGCAGTATTTCTCCAGCCCCTCCTTCAGGCGTGCGAATCTCTCGGGGTCGGACGACGGCGTCTGGTCGTCGTTGCGCACATGGGCGTGGACGATGGCGGCGCCCGCCTCGAACGCCTCGTGGGTGGATTCCACCTGCTCCGACACGGTGATCGGCACGGCGGGGTTGTTGGCCTTGGTCGGTAGGCTGCCGGTGATGGCCACGCAGATGATGCAAGGATTGGTCATGTCAGATATCGAAAAAGACGGTCTCGTCTTCCCCCTGGATGCGGATGTCGAAACGGTAGACAGGTTTTCCGCCCGCGTCACTCCGACGTGCGATCAGGGTAGGCCGACGGCGTTCCCACTCGATCAGGTTCAGCACCGGGTCTGCGGTGTTCGCCTCGGTTTCGTCGTCGAAGTAGAGCCGCGTGTTCAGACCGAGGTTGATGCCGCGCGCGACGATCCAGAGCGTGATGTGCGGTGCCTGCACGCTGCCGTTGCGACCCGGCACCGGGCCGGGCTTCACGGTGTCGAAACCCCATTCGCCGGTGTCGAAGTCGGTGATGACGCGGCCCCAGCCGCGAAACCCGTCCTCGACCTTGCCACCGCCTTCGGGGTGGGCGTAGTGGCCGTCGGCATTGGCCTGCCACGCCTCGATCAGCACGTCCTTGATCGGGCTGCCGGTGCCGTCGATCACCAGCCCCTCGACGCGAATGCGCTCGCCCGCCGCGTTCGGCCCGGCGATGTCCCAGCCAAGCTCTCGCTCATAGATGTCGAAGCCTGCCGCGCCGGGGGCGAGGCCGATGTGGACGTAAGGGCCGGCGGTCTGCGAGGGCGTTTCCTTGAGGTAGCTCAACCTGGTCATCTCAGTTCCCCTCCAGCCGGTTCTCGAACAGCGTCGAGCGCCGCCCGCGCAGCACGATGTCGAAGCGGTAGGCGATGCTGTCGAGCGGTATCGTCGCGTTCAGGTCCAGCTTGGCGGTCATCGCGTCGATGGCGTCGGCATCGGGGATCGTCTGCACGATGGGGCAGAGCGGGATCAGCGGGTCGCCCTCGAAATAGAGCTGCGTGATCAGCCGCTGGGTGAAGGACCGGCCGAAGACGCTGACGTGGATATGCGCGGGTCGCCAGTTGTTCACCATGTTGCGCCACGGGTAGGCGCCGGGCTTCACCGTGCGGAAGAAATAGTAGCCCTCACCGTCCGTCATGGTCCGCCCGCAGCCGCCGAAATTCGGGTCGATCGGCGCAAGATAGGTGTCCTTCTTGTGCCGGTAGCGCCCGCCGGCATTGGCCTGCCAGACCTCCACAAGCGTCTCCGGCACCGGGCGCACGTTTTCGTCCAGCACGCGGCCATGCACGATGATGCGCTCGCCGATCGGGTCGCCGTCACTGGCGTAGTTCTTGATCAAATCGTGGTCGAGCGCGCCGAAGACGCCATGGCCGAAGGTCGGGCCGGTGATCTCGCTAACCGTCTGTTCCAGGCTGATGCGCGCAAAACGCGGGCTCCGCGCGACGGAGGTCTTGTAGCCGGGCGTCAGCGCCGGCGGATGCCGCGCGGGGTCGCGCTGGTAGTATTCGGCTTCGGTCTTCATGCCTCGTCCTCCATCTCGGCCAGCGTCTGCTTGGCCAGCTTGATCGCGTGATTGGCCTTGGGCACGCCCGCGTAGATCGCGACGTGCAGGAAGGCCTGCAAGATGTCGTCACGGCTTGCCCCGGTGTTGGCGGTGGCGCGGACATGCATCGGGATCTCCTCGAAATTCCCGGTCGCGGCCAGCAGCGCCAGCGTAAGCATCGAGCGTTCGCGGCGGCTGATCGTGTCGTCGGACCAGAGAGTGCCCCAGGCGCCTTCCGTGATCAACGCCTGGAACGGCTGGTCAAAGCCGGTCTTGGCAGCCTCGGCGCGGTCGACATGGGCATCGCCCAGCACCGCGCGGCGGGTGGCCATGCCTTGGGTGTATCGGTCGGTCATCTTGTCCTTTCCGGCGGCATCAATAGGGGAGCCCGACGTAATTCTCGGCCATCGCCTTATGCGCGGCCTCGTTCGTGCGCAGGAAGTCGAGGTCGGCGACTTGGATCTTCAGGTCGAAGTCCGACTGGTCGGGATAGCGGTGCATCAGGCTGGAGAACCACCAGCTGAACCGCTCCGCCTTCCAGACCCGGGCCAGCGCACGGGCGGAGTAGCTGTCGATCCCATCGGTCGCGCCGGTCTCGTAGAAGGCGCGGAGCCCGGAGTTGAGGTAGTGCACATCCGAGGCGGCGGTGTTCAGCCCCTTGGCGCCGGTCGGCGGCACGATATGGGCGGCGTCGCCGCACAGGAACAACCGCCCCCAGCGCATCGGCTCGGTCACGAAGGAGCGCAGCGGCGCGATGGATTTCTCGATGGACGGGCCGGTGACGAGCCGCGCGGCCTGGTCGGCGGGGATGCGGCGTTCCAGCTCCTGCCAGAAGGCGTCATCGGTCCAGTCCTCAGGTTTGTCGCTGAGCGAACACTGGATGTAGTAGCGGCTGAGGTTCTCGTTGCGCATGGAACAGAGCGCGAAGCCGCGGGGGGAATTGGCGTAGATCAGTTCCTCGTTCACCGGCGGCGTCTCGCTGAGGATGCCGAGCCAGCCGAAGGGGTAGACCTTTTCATACTCCCGCCGCACGTCGAGCGGGATGGTTTGGCGGCTGATGCCGTGAAACCCGTCGCAGCCGGCGACGAAATCGCAGTCGAGGCGGTGGTCGCTGCCGTCCTTGCGGTAGGTTACATGAGGCGCGTCGGTGTCGGCGCCGTGGATCGCGACATCCTCCACCTCGAATTCGATTGACCCACCCGCCGCCTCGCGCGCCGCGTAAAGGTCGCGGGTCAGCTCGGTCTGGCCGTAGACGATGACGGGCGTGCCGGTCAGCGCGGTGAAGTCGATGCGGAACATCTCGTCTCCGTAGGCGATCAGGGTGCCGTCATGAACATGCCCCTCGGCGTGCAGACGCTCGGCGCAGCCGGCCTCCTCCATCAGGCGCACGAGGCCCTGTTCCAGCACGCCGGCGCGGATGCGGCCGAGGACGTATTTCTTGGTCTTGCGCTCCAGCACCACGCTGTCGATGCCGTGGCGCAGCAGGAGCTGCGCCAGCAACAGCCCGGATGGCCCGCCACCGATGATCGCGACCTGGGTCTTCACCGCATCCTCCCTCTCCCGACCTGTTGTGGCATGTTGACTTGGACATGCAAAATGAAGATTTATGAATTTTGCTTATCGATTCAGGAAAGTCATGGACCGCCGCATCAAGTTCCGGCACCTCGATGCCTTCAGCGCCATCGCGCGGGCGGGCAGCCTGAAGCGCGCGGCCGAGCAGCTGCACCTGACACAGCCCGCGATTTCCAAGACGCTGAAGGAGCTGGAGGAGATCCTTGGCGTCACGCTTATGGAACGCGACCGCTCGGGCGTGCGGCTGACGCAGCATGGCACGGTATTCCTGCAATTCGCGGAGCAGAGCACCGCCGCCCTGCGCCACGGGCTGCGCAGCGTGCGGGCCGCGGGGACGGGCGCCACGCATCTGAGGGTCGGCGGCCTGCCCAGCGTCGCCTCGGACCTGTTGCCGCGCGCCGTTCTGGCCTTCGCCGGGGAAAACCCCGACACGCTGGTCGAGGTCCACGAGGGCACCCACGAGGATCTGACCGCGCGGTTGCGGTCGGGGCGGCTGGACCTTGTGGTCGGGCGCCTGGGGCGGCCGCAGACGATGCAGGGGCTCGTGTTCCGGCAGCTTTATTCCGAGGAGGTCGTGGTGGTCGCGGCGCCCGGCAGCCCGGCGGCGGGCGTGGGACGGTTCGAGGACTTGGAGCCGTTCCGCGTGCTCTACCCGCCGCCCGAATCCGCGATCCGCCCGCTGGTCGCGCGAATGCTGATCGCGCGCGGCGTGCCGCTGTTCGGCAACCGGATCGAGACCGCATCGGCTGCCTTTGGTCGCGCTCTGACGCTGGCCGACCCGCGCGCGGTCTGGGTCATCAGCCGGGGCGTCGTGGCGCAAGACATCGCGGAGCGGCGTCTGGTGCGGCTGGACATCGACACCGCCCCGACGCTGGGCGCGGTGGGCGTGATGAGCCTGGCTGACGACGTGCCCTCGGCCGCGTTCCGTGCCTTTGCGAGGGTGCTGGATCAGGCCGCGCTGGGCTGAGGCGGCGCGGCGTCGCGCATCCAGCCGAGGCCCGCCTCGGTCGCGCCATCCGGCCGGTATTCCGCGCCGAGAGACCGGGTCCAGCCAAGTGCGTCGAGGGCGGCGAAGATAGTCGGGTAGTGCAGCTCGCCCCGGTCGGGCGGGCCGCGGTCGGGGACGCCGGCGAATTGCACATGGCCGATCAGCGGCAGGAGGTCGGTCAGCCGGGTGGTCACGTCGCCCTCGGTGCGACCGACATGGTAGCAATCGAACATCAGCTTGAGGTTCGGCGCGGCGATGTCCGCGATGATCTCCCGCGCCTGATCGGTCGTGCGCAGGAAGTAGCCCGGCGCGTCGTGGCGGTTCAGTGGTTCGATCAGGATCATGCGACCCGCGGCGCGATCACAGGCGTAACGCAGGTTGGCGAGAAAGGTCGCCCGCGCCTCCGGCCCCGCGGCATTACCGGCCATCACGTGCACCGCCTGCGCGTCGAGGGCGGCGGCGTAGTCCAGCGCCTCGTCGATGTCCGCACGCGCCTCGGGTTCGCGACCGGGCAGGGCGGCCAGACCGTTGTCGCCGGCCGCCACGTCGCCGCGGCGGGTGTTCAGGCTCAGCATCGGCAGGCCGGTCTCGCGCAGCGCCGCAAGGACGGCCTCCGGCGGTGTGTCATAAGGCCAGTGGCATTCGACCGCCGCAAACCCGGCCCGCGCCGCCGCACGGATCGCGTCGGGCAGCAGCAGGTCGGTCCAGAGAAACCCCAGATTGGCAGAGAAGCCCGGCATTCCCGCCCCTTGCGCCGTCATTCCAGCGTCGCGTCGACCTCGATCACCGTGCGGCCATCGCCGTCGGTGTGACCGGCGACGATCTTGGCGTTGGTGATGCCGGTTCCGGAAAATTCGATCGAGCGTTCCAGCAATTCGTCCGGCGACTGGTCGATCTGGAACCCGCCGCTCTCCAGCGCGACTTCCCAGTCTGCGAACAGCGCTTCGACATCCTGCGCCGTCGCGAAGGAGAACATGCGCACGGTGGAGCCGACTTCGCGATCCGTCAGAAGCTCCGCGTCTTCCGGCACCGCAAGTTCGGTCGGCATCCAGGCCTGCGACCATTCCTCCAGCCGTTCCTGCGCGTGCAGGACGGCCGAGGCGGCGATGACGATGAAGGCCGCCATGGCCATGTCGCGAAACGGCAGGCGCTCGATCAACCGGGTGAGGGACAGGGCCGGAAGGCCGGTTCGGGCGGGGAGGGCGAGGGCGTGTGTCATGGTCTTCAATCTACGGTCTCGGTGCGAATGTTCAAACCCGCCGGCAAGACTTTGCCACCCGTCGCTGTCAGCGCATCAGGACGACCGGCACCTTGCAGGAGCGCATCATCTCGGTCGTGGTCGATCCGACGACGAGGCTGCGGATGCGCGAGTGGCCATAGGCGCCCATCACCAGCATGCCAAAGCCTTCGTCGTCGACCAGCTTGCCCAGTTCCGCGTCGGGCTGGCCGGGGATGATCCGGGTGTCGGCGGCCAGCCCGGCGGCGGCAAGCTGCGCCTTGACGTCCTCCAGCCCGGTGCGGGCCTCGACCGTGTCCGGGCCAACCGTTACCACCGTCACCGGCAGACCCTGAAACAGCGGGCTGCTCGCGATGTGGTCGATGGCCTTCATCGCGGAGCGTCCGCCGTCATAAGCGACGAGAACCGTCTCGATCGGCTTGAAGGCGCGCGCGGCGACGAAGACCGGCCGGTGCGCCGCGCGGACTATCCGCTCGAGGTTGGAGCCGAGGTGCCCCTTGGCGAAATCCGCCGCCTCGCCGCGTTTACCGATCAGGATGACGCGGGCGTCCTCCTCGATCTCTTCGATGGTCTCGACCACATCGCCATGGCGCAGGCGCGTGGTGATCTCACTGACACCGTCGCGGTCCACAATAGCGCGCGCATCCTCGAGGATGGCGCGGCCCCGATGGCTGACGAGCTTCGCGCGCTGGGCGTCCAGATCGGCCAGGTCCTGCAACAACGCGGTGCGTGCGCCGAGCCGGATCGAGCCCGACAGATCGGCGCTGCCCGAGCCTTCGCGGCGGCCGAGGACGTGGATCAGCTCCACCGGTGCGCCGGTGCGCTGCGATATCCACGCCGCGTGGTGGCAGACGCTTTCCGAATAGATCGAGCCATCGACCAGCGCGATGATCTTGCCTGTCATGCCCATCCCTTCTCTCAATGTCCGCTGAGCGCATCCATGGCGCCCGGCTTGTCGTGAATGGCGAGCCGGTCGACCAGGGTCTCGGTCGCGGTGTTCATGCCGACCACCTCCACCTCGGCGCCGTCACGGCGGAATTTGAGAATCGCCATGTCGAGCGCCTGCACGCTGGAAATATCCCAGATATGCGCGCGGCTCACGTCGATGACGACGCGCTCGGTCGCTTCGCGGAAGTCGAAGGCATCCATGAAATCCTCCACCGAGCCGTAGAACAACTGCCCCTCCACATGGTAGGTGCGCAGGCGGCCATCGGCGCTGATCTCGGACCGGACGCTGAACAGCTGCGCAATCTTGCCGGCAAAGAAGATGCCCGAGAGCAGCACGCCGACCAGCACGCCGATGGCGAGGTTGTGAGTGTAGACGACTGTCGCCACCGTCGCCAGCATCACGAGAGAGGACGAGCGCGGATGCACGCGCAGGTTCTTGATCGAGGACCACGAGAAGGTGCCGATCGACACCATGATCATGATCGCCACCAGCGCCGGCATCGGGATGATGCGGACGAGGTCGCCCAGGCCGACGACGAGGATCAGCAGGAACACCCCGGCCACGAAGCACGACAGCCGCCCGCGCCCGCCGGATTTCACGTTGATGATCGACTGGCCGATCATCGCGCAGCCCGCCATGCCGCCGATGAAGCCGGTGGCGGTGTTGGCAAGGCCCTGGCCGATGCATTCCTGGGTGCGGCTCGACTTCGTGTCGGTCAGGTCGTCGACGATGTTCTGCGTCATCAGGCTTTCGAGCAGGCCCACGACGGCGACGGCGACGGAGTAAGGAAAGATGATCGCCAGCGTCTCGAAGTTCAGCGGGATGTCGGGGATCAGGAACATCGGCAGCGTGTCGGGCAGCGCGCCCATGTCGCCCACCGTCCGCACGTCGAGACCAAGCGCCACCGTCAGCGCGGTCAGCACGATTATGGTGACGAGGGGCGAGGGGACGGCCCTGGTCAGCAGCGGGAAGAGGTAGATGATGGCAAGGCCGGCGGCGACCAGCACATAGGTCAGCCAGGTGACCTCGCGCGGGTCAAGCTCGGGCAGTTGCGCCATGAAGATCAGGATGGCGAGCGCGTTGACGAAACCGGTCATCACCGATTTCGAGACGTAGCGCATGACGAAGCCAAGCCTGAGCACGCCCGCCCCGATCTGCAGGAGCCCCGCCAGCACGCTTGCGGCCAGCAGGTATTCCAGCCCGTGATCGCGCACCAGCGTGACCATCAGCACGGCCGTCGCAGCGGTCGCGGCCGAGATCATGCCCGGCCGCCCGCCGGCGATGGCGGTGATGACGGCGATGGAGAAGCTGGCGTAGAGCCCGACCTTGGGGTCGACACCGGCGATGATGGAAAAGGCGATGGCCTCGGGGATCAGCGCCAGAGCCACGACCAGACCGGCGAGCAGGTCGCCACGGATGTTGCCGAGCCATTGGCTGCGGTAGGCGTCAAAAGACAGCATGAAGTTGGGTCCGATACCGACCGCCGGAAAGCTGTGCGGCCAGCGTGCAGATGCACGGTTGGTAATCGTTGTCCGGCGGATCGGCGGCCGGAAGAGCCACCCGGAAAATCGACCGGGTCCATGTTCGCTGCGCTGCGGAATAAGGGGCTTTGCCGCAAAGGGCAACAGGGTTGGCCTAATCGTGCGGGCGTCCGACGGGTTTCAGGCTGGAAAACGGCTTGCCGGTCGTGGCCTCGTACTCCGCCTCGTCCCAGAACCCGATCAGGATGCCGACCTCGGCCGCGGCGCCCTGGCGGGCCAGAACCTGCGGGGTCGCGGTGACGCGGCTGTGGTGGCGCGTCGCCCAATCCAGCAGCGCGGCCTCCATCCGCGCGCGCACTTCGACATGCTCGGGGGCGGGCGATGCGCCCAGGTCGGACAGCTCATGCGGGTCGGTCAGCAGATCGAACAGCACCGGGCGGAAGCCTTCGCAGCGGATGTATTTCCAGCGGCCGTCATGGATCATCACGGTGCGGGCGTCTTGCTGCGGCACCTCCAGCGCGCGGGCCATCTCGGACCAGTGGTAGTCATGCTCGCTGATGGCGTAGCGGCGCGAGAACCCGTCCGTGCCGTGCAGGATCGGGGTCAGGTCGCGGCCTTCGACGACATGGGGCTTGGCCGCACAGCCCATCGCCGCCATGAAGGTCGGGGCGAGGTCGATCATCTCGACCAGCGCGTCGCTGACGGTGCCGCGTGTGGCATCGGCCTCGGCGCGCGGGTCGGCGAGGATCAGGGGCACCTTCACCGCGACCTCATGGTAGAAATCCTTGTCGCCCATCCAGTGGTCGCCCAAGTAATCGCCGTGATCCGAGGTGAAGGCGATGATGGTGTCGTCGCTCAACCCCGCCGCGTCCATCCAGGCGAAAAGCCGGCCGAGGTTGTCGTCGAGCTGCTTGATCAGGCCCATGTAGGCGGGGATGACCGTCTTGCGCACTGTGTCGCGCGAAAAGCTGCGGCAGACGCGGGCATCGAGATAGGCGCGCAGGAGCGGATGATCGGTGGCGCGCTCGGCCTCCGACCGGATCGGCGGCACGATATGCGTCTCGTCATACATGTCGTGGTAGGGCGCGGGCACGATATAGGGCCAGTGTGGCTTGATGTAGCTCAGGTGGCACATCCACGGCCTGCCGTCCGCCGCCGCCTCGGTCATGAAGTCGATCGCGCGGTCGGTCATGTAGGCTGTTTCCGAGTGCCGCTCGGGAATGTCAGCGGGCAGGCGGGAATTCTTCAGCAGCCAGCCCGACAGGCGCGTGCCCTCGGCGTCGAGGCCGGAATTGGCGAAGTCGCCCCAGGGATTGGCCGAGGCGAAACCGTGGGACACCAGGTAATCGTCATAGGCCGACCATGCCTGGCGCGGGCTATCGGGGTGCAGTCCGTCATCGCGCTCGAACGGGTCAAAGCCGCATTCCGACCGCTGCACGCCGATCACGCTGGCGGGGTCGATGCCCAGCCAGGCCATCCCCTCGGCGTCGGCGATCATGTGGGTCTTGCCCACCAGCACGGCCCGCGCACCCACTTCGCGCAGGTGGTCGCCCAGCGTCGGTTCGCCCACGCGCAGCGGCATGCCGTTCCAGGTCGACCCATGGCTGCGCATGTAGCGCCCGGTGTAGGCCGACATGCGCGAGGGGCCGCAGACCGGCGACTGCACGTAGGCCTTGGTGAACCGCACGCCGCGGGCGGCCAGCGCGTCGATATGCGGGGTCTGCAGATGCGGGTGCCCGTAGCAGCTCAGGTAATCGAAGCGCAACTGGTCGGCCATGATCCACAGGATGTTGGGCGGCTTGGTCATCGGCGGCGGGCCTCGTGCTGCGGGCTGTGTCGCAGCGATCCTAGGCGAGGTCCAGGGCCGGTGCCAGCGGCCGCGCCCAAGCCGGCGCCGGCACCGACCTGAAAGGGTTGCGGGAAACGCGCCGAGGGCACACAAACGGGGGGCAAAACGGGAGGACCACGGATGCAGACTTGGGACGGGATGATGGCCATCGTCACCGGCGGGGCGTCGGGGCTGGGCGCCGCGACCGCGAAACGGCTGGCGGCGGGCGGCATGAAGCTGGCGCTGTTCGACCTCGACGAGGACCGCGGCGCGGCGCAGGCCGAGGCGCTGGGCGGGATCTTCGTGCGGACGGACGTGTCCGACCCGGCCTCGGTCGCCGCGGCAATGGAGGCGGCGGAAGCAGCCCTGGGCACACCGCGCGTGCTGGTCAATTGCGCGGGCATCGGCCCGGCGGCAAAGACCGTGTCGCGCGGTGCGGCGCATGATCCGGCGCTGTTCGACAAGGTGATCCGGATCAACCTGATCGGCAGCTTCAACTGCGCCAGCCAGGCCGCTACCCGCATGTCCGCCGCCGAACCGGTCGATGCCGACGGCGCGCGCGGCGTGATCATCAACACCGCATCGGTGGCCGCCTATGACGGGCAGATCGGCCAGGTGGCCTATGCGGCGTCCAAGGGCGGCATCGTTGGCATGACCCTGCCCATGGCCCGCGATCTGGCGCAACTGGGCATCCGCGTCTGCGCCATCGCGCCGGGGCTCTTCAAGACACCCATGCTCGAAGGTTTGCCGCAAGAGGTGCAGGACAGCCTTGGCGCGCAGGTGCCGAATCCCTCGCGTCTGGGCCATCCGAGCGAATACGCGGCTTTGGTGTGCCATATCGTCGAGAACCCGATGCTCAACGGCGAAGTGATCCGCTTGGATGGTGCCATCCGCATGGCCCCGCGCTAAGTCTCGTCAGGACCAAATCCGGAGACTTTCATGACCTTCGATGCCCTGATCGTCAGCCACGGCCAGCCCTCGAACCCCGATGTGGGCGAGGCGGAAATCGCCGCCCTTGCGGCGGCCGTTGCGGCGCATCTGCCTGAGGCGCGGATCGACGGCGTGACACTGGCCGCCGAAGGCCGGATCGAGGCGCTGTCGGCAGACCGCCCCGGCGCGCTGATCTATCCGATGTTCATGGCCGATGGCTGGTTCACGCAGGTGCAGCTGCCCAAGCGGCTGGCGGATGGCGTGGGGCCGCAACTGGTCAGCTTCGGTCAGGACTGCACCTTGCCGATGCTCGCCGCCAACCGGCTGCGGCGGGTCTGTACGGATCACGGACTTGAGCCGTACGGAACCGACCTCGTCATCGCAGGCCACGGCTCAGGCAAAT
>CAKZPN010000002.1 GCA_937139335.1 uncultured Roseicyclus sp. | reverse complement strand
AACGGGATGCCGGTGGCGAGGAAGTCGAACATCTGCTGCTTGCCCTGGTCCTGCTGCCAGCCGGTGAAGACCTCGTGTACGACCTCGATGTCGGGGAATTCCTCGAGCGCGCGGGTGAAGCCGTTGTGGCGGTCGGTGTCGGCCGAGACGCCGGCGATGCCGCGCATGTAGACCACGTCACCCTCGCCGCCCATCTGCTCGAAGAGCCAGCGCGCGCCGAGATAGGCGTATTCTTCCTGGTTGTTGGACAGGATGTAGGCGCCTTCCGCCGACACGCCCGCATCGACCGCGACCACCACGATGCCCGCCGCGATGGCGGCCTCGAGCGCGGAATTCAGCGCGTCGGGGTTGGACGGGTTCAGCACGATGGCGTCGACGCCGGCCTCGATCAGGTTGTTGAGATCCTCGAGCTGGCCCGCACTATCGGTATTGCGGTGTGCGACGATGAGGGCGGTCACGTCCTCTTCCACCAGCGCCTGTGCGCGCATGGCGCAGATCATTTCCTCGCGCCAGCCGTTGCCTTGCACGGTGTTCGACACGCCGATGGTGTAGCCGCCATCCTGCGCGAAGGCGGCGGGCACGAGGGCCACGCTTGTCAGCAGCGCCGCGGCGCCGGTCATCAGTCTGGTCATTGTCTTTCCTCCCATGTGGGTTTCAACAGGTTGAATTCGCGGGGCATTCGCGCCCTTCTTCATTTGATGCCCGTCCTTACTTGATGAAGGGGGTCAGCACGTCGCGCGCGAGCGCAAAGCCGCGCTTGATCTTGTCGTCGGTGCCTTCGAACAGCCGGTCCTCGTGCTCGATGATCACGGGGCCATCATAGCCGGCGCGGTAGAGGCCGGAAAAGAAATCGGACCAGTCGACGTCGCCAAGGCCGCAGAGCCGCGGGATCTGCCAACCCATGCCCACCGACATCACGCCGTTCTCGTAGAGCCCATCGCGGTCGATCATCACGTCCTTGGCGTGGACATGGGCGAAGCGTGGGCCGAATTCCTTGATGAAGCGGGTCTGGTCGATCATCTGCCAGATCAGGTGCGACGGGTCGAAGTTCATGCCGACGGCGTCGCCCCATTCCTCGAAGATGCGACGCCAGATCTTCGGCGAATAGGCGATGTTGTGGCCGCCCGGCCATTCGTCGTTGGAGAAGATCATCGGGCAGTTCTCGAAGCAGAGCGTGACGCCGCTGTCCTGCGCATGCTTGACGAGGGGGGTGATGAAGGTCTGCGCGCGTTTCCAGTTCTCGTCCACGGTCAGCTTGCGGTCGCCACCGAGGAAGGTGTTGACGACCTTGACCCCCATCACGCCCGCGCCAGTGATGACCTTTTTCAGGTGGCCGAGCACCTCCTCGCGGTGGGCGTCGTCGGCGTGGAGCGGATTGGGGTAGTAGCCGAGGCCGGAAATCTCGATGCCGCGCTCCTTGAGCCCGGCGGTGATGTCTGCGCCTTGCGACTTCGTCAGGCCGTCAACGTCGATGTGGCTGGTGCCAGCATAGCGGCGCTTTTCGCCGCCTGAGGCGGGCCAGCAGGCGACCTCGAACGCGGAGAAGCCGTTGGCGCCGGCCCAGTCGGCGACGTCCATCAGGTCGGTGTCTTCGAAGGGGGCTGTCAGCAGTCCCAGTTTCATCGCGCGTCTCCCCTCAAACCTCGTCGAGCCGCACCCAGCGGCCCTCGCGCGCGGACATCAGGACCGCGTCGCAGAGTTGCATTTCGTAATGGCCATCCTCGAAGCTGGCCCATGTGGCGCCGTCCTGCCGCCCGCCCGCCTCGACATCGGCGTAGACCGCGCGGAAAAAGTTGAAGAAGCTGTCGGCGAAGCCTTCGACATGGCCGGGGGGCAGGGTGGCGGCGGCGGTGCCCTGCGGGTTCATCAGGGTAAAGTCGCGCATCAGCGTCTGGTTCGGCGCGTCGCGGTGGCCGATGAACAGGTGGTCGGGCGTCTCGCTATCCCAAGCGGCGGAGGCCTTGGCCCCGGCGACATCCCATTGCAGCGAGTTCTTGCGGCCGGTGTTGACCTGGCTCGTGCTCATCACGCCGCGCGCGCCGTTCGGGTAGCGCAGCACGATCATGGCGGCGTCGTCGGTATCGACGCTCACGGTTTCGGTCGTGCCAGCAGCTGACGAAAAGGTTGCGACTGGGCCGGTGGGCTTCTGGCGCTCGGGCAGGAAATTCGCCAGTTCCGCCATCACCGCCTCGACCTTCATCCCGGTGATGAAGCTGGTGAGGTCGATCCAGTGGGTGCCGATGTCGCCGACGGAGCGGAGCGCGCCGCCGATCTCGGATTGCAGGCGCCAATTCCAGTCGGTGGGCTTGGCGAGCCAGTCCTGGTGGTAATGGCCGGTGACAAAGCGGATGTCGCCAAGCTCGCCGGCCTCCACCATGCCGTGGGCCTGCTGGTTCAGCGGGTAGAAGCGGATGTTGTAGCAGACGGCGGCCACCTTGCCGGAGGCGCGCGCAATCTCCACCATCTCGGCGGATTGCGCGCTGGTCATCGCGAGGGGTTTCTCGCAGATCACGTTCTTCCCGGCTGCGAGGATGGCTTTCACCTGCTCGTAATGCGCGTGGTTGGGCGAGGTGACGTGGACCACGTCGACGGCCTCATCGGCGAGCAGGTCATCCAACGAGGCATAGGCCTTCTCCACCCCGATCTCGGCCGCGCGCGCGGCGCCACGCTCGGCCGAGGAGCCGAGCACGCCGCCCACCTGCACGCCCAGACGCCGCAGCGCCTGCACATGCACGGTGCCGATGAAGCCGGTGCCGATCACGGCGGCGGTGAGTTTTGCGAACTCCGTCATGGGTTTGCTCCCTCAGGCAACAGAATATCCCCCGTCGACCGGCAGGCAGGTGCCGGTCATGAAAGACGAGGCGTCGGAGGCCAGAAACAGCGCCGCGCCGGTGATGTCGGAAGGCTGGCCCCAGCGGCTGAGCGGCGTGCGCGCCTCGATCGCGGCGGTGAAGGCCGGGTCCTGCCGGGCGCGGGCCGATTGCTCGGTCACGATGAAGCCGGGCGAGATGGCGTTGACGCGGATGCCGTCAGGCGCCCAGGCGATGGCGAGCGATTTCGTCAGCTGCTCCACCCCCGCCTTCGACGCGCCATAGGCCGGGTTTCGCGGGCTGCCGAAGCGGGCATACATCGAGGCGATGTTGATGATGGTGCCGGTTGCGGCCTTCAGCGCCGGGTGCAGGGCCTCGGCACAGCGGAACGAGCCGGTCAGATTCACGTCGAGGACGTGGGAAAAGAACTCTGGCGCCATTTCCTCACCACGACGGGTGATCGCGGCACAATTTATCAGGACATCAAGCGCGGAATAGCCGGCGGCATAGGCGCGCACCGCCTCGGTGTCGGTGACGTCGAGCCGCAGGTAGGCGAAGCGCGCGGCATCCTCGGGGGCAGGGGCGTCCTCCACCCCGGTGATCGCGACCTCGGCCCCGGCGTCCGCGAAGGCGCGCGCGATGGACGCGCCGATGCCGCCCCGGCTGGCGCCGATGACCACGACACGCGCGCCGCTGAAATCGTGGCTCACGCGGCCCATGCGCGATGCCCCCGCGATCTGCCGATGCAGTCTACCGTCACCGGTTTCTCCCCCCCGCGCGGGATGCACCCCGCGTCTGTAATCGTTTACATGACCGGCCAAACCTCTTTGCGGATCATGAAATCGATTACATACTCTGGCTTGAGACAGATTCGAGTCAAGCGGTGAAATGCAGGGACGGCGCGCAAACCGATGAAATCCAGGATCACCCAGAGGGGCGCGACCATCCTCGACGTCGCCCGCGCCGCGCATGTGTCGACGGCCACGGTCAGCCGCGCCCTGTCGGCCCCCGACAAGGTTTCCGAGCGGACGCGCGAGGCGGTGCTGGATGCGATCCGCGCCACCGGCTACCGGGTGAACCAGGCAGCGCGCAACCTCAGGATGCAGCGCGCGGGCGCGGTGCTGATTCTGGTGCCGAACCTTGGAAAACCCTTCTATTCCGGCATCCTCGCCGGGATCTCGGACGGGTTCGCGGGGACGGATTACGCCGTGCTGATCACCGATACCGAGAACAACCCGCTGCAGGAGGGCGCGCTGGCGGGCTATTTTCTCGACGGGCGCATCGACGGGGCGATCTCGCTCGACGGCGCCCTGCCGCGCGCGGCGCTGGCGCAATGCGAAGCCGAGGGCGTGGGCGAGCGGATCGTGTTCCTGTGTGAATGGGTGGAGGATGCGGGGTTCCCGATCATCGCCGCCGATAACGCCGAGGGCGCGCGGCTGGCGATCCGGCACCTGCACGCGCTGGGGCACCGCAAGATCGCCCATGTCACCGGGCCGGAAGGCAATGTGCTGACCGCCGCGCGGCGGCACGGGATGCTGGCGGAGCGTGCGCGGCTGGGACTGCCGGCGCGGGAGGACTGGATCATCCGCGGCGATTTCTCGCTCGAATCGGGCCACGAGGCGGCGGCGCGCATCCTTGCGATGGAGGACCGGCCGACGGCGGTGTTCTGCTCCGCCGACATGGTCGCCTTCGGCCTGATCGCGGCGTTGCAAGCGGGGGGTGTGAGCGTGCCGGGCGACATTTCGGTCGTGGGGTTCGACGATATCGAGATGTCGGGGTCGTTCGTGCCGGCGCTGACGACGATCAGGCAGGACCGGCCAAGGCTCGGGCGCCGCGCGGCCGAGGTATTGCTGGGCCGGTTGCGCGGGCGGGGCACGCCGGGACCGGAGGTGCTGATCCCGGTGGAGTTGGTCGTGCGCGCCTCGACCGCACCACCGCCGTCGCCCTGAAAGGGCGCGGAGCCAATTTCTTAGCACGGCGCGCCCGTCACCGCCTGCTCCAGGTCCATCGACACGCCGGTCATCGGGGTCGAAGCGTCGGACAGGAGCCAGACAACGGTGCGCGCCGCGTCCTCCACGCTCACGAAGCGCCCCAGCGGAAGCTTGGCACCCTGCGCGGCCATCCAGCCCTCGCCCTTGCCTAACGTCACCTCGTGCAGGTGGCGTTCGGTCTCGGTGTCGACCCAGCCGAGGTTGATGCCGTTCACCCGGATGCCATCGGCCATGTAGGCATGTGCGGCGTTCTTCGTGAGCGTCTGCAACGCGCCCTTGGTGGCGGAATAGACGCCGAGGTCGGGCGCGCCGGCGTGCGCGTTCATCGACTGGATGTTGACGATGCTGCCGGGGGCCTTGCGCGCGGTCATGTCCGCGATTGCGCCCGCCATCAGGAAGAAGGGCGCGCGGGCGTTGACCGAGAACATGCGGTTCCAGAAGGCCACGTCTGCATCGGCGAAGCTGCCACGGGACGTGAGGCCGGCGGCGTTCACCAGCCCGTCGATGCGGCCGAAGCGGGCCAGCGCAGCGGCGATGATGGCAGGTGGGCCTTCGGGGGTGGCGAGGTCGGCGGTGACGGCTTCGACCGCGCAGGGGAAGGTGCCGGGGATCGGGTCGATGTCGGTGAGGACCAGAGCCTCGGCCCCGCTCGCCGCAGCCTCCGCCGCGACGGCCGCGCCGACACCGCGGGCGGCGCCGGTGACGAGGATGGCCTTGCCTGTGAGAGAGACCTCCATCGCTATACCTGCACCTCGATCCGGCCCGCGTTGAACCGGGCAGGATAGGTGGCGAGCGCGACGCAGGCGGGCGTGCGCAGCGCCGCGCCGGTCTTGTAGTTGAAGCGCCCGTTGTGGCGCGGGCATTCGATCGTGTCGTCCATCACCAGCCCGTCGGCGAGATGCACCTGTTCATGGGTGCAGAGCCCGTCGGTGCAGAACACCGCGCCCCCCTCGTCGCGGTAGACGGCGAAGGTGCGGCCGTCGTGGTCGAAGCGGATCACGTCCTCCTCCTCGATCTCGTCCTCGGCGCAGACATCGACCCAGTCGCTCATGTCTTTCTCCCTTCACGCGGCAGGTGTTTGCGGCACGCTCGCCGCGTCGTGCAGGTCTTCGCGGTAGGGCCGCGCGGTGGGCGGCAGGGCGCGGCGCAGGTGGTAGCCCGGCTCGCGCCGCTGGCGGACCAGGGCGCGGATCATCTCGGCATAGGCGTGGCGGATCGAGGGGTTGGGCGGCGGCAGGTCGTGGCGGATGAGTGCGTGGAGGCGCGGCAGCGCGTGGTAGGGCACCATCGGGAACATGTGGTGTTCGACGTGGTAGTTCATGTTGAGGTAGAGCCAGCGGTTCACCGGGTCCATCAGCACGCTGCGCGAATTCAGCCGGTGGTCGAGCACGTCTTCGGCCAGCCCGCCGTGCTGGAGGAGGCCGGTCATCACCATCTGCCACGTGCCGTAGATCCTGGGGCCACCGATGAGCAGGACGGGGATGATCGACCAGGTGGCAAGCGCCAGCGCCCAGGCGGCGAGGTGGATCGCGACGAAGATGCGGGCCCAGACGGTCGCGCGGGGCAGGTCGCTGTCGGGGATGTAGTCGCGCTCGTCCGGGCCGTAGCGACCGGTGGCGTTGCGCAGAAGGGTCGCGAAAGCGGTGAAGGCGGAGGGGATGCCGACGAAGGCCAGCGCCTTGAGGGTGAAGTCGGTGGGCCGCATAACCGAGATTTCCGGGTCGCGGCCGACGATGATGGTGTCGGTGTGGTGGCGCGCGTGGCTCCAACGCCAGCTGACCGGGTTGCGCATCTGCAGGAAGCTCGCGAACAGGTAGACCGCGTCGTTCATCCAGGACGTGCGGAAGGCCGTGCCATGGCCGCATTCATGCCAGCGTGCGTCCGAGGCCGAGGCGTAGAGAACGCCATAGGCGAGCCAGAAGGGCAGTGCCCCCCACGTTCCCCAGAGCAGGATGCCGGCGCTGGCGGTGCCGATCAGCAGCGCGATCCACAGGATCGTGTCGCGGATCGCGGGCTGGTCGCGGCGCGTCATCAACGCCTTCATGTCCTTGCGGGGGATGTCGGAATGATACCACTCGGCCGCGACCAGTCCGCGTTCGATGGCGCGGTCGCGTTCCGGACCGGTCAGGGAGTAGTCGCGGTGTGGGGTGTCGAAGGCCATCACTGTCGCGCCTCCCGTCGCGGCAAGTCTCAGGGTCCAGAGGGCCGCGTGGCGGCAGTGGAGTCAAGGAAGGGGCGAGGCGATCTGAGGCTATTTGACGGAAATGCTTGCCTTGCCGGGCAGGAATACCTCAAAATACCTCAGAATTGACGGATGCTCCCGATGCGCCCGACCCTTGCCGATATCGCCGCCGCAGCGCGCGTCTCGCCCGCTACGGTCGACCGCGTGCTGAATGACCGGTCCGGCGTGTCGGCGCGGACACGGGCGATCGTGCTTCAGGCCGCGCGCCGGCTCGACTACCTGCCCGATCTGCCCGAGGCGCCCGCGCCGCTGAGCTTTCACCTGGTCTTGCCGCAGAGCGCCAATTCCTATTTCTGCGAGGTCATCACCCATGCCCGCGCGCTGACGCCGGCGCATGTCACGCTGGAGATCCTGCGCGCCCCCGTCCTCGATCCGTCGGCCGTCGCGCGCGTGCTGGCCACGCTCGGCCCGAGTGACGGCATCGCTGTGCTGGCGCTGGGCCACCCGGCGGTGAGCGAGGCAATCCGCGCGCGGGTCGAGGGCGGAACGCCGGTGGTGACGCTGGCGACCGACATTCCCGACGCGCCGCGCGCGGGGTTCGTGGGGCTCGACAACATCCGCGCCGGGCGGCTGGCGGGCTATACGCTGGCGCGGTTCCGCGGGCCGGCGCCGCAGGGCAAGGTGGCGCTGATCGCAGGCCACCTCGGCTATCGCGGCCACATGGAGCGCGAGATGGGGTTTCGCGAGGTGCTGGCGCAGGATTTTCCGGGCCTGACGCTGCTGGAACTGCGCGAAAGCCGCGAGGATCGGGGGCGGGCACGGGCCGAGACGCGGGCGTTGCTGGCGGCGCACCCGGACCTCGTGGGCATCTACAACGCGGGCGGCGGCACGGTGGGTATCGGCGCCGCGCTGGCCGAGGCGGGACGGCGCGACGTCACCTTCGTCGCCCACGAGGCGACGGAGGAGAACCGTGCGCTGCTGCTCGACGGCACGCTCGACGCCGTCATCGACCAGTCGGCGCGCGAGGAGATGCAGGAGGTCTTCGCGATCCTCACCGCCGCCGCGCGCGGGCAGGCGCATGTGCCGCCGCCGCTGCGCCCGGTGCTGATCCTGCGCGAAAACCTGCCCTAGCCGAGCGTCGCCAGCCGCGCTTCCTGCCGCGCGATCAGAGCCTCGATCTCGGCGATGGTGGCGGGGCTGAGCACGGTGCCGGGGCGGCGCACGGTGGGGTGCGCGATCGCGCCGCGTTTCGCCAGCGTGTACTTGCGGATCGCGAGGCCGAGGCCCGGCTGGCTCTCGTAGCGTACCAGCGGCAGGTAGGCGTCGAAGATGTCCCGCGCCCGGTCCTCGTCGCCCGCCTGCATCAGCCGCACGACATCTGCCATCATCTCGGGGAAGGCGAAGCCGGTCATCGCGCCGTCGGCACCGCGCCGCATCTCCTCCAGCAGGAACATCGCGCCGTTGCCGCAGAGGATGGAGAGGCGACGCGCGCCGTTCGCCTCCATCTCGCGCAGCGTCGAGATCTTTTCCAGCCCCGGCCAATCCTCGTGCTTCAGCATCACGCAGGTCGGGCAGGTATCGAAGATCGTGCGGCAGACGCGGGTCGACATCTGCACGCCTGTCACCAGCGGGAAATCCTGAAGCACCCAAGGGGTCTCGCCCAGCACGTCCGCGACCATCTGGAAGTAGCCGATGATCTGGTCGTCGGTGCGCAGGCTGCCGGGGGGCGCGACCATGACGCCGGCGGCCCCCCGGTCCATCGCGATGTCGGTGAGCGCCTTGATCGCCGCGAGGCCGGGCGCCGAGACGCCGACCACGACCGGCACGCTGGCCCGCGTCGTCACCCGGTCGATCACGATGGAGCTTTCCTTGGCCGAGAGCTTGCCGGCCTCGCCCATCATGCCGAGGATCGTCAGGCCGGTCGCGCCCTTTTCCTGGTAGAAATCGACCATGCTGTCGATGCTTTCGAGGTCGAGCGAACCATCGGGCAGGAAGGGCGTGGCCGCGATGGTGAAGACGCCGGCGGCGGTTTCGTCGAGAAGCTTTGGGTTGGGTCTGGGCATGTCAGCCTCCGGGTCTGTGGGTCTGTGTGAGCTTGATCCGGCCCAGCATCATGGCGGCCGCCGCCTGGCAGGGGTCGATCACCGGCAGGCCGAGCGCCTGTTCCAGCACGCCCCTGTAGCGCGCCATTCCGGCGCAGCCAAGGATCAGGACATCGGCGCCGTCCTCGTCGCGAAGCGCGCGGCCGGTGTCGATAAGACGCGCCTGCGTGGTGTCGGGGTCGGCGAGTTCGGCGACGCCGAGGCCCAGCGCGCGGTCGCCCGCGAGCCGGTCCAGCACGCCCATGGCGCCGAGGCTGCGCAGGTGACGCGGGATCGAAGTGCGCAGGATCGCGATGATGCCGAAGCGCTGGCCGAGGGTGAGGGCGCTGGCGATGGCGGCCTCCTGGATGCCGAGGACAGGCTTTGCCGTCCGGTCACGCAGCGCGTGGACGCCGGGGTCGCCGAAACAGGCGATGACGAATCCTGCGGCGGTGTCTTCCAGCGACGCGGTGAGGCGGAGCATCGGCGCGATGGTCTCGTCCGCCTGCGCCTGGCTTTCGATGCCGGGCGGGCCTTCGGCGAGCGTGAGGCATTCGATGGGCGCGCCCATGCCTTGGAGGGGCGCGATGGCCTGCGCGATGCCGTCGGTCACAGTCTGCGACGAGTTGGGATTAATGACGTAGAGCGTGCCGGTCATGCGCCTGCCCTCGTCGCCTGCTGGATCTCGACCTGGTAGCCCTCGGGGTCGCGGAAGACGAAAGCACGGATGCCGATTGTCTGATTTTCGAACATCCGCGACAGGCTATCGACGCTGCAGGAGGCTAGATAGTCATGCCAGGCTTGCACATCCTCAACGCGGATGCAGATCTGCACGCATTTTTCCGCCTGCCAGTCGTTCATCCCCTTCGCCTCGTCCACGAGGCCCAGGTGGGCGTTCGGCGCGATCTCCATGATCTTGGCGAGGTCGCCCTGGTCGATGGCAAGGCGCAGGCCCAGCACGTCGCGGTAGAAGGCGAAGGCGGTCGCGAGGTCGCGGTAATAGAGGAAGGTGATGGCAAGCTGGTTCGGCGCGGTGGGGCGGGCACTCATGGCAGGCTTCCTGTCAGGTCGGCGGGGTCGGTGCCGATCACGTCGCGCGGCAGCCATTGGCCCGCACCGGGCTGGCCAAGATACGCGCCGTCGCGCATCACGGGCGTGCCGCGCAACAGGGTGGCGATGGGCCAGCCGGTGACGGTGGTGCCCTCGAACGGGTTGTAGCCAACGTTGTCGTGCAGGTCGTTGGCGCCGTAGGTGTGGGTGTGCGCGGGGTCCCAGAGCACGAGGTCGGCGTCGTAGCCGGGCGCGATGCGGCCCTTGCCGGGCAGGCCGTAGAGGTCGGCGGGCGCCTCCGCCGTCAGCCGGGCAAAGGCGGCAAGCCCGAGCCGCCCGCGCGACACCATCGCGTCGAACATCAGCGGCTGGCGTAGTTCAAGGCCGGGCATGCCGTTGGCGATGCCGGGGAACGGCGCGTCGAGGCCGTTGGAGAATTTTCCCGTCTCGTCAAAACGGTAGGGCGCGTGGTCGGAGGAGACCAGTTGCAGATGCCCCATTGCGAGCCCGGCCCAGAGCGCGTCCTGATCGGCCTCGGTCCGTTGCGGCGGCGAGCACATCCATTTCGCGCCCTCGCGGCCCGGTTTGTCGAGCACCGCCTCGGTCTGGAACAGGTAATGCGGGCAGGTCTCGGCCCAGATGGGCGCGCCTCGGGCGCGAGCGGCGGCGATCTCGGCCACGCCTTCCGCCGTCGAGACGTGGAAGATCATCACCGGGGCCTGCGCGACCTCGGCCAGCCGGCACATGCGCGCGATGGCCTCGATCTCGGCCGCGCGGGGGCGGGAGGCGGCGTGGTCGAGCGGCCGGGTGCGCCCCTCAGCCAGCAGGCGGGCGCGGGTGGCACTGATGATCGCGTCGTTCTCGGCGTGGATGCAGGTGAGGGCGCCGGCAGCCCCCGCGATGCGCAGAATCTCGAGGATCTGCGCGTCGTCGAGGCCGATGTTGTAGGTGGTGAACACCTTGACCGAGCGGTGGCCTGCGGCGATCAGCGCGCGCAGGTCGGCCTCGAAGGCGGGCGCGTCGGGGTCGCTGACCGAGATGTGGAAGGCGTGGTCGATGGCCGCGCCGTGTTGCGCGCGGGCGGCGTAGTCGGCGACGGTGTCGCTAAGGCGCTGGCCTTTTCCCTGCGCCGCGAAGGAGATGACGGAGGTCGTGCCGCCCATCGCGGCCGAGCGCGACGCTGTTTCGAACGTGTCGGCGTTCATCAGGCCCATGCCCGACATCTGCTCGATATGGCAATGCGGATCAACGCCGCCGGGGGTGACAAGGAGGCCATTGGCCTCGATCACCTCGGCGCCGTCGAAGCCGGTGCCGATGGCCGCGATCCGGCCCTGCGCGACGGCGATGTCGGCGTCCACCATCGCGCCGCCCGTCACGACCCGCCCGCCGCGGATGACCAGATCGTATGCCATGACTGTCCCCTGTTCCGGGCAAAGCATGGGCGAGCCGCGCGGCACTGTCCAGACGGGTCCAGACGGGGCGGCGGTCAGGCCTCGATCAGCGCGCGCATCTCGGCCAGCTTTTCGGCCACCAGCTCGGGCTTGCCGTGCGCCTCGATGTTCAGCCGCAACAGCGGTTCGGTGTTGGAAGCGCGCAGGTTGAAACGCCAGTCGCCGAAGGAGAGCGAGAGCCCGTCCATCTCGTCGCGGGCCTCGGCCTTGGGGGCATAGGTCTCCTCGATCCGGGCGATTACGGCGGCCTGGTCCTTTACCCGGAAGTTCACCTCGCCCGAGGACGGGTAGGCGGCGCGGCGCTCGGCCAGGATGTCCTTGAGGCTTTCGCCCCGGCGGCAGACCAGTTCGATCATCAGGAGCATCGGGATCATGCCGCTGTCGCAAGCCATGAAATCGCGGAAATAGTGATGCGCGGACATCTCGCCGCCGTAGATCGCGCCGGTGTCGCGCATGACCTGCTTGATGTGGGAATGGCCGCATTTCGACTGCACGGCCTCGCCGCCCATCTCCTCCACCACGGCCTGCGTCGCCCAGACCACGCGCGGGTCGTGGACGATCTTCTCGCCGGGTTCCTTGGCGAGAAACGCTTCGGCCAGCAGGCCCACGACATATTCGCCGGGGATGAAGCCGCCGGCATGGTCGAAGAAGAAGCAGCGGTCGAAGTCGCCGTCCCAGGCGACACCCATGTCGGCGCCATGTTCGACGACGGGGTCGGCAGTGAGCGGCTGGTTTTCGTCGAGAAGCGGGTTCGGGATGCCGGCCGGGAAGCTGCCGTCGGGGGTGTGGTAGACGCGGATGAATTCGAGCGGGGCATTGCGCGCGGCCAGCGCCTCGGCAATCGCGTCGAAGGTCGGGCCAGCGGCGCCGTGGCCTGCGTTCACCAGCACCTTCAGGGGGGTCAGCGCGGAGACGTCGACGAACTCCATCAGTTTCTCGACATAAGCCGGGCGGGTGCCGCTGGCGTCGGTGATCTTGCCGCCGGGCTGCTCGGCGGCGAACTCACCGCTCTCGGCCAGCGCCTTGATCGCGTCCATGCCGTCGGCGCTGCCGATCGGGGCGGAGCCGGACTTGACCATCTTCATCCCGTTGTAATCCATGGGATTATGGCTCGCCGTGACGCAGATCCCGCCGTCGGCACCCAGATGCGTGGTGGCGAAATAGGTCTCTTCCGTTCCCGAGAGGCCCAGGTCCAGGACCTCGACGCCCGCAGCCATCAACCCACGCGCGACGGCATGGGCCAGACTTTCGGAGGTCGGGCGTACGTCGCGGCCCAGAACCACGCGCTTGGCGCCCATCACCTCGGCGAAGGCGCGGCCGATGCGTTCGGCGATGTCTTCGTTCAGCTCGTCGCCGAGGCGACCGCGGATGTCATAGGCCTTGAAACAGGTCAGGGGGGGGATGCGTGTCATCGCGAAGGTTCCTGTTGGGTCCGTTTGCTTCAGACCTAACGCATGAGGCTCCGGTTCGGAAGCATGCCATGGCGGATCGCCGCCGATCCGCCGTCCCGGCAGGCCTCTATTCCGCCGCGGCGGCCTGCGCGTGGCTTTCGCGCTGGCTCGCCTGCCAGTCCGGTGCGATCCAGGGTTCGAGGTTCTCGCGCGGCAGGGGGGCGCGGCCCAGGATGTGGTCGGCGGCCTTCTCGCCCACCATGATCGAGGGCGCGTTGAGATTTCCGTTCGGGATCAAGGGGAAGACCGAACTGTCGGCGAGGCGCAACCCCTCAACCCCGATCACGCGCGTCTCCGGGTCCACCACCGCCATTGGGTCGTCGCGGCGGCCCATGCGGGCTGTGCCGCAGGGGTGGTAGGCGCTTTCGGCATGTTCGCGGATTACCGCGTCAAGCTCCGCATCGCTCTGCGCCCCCGCGCCGGGCTGGATTTCGTGGTCGACATAGCTTGCGATGGGATCGGTCGCAAAGATCTCGCGGGTGAGGCGGATCGCAGTGCGAAACTCTTCCCAATCATAGGCTTGCGACATGTAGTTGAAGTTGATCTTCGGCGCTTCGGCGGGATTTGCCGAGCGCAGCGTCACCGCGCCCCGGCTTTTCGAGCGCATCGGCCCGACATGGGCCTGGAAACCGTGGCCCGCTGCCGCGGTCTTGCCGTCGTAGCGGACCGCGATGGGCAGGAAGTGGAACTGGATGTCGGGATATTCGATGCCGGCGCGCGAGCGGATGAAACCACAGGCCTCGAAATTGTTCGACGCACCCAGGCCGGTGCGGGTCAGCATCCATTGCGTGCCGACCAGCGCCTTGCCCCAGAGCGACCAGTAGGGCGCCAGGCTGACCGGTTGGGTCGCGGCGTACTGGATATACATCTCGAGGTGGTCTTGCAGGTTCGCGCCCACGCCGGGCCTGTCCGCCAGAACAGGAAGTCCGTGCTCGATCACGTGCTTGGCGGGTCCAATTCCACTGAGCATGAGAATTTTAGGCGAATTGATCGGACCGGCGGACAAGATCACCTCGGCGCGCGCGCGGATCAGCTTGCCGCCCGCCAGCCGCACGCCGGTGGCGCGGCCCTCGACGATCTCGACGCGCTCCACCAGCCCGCGGGTCAGGGTGCAGTTCGGGCGTTTCAGGGCCGGGCGCAGGTACGCCTTGGCCGCCGACCAGCGCTCGCCCTTCCAGACCGTCATCTCGAAGGCGCCGAAGCCTTCCTGCCGCTGGCCGTTGTAATCCTCGGTCGCGCCATAGCCGGCGTTGGTGCCGGATTCGGTGAAGGCCTTGAAAAGGGGGTTCCTTTGCGGCCCGCGTGTGACGTGGACCGGCCCCGCGGTGCCGCGGAAGGCGCCGTCGCCGCCCGCGCCGTGCCAGTGCTCGGAGCGTTTGAAATAGGGCAGCACATCGGCGTAGGACCAGCCCTCGGCCCCCATCTCGGCCCAGGTGTCGAAGTCGCGGGCGTGGCCCCGGACGTAGATCATCCCGTTGATCGAGGAGGAACCGCCGATGACCTTGCCGCGCGGGACGGCCATGATGCGGCCACCCATGTGCGGCTCGGGCTCGGTCCTGTAGCCCCAGTCGTAGCGCCGCATGCTCATCGGATAGCTGAGCGCCGCGGGCATGTTGATGAACGGCCCCCAGTCGCTGCCGCCATGTTCCACGACGATGACGGATTTCCCCGCTTCAGCAAGGCGGTAGGCGATGGCGCAGCCGGCGGAGCCGGCGCCGACGATGACGTAGTCCGCTTCCATCTGCTCGGTCATCAATACGCCGCCTCCACCGGGGTCATACCGACGTAGACGGTCTTGAGCTGGCTGTAGGCCTCGATCGCCGCGCGGGCGTTTTCGCGGCCGACGCCCGAGCCCTTCACGCCGCCGAAGGGGACCTCGACCGGCGTGAGGTTGTACTGGTTGATCCAAACGGTGCCGGCCTCGATGAGGCCCACAACGCGGTGCGCGCGGGTGAAGTCGCGGGTGAAGACCGCGCCCGAGAGGCCGAGGTCGGTGGCATTGGCGCGCGCGATCACTTCGTCCTCGGTGTCGAAGTCGAGGACGGACATGACCGGGCCGAAGATCTCCTCTCGGGCGATGGCCATGTCGTCGGTGACATCGGCGAAGATGGTCGGTTCGATGTAGGTGCCGGGGCGGTCGAGGCGGCGGCCGCCGTGGACCAAGCGCGCGCCTTCGGATTTTCCTTTTTCGATGTAGGAACAGGTGATTGCGAGCTGATCTTCACTCGCCATCGGGCCGAAGGTCGTGGCCTCGTCCCGCGGGTCGCCGATGGTCGCCTTGGCCACGCGGGCGGTCAGCCGGTCGAGGAAGGCGTCCTTGATGGCGCGCTGCACGAAGACGCGGGTGCCGTTGGAGCAGACCTGGCCCGAGGCGAAGAAATTGGCGTTGATCGCGGCGGAGACGGCGCTGTCGAGGTCGGCATCGTCGAAGATGATGAGGGGCGACTTGCCGCCGAGTTCCATCGTGACGTGCTTCATCTGCGCGGCGGCGGCGGCGTAGACTTTCTTGCCGGTGGGCGCGGAGCCGGTGAGCGAGACCTTGGCGGTGCGCGCATCCTCGACCAGCGCGCGGCCGACGGTGCCGGCGCCCTGCACCACGTTGAAGACACCCGGCGGCGCGCCGGCCTCGGTCAGGATTTCGGCGAGTTTCAGGGCACAGAGCGGCGTCTGTTCCGCCGGTTTGAAGACCATTGTGTTGCCGCAGGCCAGCGCGGGGGCGCTTTTCCACGCGGCGATCTGGGTCGGGTAGTTCCACGCGCCAAGGCCGACGCAGACGCCGAGCGGGATGCGCATCGTGTAGGCCCAGTCGCCGCCGAGGGCGACGTGGTCGCCTGTCAGCGTCGCGGCGAGGCCACCGAAATATTCCAGCGCGTCGGCGGCGGAGGTGGCGTCGGCCACCAGCGTTTCCGAGATCGGCTTGCCGGTGTCGAGGGTTTCCAGCTCGGACAGCTCGCGGTTTCGCGCGCGCATGATGTCGGCGGCGCGGCGCAGGATGCGGCCGCGTTCGACCGGCATCAGCGCCGCCCAGGCGCCTTGGGCGGCCTTGGCCGACGCCAGCGCGGCCTCGATCACGGCGGGGGTCGCCTCGTGGACCTGCGCGATGGTCTCGCCGGTGCCGGGGAAGATCACCGGCATGGGCGCGCCGGCCGTATCCTCGAGGTAGGCGCCATTCACGAAATGGCTGGCTTTGGGTTGCGCTTGCATCATTCCCCCCTCGGAAAGCGTTGATTTTCCTCGAGAACATTGAGGTCCATGTGGTTACGCATGAAGCGCTCGGAGGCGTCGCGGAGCGGTTGGAAGTCCCACGGGTACCAGGAGCCGTTGCGCAGCGCCTCGTAGACCACCCAGCGCCGCGCCTGGCTTTCGCGGACGGCGGCGTCGAAGGCCTCGAGATCCCAGCGGGCGGCGGCCATGACGCGGAAACGTTCGAGCGTGGCGCTGTGCGCGGGGTCGTCGGCGAGGTTCACCCGTTCCTGCTGGTCGGCGTCGAGGTCGAAAAGCTGCTCGGGGTCGACGGCGCAGTTGGTGTATTTCCATTGACCGAGCCGCAGTGCGACCAGCGGCGAGATCGAGGCCTCGGCGGCGTATTCCATCGCGACCGGGCTTTCGCGGCGGCGTCCTGCGGCCAGCGGCACGAGGTTTTCACCGTCGGTCCAGGGCATCACCTCGGCCATCGAGACACCCGCCAGTGCGCAGAGCGTGGGGCAGAGGTCGATGGTAGAGACGGCATCCTGCACCAGCCCCGGTTCCATGCCGGGGGCCGCGATCATCAGCGGCACGCGGGCGGAGCCCTCGTAGAAGTTCATCTTGAACCACAATCCGCGCTCGCCCAGCATGTCGCCGTGGTCGGAGACGAAGACGACGATCGCCTCCTGCCGGGTGCGCTCCAACACGTCGAGGATGCTGCCGATCTTCTCGTCGAGGTAGGAGATGTTGGCGAAATAGGCGCGGCGGGACCGGGCGATGTCATCCTCGGTGATGACGAAATTGCGCCAGTCGTTCGCGTCAAAGATCCGCTGCGCGTGCGGGTCGTGGTCTTCGTAGGGCAGGGCCGGCACCTCGGGCTGGAGGTGGTCGCAATCCTCGTAGAGATCCCAGAACCGCTTGCGGGCGACGTAGGGATCGTGCGGGTGGGTGAAGCTGACGGTCAGGCACCAGGGGCGCGCATCCTTGCCGCGGGCGAGGTCATAGAGCTTCTGCTCGGCCATAAAGGCGACCTCGTCATCGTATTCCATCTGGTTCGAGATCTCGGCCACGCCCGCGCCGGTGACGCTGCCCATGTTGTGATACCACCAGTCGATGCGCTCGCCCGGCTTGCGGTAATCGGGGGTCCAGCCGAAATCGGCGGGGTAGATGTCGGTCGTCAGGCGCTGCTCGAACCCGTGCAACTGGTCGGGGCCGACGAAATGCATCTTGCCGGACAGGCCGGTGTAATAGCCCGCGCGGCGCAGGTGGTGAGCATAGGTCGGGATCGCGGAGGCGAACTCGGCGGCATTGTCATAGACGCCGGTGCGCGACGGAAGCTGACCCGACATGAAGCTCGCCCGCCCCGGCGCGCAGAGCGGCGAGGCGGTGTAGGCATTGGCGAAGCGGGTGGACCGATTGGCCAGCGCGCGCAGGTTCGGCGCGTGCAGCCAGTCGACCGGGCCGTCGGGGAAAAGCGCACCGTTCAGCTGGTCCACCATGACGATCAGGATGTTGGGGCGGGTCAATCTGCGTCTCCGATGGCAAGGGTCAGGTAGCGGTCGACGGTGGCGATGGCGGCGCCCGCGTCGGGCGGGCCGGCGGCGGTCAGCGCGTGGCGGATGTAGAGCCCGTCGATCAGCGCCGCGGCGGTGCGCGCAACCTCGGCCGGGCTGTCGGTGAGCGGGCGCAGCGCGTGGGTCAGGTTCGACACCAGCCGACGCTGGTAGATGCCCAGGAGCCGCGCCGCCTTGGGCTGGGTGCGGGCGAGGACGTAGAAATTCAGCCAGGCCGCGACGACCTCGGGCTGGAAGTTGCGGCCGCCGAAGCTGGCCCGCACCAGCGCGTCCAGACGGGCACGGGGGCCGATGGCCGCGTGCAGCTCGCGCCGCGCCTCGGAGCCGAAATCCGACAGAATCGCCCGCATCGCGGCCAGGAACAGGTCATCCTTGGAGCCGAAGTAGTGATGCGCCAGCGCCGAGGACACGCCGGCCGCCTTGGCGATCTGGCCCACGGTCACGTCGAGAGAGCCCTTGCGCCCAATCTCCCCGATCGTGGCGTTGACAAGCGCGTCCATACGAAGTGCCATCATGCCCACGCGCGGCATCGCAAATCCCTCTTAGGTTGCATGATCGCAGAAAATAGGTTTTTAATTGACTGGTCAATCAACAAAAAGACCACAACAGGGAGTGTTCACAATGAGTTTCACCACACGCACCGCCGCCAGCGCGCTGGCCCTTGGCCTAGTGGCCGGATCCGCGATGGCGCAGAACGCCTGCGACACCGTCACCTTCTCGGACGTGGGCTGGACCGACATCACCGCGACGACGGCGGCCACCACCGTCGTGCTCGAGGCGCTGGGCTACGAGACCAACATCCGGGTGCTGTCGGTGCCGGTGACCTATACCTCGCTGGCGAGCGGCGATGTCGACGTGTTCCTCGGCAACTGGATGCCGACGATGGAGGCCGACATCGCGCCCTATCGCGAGGCCGGCACCGTCGACACCGTGCGCACCAACCTCGAGGGCGCGAAGTATACGCTGGCCACCAATGCCGCCGGGGCCGCGCTCGGCATCACCGATTTCGCCACCATCGCGGCCAATTACGACGCGCTCGACGGCCAGATCTACGGCATCGAGCCCGGCAATGACGGCAACCGGCTGATCATCGACATGATCGCGGCGGATGCCTTCGGCCTTGGCGCGGCAGAGTTCGAGGTCGTCGAATCCTCGGAACAGGGGATGCTGGCGCAGGTGGAGCGCGCCTCGGACCGCGACGAGCCGATCGTCTTCCTCGGCTGGGAACCGCACCCGATGAACGCCAATTTCGACCTCACCTATCTCGAGGGTGGCGATGACTGGTTCGGCCCCGACCTTGGCGGCGCAACGGTGCTGACCAACACGCGGGCGGGCTATGTCGAGGATTGCCCGAATGTCGGCGCGCTGCTCAACAATCTCGAATTCACGCTGGCGATGGAAAACGAGATCATGGGCGCGATCCTGAACGACGGCACCGACCCGGACGAGGCGGCGACGGCGTGGATGGCGGCCAACCCCGATGTCGTGATGGGCTGGCTCGACGGCGTCACCACGCTCGATGGCGGCGACGCCGAGGCCGCCGTTTCGGCAGCGCTGGGCCTTTGAGCCATCCCGCCGTGCCCTCAGCCCGTGCCGGTTTCCGGCGTGGGCATCAGCGCGTCGTCGATCGCGGCGGCGCGTTGCTGCGCGGGGCGGTTCATGAGCCGCGCGACGTAGTCGGCAAAGCCGGGTCGCTCGGGCAGGGTCTTGAACATCAGGCCCCAGGCGATCTGGCCGCCGAGATAGACATCGACCGCGCTGAAGGTCTCGCCCAGCAACCAAGGCCGGCCGTCGGCCAGAAGCTCGCCCAGCGTATCGGCCACCGCGTCCACCGTGCCCCAGCCGATGCGGCCGTAGACCTCGGGGCTCGACGTGTCGACGCCCAGCGAGGCCGCCGAGACGCCCGGATCGACGCATCCGGCGCCGAAGAACATCCAGCGGTAGAATGCACCGCGCTCGGGCGTGCCGGCGGGCGGGATCAGCCCGGCCTCGGGCGCAAGCTCGGCCACGTAGGTGCAGATCGCGGCCACTTCCGTCACCACGGTGTCGCCGTGAACCAGCGCCGGAACCTTGCCCATCGGGTTGATCGCGCGGTAGTCGGCGGACTTCATCTCGGGCCCGTATTGCACGATCTTCGCCTCGTAGGGCAGGCCCGCCTCCTCCATCATCCAGCGCGCCATGCGGCCGCGCGACATCGGGTTGGTATAAAGCACCAAGTCTGCCATCTGTCGTTCTCCTGTCCGGTTCGGGCGAACCCTGCCAGCCGCGCCGATTCTCGGGAAGGCCTCTCATGCTGAGGCTGGTGACCGAATGCGACGAGGGCTGGCCCGAGGGGCTGGGGCCGCTGGCGGCGCTGTCCGAATGCAAGCTCCGCGTGGGGGATGCCGCCGAGGCGGGGTTCGACTGGTTGCAGAACAATTTCTCGGCCCTGTTCGACGCCATGGCCGCGGCGCTCGAGGTGCTGATCGACGCGATCCTCGCGCTGCTGCAAGACCCGCCCAACACCGGCTGGGTCCAGGACCTGCGCCGGTCCGAGATCGCCTATCTCTACCCGCCGGACTGGCACCCGTTCCTGATCACCGCGATCTTCGTCGCGCTGGCCTGGTGGCTGCACCGCGGCTGGAAGATGCCCGCGCTGATCGCGGCGGGCCTGCTCTTCGTCATCAACCAGGGCTACTGGGACGAGACCACCGAAAGCCTGACGCTGGTCCTGTCGGCCTGCGTGGTCTGCATGGGGCTGGGCGTGCCCATCGGCATCGCGGCGGCGCACCGACCGCGGCTCTACGCGGGGATGCGGCCGGTGCTGGACCTGATGCAGACGCTGCCGACCTTCGTCTACCTGATACCGGCCATCGTGTTCTTCGGCATCGGCATGGTGCCGGGGCTTATCGCGACCGTCATCTTCGTGGTGCCCGCGCCGATCCGCCTGACGCATCTGGGCATTTCCTCGACCCCCACCGCGCTGATCGAGGCGGCGGATGCCTTTGGCGCCACCCCGCGGCAGAAGCTGTGGAAGGTGGAACTGCCCTATGCGATGCCGCAGATCATGGCGGGCATGAACCAGACCATCATGCTGTCGTTGTCGATGGTCGTCATCGCGGCGCTGGTCGGGGCCGATGGACTGGGCGTGCCGGTGGTGCGCGCGCTGAACCGGGTCGACACCGGCCTCGGCTTCGAAAGCGGCCTGATCATCGTGGTCGTGGCGATCTTGTTGGACCGGCTGGTGAGGGTGCAGCGCAAATGACCGAGAGCTACGACGCCGCCTGCCATTGTGGCACCGTGAGGTTTCGCGTGACGTTGACCGAGGGCCTGGCCTCGGCCCGGCGCTGCACCTGTTCCTACTGCACGATGCGGGGCGCGGTGGCGGTCTCGGCGCCGCTGGACGGGGTGACGTTCGTCGCGGGCGAGGACAACCTGACGCTCTACCAGTTCAACACCCGCACGGCGCAGCACTGGTTCTGCAGGACCTGCGGCATCTATACCCATCACCGGCGCCGGTCGAACCCGAACCAGCTGGGCGTGAACCTCGCCTGCCTTCAGGGCGTGACGCCCTGGGACCTGCCCGAGATCGCGGTGAACGACGGGGTCAACCACCCCTCGGACGGGGCGACGCCGCGCATCGACGGCGTCTTGCGCTACGAAAGGGCTCCGCTATGAGCGCCGCCGTCGTCTTCCACGAGGTCTGCATCGTCTTCGGCGACCAGCCCGAGCCGGCGCTGGCGCGCGCGGACGAAGGCGAAAGCCGCGGGCAGATCCAGACCGCGACGGGGCAGGTGCTTGGGGTGCATGATTGCTCGCTGAGTGTCGAGGAGGGGGAGATTCTGGTTCTCATGGGTCTGTCGGGGTCGGGCAAATCCACGTTGCTGCGCGCGGTGAACGGGTTGAACCCGGTAGCGCGCGGCCATGTCGACATCCATGACGGTGACTGGTCGTGCCGGTTGCCGGGCTGTTCGGGCAAGGACCTGCGCCACCTGCGTCAGGAGTGCGTGTCGATGGTGTTCCAGCAGTTCGGCCTGCTGCCCTGGCGGACGGTGCGCGACAACGTGGGGCTGGGGCTGGAGCTGGCGGGCATCCCGGCCGAGACCCGCCGCGAGCGGGTGCAGCGCCAACTCGAACTTGTGGGCCTGGCCGACCGCGCCGGGGCACTGGTGGGCGAGTTGTCGGGGGGCATGCAGCAGCGCGTGGGGCTCGCCCGCGCCTTCGCCACCGACGCGCCGATCCTGCTGATGGACGAGCCGTTTTCCGCACTCGACCCGCTGATCCGCTCCAAGCTGCAGGACGAGCTCTTGGACCTGCAGCGCGACCTCAGGCGCACGATCATCTTCGTCAGTCACGATCTCGACGAGGCGTTCAAGATCGGCAATCGCATCGCCATCATGGAAGGCGGGCGGATAGTGCAATGCGGCACTCCGCGCGAGATCTTCTCGAACCCGGCGAACGGCTACGTGGCTGATTTCGTGGCGAACATGAACCCGCTGGGCGTGCTGACGGCGCGCGACGTGATGCAGCCGGGGGAAGGCGAGGGCGACCGTATCGGGGTCGACACCACGGTGCGCGACATCCTGCGCCGCTTCGCCGAGAGCCCCGCCCCGCTCGCGGTCGAGGAGGGCGGGCGGGTGATCGGGCGGGTCACGCCCGACAGCGTGACGGCGCGGCTCGGGGCCTGAGGCTCAGAAAAACGCCTGCAACCCGGTCTGCGCCCGGCCGAGGATCAGAGCGTGGACGTCATGCGTGCCCTCGTAGGTGTTCACGGTTTCCAGGTTCTGCGCGTGGCGCATCACGTGGTATTCGGCCATGATCCCGTTGCCGCCGTGCATGTCGCGGGCAGCCCGCGCGATGTCGAGCGCCTTGCCGCAATTGTTGCGCTTGATCAGGCTGATGATCTCGGGCGCGCAGCTGCCCTCGTCCATCATCCGGCCCGCGCGGAGCGCGGCCTGCAGCCCCAGGGCGATCTCGGTCTGCATGTCGGCGAGCTTTTTCTGGAACAGCTGCGTCTGCGCAAGCGGGCGGCCGAACTGCACCCGGTCGAGCCCGTATTGCCGCGCCCGGTGCCAGCTGTCCTCGGCCGCGCCCATCACACCCCAGGCGATGCCGTAGCGCGCCCGGTTGAGGCAGCCGAACGGGCCTTTTAGCCCCTCGACGCCCGGCAGGAGCGCATCTTCGCCCACCTCGACATTGTCCATCACGATCTCGCCGGTGACGGAGGCGCGCAGGCTGAGCTTGCCGCCGATCTTTGGGGCGGAGAGCCCTTTCATGCCTTTTTCCAGGATGAAGCCGCGGATCTTGCCGCCATGCGCCTCGGACTTCGCCCAGACGACGAACACATCGGCGATGGGGCTGTTCGAGATCCACATCTTGGCGCCCGAGATGCGGTATCCGCCATCCACCTGTTTGGCCACAGTTTTCATCCCGCCCGGGTCGGAGCCGGCATCGGGTTCGGTCAGCCCGAAGCACCCGATCGAGGTGCCGGCGGCGAGGCCGGGCAGGTATTTCTGCCGCTGCTCCTCGGACCCGTAGGCGTGGATCGGGTACATCACGAGGGAGGACTGGACCGACATCATCGAGCGATAACCGCT
Organism: uncultured Roseicyclus sp.; assembly: GCA_937139335.1. GTDB lineage: Bacteria > Pseudomonadota > Alphaproteobacteria > Rhodobacterales > Rhodobacteraceae > Roseicyclus. The sequence continues at coordinate 82,697 of CAKZPN010000002.1, read as the reverse complement.
GTCCACCCGCTCCACCTCGCGCGCGACGAGGCCATAGGTCACGTAGCCCGCGCCAATGCCGCCGTATTCCTCGGGGATCGTCACGCCCAGAAGTCCCATCTCGCCCATCTCGGCGAAGATCTCCGGCGCGACGGTCTCGTTCAGGTAGGCGTCGGACACGCGCGGCATCAGCTTGCCCTGCGCATAGGCCCGCGCGCTGTCGGCGATCATGCGTTCCTCCTCGCTCAACTGGTCGGCGAGGTGGAAGGGATCGGCCCAGTCGAAGGGGGCCAGCGAGGGGCCGGTGTGGCGGGTGTTTCCGTCAGGCATGGGATCCTCCGTAAGGCGTGCGCCTCGATTCATATCATTTGCACCTTCTGTGCAACCCTGCGCGGCATGTCGCATCGGATTACGCGGATTGGCTCCGGTTTGCCTTCGACAATCGGCGCGGCCCGCGGTTTCATGCCGGAAAACGGAGATGCCCATGACCCTGCCCCGAGCGCATTGGCGCGAAATGACCACGCGCGAGTTTTCCGACAGCGAGACCTCGGACTGGATCGCGGTCCTGCCGATCGCTGCGATCGAACAGCACGGGCCGCATCTGCCCGTGGGGGTCGACGCGCTGCTGGCCGAGGCGATGGTGGACCGCGTGGTGGCGGCCTTGCCGGATGATCTGCCGGCCAGCTTCCTGCCGGTGCAGCAAGTTTGCAAGTCGAACGAACACATCGAATTTCCAGGGACTTTGACGCTGGGCTGGGAGACGGCGATCACGACCTGGCTCGAGATCGGGCAGAGCGTCGCGCGGGCGGGGTTGCGCAAGATGGTGATCGTCACCAGCCACGGCGGCAACGTCGCGCCGATGGAGATCGTCGCGCGCGAATTGCGCCAGACGCTGGGGATGGCGGTCGCGACGACCGCCTGGACGCGGCTGGGCGGTGCGCGCGTCTACGACTACCCGGAGGGGCCGATGGTCGATATCCACGGCGGGTTGTCGGAGACCTCGATGATGCTGGCAAGCTGGCCCGATCTGGTGCAGAGCGAGCACATCGAGAATTTCGAAAGCCGCCAGACTGCGCTCCGGCAAGGCTCGGCCAAGCTCGGCTATCACATGGCCGAGGCGAACCTGGCGTGGTTGTCGAACGATCTGAACCCGAAGGGAACGGTCGGCGACGCTTCGCGCGCCACGGCGGAACTGGGGGAGGCCGACCTGGCGGCCCAGACGCAGGGGTTCGTTGCGCTGTTGCGGGATATGCAGCGGTATTCGATGGAGTAACACTTGCAAATATCAGGCAAGAGCGGCCGCACCGAGCGTAGATTACACCCTCGGACTATCACTAAGCAGACTTCCTGGCCATTAACTCACCGGTTTGTCCACAGCCCTCTGGCGCCTGCGGAAATCCGCATCTAGCTTGGGTCGCGACCCACAGTTTCGGCCCAAAGCACCCATCTGGCAAAGCCGGTTAACCTCGTGCCGAACGCCAGCGCAAGGCAGCCGGTTCTGTCCCTGTCCCGGCCCCGGCTGCGGTTACGGAAATGCCGACCTGCCCTTGCAGCCCCCCCCACCCACTACTACTACTGAGGGGCAACATCAAAATGCATCCGGGGCAGGCCGCCATGAACGATCCGATCGACACCTACATGAACACCCTCGTCCCGATGGTGGTCGAACAGACCAGCCGCGGCGAACGCGCCTATGATATCTTCTCGCGGCTCCTGAAGGAGCGGATCATCTTCGTGAACGGCCCCGTCCATGACGGAATGTCGTCGCTGGTCGTGGCCCAGCTGCTGCACCTCGAGGCGGAGAACCCGTCGAAAGAGATCAGCATGTACATCAACTCGCCGGGCGGGTCGGTCGTGGCGGGGATGAGCATCTACGACACGATGCAGTATATCCGCCCCAAGGTGTCCACGCTGGTCTGCGGGCTGGCGGCGTCGATGGGTTCGGTCATCGCCATCGGCGGCGCCAAGGGCATGCGCTTCTCGCTGCCCAACGCGGAGTTCCTGGTGCACCAGCCCTCGGGCGGGATGCAGGGCACGGCGGCCGACATCATGATCTCGGCCAAGCACATCGAGCTGACGCGCGAGCGGATGTACAAGCTCTACATGCGCCACTCGGGCCAGGATTTCGACACGGTGCAGAACGCGCTCGACCGCGACAAGTGGATGTCGCCCGAGGAGGCGAAGGACTGGGGCCATATCGACGAGATCGTGGAAAGCCGCGCACCGGCCTCTGGCGAGGGCGCGTGAGGCGCCCGATCACAGGCCCGTTCCCGCGCGGAAATCACGGGGACTTTGACATTGTGATGGCCGTTGGCCTGTTCTAGTCTCTTTCAAATCTGCGGCGCGGGGATGACCCGCGCCGGGGTCCTTGCAGACCGACAGACCCGGTAAGGTGGACAATATGGCGAATTCATCCGGCAGCGACTCGAAAAACACGCTCTATTGCTCGTTCTGCGGCAAGAGCCAGCACGAGGTCCGCAAACTGATCGCCGGACCGACGGTGTTCATCTGCGACGAATGCGTCGAGCTGTGCATGGACATCATCCGCGAGGAGACCAAGACCGCCGGGCTGAAGTCGTCCGACGGCGTGCCGACCCCGCTGGAGATCTGCGATGTGCTCGACGACTATGTCATCGGGCAGATGCACGCCAAGCGTGTGCTCTCGGTCGCGGTGCACAACCATTACAAGCGCCTGAACAACTCCGGCAAATCCGACATCGAACTGTCGAAGTCGAACATCCTGCTGATCGGCCCGACCGGCTGCGGCAAGACGCTTCTGGCGCAGACGCTGGCGCGCATTCTCGACGTGCCCTTCACCATGGCCGACGCGACGACGCTGACCGAGGCGGGCTATGTCGGCGAGGATGTGGAGAACATCATCCTCAAGCTGCTGCAGTCGAGCGAATACAACGTCGAGCGTGCGCAGCGCGGCATCGTCTACATCGACGAGGTCGACAAGATCACCCGCAAGTCGGACAACCCCTCGATCACCCGCGACGTGTCGGGCGAGGGCGTGCAGCAGGCTCTGCTGAAGATCATGGAAGGCACCGTGGCGAGCGTGCCGCCGCAGGGCGGGCGCAAGCATCCGCAGCAGGAATTCCTGCAGGTGGACACGACGAACATCCTGTTCATCTGCGGCGGCGCCTTTGCGGGCCTCGACAAGATCATCGCGCAGCGCGGCAAGGGCTCGGCCATGGGCTTCGGCGCCGATGTGCGCGACCCGGCGTCGAAGACCGTGGGCGAATACTTCAAGGACCTGGAGCCCGAGGACCTGCTGAAATTCGGCCTGATCCCCGAATTCGTCGGTCGCCTGCCGGTGATCGCGACGCTCGAGGACCTTGACGAGGCGGCGCTGGTCACGATCCTGACCGAGCCGAAGAACGCACTGGTGAAGCAATATCAGCGCCTGTTCGAGCTTGAGGACGTGAAGCTCAAGTTCACCGACGATGCGCTGAAGGCCATCGCCAAGCGCGCGATCGCCCGCAAGACCGGCGCGCGCGGCCTGCGCTCGATCATGGAAGACATCCTGCTCGACACCATGTTCGACCTGCCCAGCACGCAGGGCATCGAAGAGGTCGTGGTGAACGAGGAGGCGGTGACGTCCGACGCGCAGCCGCTGATGATCTATTCGGACCGCAAGAAGGAAGAGCCGGCGAGCGCCGGTTGAGTTCTTGCCCGCGCGGATACTGACGGCCTCGCCTTCATGGCGGGGCCGTTCGCGTTTCAGCGATCACCGCAGCCAGAGCTTCTCGCGTTTCAGCGTGTTGCGCAGGGCCTGTTCCTTGCGGGGCAGGTTCTCGCGGTCGAAAAGCGCGCGCGCCTTCTGGCCCTTGCCCTGATAGATCATGCGCCGGATCGGCTCGTAGGCCTTCAGCACCTTCTTGATCTTGTTGGGCGCGGTGATCTCTTCCAGCAGGTCGATCACCCGCTGATCCTCGCGCGCGTATGCCAAGGGCAGCACGCGGTAGTGACACGAATGCGACCCGTCGAGCCAGCCACCCGGCAACGCGTCGCGCCCGCCGCCGAGCGCATGGATCACCAGCGGCAGCGCGATCTGGTCGAGCCAGGGGTCGAGCGACTGGCACACCAGCTCCTGCGGGCCGTCATCGCGGATCGCGAGCGCATATTCCGCAAAACGTCGCCCGAACTCGGCCGGGTCGCGGTAGTAGAAGAAGCCGGCGTTGAAATAGAGGTAGCGGCGCCAGTATTCGTCGGGCCAGGACAGGTCGAGCGAGCTGTCGAAGTCGAGCCCGAACTTGTCGTAGAGCGATGTCCAGGTCTGCGTGTAGCCCGGCCCGTAAAGCTCGATCTGCGGCCAGGTGCCATCGACCCGGCGCGAGGCCGAGGGGCGGTCGAAGTCGAAGGGAACCTCCGTCAGGTCGCCGGTAATGAGCGTGTCGGTGTCGAAGAAGACGAAGGGCTCGTCCGCGGGCAGCGCCGCCAGCGCCTCGATCTTGTTGCCGTAGGGGTAGCTTTCGCCGAAATGTCGGCTCTCGAAGGGGAGGATGCGGGCGTCAAACTCTGCCGTCAGCAACTCGCGCACAGCGCCGTCCGCCATGCGCGGGTCGCGCGACCAGCGCGGGCCCGGCTGTGGCTCAGCGACGAAGAACGTGCCGGGAAAGTCGGGATTGAACCGGCGGAACGACGCCGCGAAGAGCGCCGCTTCGTATTCCAGCCGCCCGCCCTGCGCCACGATCACCACGTTGAACGGCGGGTGGTCCGGTTTTCTGGGCGAGATTTTCGGGGGCATGATCTGAACTGCGAAGCCGGGGAGAGGTCGCGCGACCCTAGCCGCGCCGGTCGCAGCGCGCCAGACGCATCAGGCGCCGCGCATGCGGACGACCGTCACGATGGTGCGCCAGAAGATCCACAGGTCGAGCAGGAAGCTGGCGCGGCGGATGTAGTCCAGATCGGCGGAGGTCTTCAGCCGCGTCGCATCCATGCCTTCGGCATAGCCAAGCTCGATCTGCGCCAGACCGCTGATGCCGGGGCGCACCCTGTGGCGGGCCTGGTATCCGGGGATCGCGCGCATGTAATGATGGGCATGCCGGAAATAATCGGGCCGCGGGCCGATCAGGCTCATCTGGCCGCGATAGACGTTGAAGATCTGCGGCAGTTCGTCGAAGCGCGACAGCCGCAGCAGCCGCCCCAGCGGCGTGATCCGCTCCCATTCCACGGGATCGTCGGGGCCGCGCGTGCGACCCTCCTTGGTGTTCATGGTGCGGAACTTCAGCGCGCGGAACGGCTTGCAATCCCGCCCCATCCGCTTTTGTGCAAAGAACAGACGGCCTGGGTTAAAGAACGGGTTCAGGATCAGCAGCGCAAGCGCGACGATGAGGGTCGCGGGCAGCAGAACCACGGTGATGAAACCAAGATCGAAGGCGCGCTTCGCCACCACATAGGCCCGGGACTGGTGCGGCAGGTCCAGACCGCGCGCGGAGGCGTCCACGGTGGCCGCTTGGATGCTCCGAAAGTCGGGTACGAATGTCATTGCTGCGCCTCGAATTGTCGACCCGGAGCTTTGGCCGGAACCACACTGTCAGCCCTAGAGCCCGGACTTCGATGGGGCAACGATCAAAATCAGTCCATACAACTGTAGGCGGAAAACCGTGTAGAGTTTATGTCGCCGGCAAGGCGACAGCAGCAATAATGCAACTGCCAAGTATATGTGCAGGCTTTATTTACGGGCGATGCGGGAATTGGCGCATGGGGTCCGCGAGAGCCTGCCAGGCTCTGCGCGAATCGATTGAACGGCTTGATCGGCGAGCGGTCGGGGCGGTGGAGAGTCGGGGGGGAATGGTGGGCGACCCTGGAATCGAACCAGGCGTGGGTCTCCCCGGCGGAGTTACAGTCCGCTGCCGCACCTTGCAGCACGTCGCCCGACGCGTTGCGTTGGATAGTCGGGGGGGCAGGGGGCGTCAACTGCAAATTGCCGCCTTGGGCGGGCCCTTGGCAAGAGCGCGCGCGGGGCGTAACCGGGGCGGGCAATCGTGCATGAGGGTTGAGGGTTTGGCCAAGAAACCGTCCTGGGTCGTCGACAAGGAACGCTCGCGCCGCGTAGCCGCGGCCGAGACCGTATGGCTCTTCGGGCTCCACGCCGTGCGGGACGCGCTGATGAACCCCGCCCGCGACAAGCGCCATCTCGTGGTGACGAAGAACGCCGAGGACAAGCTGGCCGATGCCATCGCCGCGGCGGGCCTGACGCCCGAGATCGCCGACCCGCGCAAGTTCCCTGCGCCGCTCGATCCCGGCTCGGTCCATCAGGGCGCGGCGCTGGAGGTGAAGCCGCTCGACTGGGGCCGGCTGGAGGATGTGGCGCTGGCCGATGGGCCTGCTGCGCCGCGGCTCGTGCTGCTCGACCAGGTCACGGACCCGCACAATGTCGGCGCCATCCTGCGCTCTGCCGAGGTGTTCGGAGCCCGCGCGGTGATCGCGCCCGCGCGCCATGCCGCGCCCGAGACCGGGGCGCTGGCCAAGACCGCCAGCGGGGCGCTGGAGCGACAGCCCTACCTGCGGGTGCAGAACCTCGGCAACACGATCGAGGCGCTGAAGGCGATGGGCTATGTCTGCCTCGGGCTCGACGGCGAGGCGGAGGTGGAGATCGGGGCGATGGCCGCCACCCTCACAGACCGGCCCGTGGCGCTGGTGCTGGGGGCCGAGGGGCCGGGGCTGCGGGCGCGGACGCGCGAGCTCTGCGACCACCTGGTCAAGATCCCGTCGGCGGGCGGCTTCGGCTCGCTCAACGTGTCGAACGCGGCGGCGGTGTCCCTATATGCGGTCACACGAACCTGAAGGACCGCCCGCATGCCCGAGACCACCAAGATCGCCACCTGCTGCTACTGTGGCCGGCGGCAGGCGTTGCGACTGACCGCGCGGGGCGGGCACGAGCTGGCCTGCGGCTCCTGCGGGGCGCCGCTCCACGAGATGAAATGGCTGAAGGCGCCCGCGCCGGCGAAGCCCAAAAAGCGCAGCCCCGCTCCTGCCGCGCCCCATCCGGGCGAGGTGAAAGGCGGCGACCCGCGCCGGCGCAAGCCCGTGAAACGGCGCAAGCCCCTGTGGAAACGCGCGCTGGAAGAGGTCTTCGACGAGATCGAGGACATCTTCGATTGATCACGTTTCTGTAAGGCATCTTTAAACGAAACGGATGTCTCCCAAATACAACTCATGACGCTGTGGTTCGGAACACTACACGTCCATCACTGTCCCTCGTTCCGTGACTTGCGCCCGCGCTGTAATAGCTGCGGGCGCTTTTTCTTCGTGCTATGCGGTCACCATGACCGAAGCCCCCTCCGATGACCTCCTGCGCGACATTCTCAAGCGATCCAGGGTGTTCGCCTGCGTCGGCGTGTCGCCCAACCCGGTGCGGCCCAGCCATTACGTGGGCCGCTACCTGAGCCTCAAGGGCTACCGCGTGATCCCGGTCAATCCGGGGCAGGCGGGCAAGATGCTCTGGGGCGTGGAGGTGAAGGCGACCCTTGCCGACATCACCGAACCCGTCGACGTGATCGACATCTTCCGCCGCCCCGAGGCGGTGCCGGAGATCGTCGAGGAGGCGTTGGTGATGGATCCGCTGCCCAAGGTGATCTGGATGCAGATCGGCGTGACCCATCCGGAGGCCGCGGCGAAGGCCGAGGCTGCGGGGCTGAGCGTGATCCAGAACCGGTGCCCCAAGATCGAATACCAGAGGTTGTTCGGAGAATTGCGCATGGGCGGGTTCAATACCGGGATCATTTCGTCGAAGCTGTGAGCGGGCGCCGCGCGGCACCGCAAGGGAAGGGACCGGACCATGGCCAGACGAGACCACAGAAGCCGGACCATGCTGTCGACGGCCTCGGTCATCCGCTGGAGCGGGCGGCGGATGTGGCGCTGGTTCTTCGCTGTGTTGTTTCTCGCGGCCGTGGCGCTGAACGTGGCGACCGTGACGTCGATCGCGGCGTTCAACGGCGTCTCGGCAATTGTGGCAGCAGCGTGGGATACTGCGGATCTGGTACAAAGCCGCCATGCCTCCAACCTTGCGGCTGAAAGAGCCGCACGGGAGACGGCTGAGGCTGAGGCCACGCGTTTGGGCAGAGCATTGAATGTCGCACAGGCTGACCTGGATGAAGCGCGGCGCGTTGCCGACGCTGAAGTTGCGCGCCTTCGCAGAGCGCTGGAGGTCGCAGATGCCGATTTGGACGCGGCACGTCGCAGCGTCGTGACATTTCGCGGCCGGGCAATCCCTCAGAACGAAATGATTGACACAGTGGTATCCGGTATCGAGCGCCGAACAGCTTTGGGCGCTACGCGAAATGTGACCGCAACTGTGGGTGAAGCGATCCCGCTTTGGGGCATTGCCGTCATCGTCGGAATCACCGGCCTCGAATTGCGTGATGCGTGCGAAAACATGCGCGACCTCGAGGACATGCGACGCGCCTTGTCAATGCTTCCTGCGACTGGCGAGGATGGCGACTCTGATGCGCAAGAGGTTTGCGGCCGCACAGTGCCGAGCGGAGCAGAAATTTGGCAAAGGGTTCGAGACAGTCCGTCCGATGTTTGGGAGGCGATACGGGCATATGACGTCGAACTGCCTGACATCAGGATGCCCTCTTGGGCACTGTCATGGATAGAGGGGGTGCGTGTTCGCCTTGGCTACGAACCTTCCGAATGAACGCCGCCCCTACCGGCTCGCCTTTTCCTCGATCCCCGATTTACCGGCACGGCGGTCAAGCTCCGCGTAGACATCAGCGAGCGCCACGTCGCGCGACGCCAGCATGACGAGCAGGTGGTAGAGCACGTCCGCCGCCTCCTCGGTCAGCTTCTCGCGGTCGCCGCGCACGGCCTCGACCACCGCCTCGATGGCTTCCTCGCCGAATTTCTGCGCCGTCTTGTCCGGCCCTTGCGCCAGAAGCTTGGCGGTCCAGGAGGTCGCCGCGTCCGCGTCCTTGCGGGCGCCGATGGTGGCGGCCAGCCGCAGCAGGGTGTCGTCGCTCATGTCAGCCTCATGGGGATGCCGGCGGCGGCCATGTGGGCCTTGGCCTCGGCGATGGAAAAGGTGCCGAAATGGAAGATCGAGGCGGCAAGCACCGCGCTCGCTCGCCCCTCTGTCACGCCCTCGACAAGATGGTCGAGCGTGCCGACGCCGCCCGACGCGATCACCGGCACCGTCACGGCGTCGGCGATGGCGCGGGTCAGCGGGATGTTGAAGCCCTGCTTCGTCCCGTCGCGGTCCATCGAGGTCAGCAGGATTTCCCCCGCGCCCTTGGCGACCACGGTCTTGGCGAAGGCGACCGCGTCGATGCCGGTCTCGCGGCGGCCGCCATGGGTGAAGATCTCCCACTTTCCAGGCGCGACGGTCTTGGCGTCGATGGCCACCACGATGCATTGCGACCCGAAGCGGTCGGCGGCGCGCGCCACCACGTCGGGGTCGGCCACGGCGGCGGAGTTGAAACTGACCTTGTCGGCACCCGCGAGCAGCAGGTTGCGCACATCGTCCACGGTGCGCACGCCGCCGCCGATGGTCAGCGGCATGAAACACTGTTCCGCCGTGCGTGTGGCAAGGTCGTACATCGTGCCGCGGTTTTCATGCGTTGCGTGGATGTCGAGAAAACAGAGCTCGTCCGCGCCCGCGGCGTCATAGGCCTTGGCCTGTTCCACCGGGTCGCCGGCGTCGATCAGGTCAAGGAAATTCACGCCCTTGACCACGCGCCCGTCGGCGACGTCGAGACAGGGAATGATGCGGGTCTTCAACATGGCCGATCTCTTAGGCCATCGCCACGGGCGAGGGAAGGCGTGCGATGCGCCGGGTAACCGGGCACGGCGATGGAACCCCTGCCGCCCCGAGAGAATTGGTGTGCCAAAGGAGGACGACACATGAAACCGCTGAAAATCTCCGCTCTTGCCGCAACGCTCTCGCTCGTCGCGCTGCCGGCCTTTGCCGATTTCGAGACCCGTCACAGCGACGATGATGTGGCGACGGTGATGGACCGCCTTGTCGCCGCCGTCGAGGCGGCCGGCGCGACGGTCTTTGCCCGCGTCGACCATGCCGAGGGCGCCCGCTCGGTCGGTATGCACATCCCCGAGGCGCAGGTCCTGATCTTCGGCAACCCGGAGCTTGGAACCTCGGTGATGCAGGACGACATCCAGGCGGGCCTGTTCCTGCCGATGCGCGTGCTGGTCCACGACGACCCGGACGGTGGTACGACAATCGTCTGGCCGGAAGCGGAAGAGATGTTCGACGATACCGGGGTCGACGACGACCTGCCGGTGATCGAGGAGATCGAGGACGCGCTTGACCGTCTCACCCGGGCTGCCGCCGACGACTGACGGCTCAGCCGAGCGCCCGCAGCGCCTCGGCAAGATCGAGCGCGCCATCATAGAGTGCCCGGCCCGAGATCGCGCCCGCGATGACCCCGGTGTCGCGGAGCGCAGTGAGGTCGGCGAGCGACGACACGCCGCCAGAGGCGATAACCGGGATGGCGGTCGCGCGGGCGAGGTCGGCGGTGGCGGTCACGTTCGGCCCGCCCATCGCGCCGTCGCGGTCGATGTCGGTGTAGATGATCGCGGCGACGCCCGCGTCCTCGAAGCTGCGGGCGAGGTCGGTGACCATCACCTCGGTCTCCTCGGCCCAGCCCTTGGTCGCGACGCGGCCCTTGCGCGCGTCGATGCCGACCGCGACCTGCCCCGGAAACGCCGCCGCCGCCTGCCGCACCAGCGCGGGGTCCTCCACCGCCACGGTCCCTAGGATCACGCGCGCGATACCCTTTGTCAGCCACATCTCGACCGTCGCCATGTCGCGGATGCCGCCGCCGAGCTGCGTGGGGACGGAAGTCGCGGAAAGGATCGCCTCGACCGCCGCGCCGTTCACCGGCTTGCCCGCAAAAGCCCCGTTCAGGTCCACCAGGTGCAGCCAGGCGCAGCCCGCATCCTGGAACGCGCGCGCCTGTGCGGCGGGGTCGGTGTTGAAGACGGTCGCCTGCTCCATCTCGCCGCGCAGAAGGCGCACCGCCTGCCCGTCCTTGAGGTCGATGGCGGGGTAGAGGATCATGGCGTCGGGCCTTTCGCTGCGGTCTCACGGGCTTTTGGCAAAGCCGCGCCGCGGGGGCAAGGCCGCGCGATCTGGCGCAACGTCATGCTGGACAAGGTGAGGCCCACATCTGCAGGATTTCCGCACAACTCATGGGAGGAGATGAGTCATGCGGAACTTTCTGCTCGGCGCCGTGGCGCTGATGGCGATGACCGGCGCGGCGATGGCCGACGACCTGATCGGCGACTGGCGCACGGCACCCGACGACAACGGGAACACCGGGATCATCCGGGTGACGCAATGCGGGCAATCGCTCTGCGGCACGCTGATCGAGGCCTTCGATCCGTCGGGGGCGACGATGCAGTCGCCCAATGTCGGTCGCCAGATCATCTGGGAGACGAACCCGACCGGCGAGCCGGGGGAATATCGCGGGATGCTCTACGCCCCGGACCGCGACCGCGACTACCGCTCGCGGCTGCAGCTGTCGGGCAACGCGCTGAGCGTGTCGGGCTGCGTCATGGGCGGCGCGATCTGCCGCGAAGGCGGGTCGTGGCAACGCGCCAACTGATCTGACAGTGGAGAGGCCCCGGCACCGCCGGGGCCTGTCTCAGGGTTTCCAGTTCAGGAAATTCGCGATCAGGCGCAGGCCGGTCTGCTGGCTTTTCTCGGGGTGGAATTGCGCGCCCACCACGTTGCGGGTGCCGACGATGGCCGTGACCGGCCCGCCGTAGTCGACATGCGCCAGCAGATGCGCGGTCTCGGACACGCGCATGGCGTAGGAATGCACGAAATAGGCGTGGTCGCCGGTGCTGATGCCGTCGAGCACCGGGTGGCGCGCGTCGATCACCAGGTCGTTCCAGCCCATGTGCGGAACCTTCAGGGCGGGGTCGCCGGGGACGATCCGCGTCACCTCGCCCGGCACCCAGCCGAAGCCGCGCACATCCTCGTATTCGCGGCCCCAGGTGGTCAGCATCTGCATGCCGACGCAGATGCCGAGAAACGGCGCCCCGCGAATTTCAACCGCGTCGACGATGGCTTCTTCCAGCCCGTCGATCGCCTGCAGCCCCCGCCGGCAGGCCGGAAAGGCGCCGTCGCCGGGCAGCACGATGCGATCCGCGCGGGCCACCGCGTCCGGGTCGGACGTGACGATGACACGGCCGTGACCACCCTCCGCCGCCATGCGCTGGAACGCCTTCTCGGCCGAGTGCAGGTTGCCCGAATCGTAGTCGATCAGCACCGTGGTCATGGCGTCACAAGCTGCCCTTCGTCGAAGGGATCGCCCCGGAGGTGCGCGGGTCGGGCTCCACCGCCTCGCGCAGCGCGCGCGCCACCGCCTTGAACGCCGCCTCGGCAATGTGGTGACTGTTGATCCCGTCCAGTTGGGCGACGTTCAGCGTGATGCCGCCATGTGTTGACAATGCCTGGAAGAATTCGCGCACTAGCTCGGTGTCGAACGTGCCGATCTTCTCGGTCGGGAATGCAACGTCCCATACCAGATAGGGCCGCCCCGACAGGTCGAGCGCTGCGCGCACCAGTGCGTCATCCATGGCAAGGTGAAAGCTGCCGTAGCGCCGGATGCCACGCTTGTCGCCCAGGGCCTGCGTCAACGCCTGACCCAGCGCGATGCCCACGTCCTCGACCGTGTGGTGGTCGTCGATGTGCAGATCGCCCGTGCAGCGCACCGTCATGTCGAACAGCGCGTGGCGCGCCAGCTGGTCCAGCATGTGGTCGAAGAAGCCCACGCCGGTCTGGTTGTCGTAGCTGCCGGCGCCATCGAGCGCGACCGAAACCTCGATCTCGGTCTCGGCGGTCTTGCGGGTGATCCGGGCTGTGCGCATGCCTGTCGCTCCGTCTGGGTTAACGAAACCTATAGACGGCGCAATCGGGCGGGGAAAGGGCGGGCTAGAGGCCGAGAAGGTCGAAATAGGCCGCCGTGACATCGCGCCAGCGGTAGCGGCGGCGCGCCATGGCCATCAGCTCCGCCCCCATGCCATGCGCGAGCCGCGGGTCGGTGAGCACGGGGATCAGGGCGCGCAGGCTTTCGGCACTGTCGAAATAGGCGGCGGCATTGCCGGTCGTCGCGCGGTTGAACCCGCAATCCCAGGCGGCAATGGGAATGCCGAAGCCCATCATCTCGACCAGCGACGGGTTGGTGCCTCCCGCGGAATGGCCATGCAGGTATAGCCGCGCGCGTGCCCGGATCGCGTGCAGGCGGCCAGGGTCGTACTCCGCGTCGAGCAGGCGGATCTGGGCGTGATCCTTGTAGCGGGCGCTCAAGTCGCGGCCATGCGGTGTCGCTTGCCAGTTCGCGAGCACGACCAGGGGCAGGCGCGGGCGCTCGCGGGCGAAGGCGTCGAGCAAAGCGACAAGGTTGTTTTCGGGCTCGGCCCGCGCCACGGCGAGCGCATAGCCTTGCGGCAGGCCGAGGTCCGCGATGTCGGTGGGCGGCACGGTCTGGGCGTGTTCATGGCCATAGGCGATCTCGACCGGCTCGCGCCCGTAGCGGGTGCGAATATATGCGACGATCTCGGGATTGTCGGCGATGACCGCGTGCGACCAGCGCACCGCCATCGCCTCGGACCGCTGCAGGACGGCGCGCGCCACCGGTCCCCATTTCGAGCGCTGGCCTTCGATCCCGTCCAGATGGGTGACGATCCGCATCCGAGAGGTGGCGCGGATCAGGGGCAGGGCGCCTGCGCCCGACACCCCCATCAGGAGCGCCGTTCGGTGCCCGGTCCGCGCCGCCTGCCAAAGCGACAGCGCGTCATAGGCGACGGATTGCGGGCCATTGGCCCTGAGCGGGAGGTAGCGCAGCGTGGCACCCGCGAAGCTTTCGGGCCGGTCGGGGCCGGCCTGTTTGGCGCTGCACCAGACCGTCAGCCGGTCGGCCGCGCCCCGGGCGACGGCGGCCTTCACCAGTTCCTCGGCCAGCGTCTCGAACCCGCCGTAACGGGCAGGCAGGCCGACCGTGCCGAGCAGGGCCATCCGGCCGGGGTCAGAGGGGGGCAAGGTCATGGTGCACAACGTGAAAAGGCTCGCGGCAGGGGTCTGCCGCGAGCCTTCAATCCGGTCATGATCAGGTGATCAGACGGTGATCAGGACGTGCCATCCGACGAAAGGCCGATGACGAGGCCGCCGAGGATCACGAATCCGAGGACGACGATCGCGCCGGCCGGGATCGTGCCGAGAACCGGCAGGCTGTCGGCCTGGGTCGATGCGGTGCTGTCGAGCGGGGTGATCGATTGCGCGGAGGCAACCGTTCCGGTCAGCATGGCCGCGATCAGTGCGGTACCAAGGATCTTTTTCATGAGAACGCCTCCTTAATGTCAGGTTGAATGGACCATACCCGGGATTCGGTAACCGTTCAATCACAGCGATAGCCGGTTCGGCCGAAATGCGCGGAAACCTGCGGCTGTTGTGGCCCTTGTGCCAGTATCCGCGCAAGATGCCGGAATTTTCGGCGCTGGTCGAACGGGTCCTTCTAGCCGCGCAGGGCGGTGATCTGCATGTGCCCGACCTCGGGGCTGACCCATTGCCGGGACCGCACCGCGCGCCCGCTGCCGTCGAGCCAGTAGACGTTTTGCAGGCTGCCCGCGTCCGAGCGGCAGGTTTCCGTCATCCGCGTCAGCGTCCGGCTCGATCCTGCGATGGTCACGCTCTCTTGCCCGTCATGGGTCAGGGCGCAACGGTAGATCACGCGCACCTCCTGGCCTTCGCCGTCGACATGGACCATCGCCCGGTCGACCGGGCCGGCGCGGCGCTGCCCGAGGGATGCGGCCGTGGCGCGCACATCCGTCGCCATCAGATCGAAGCCCAAGCCGCGGGTCGATCGCAACAGCCCGGCCTCGCCCAGCGTGACGCCCCAGCCCTCGGGGCTGCGCCAGGTTGTGTCGGGCCCGTTCCGGCCCACCTGGGTCAGCAGGCTCGTGCCGCCCAGATCGCTCGTTTCCACCAGGATCAGCGGCCCCTGCACCTGCGCCAGCAAGGACGGCGGCACCGTCGCTGCGGTCAGTTGCGGGCCGGGGGCAGCCGCGGTTCCGCCGGTGACGCCGCCGGCGATGGTGCGCACGGCCGTGACCAGCGGGTCTTGCTGCCCGGTGCCACAGGCGGCCAGCGGCAGGGCGATCAGCGCGAAAGCGAAGGATCTCAACGCCATACCATGCCCCGCGTGTCTTCCAGCCGCGGCTGGTGATAGTCCGTGACCAGCGGGTTCAGCCGCCCGTCGATGTTCAGCGTTGCGCCGCCGTCGCGCAGCACCGGGCGCACGGTGGCGGCCAGGTTCTCGCGGGTGGAGTTGCCCGCGGTCCAGCCCAGCGGGATGTCGAGCGTGATGCCCTTGTCGAAGCTGCCCTCGCCGAAGTCGTCGAAATCCACGTCGGTGAAGGTGGCAAAGGCCCCCACGCGCCAGCCGTTCTCGAACACGCGCTCCAGCCGCAGCGTGGCGCCAAGGTCGCCCGCAAGGTAGCGACCGACGTCGAGCTGCGCCTCGAAATCCTCGCCGATCTGGTAGTAGGCCGAGACGTGGCCCATCGTGATGCTGTAGTCTTGCAGCCCGAAGCCGCCGTCGAAGTCGCGCTGCCAGACATGGTTGACCTCCACGCCCAGGCCGAGACGGCTGTCGACCGGTCGCCACAGCAACTCGCCCGAGACGCCGGCATACATCCGTTCCAGGTAGCCCAGCGTCACCCGGCTGTAGAGGTTGGTCGCGGGCCGCCCGTAATGGGTGAGCGTCAGTCGCTCCACGCGGGCATCGCTTTCTTGATTGTACCGATAGGCATCGGTGCGCACCGGGTAGGGCGCGGTGGGCGAGGCAATCGGCGGGTTCACCAGCCGCTGCTCGTCGAGGTTGCCGGCGATCCGCGCGCGGACCTCGCCATCGGCGACGAAGCCACCGCCGAGGACATAACGTGCCTCGGCCCGGATGCCGATGTCACCGCGGATGGGCGTTTCGGGGTCGAAGAGCGCGGTCTCGACATAGGGCGAGACACCCCAGGTAAAGCGCCGCCCCGGCTCCATGATCTCGATCAACTCGGGGTCGCGGGCGCGCAGCGGGTCCTCGACCACGGCGCGGGCGAGCAGCGCGTCGGCGCCGCCCGGCGCATGTTCCAGCGCCTCGATGTCGCTGCGGTTCAACCGCACGCGGCTCACGTCCATGCCTTCGACGACGAAGACGATCTCGAACACCTCGACCGAATGCGGCATGGTGATCGACAGCACCCGCAGCGCGCGGCCAAGCGCCATGCTTTCATACTGGTAACGCGTGTTGCGGACCCTGAGGACCGCGCGGCGTTGGTCGAGCGCGAGGCCGACAAGCTCCAGCCCCTCCTCCTCCATCAGCCGGGCGACGTTGTCGCGCAGGATCGCCGGGCCGTCGGGCTGGGCGACCCAGTCGGTGCCGTAGGGCTGGCTCTGGCGCGGGCGGGGCGCGACCGGGTTCGGGGCCGAGGTTGTCAGGCTGTCGGCGGCGGGCGCGCGCGGGTCGATCACCAGGCTGAGGCTGACGCCGAAGGTGTTGCCGTAAAGATAATGCGCCCCGATTGTCGCGTTGCGGCCAAGCTGATAGGTGGCGCCGAAATTCACCGGGCTGTCGATCTCGATGATCCCGTCCGCGATCTCGCGGGTATAGAGGTCCGAGGAATATTCGACCTGCAGGCGCAGCCGGTCGGTGGCCTGCCATTCGATCCCGCCGAAGGGCGCGGCGTCGCCGCGGAAGAACTGATCGAAGCTGACGGTGCCGCCTTCGCCGAAATCCAGCGCCGGTCGTTCGCCGAAGGGCGCGCCCAGCGGGCTGCGCTCGCCCAGCCGGCCCCAGCCGATGCCCGCAGTGACGGCGAGCTGGTCGTTGGCGCCGAAATGGCGCGTCGCCACGATGTATTCCGACCCGTAGACCCCGGTGCCCGCGATGTCGCGGATGCCGATTGCGATGGCGGGCCACCAGCCGCCTTCCTCGAGGGCGAGCCAATGGATGTCGAAGCTGCGATCAAAGAAATATTCGCCGTCGGGCAGGGTCTGGTTCACGCCGCCCGGGCCCGGCTCGGGGTTGAAGCCTTCGACGCCCGCGTAGCGGAAGGTCGCGGTCACCCGCGGCAGGACCTGAAAGCTGAGCGTGCCGCGGGTCTGGTTGGCGAAATGGGCCACCGTGAAGCCCAGCGTGCCGTCGGGCATCGCCCCAGCGCTCGGCATGTCCATGAGGCCCGGCAGCCCGAAGAAGTTCAGCGTCGGCTGGGTCACGAGCGTCCGGACGGGATCGGTCTGCGCGTGCAGACCCCCGGTGCCGGCCAGGCTGAGCGCGATCGCGGCGAGGGCGGGGACGCGGATCATCTGGTCTCTCCTCCTCAACCTGCGCGGCGGCGGGGGCCGGCGGGGGCGATCTGCGGGTGGTCTGTCGCTGGCCACGGGGTTCTGGAAATCGTCATCCGCCCCGATGATAGGCGATTTGCACATCTTGAGCAGGCACCGTGCTGCGACGCGGCTGATTTTTGCCGATCCGATGCAAACCCGCCACGCAGACAGGCACCCGGCACCAGGCGGGCACGAAAAAACCCGGGCCCATCGGACCCGGGTTTTTGCGACTGGAGCGGGTGAAGAGATTCGAACTCTCGACCCTTACCTTGGCAAGGTAATGCTCTACCCCTGAGCTACACCCGCTCTGTGAGGCGGGTATCTATAAAGAACGACCAGGGGGTGCAAGGGGGAAAATCCACGTTTTGCTTGACCTGATCGCACGGCTTTCCGAAGCTGCGCGCACTGATGGTTCCGTATTTTCGACCAAAAGGATATTCCCATGAAAACACTTGCAATCGCAATCATTTGCAGCCTTGCGGCCGGTATTCCGGCGCTGGCACAATCGCCGCTGTCGGCGGCTTCCGTCACCGTCCAGCGCTACGACGAGATTACCAGCAGTGACGCCAGCACCGGGATGGCGTGCTGCGCCCCGCATATCCTGGAAAGCGGGCCGGGGGCCGATTTCTTCCATGTCCGCGCGGTCTTCAACGTCGCCTTTACCGAGGAACTGGACCGGGTGTCCATCAACTCCTCCGACATCGTGCTGATGCTGCCCGGCGCGGCCGAGGGGCTGCGTGCGGTGGGTCATTATGACTACATCGGCCGGTTGGAGACGGGGGAAACCTCGCTCTACGCCCGCCGCCCGAACGACTGGCCGGCCGAGACGGCGCAGGCCTTCATCGACTCGGTCTGGCGGGTGCCCGAGGGCACGACGCAGGCCACGCTCGTGATCGGCGAGGAGGGCGCGCAGCTTCAGCTTCCGCTCGACCTGAACGTGGCGCCGGGCCAGCCTGTCAGCCCCGGCAGCACCTTGCAGGCCACGGTCACGGGCTTCGGCGCCGAGGCGCAGGTCGCGGTCTCCGACCAGTTCGGCCGGCAGGACGTGGCGGGCCGCGTGGTGCCGACGACGGGTCAGGCCCTGCGGCTCGATCTTGCCGTGACCCCTCTCATGTCCACCGCGACGGATGCGCAGGCGGGCGAGAACCAGTTCTTCATGTATGCGCAGAATTTCTCGCTGGTGGGGCCGAACGGCATGCCGATGCCCTATCTCGGCTATCTCACCAACGGATCGCTGCGCACGAACTGGAGCATTTCGTCGAGTTGGGAAAGTGAGCCGCGGACCTCGAACCTGCCGCTCTACTTTCTCGGCGTGCCCGAGGCCGGGGTCTACACGGTCTATTACTTCCAGGACCCGGTGGCGCAGTTCAACCTACAGTAGGTCGCGCGGGCGGGGCCTGACCCCGCCCGACCCTGCGCCTCATTCCAGTTCGATCAGCAGGTCCTTGGCGTCGATCTGGCCGCCGGGCGAGACATGGACGGCCTTCACCGTCGCATCGCGCTCGGCGTGCAGGCCGGTTTCCATCTTCATCGCCTCGATGGTCAGGAGCAGATCGCCGGTCTTGATCTTCGATCCCGCGCTGACCGCGACTGAGGCGACGACACCCGGCATCGGCGCACCGATATGGGCGGGGTTACCGGTCTCGGCCTTGGCGCGCTTCACCTGCGTCGCGGCGGCCTTGCGGTTCGGCACGCGGATGGTGCGGGGCTGGCCGTTCAGCTCGAAGAACACCTTCACCTCGCCATCGTCCGTCGTTTCGCCCACGGCCTGCAGCTGGATCACCAGCGTCACGCCGGGGTCGATGGCGGTCTCGATCTGCTCGCCCGGCTCCATCCCGTAAAAGAAGGTGCGGGTCGGCAGGGTGCGGACCGGGCCATAGTCCTTGTGGCGCTGGGCGTAGTCGGTGAAGACCTTGGGATACATCAAGTATCCCATCAGGTCCTCGCCATCGATCTCCATCTCCAGCTTGTCTTCCAGATCGGCGCGGGTCTTGTCGAGGTCCACGGGCGCGACGTGCTTGCCGGGGCGGTCGAGCACCGGCGCCTCGTCCTTCAGCACCCGCTTCAGAATGCCGGGGGGAAAGCCGCCCGGCGGCTGTCCGAGATTGCCGCGCATCATGTCGACGACGCTGTCGGGAAAGGCGACCTCCTTGGCCGGGTCCTCGACATCGGCGCGGCTCAGCCCCTGGCTCACCATCATCAGCGCCATGTCGCCCACCACTTTCGAGGACGGCGTGACCTTCACGATGTCGCCGAACATCCGGTTCACGTCGGCATAGGTCTGCGCCACCTCGTGCCAGCGGTCCTCCAGCCCCATGGAGCGCGCCTGCGTCTTGAGGTTGGTGAACTGGCCGCCCGGCATTTCGTGCAGGTAGACCTCGGAGGCGGGGGCCTGCATCCCGGACTCGAAGGCGGCGTAATGGGCGCGCACGGCATCCCAGTAATCGCTGATCTCGCGGATCGCCCCGATATCGAGGCCGGTGTCGCGGTCGGTGTGGCGGAGCGCCTCGACCACGGTGCCGAGCGTCGCCTGGCTGGTGTTGCCCGAAAGCGCATCCATCGCGCAATCGACGGCGTCCACCCCGGCGGCGGAGGCGGCGAGGATGGTGCCGGAGGCGATGCCCGCCGTGTCATGGGTGTGGAAATGGATGGGCAGGTCCACCGCGTCCTTCAGCGCCGGGATCAGCACCGCGGCGGCGGCGGGTTTCAAGAGCCCCGCCATGTCCTTCAGCCCCAGCACATGTGCGCCCGCGGCCTCCAGGTCCTTGGCCATCTTCACGTAGTATTTCAGATCGTATTTCGCCCGGTCGGGGTCGAGGATGTTGCCTGTGTAGCAGATCGAGCCTTCGCAGATCTTGCCGGTCTCTTGCACCGCGTCCATCGCGACGCGCATGTTCTCGACCCAGTTCAGGCTGTCGAAGACGCGGAAAATGTCGACGCCGCTTTCGGCCGCCTGCTTCACGAAGCCCTGAACCACGTTGTCGGGATAGTTGGTGTAGCCGACGCCGTTGGCGCCGCGCAGCAGCATTTGCGTCATGATGTTCGGCATCGCCGCGCGGATGTCGCGCAGCCGCTGCCAGGGGCATTCCTGCAAGAAGCGGTAGGCGACGTCGAAGGTCGCCCCGCCCCAACATTCCACGCTGAAGAGCTCGGGCAGGTTGGCGGCATAGGCGGGCGCCACCTTGATCATGTCGAGCGAGCGCATCCGCGTGGCGAGCAGCGACTGGTGCCCGTCGCGCATGGTGGTGTCGGTGATGAGGAGCTGGTTCTGCGCCTTCATCCAGTCCGCCACGCCCTTGGGTCCGTGCTGGTCCAGCAGGGTGCGCGTGCCGGCGGGGGGCGGCTCGGCGCGGAGGGCGGGGGCGCGGGGATCCTTCACGTCGGCCCTCGGGCGCTGCCGCCCCTCGGTCTCGGGGTGCCCGTTCACGGTGATGTCCGCGATATAGGTCAGGATCCGCGTCGCCCGGTCGCGCCGCGGCTTGAAGTCGAACAGTTCGGGCGTCTCGTCGATGAATTTCGTCGTATACTGGTAGTTCAGGAAGGTCGGGTGCTTCAGCAGGTTGATGACGAAGTCGATGTTCGTCGAGACGCCGCGGATGCGGAACTCGCGCAGTGCCCGGTCCATCCGCGCGATCGCGGCCTCGGGGGTGGGCGCCCAGGCGGTGACTTTTTCGAGGAGTGAATCGTAGTAGCGGGTGATGACCGCGCCGGAATAGGCGGTGCCGCCGTCGAGGCGGATGCCCATGCCCGTGGCACCCCGGTAGGCGGTGATTCGGCCATAGTCGGGGATGAAGTTGTTGGTGGGGTCCTCGGTCGTGACGCGGCACTGGATCGCGTGACCGTCCAGCTTCACGTCGTATTGGCTGGCGGTGCCGGTCGCCTCGGTCAGCGATTTGCCCTCGGCGATCAGGATCTGCGCGCGCACGATGTCGATGCCGGTGACTTCCTCGGTCACCGTGTGCTCGACCTGCACGCGGGGGTTCACCTCGATGAAGAAGAAATCGCCGGTCTCCATGTCCATCAGGAACTCGACGGTGCCCGCGCATTCGTAATTGACGTGCTCGCAGATCTTCTTGCCGAGCAGGCAGATCTCCTCGCGCTGGGCTTCGCTCAGGTAAGGGGCGGGGGCGCGTTCGACGACCTTCTGGTTGCGGCGCTGGACCGAGCAGTCGCGCTCGTAGAGGTGATAGATGTTGCCCTGGCTGTCGCCGAGGATCTGCACCTCGACGTGGCGGGCACGCAGGATCATCTTCTCGAGGTAGCCCTCGCCGTTGCCGAAGGCCGCCTCGGCCTCGCGCCGGCCCTCGCGCACCTTCTCCTCCAGCTCGTCCGGCCCCATGATCGGGCGCATGCCCCGTCCGCCGCCGCCCCAGCTGGCCTTCAGCATCAGCGGGTAGCCGACCGTCTCGGCCTCGGCGCGGATCGCGTCCATGTCCTCGCCCAACACCTCGGTCGCGGGGATCACGGGCACGCCCGCCTCGATCGCCACGCGCCGCGCGCTGGCCTTGTCGCCCAATTGGCGCATGGTCTCGGCCTTGGGACCGATGAAGGTGATCCCGGCCGCGCTGCAGGCATCGACGAAATCGGGGTTTTCCGACAACAGGCCATAGCCCGGATGGATCGCGTCGGCGCCGCAGGCCTTGGCCACGCGGATGATCTCGGGAATGGAGAGATAGGCCGTCACCGGCCCCATGCCTTCGCCGATCTTGTAGGCCTCGTCGGCCTTGAAGCGGTGCAGGCTCAGCTTGTCCTCTTCCGCGTAGATGGCAACCGTGCGCTTGCCCAGTTCGTTGGCCGCCCGCATCACGCGGATGGCGATCTCGCCGCGGTTGGCAATGAGGATCTTCTTGAATTCGGGCATCAGGGCGCGGACCTCCATCTCGCAGTTGCAGCATGTGTAAGGCGCGTGACAGGGCGCGGCAACTGATTAGACGTCGCGGGTCAGGGCGGAGCCCTTGTTTTCAGGCGCGAATTGCATGCGATGGTGCACCGCCCGGTCCTCAGCCCGCTGTCGCGAGCCGCCCTGGCAGGTCCGCAAGCGTCGTCGCGCCGATCTGTGCCATGTTGCTGGTCATGTCCTTCACCAGCACGTCGTGCCAATGCGCCGGGCCCGCAGCCCCCAGCGCGCCAAGCGCGAAGTGCCAGGGCCGGCCCATCATCACGAAGCGCGCGCCGAGCGCCAGCGCGCGCATCACGTCGAGCCCGCCCTCGACGCCGCTGTCGTAGATGATCGGCAGGCCGGTGGCGCCCCGCACGTCGCGCAGCGCGTCGAGGCTGGCCAGCCCGCCGTCGAACTGCCGCCCGGCGTGGTTCGAGACCCAGATCGCGTCGACGCCCTCGGCATCGGCCTGCGCGGCGACCTCGGGTTCCATCACGCCCTTCAGCACCAGCTTGCCCTGCCACGCGGTGCGCAGCGCGCGGACGTAGTCCCAGTCCGGCGCGGCGCGCAGCAGGTAGCCGACATGCGCGGTGGAGGGCAGGGGGCCGGTCTTGGTCTGATCGGCGTAGCTGTCCATCAGCCGCATCCGCGGCATGCCGGTCGCCTGGATACCCATGGCCCAGGCCGGGCAGCGCGCCACCTGCGCCAGCAGCCGCGGGGTCAGGCGCGGCGGCTGCACCAGCCCGCCGCGGGTCTGACGCTCGCGGCGCGAGGCGGCGGGGACGTCGACGGTCAGGACCAGCGTGTGAAAGCCCGAGTCGCGGGCGCGGGCCAACATGTCGTCGCGCATCGCCGGGTCGCGGGGCGGATACATCTGGAACCAGCCCTGGTCGCCGATGTCGTCGGCAACTTCTTCCGGCGTGCGGGTGGCGACGGTGGAGAGGGTATAGGGAATGCCCGCGCTTCCGGCGTGGCGGGCCAGCAGTCGCTCCGCCTCGGGCCAGATCAGGCCGGACATGCCGAGCGGCGCGATGCCGATGGGCGCGGGGTAGTCGCGGCCCATGAGGGTGACGGAGAGGTCGGGCTTGATCTCGCCGCGCAGCGCGGCGGGGCGGAACAGCACGGCGTCGAGGGCTGCGCGGTTGCGCGCGGTGATGGTCTCGGCCCCGGTCGCGCTGTCGAGGTATTCCCACACAAAATGCGGAATCCGCGCGCGGGCGCGGCGTTTCAGGTCGGCGAGGGCGGGGTGTCGGGCGTGCAGGTCCATGGCGCGCAAGACAGCGTGGCGCGGCGGAATTGTCCAGACCCCACCCGCTGGGGTTGTGGCTTCGGCGGGACGGCGTGGGCGGCGCGGACCGGCAAATATGGAACAATAGAAGAACAAACCTTTAAAGCTGTGCCCGTTCCCTATATCCTTGCTGCATGAGCAGGTTCGACGATGATTTCGGTGAGTCGGGCGCCTTCGAGGCCGCCGCGACCGTCCCCCTTTCCGCTCGCGCCATGGCGGCGCGGCCGACGCCCTATCTTGACGGGCTGAACGGCGAACAGCGCCGGGCGGTGGAGGCGTTGCAAGGCCCGGTCCTGATGCTGGCCGGTGCCGGCACCGGCAAGACCCGCGCCTTGACCGCGCGCATCGCGCATCTGCTGACCAGTGGCACCGCTGCGCCGAACGAGATCCTCGCTGTCACCTTCACCAACAAGGCCGCGCGCGAGATGAAGACGCGGGTGGCGACGCTCTTGGGCCAGCCGGTGGAGGGGATGCCCTGGCTCGGCACCTTTCACGCGATCTGCGTGAAGCTGCTGCGCCGGCACGCGGAACTGGCGGGGCTGAAATCGAACTTCACCATCCTCGATACCGACGACCAGGTGCGGCTGATGAAACAGTTGATCGCGGCCGAGGGCATCGACGAGAAACGCTGGCCCGCCCGGCAACTTGCCGGCATCATCGACGGTTGGAAGAACCGCGCGCTGACGCCCGACAACCTGCCCGCAGTGGACGCCGGGGCCTTCAACCGACACGGCCCCGCGCTCTACGCCCAATACCAGGCCCGGTTGCGCGAGCTGAACGCGGTCGATTTCGGCGACCTGCTGCTGCACATGGTCACGATCTTCCAGAAGCACGCCGACCTCCTGGAGCAGTACCAGCGTTGGTTCCGCTACATCCTCGTGGACGAATACCAAGACACCAACGTCGCCCAGTATCTCTGGCTGCGGCTGCTGGCGCAGGGGCATTCCAACATCTGCGTGGTGGGCGACGACGACCAGTCGATCTACGGCTGGCGCGGCGCCGAAGTGGGCAACATCCTGCGCTTCGAGAAGGATTTTCCGGGCGCGCAGGTGATCCGGCTGGAGCAGAATTACCGGTCGACCGGCCACATCCTCGCCGCCGCCAGCGCGGTGATCGCGGGCAACAAGGGGCGGCTCGGCAAGACGCTCTGGACCGAGGGCGAGGATGGCGAGAAGCTGCGCCTGATCGGCCATTGGGACGGCGACGAGGAGGCGCGCTGGGTCGGGGAAGAGATCGAGGCGATGTCGAAGGGCACGCGGGGCATGGACCCGATCAGCCCGGACGGCATGGCGATCCTCGTCCGCGCCAGCCACCAGATGCGCGCCTTCGAGGACCGGTTCCTGACCATCGGCCTGCCCTACCGCGTGATCGGCGGACCGCGCTTCTACGAGCGGATGGAGATCCGTGACGCGATGGCTTATTTCCGCCTCGTGGTCAGCCCCGACGACGATCTCGCCTTCGAGCGGATCGTGAACACGCCCAAGCGCGGCCTTGGCGACAAGGCGCAGCAGGTGATCCAGCGCATGGCGCGCGGCAATGGCGTGAGCCTCGTCGAAGGTGCGCGGCTCTGCGTCGAGACGCAGGCGATCGGCGGCAAGGGCGGCAAGGAGCTTGCGCGTCTGGTCGCGGGGCTTGCGCGGTGGCGCGGGCTCTTGCGGGGCGGATTGAGCGCCGCGGCCGCGACCGATGATCTGATCGAGGAGGATGCGCCCAAGACGCGCACCCTCAGCCATATCGAGCTGGCCGAGATCATCCTCGACGAGTCCGGCTACACGGGGCATTGGCAGAACGACAAGACGCCCGAGGCGCCGGGGCGGCTGGAGAACCTCAAGGAACTGGTGAAGGCGCTGGAAGGGTTCGAGAACCTGCAGGGCTTCCTCGAACACGTCTCGCTCATCATGGACAACGAGAGCGACGACCGGGAGGAGAAGGTCACGCTGATGACGCTCCACGCCGCCAAGGGGCTGGAGTTTCCCGCCGTGTTCCTGCCGGGCTGGGAGGACGGGCTTTTCCCGTCGCAGCGCGCGATGGACGAGGAGGGGATGAAGGGGCTCGAGGAGGAGCGCCGCCTCGCCTATGTCGGCATCACGCGCGCCGAGGAGGTCTGCACCATCAGCTTCGCCGGCAACCGTCGGGTCTACGGCCAGTGGCAGAGCCAGATGCCCTCGCGTTTCATCGACGAGTTGCCATCCGATCACGTCGAGGTGCTGACGCCGCCCGGCCTTTACGGCCATGGCGGCGGCATGGGGGCCAGCGCCTCGCCCGTCGCGGGGATGATGCGCGGCTCGGACCTGCACGAGGCGGCGGCGCGGGCGGATGTCTACAATTCGCCGGGCTGGAAGCGGCTGCAGGCCAACCAGGCCCGGCCCGGCCTGCGCCAGCCCAGCGAGGCGCGCAACATGACCATCGACGCGGAAGCCGTCAGCGCGTTTTCGGTGGGCGACCGCGTCTTTCACCAGAAATTCGGCTATGGCGCCGTGACCTCGGTCGAGGGCGACAAGCTCGGGATATCCTTCGACAAGGCGGGCGACAAGCATGTCGTCGGCCGCTTCCTCGTGTCCGCCGACGCGGCGGATGACGTGCCGTTCTGAGCCACCCGGACCGATTGGACCGAGATGATGACGACCGATACCGCAAGCCGCAGCACCAGCCCCGGTTTCCTGCGTTTCTGTGCGGTTATCGGCGTGATCGGCGTGGCGTCGATGGTGCTCGGAAACATCGTCGGAAGCCTCGTGGTCCCCGGCCATGACGCGGTCGCCGATACGGTGTCGCAACTGGCCGCGGGCCGCTTCGAGATCATCCAGGACGTGGCCCTCTACGCCTTGGCCGGCGGGATCGTGGCCTTGGCGCTCGGGGCCGCGCATTGTCACGCCGGCGACGTCGGATGGGGCGCGGGCACGGTCATGCTGGCGGTCATCGCCGCGTCCGTGGTGGTGATCGGGGCGCGCAACGAGTATGGCGACGGCGACTCCGATGGCGTCGTGGTGCACATCTATGTCGTCTATGTCATGGGCCTGTTGTTCTTTGCCGCGCCGCTTGCGATGGCCGCCGGCCTGAGGGCCCGGTCGCTGGTCCTGGCGCGCGCCGCGATCGGGCTGGCGCTGGTCTGGGGGGCGGGCGCGGGGCTCTATTTCAACGCGCCCGATGAGATCAACGGGGCGGTCGAACGGGCGATCGGCCTTGTTGCCATGGCCTTCCTTCTGCTGCTGGCACGGTTCTTCTGGATCGTCGCCGCCGGGGCGGCGAAGTCGGACGCTAGCCCGTGAGCATCGGGTAGAGCGACGCGACCAGCAGCAGCGCCATGGTGACGTTGAACGCGCGGAGCCGCCCCGGTGCCTGAAGCCAGCGCCGCAGTTGCGTGCCCGCAGCCGCCCAGACCGCGACCGAGGGCAGGTTCACCAGCGCGAAGACCGCCGGGACGATCAGCGCCCCGGTCCAGTCCGCAGTGTCGGGGGCAAAGTTGGTCTGAGCGTAGATCGCCATGTACCAGGCCTTGGGGTTCACCCATTGGAACGCCGCCGCCTGCAGGAAGGTGAAGGGGCGGGCATCCGTCGCCGCCGCGCCGGGCGGGGCGGCGTTGGCGATCTTCCACGCGAGAAACAGGAGGTAGGCGGCGCAGGCGGCCATCAGCGTGGGGCGGAGCCAGGGCAGCGCCTCGAACAGGTGCAACAGCCCCAGACCGATCAGCGCCACCATCAGCGCATGGCCGAGCGAGATGCCCAGCATGTGGGGCACCGTCCGCGCCAGCCCGAAATTCGCGCCCGAGGCCAGCAGCATGATGTTGTTCGGCCCCGGCGTGATGGAGGAGGCGAACCCGAAGAGGATGAGGGCGAGGAGGATGTCGGGCGTCATGCACGGCAGATTGCGCGCAAAGTGGCGCAATGAAATTGCAATCTTTGTGAAGGTCGGACAATCTGCACAACAAATGACGACGATTGACGAGAAAGACCGCCAGATATTGCGCGCCCTTGCCCGCGAGGGGCGGATCAGCAACCTCGACCTCGCCGAGCGCGTGTCGCTCAGCCCCTCGGCCACGCTGCGCCGGGTGCAGGCGCTGGAGGCGGCGGGCGTGATCGCGGGCTACCGCGCGGTCCTGCCGCCCGACAAACTGGGGGTGGGGTTCGTGGCCTTCATCACCGTCGGGCTCAGCGAACACACCAAGCGCGCACAGGAGGCGTTCGAGCGGGCAATGCAGGCGGCACCCGAAGTGCGCGAATGCCACAACGTCACGGGGGCGGTCGAATATCTGCTGAGGGTCGAGGCGGCGGATCTGCGCGCCTACAAGCGGTTTCACACCGACATCCTCGGCGCGCTGCCGCAGGTGGCGACGATCACGACCTATGTGGTGATGGGCTCGCCCAAGGACGAGCGCGGCTGACAGGCGCCAAAGCCGACCGGCATAAAAAAAGCGGCGGAACCCAAGGGAGGAGAGGGTTCCGCCGCCTGCGTCCGGCGCCAAGGGAGGAGGAGGCGCCGAATTGCGGGTCGCAAGGCCCAGGCCCTGCTGGAATGAGTGGCGACGGGGTCAAGGGAGGAGGAGAGCCCCGCCGCCGGTCGTCACGGTTCCCAAGGGAGGAGGAGGAAACCGATCAGATGTGGTCCGTTGCCGGACCGGGTATTCGCGGACCCACCCAAGGGAGGAGGGAGATGGATCCGCAAGCCAGACGATCTCAAGGGAGGAGGAGGATCGTCAGACCATTCTTGAAACTCGGGGCCTCAGCCCTGCTTGCCGTAAGCCGCTTCGAGCGCGATGGAGTGCAGCATCGAAGGGTTCAGGCCAAGGTCGTTCAGCTCGCGCGGGGAGAGCCCTTGCAATTCGGTCAGCGTCTGGCGATAGACGCGATGAGCGCGCCATGCCTCTGCCAAATCCTTGCGGATTTCGGCGAAGCGGTTGCCCAGGCTGAGCGTGGCGGTGGTGCGGTTGCTCGAAACGTATGCCATCTGGTGTCTCTTTCCTCGTTCGGCGGGGCAGCGCCGGATTGCGCTAACATTGTCCCGCAGGGCTTTCGTCTGTTCGCCCCTGTTAAAACTGAAGATAAGCGAATGCTGCGACTGCACAACGCACGATGCTTCAATGCTGCTTTGCAGCAAGTGCATGGCTGGGCATGACCTTGCGTCACCTGAGTCTTGACTTTTCCGGACTGGCTGGGGGGTCGTTCCGGGACGGGCAATTCCGGCTGTTCTTCATGGGCATCTTCTTTGCGGTGCAGGCGATCTGGGTGCAGCGGGTCACGCTCGGCTGGCTCGCGTGGGAACGCACCGGCTCGGCAGGCTTCGTGGGGCTGGTGGCGGGGCTCAGTCTTGCGCCGACGCTGGTCCTGGGCCCGTTCTTCGGCGTCATGGCCGACCGGGTGGATGTGCGGCGCGCGTCCTTCATCACCAACGGGCTTATGGCGCTGGTGCTGGCGGCGCTGGCGCTGGCGCTGCCCGTCACCGGCCCGATGGCGCTGCTGGCGGCGGCGCTGGTCATCGGGGTGATCTCCTCGGCGCATCACCCGGTGCGGATGTCACTGGGCCCGCGCCTGGTGCCGCAGGACATGGTGCAGCATGTCGTCACGATCACGGCGCTGAATTTCAACCTCGCGCGGCTGGTGGCGCCGGTGCTGGCCGGCTGGGTCATCGCCACCGCGGGCGCGGGGGTGGCGCTCTGGGTGTCGGTGCTGTGCTACGTGCCGATGCTGGCGGTTCTGCCACGGCTCCGGCCGCGCGACCTGCCGCAGCGCCCGAAGGTCTCGGTCTTCAGCGACATGGCGGACGGGCTGCGCTACGCGACGACCGCGCCGCTGGTGCGCCTGGCGCTTCTGATCACGCTGGTTTTCGCCACCATCGTGCGCGGCGCGCTGGAGATCCTGCCGGTGCTGGCCGATGGCGCCTTCGACCGGGGCGCGGCGGGGCTGGGCATGCTGACCGCTGCGGCGGGGGTGGGCGCGGTGTCCTCGGCGCTCATGAAGGCCGCAGGCGCGGGCGCGGTCGGCGCGCGCATTCCGGCGGCGGTGCTTTGGGCCGCGATGGCCGGGCAGGGCGCGGTGGTCGCCATGGGCCTCGCCCCGGTCTGGCCGATAGCACTCCTCGCCACGGCGCTCGCCGGGTTCTGCGCCACCTGGGTCGGCGTCAGCATGCAGGCCGCGATCCAGTCCGACCTGCCCGACAGCTACCGCGGCCGGGTCATGAGCCTGTGGGTCGTCGTCGGCTTCGGCACCGTGGCGCTGGGCGCCTTTGCGGTGGGGGGCTTGGGCGAATGGATCGGCATCTCGGGGGCGCTGGTGGTGGCGGGGCTGCTCGGCGCGCTGGCGCAGGGCGCGGTCGTTCTGGGGATGCAGAGGCAGGGCTGAACCCTTATGTCATCCCAGACCTGCCCCAAAGGACCGATCCGATGACCCAGACCCGCGACACCATCCTCGAGGCCCTGCGCGGCCTGACCCTGCCCGATGGCGGAGATGTCGTGAGCCGCGACATGGTGCGGGCGCTGCGCGTCGACGGCGGCAAGGTCAGCTTCGTACTGGAGGCCGAAAGCCCCGAGATGGCGCAGCGGATGGAGCCTGTGCGGATGGCCTGCGAGGGGCTGTTGCGCAAGCTGCCGGGCGTCGAGCAGGTGAGCGTCGCGCTGACCGCCCATGGCCCCGCCGCCAAGGCGCCTCCGCGCGCGCCGGCGGGCGAGCCGCCCAGCCTGAAGATCGGCGGACACCCGACGCCGCAGGCCGGCCCGATGCGGCCTGTGGGCGTGAAACGCATCATCGCCATCGGCTCGGGCAAGGGGGGCGTGGGCAAATCCACCGTCGCTTCAAACCTCGCCGTGGCGCTGGCGCGGGCGGGCAAGCGGGTGGGGCTGCTCGACGCCGACATCTACGGGCCGTCGCAGCCGCGCATGATGGGCGTGAACAAGCGCCCGTCCTCGCCCGACGGCAAGACCATCATCCCGCTGCAGGGCCACGGCGTCACGCTGATGTCGATCGGCTTCATGCTGCCCGAGGACAAGGCCGTGGTCTGGCGCGGCCCGATGCTGATGGGCGCGTTGCAGCAGATGCTGACGCAGGTGGAATGGGGCGAGCTGGACGTACTGCTCGTCGACCTGCCGCCCGGCACCGGCGATGTCGCGATGACCCTGTGCCAGAAGTCCGAGGTGACGGGGGCGATCATCGTCTCCACCCCGCAGGACGTGGCGCTGCTGGATGCGCGCAAGGCGCTGAACATGTTCGAGGTGCTGAAGACGCCGATCCTGGGCCTGGTCGAGAACATGGGCGTCTACCATTGCCCCAATTGCGGCCACGAGGCGCATATCTTCGGCGAAGGCGGCGTGAAGGCTGAAGCCACCAAGCTTGACCTGCCGTTTCTCGGCAGCCTGCCCATCGACCTCGACACGCGGCTGGCGGGCGATGCCGGCACGCCGATCGCGGCGGGCGACAGCCCGATGGCACAGGCCTACGCGGCGCTTGCGCGGCGGTTCATCGACGGCGGGATCGTCTGAGCGGGGGTTGATCCCGGCGCTCACGCATAGGTGATTCGCCGGATTCTGGCGCCTGGACTCCTGAAAATCATGAAATTTCGTCCCTGAGCCCGGATTTTTTTGGGCCAACGCCCCATGCCGTCCCGTGCCCGCGCGACCGCTATATCTGGGGATAACTCACACAGGACACACTAGTGGTGGCGCGCCGACAGGGGTTTGCGCCCCCACATGCTGTTCTGCGGACCTCTCAAATCCCACATCTTGGGAGTGTTTCCCAAAAAAAGGGTTTGCATGGGAAACTCCTCCATGGCATCAATTGGACATCGGCAGACGAGATAAACGACGGGCCGCAAAGGCCTGAACCAAAAACAAAAAACGGCAGGTTCATACAGGCATCTCCAACGCCAGTAAAAAAGAGATCCGGCGCGCAGGCGAGCAGACATCCCCCCAGGTGGCCTGCGTAGTCGGACACCCAGCGATGGGACAAGTACGGCGGATTGAGCAGTGGCAGCTTGCTCGGTCCGCCGTTTTTGTTCCGACGGCCAAAATAGGGCCGGAATGAGGCTTAAAGAGGGCAGAGCCCCGTGGAACGCGAGTTCATCGGCGTAAGCCGGAACAAGGTGGATGGAAAAGGCCGGGTCTCGATCCCGGCCAAGTTCCGTCGTGTCTTGCAGAACTGCGACAGCTCCTACGTGCCGGACGGCGCGCCCCGCCTCTACATCACCTTCGGCGATCCGACGAAAAACCACCTGGAATGCTGGTCAGGCGATGCCTACGACCGGCTGATGGCGCGGATCAGCGCGATGAAGGAAGGCTCCCACGCCAAACGGATCATGTCGTTTTACTACAAGACCATGTCCGAGACCGTCAGCGTCGACGACACCGGGCGGCTCGTGCTGTCGCAGGAGTTGCGCGACAAGATCGACCTCGGCGAAGAGGCGTCGTTCGAGGGCCATGGCGAGAAATTCCACATCCTGAGCCCGGCGGCCGCCGAGGCGCAGGCCGCGTCGCTTGCCGCGTTGCTCAAGGAGCTTGGGCAGGGCGACGAGTATTTCGACCCGCTGTCCCTGCTGCCCGACGAACCGGCAGCCCCCGCATCGGAATGACCGGGCCGGACACACCGACAGGGGGACGTGCCCCGCATTTGCCGGTCCTGTTGCGCGCGCTTCTGGACGCGGTTGCCCCGGTCGAGGGCATCTGGCTTGACGGCACCTTTGGCGCGGGCGGCTACAGCAAGGGCCTGCTGGAGGCCGGGGCCGCGCGCGTGATCGGCATCGACCGCGACCCGCTGGCCTTCGAGATGGCGAAACCCTGGGCCGGTGCATACGGCGACCGGCTGCGGCTGGTGCAGGGCACCTTCTCCGACCTCGATCAATTGGCGGGCGAGCCGCTGGACGGCGTGACGCTGGATCTTGGCGTGTCGTCGATGCAGCTCGACCAGGCGGAGCGCGGGTTTTCCTTCATGAACGACGGCCCGCTCGACATGCGCATGGGGCAGGTGGGGCCGTCGGCCGAGGACCTCGTCAACGAGGCCCCCGAGGAGCTGATCGCCGACATCTTGTTCAATTACGGCGAGGAGCGCGCCTCGCGCCGGATCGCCAAGGCCATCGTCGCGGCGCGGGCCGAGACGCGCATCACCACGACGCTGCAGCTGTCGCGCCTTGTCGAGAAATGCCTGCCGCGCAAGAAACCGGGGCAGAGCCACCCGGCGACCCGCAGTTTCCAGGCCATCCGCATCGCGGTGAATGACGAGCTGCGCCAACTGTTTCTGGGTCTCGAGGCCGCCGAGCGCGCGCTGAAGCCCGGCGGCAAGCTGGCCGTCGTGACCTTTCATTCGCTCGAGGATCGCGTGGTGAAACGCTTTCTGGCCGACCGCGCCAGCGAAGGCGGCGGCGGTTCGCGCCATGCGCCCGAGCCCGAGGCGCGCGAACCAGCCTTCGTGCTGACCCCGAAAAAGGCCATCGCGGCCGACGACGCGGAACTGGCCGAAAACCCCCGGTCGCGTTCCGCCAAGCTGCGCGTCGCGACCCGCACCGAGACGCAGGCCACGCCGGTCGACCGTTCGGCGCTGGGCCTGCCCAAATTGCCGGAGGCGTTCTGATGCGCGGTTTTGCCAGTGTCCTCTCGCTCCTCGCCGTGATCGCGCTGGGCTACTGGGCCTATCACCAGACGATCCAGACCCAGCAGGCCGAGCGCCGCGTCGACCGGCTTCAGTACCAGATCGGCGCCGAGCGCGAGCGCCTGTCGATCCTGCGCGCCGAATGGGCCTACCTGAACCGGCCCGACCGGCTGCGCGAGCTGGCCGATTTCAATTTCGAGCGGTTGCAGCTTCTGCCGCTTGCGCCCGAACAATTCGGCCGCGCCGCCCAGATCCCCTATCCGCCGCCCGAGCCGGAGTTCGACGAGGTCCTGCTCGACAGCGCCTCCGGCCCGGATGGAGACTTGGACCCATGACCATGCGCACGCCGCTCCGCCCGCTTGCCCGCGTCCTCGACGCCCGCGCAAAAGGGGAAAACCCCGACGCGATCGAGCGCGAGAACCTGCGCCTGCGCCACGAGGCGCAACGCGACCGGTTGCGCCAGCGCGCCGAAAGCCGGCTCTTGCTGATGGCGCTGGTGTTCCTGATGGCCTTCGGCTCGGTCGGGTTTCGCATGGCCGCGCTGGCTACCACCGAGGCGGAAGAGCCGCGCGTCGCACGCTCGGAAAGCGCGATCCACACCACCCGCGCCGATATCGTCGACCGTCGGGGCCGGGTGCTGGCGACGAATTTCGCCACCAACGCGCTCTACGCCCACCCGCACGAGATCGTCGATGCCCGCGCCGCTGCCGATGGCCTGGCCGACATCTTTCCCGAGATGGACGCCGACACGCTCTACACCCGCTTCACGTCCGAACGGCGGTTCCTCTGGCTGCGGCGTTATCTCTCGCCCGAGCAGGAACAGCAGGTCCACGACCTGGGCGAACCGGGCCTGTTGTTTGGCCCGCGCGAGATGCGGCTTTACCCCAACGGGCCGATCGCCGCGCACATCCTGGGCGGTGCTGGCTTCGGGCAGGAGGCAGTGAACGCGGCCGAGGTGATCGGCGTCGCGGGCGTCGAGGCGATGTTCGACGAGATGCTGCGCGACCCCGGCCAGACCGCGCCGATGATGCTGTCGATCGACCTGACCGTTCAGGCCACCGTCGAAGAGGTGCTGGCGGGCGGCATGGCGCTGATGAATTCGCGCGGCGGCTCGGCGGTCATGATCGACGTGCGCACCGGCGAGGTGATCGCGATGGCGAGCCTGCCCGATTTCGACCCCAACGCGCGGCCCCGCCCGCTGCTGGAGGGCGACCCGGCCGACAGCCCGCTGTTCAACCGCGCGGTGCAGGGCGTCTACGAATTGGGAAGCGTGTTCAAGGCGTTCACCGTCGCGCAGGCGCTCGAACTGGACCTGTTCAGCACCACCGACATGATCGACACCCGCGGTCCGCTGCGGATGGCGGGTTTCGCCATCAACGATTTCCGCAACTACGGCTCGTCGCAGTCGGTGCATGACGTCTTCACTCATTCCTCCAACATCGGTACGGCGCGGATGGCTCAGGCCATCGGGGGGGAACGGCAGCAGGCCTTCCTCACTTCGCTCGGCATCGTCGACCCCTCTCCGGTCGAGGTGGTGGAGGCGGCGAATGCCCGGCCGCTGGTGCCGTCGCGCTGGGGCGAGCTGTCGACGATGACGATTTCCTATGGCCACGGCCTCTCGACCTCGCCGCTGCACCTCGCCGCCGCCTATGCGACCATGGTAAACGGCGGCACGCGGATCCAGCCCACGCTGCTGCGGCAGGACGTGCCCCAGACGGGGGAGCGGATCATCTCGGAGGAGACCAGCCGCGAGATGCGCGGCCTCCTGCGCGCCGTCGTGACCGAGGGCACGGCCAGTTTCGCCGAGGTCGAGGGCTACGCCGTGGGCGGCAAGACCGGCACCGCCGACCTGCCGCGCCCGACCGGCGGCTATTACGAGGACCGCAACATCACCACTTTCGCCTCGGCTTTCCCGATGACCGATCCGCGCTACGTGCTCATCACCACCCTGCAGGAACCGGTGGACAATTCCGGCCCCGAGGATCGCCGCACCGCGGGCTGGACCGCCGTACCGGTCGGCGCGGAGATCATTCGACGCACCGCGCCGCTTCTTGGCCTCAGACCAGAGATTGAACCCCTCGACGCCTATGCGCTATCCAGCAGTTCAAACTGAACTTGCGCGGGGGTGAGGCATGGCGCCTCGAACAAGGCATCTGTCGGATCTCGGACTGACCGCGCGGACGGGTGGCGATGCCGCCGTCACGGGCCTGGCGCTCGACAGCCGCAAGGTGGTGCGGGGCGCGCTCTTCGCAGCGCTGCCGGGCACGCGGGTGCATGGCGGTGAATTCATCCAGTACGCGCTGCGGATGGGGGCGGGCGCGATCCTGACCGACCGGAAGGGCGCGGAGATCGCGAAGGCCGAGATCGCGGCCTCGGACGCGGCGCTTGTGGTGGTGGAAGATGCGCGCGCCGCACTCGCCCATGCCGCGGCACTCTGGTTCGGCGCGCAGCCCGACACGGTCGTGGCTGTCACCGGCACCAACGGCAAGACATCCGTCGCCAGCTTCACCCGCCAGATCTGGGCCGCACTTGGCCACGAGGCGGTGAATGTCGGCACCACCGGTGTCGAGGGCGCCTTTGCCGCGCCGGGCATCCACACCACGCCCGAGCCGCTCACGCTGCACCGCGTGCTGGCCGAGATGGCCGAGGCGGGCGTCAGCCATGTCGCGATGGAGGCGTCATCGCACGGGCTCGACCAGCGGCGGATGGAGGCGGTGCATCTTGCCGCCGCGGCCTTCACGAATCTGTCACAGGATCACCTCGATTATCACGGCGACATGGACACCTATTTCGCCGCCAAGCTGCGCCTGTTCACCGAGCTTCTGCCCGAGGATGGCGTCGCGGTGGTGAACCTCGACGACGACCATGGCCGCCGCGTGGCCGAAGCCTGCGCGGAACGCGAGATCGAGGTGATCGGCGTCGGGCACTACAGCGAAGATGCTGGCCTGAAGATCACCGGCCGCAGGCTGGACGAAACGGGGCAGGATCTGCTGTTTCGCTGGCAGGGCCGACCGGTGCAGGCGCGGTTGCCGCTGATCGGGGCGTTCCAGGCGATGAACGTGCTGACTGCCGCGGGCCTTGTCATCGCTGCGGGCGAGGACCCCGAGGCGGTGTTCGGCGTGCTGCCACGCCTATCGGGCGTGCGCGGGCGGATGCAGCTGGCGGGGCGCCGCGACAACGGTGCGCCGGTCTTCGTCGACTATGCGCACACCCCCGACGCGCTCGAGACCGCGCTGAAGGCGCTCCGTCCGCATGTCATGGGCCGGCTCATCGTCGTCTTTGGCGCGGGCGGCGACCGCGACCGGGGCAAGCGCCCGCTGATGGGCCGCGCCGCGGCGGAGAATGCCGACGTGCTGTTCGTGACCGATGACAACCCCCGCTCCGAGGATCCCGCCGCGATCCGCGCCGAGGTGATGCAGGGCTGTCCCGAAGCGATCGAGGTCGGCGACCGCGCCGAGGCGATCCTGCGCGGCGTCGACGCGCTGGAACCCGGTGATGCGCTGCTGATCGCGGGCAAGGGGCACGAGACCGGCCAGACAGTGGGCGACGTGATCTACCCCTTCGACGACGTGGAGCAGGCGAGCGTGGCCGTCGCCGCGCTGGAGGGTCGGGCATGAGTGCGCTCTGGACCGCGGCGGAAGCGGCTGCGGCGACGGGTGGCACGGTGGCGGGCCACTGGGAAGCCACCGGCATCTCCATCGACAGCCGGACGGTGGCGCCCGGCGATCTCTTCATCGCGCTTTCCGCTGCGCGGGACGGCCACGAATTCGTCGCCGACGCGCTGGCCCGCGGCGCTGTGGCCGCTCTGGTCTCCCACGTGCCGGACGGCGTCGATCCCGCGCAACTGCTGGTGGTCGGCGACGTGATGGACGGGTTGCGCGCGCTGGGCGCGGCGGGCCGCGCGCGGTCGAAGGCCCGCGTCATCGCCGTCACCGGGTCGGTCGGCAAGACCACGGTGAAGGACATGCTGCGCGCGGCGCTGACGCCTCAGGGCCGGACCCATGCGGCGGAGGCGAGCTTCAACAACCACTGGGGCGTGCCGGTCACGCTCGCGCGGATGCCGGTCGATACCGACTTCGCGGTGATCGAGATCGGCATGAACGCGCCCGGCGAGATCGCCCCGCTGGCCCGGCTTGCCCGGCCGCATGTCGCCGTCGTCACCACCGTCGCCCCCGCGCATCTGGCGGCCTTCGGCGGGATCGAGGGCATCGCCATCGAAAAGGCCGCGATCTACGCGGGGCTGGAGCCGGGCGGCATCGCGCTGGCTCATGCCGACATCGAGACCTTCCCAATCCTGCGCGACGCGGCCGAGGCCAGCGGCGCCCGCCTCATCCGCGTCGGCACGGCCGAGGGATGCGAGGCGCGGCTCATCGAGGTGCAACTGGCCGATGCCGCGACGGTCATCCGGGCCGAGTTGTCGGGGGTCGAGCGGCTGTTCAAGATCGGCGCGCCGGGTCGGCATTTCGCCATCAACGCGCTGATCGCGCTGGCCGCGGCCGAGGCGGCGGGGGCCGACGCGACCGAGGCTGCGCTGGCGCTGGCGGGCTGGTCGCCCTTCGCCGGGCGCGGCACCCGCGAACGGGTGGTGCTGAGCGCCACCGACGACCTCGCCATCGACATGATCGACGACGCCTTCAACGCCAACCCGGTCTCCATCGCCGCCGCGCTGGAGATGCTCGCCGCAGCCGAGCCCGAGGGCCGGGGCCGGCGCATCGCGATCCTGGGCGACATGCTGGAACTGGGCGAGACCGGTCCGGCGCTGCATGCAGCCATTGCAGATCATCCGGCCATGGCCCGGATCGACTGCGTTCATACTGTCGGGCCGCTGATGCAGCACCTCGACGCCGCCCTGCCGGTGAAATTGCGTGGCCGCCATGCCGATACTGCCGAGGAATTGGCAAGCGCCCTGCCGCAAACGCTGCGCGCGGGCGATGTGTTGCTGATAAAAGGCTCCAAGGGAATCAAGGTAAGCCGCGTGGTTGACGCCTTGCGCAAACTGGGGCAAGCGGCGGTAGATCACAGGCGAGGACCCCGCTAGATGTTGTATTGGCTGAGCGCGCTGTCGGATGGCGGGGATGTCTTCAACCTGTTCCGATATATCACCTTTCGGGCTGGCGCCGCCTTCTTCACTGCGCTGATCTTCGGCTTCATGTTCGGTCAACCGCTGATCAACGCGCTGCGCCGCAAATACGCGCAGGGCCAGCCGATCCGCTCCGACGGGCCGGCGCATCACATCGCCACCAAGTCGGGGACGCCCACGATGGGCGGCTTGCTGATCCTCGCCGCGCTGACGCTGTCGACGCTGCTCTGGGCGCGGCTCGACAACCCGTATGTCTGGATCGTGCTGGGCACGACCGTCGCCTTCGGGATGATCGGCTTCGCCGATGACTGGGCCAAGGTCAGCCGCAACACCAGCGCCGGGGTGTCGGGGCGCGTGCGCCTGATGATCGGCTTCGGCATCGCCGCCGTCGCCGCCGGTGCCGCCGTCTACTTCCACCCCGACGAGCTGTCGGCCCGGCTGGCCGTGCCGGTGTTCAAGGACGTGCTGTTCAATATGGGCTGGCTCTTCATCCCCTTCGCCATGTTCGTCATCGTCGGCT
This sequence comes from uncultured Roseicyclus sp., assembly GCA_937139335.1. GTDB lineage: Bacteria > Pseudomonadota > Alphaproteobacteria > Rhodobacterales > Rhodobacteraceae > Roseicyclus. The sequence continues at coordinate 44,044 of CAKZPN010000002.1, read as the reverse complement.
CGGCCAACGCGGTGAACCTGACCGACGGGCTGGACGGGCTCGCGATCATGCCGGTGATGATCGCGGCCTCGACGCTGGGTGTCATCGCCTATGCCGTCGGCCGGGTCGACTTCACCGAATACCTCGACGTGCATTACGTGCCCGGCACTGGCGAGTTGCTGATCTTCGTCGCGGGCCTCGTCGGCGGCGGCCTCGGCTTCCTGTGGTACAACGCGCCGCCGGCGGCGGTATTCATGGGCGACACCGGGTCGCTCGCGCTGGGCGGGGCGCTCGGCGCGATCGCGGTCTCGACCAAGCACGAGATCGTGCTGGCCATCGTCGGCGGGCTCTTCGTGGCCGAGGCGGTCAGCGTCATCGTGCAGGTCGGCTACTTCAAGGCGACCGGCAAGCGCGTGTTTCTGATGGCGCCGATCCACCACCATTTCGAGAAGAAGGGCTGGGCCGAGCCGCAGGTGGTGATCCGGTTCTGGATCATCTCGCTGATCCTCGCGCTAATCGGCCTCGCTACGTTGAAACTCAGATGATGACCGTGCCGCAGGGACGCCCCGAGAGGCCCACGGCGCTCGTCACCGGCGGCAATCGCGGCATCGGGCGGGCCATCGCCGAGGGGCTGGTGGCGCGCGGGCACCGCGTGGTGATCGGCGTGCGCGACCTAGAGGCCGGGCGCGTCGTGGCCGAGGACATCGGCGCGCAGGCGGTGCGCATCGACGTGGCGCGGATCGACAGTCTCGGCGCGGCCATCGACAAGATCGGCGGCGTCGACATCCTGGTGAACAACGCGGGCGTCCTGATCGACACCAACATGCTGGAGGATCCGGGCGGGTTCCACATGTCGGTCGACGTGATGTTCCGCGGCCCGTTCGAGATGATCCGCGCGGTCGTGCCCCATATGGCGGCGCAGAACTGGGGCCGGATCGTGAATGTCTCGTCGGGCTGGGGCAGCTTCGGCGAGGGGCTGGAAGGGCCGGGCGCCTATGGGGTCGCCAAGGCGGCGCTGAACGCGCTGACCAAGGCGCTGCCGCGCGACCTGCCCGAAGGGGTCAAGATCAACGCGATGTGCCCCGGCTGGGTGCGCACGCGGATCGGCGGGCCGGATGCGGCGCGCAGCCCCGAGGAAGGCGCCGAAACGGCGCTGTGGCTGGCCGAGTTGCCAGACGACGGGCCGACGGGCCGGTTCTTCCGCGACAAGCTGTCGGTGCGCTGGTAGCGGCCGCGAAACCTCGGAATTTCTGGCAACAAAGGGCAGGGGACGCGCATGGCGCATCGCTTTTTCGTGCTCTCGGGTTGTTCGGGCGGCGGGAAATCCACGCTGCTCGATGCCTTGTCGGCGGCGGGCTATGCCACCGTGCCGGAGCCGGGCCGGCGTGTCCTGCGTGCGGGCGGGCCGCGCCCGTGGGAGGATCTGGCGGGGTTTCTGGAGGCCTGCATCGCGCTCGCCCGCGCCGACCACGCCCAGGCCGCCACCTTGCCGGGACCGGTCATCTTCGACCGCTGCGTGATCGACGCCCTGTCGGGGCTCGCGGCGCTGGGCCTTACCTTGTCCGACCCCGGCCTGCGCTACGCCAGCCCGGTGTTCCTCGCCCCGCCCTGGCCCGAGCTCTTCGCCTCCGAGCCTGAGCGGCAACACGGGCTTGCCGAGGCCGTCGCGGAATACGAGAGGTTGTTGCGGGCCTTTCCTGCCGCCGGATATGCGGTAGAGATCATGCCCAAGGCCCCGGTGGCCGAGCGCGTCGCCTGGATCGCGGCGCGGATCGGGCCGCCGGGGGCGAGCGAAGGAAGGGCCAAGACATGATACCGGTACGAGGGTTTGAGGGCGCGCGCGTGGGCGTGCTGGGGCTGGGTCGGTCGGGCCTGTCCACCGCGCGGGCGTTGCGCGCGGGCGGGGCGGAGGCGCTGTGCTGGGACGACGGCGCGGCGGGGCGCGAGGCGGCGGAGGCCGAGGGCTTCGCGATCTGGGACCCGATGGCGCAGGACGCGTTCGAGGCGGTCGCTTGCCTCGTCACCTCGCCCGGCATCCCGCATCTCTACCCCGCGCCGCACCGCGCCATCGCGGCAGCCTGGGCGGCGGGGGTTCCGGTCGACAACGACATCGGCCTGTTCTTCCGCTCGGTCGCTTCGGGCGAGTGGGACGAGATGGAGGACCCGCCGAAGGTCGTCGCCGTCACCGGGTCGAACGGCAAGTCGACCACGGCGGCGCTGATCGCGCATATCCTCACCGCGGCGGGGCGTTCCGTGCAGCTCGCCGGCAACATCGGGCGCGGCGTGCTCGACATCGATCCGCCCGAGGATGGCGGGGTGGTGGTGCTGGAACTCAGCTCCTACCAGACCGACCTCGCCCGGTCGCTGACGCCCGACGTGGCGGTCTTCACCAACCTCTCGCCCGATCACCTCGACCGGCACGGCGGCCCCGGCGGCTATTTCGCGGCCAAGCGCCGGCTTTTCGCCGAGGGCGGGCCGGACCGCGCGATCATCGGCGTGGACGAGCCCGAGGGGCGCTACCTTGCCAACCAGCTGGCCGAGGGGCCAGGCGACCTGCGGGTGATCCGCGTAGCATCCGGCAAGGTGTCGGGTCCGGGCTGGGATCTGGTGACGCGCAAGGGCTGGCTCAGCGAGATGCGCAAGGCGCGGCAGGTGGCGTCCATCGACCTGCGCGGCGTGGCCGGCCTGCCCGGTGCGCACAACCACCAGAACGCCGCCTGCGCCTATGGCGCGTGCCGCGCGCTGGGGCTCGCGCCGAAGGAGATCGAGGCGGCGTTCCAGAGCTTCGAGGGCCTGCCGCACCGCTCGCAGAGGGTGGCCGAGATCAACGGCGTCTCCTACGTGAACGACAGCAAGGCGACGAACGTGGATGCGGCGGTCAAGGCGCTGGGCGCGTTTCAGCGCATCCGCTGGATCTGCGGCGGGCTGGAGAAGGAGGGCGGCATGGCCGCGCTCGCCCCCGCGGCAGGCGAGGTGGTGAAGGCCTATGTCATTGGGCGCGAGGCGGCAGCCTTCGCGCTGCATCTGGGCGCGGTCCCGCTCGAGATCTGCGGTGACATGGCCACCGCCGTCGCCCGCGCCGCCGCCGAATCCGAACCCGGCGACACCGTGCTGCTCGCCCCCGCGGCGGCGAGCTTCGACCAGTACGACAGTTTCGAGCATCGTGGGCAGGACTTCATGGAGCAGGTAAACAAGCTCGCCACCCCCGACTGAAGCAAATCCGTCACGGTCAAGCAAAGGCTGGCCCCTGCGGCGATTTCGGGTTAGGCTGACCTACGAGATCCGGAAAACCGGACGATCCGAGGCGGATACGGCAAGAACGGGCGGGCAGACCCCATGACGGAAATCGCGCATGGCACGGTAATCGTGCAATCCGGCGAGGCTGTTCTACCACGGTGGTGGCGGACGGTGGACCGGGTGACGATCTTTTGCGTGCTGACGCTGTTCGCGATCGGCATCCTCTTGGGGTTCGCCGCCTCGCCGCCCTTGGCCGAGCGCAACGGGCACGAGCCGTTCTACTACGTGATCCGGCAGGCGGCCTTCGGCGGCATGGGCCTGTCGGTGATGATCTTCGTGTCGATGATCGGGCCGGTGGCGATCCGGCGGCTGGGCGTTCTGGGCTTTTTCGCCGCGACGCTGGCGCTGGGCCTGCTTCCGGCCTTCGGCACCGATTTCGGGCAGGGCGCGACGCGCTGGTATTCGCTGGGATTCGCCTCGGTGCAGCCGGCCGAGTTCCTGAAACCGATGTTCGTCGTCTTCACCGCCTGGATGATCGCCGCCAGCCAGGAGGTCGCGGGCCCGCCGGGCAAGAGCGTGTCGCTGTTCGCCGCCGTGGTGATCGTCGGCTTCTTGGTGATGCAGCCCGATTTCGGGCAGGCCGCGCTGATCATTTTCGCCTGGTCGGTGGTCTATTTCGTGGCCGGCGCGCCGATGCTGATCCTCTTCGCGGTCATGGGCGTCGTGGCGCTGGGCGGGGCCTTTGCCTACAACAACTCCGAACACGTCGCGCGCCGGATCGACGGGTTCCTGTCGAACGAGATCGACCCCCATACCCAGATCGGCTACGCCACCGATGCGATCCGCAACGGCGGGCTCTTCGGCGCGGGGCTGGGCGAGGGCACGGTGCGCTGGACGCTGCCCGACGCGCATACCGATTTCATCATCGCGGTCGCGGCCGAGGAATACGGCGTCATCCTCGTGTTCCTGATCATCGCGCTTTTCGCGACCATCACCATCCGTGCCTTCTTCCGCCTGATCCGCGAGCGCGATCCGTTCATCCGGCTGGCCGGCACGGGGCTGGCGAGCCTCCTGGCGCTGCAGGCCTTCATCAACCTCGGCGTGGCGGCGCGGCTGCTGCCCGCCAAGGGGATGACGCTGCCCTTCGTCAGCTATGGTGGCTCCTCGATCATCGCGACGGGCATCGCGGTCGGCATGCTCTTGTCCTTCACCCGGTCGCGTCCGCAGGGCGAGATCGGCGACATCTTGTTGTCGCGGCAAAGGTGAGGCGATGACCCCGGCAAACCCCCACCTGATCATCGCGGCCGGCGGCACCGGCGGCCACATGTTCCCGGCACAGGCCTTGTCCGAGGTCATGCTGCGCCGGGGCTGGCGCGTGACGCTGTCGACCGATGCGCGCGGCGCGCGCTACACCGACGGCTATTCGCACGCGGTGCAGGTGCGGCAGGTGGCGTCGGGCAGCCCGGCGCAGGGCGGCATCGTGGCGCGGCTCTTGGCGCCGTTCCGCATTCTTGGCGGCATCTTCGGCGCAACGCTGAAGATGTGGCGCGAGAAGCCCGACGTAGTGGTGGGCTTCGGCGGCTACCCGACGATCCCGGCGCTGGCCGCGGCCTGGCTGACGCGGACGCCCTGCATGATCCATGAGCAGAACGGCGTGCTGGGGCGGGTGAACAAGGTCTTTGCGCGCCCCGTCGATGTCGTCGCCTGCGGCACCTGGCCCACCGTTCTGCCCTCTGACGTCGAGGGCGTGCAGACCGGCAACCCCGTCCGCGCCTCGGTGCTGGAACGGGCCGGCGCGCCCTACATGCCGCCCGGCGACTGGCCGATGAGCCTTCTGGTCTTCGGCGGCAGCCAGGGCGCGCGCATCCTGGCTGATACCGTGCCCGAGGCTGTCGCTCGCCTGCCCGAACGGGTGCGCGCGCATCTGCGCGTCTCGCAACAGGCCCGCCCCGAGGATTTCGAGCGCGTGACCGAGGCCTATGCCCGCTCCGGCGTGCGCGCCGAGGTGGAGCCGTTCTTTCGCGACATGCCCCGCCGCCTGTCCGAGGCGCAGCTGGTGATCAGCCGCTCGGGCGCATCCTCGGTCGCCGATATCGCGGTGATCGGGCGGCCCGCGATCCTGATCCCCTACGCCGTCGCCACCGGCGATCACCAAACCGCCAATGCCCGCGCGCTGGTCGAGGCCGATGCCGCCCTGCTGATGCCCGAAAGCCGCCTGAGCCCCGAGAGCCTGGCCGCGGCGATCGAGACCATTCTCACCGAACCCGCCGCCGCCGACGAGATGGCGCAGGCAGCCCTCGGCGTCGGCTTCCCGGACGCCGCCGACAGGCTCGCCGCGCTGGTCGAGGAACTCGCCAGGAAAGGAGCGTCATGAACGCCGCCATCACCAAGCTTCCCACGCAACTGGGCGCCATCCACTTCGTCGGGATCGGCGGCATCGGCATGTCGGGCATCGCCGAGGTGCTGTTGAACCACGGCTACACGGTGCAGGGCTCGGACCTGAAGGCGTCTAAGATCACCGAGCGGCTGGAAGGGCTGGGCGCGCGCGTCTTCATCGGGCAGAAGGCCGAGAACCTCGAGGCGGCCGAGGTCGTGGTGATTTCCTCGGCTATCAAGCCGGGCAACCCGGAGCTGGATGCCGCCCGCGGGCGCGGGCTGCCGGTGGTGCGCCGGGCCGAGATGCTGGCCGAGCTGATGCGCCTGCGCTCGAACATCGCGGTGGCGGGAACGCATGGCAAGACGACGACCACGACGCTGGTCGCCACGCTGCTGGACGCGGGCGGTGTGGACCCGACCGTCATCAACGGCGGCATCATCCACGCCTACGGCTCGAACGCGCGGGTGGGGCAGGGCGACTGGATGGTGGTCGAGGCCGACGAGAGCGACGGCACCTTCAACCGCCTTCCCGCGACCATCGCAATCGTGACGAACATCGACCCCGAGCACATGGAGCACTGGGGCACGATCGAGAACCTGCGCCAGGGTTTCACCGATTTCGTCTCGAACATTCCATTCTACGGTCTTGCCGTGTGCTGCACCGACCACCCCGAGGTGCGGGCGCTGGTCGGCCGCATCACCGACCGGCGGATCACCACCTTCGGCTTCAACGCGCAGGCCGACGTGCGCGCGATCAACCTCACCTACAAGGGTGGTGCGGCGCAGTTCGACATCGCGCTGCAGGCCGAGGGGCAGGTGATCGAGGGCTGCACCCTGCCGATGCCGGGCGATCACAATGTGAGCAACGCCCTGGCCGCCGTCGCCGTGGCGCGGCACCTGGGCATGAAGGGCGCCGAGATCCGCGACGCGCTGGCGGGCTTCAAGGGCGTGAACCGCCGCTTCACCAAGGTGGGCGAGGTCGGCGGGATCACGGTCATCGACGATTACGGCCATCACCCGGTAGAAATTGCGGCGGTGCTGCGCGCGGCGCGGCAGGCCATCGGCTCCGACGGCGGCGGGCGGGTCATCGCCGTGCACCAGCCGCACCGCTATTCGCGACTGTCGACGCTGTTCGAGGATTTCTGCGGCTGCTTCAACGACGCAGACGTGGTCGCCATCGCCGAGGTCTACGCCGCGGGCGAGGACCCCATTCCCGGTGCCAGCCGTGACGATCTCGTCGCCGGGTTGATCCGGCATGGCCACCGTCATGCGCGCGCCATCTTGTCGGAGGATGACTTGGGGCGTCTGGTTCGCGAACAGGCGCGGCCGGGGGACATGGTGGTGTGCCTGGGGGCGGGAACGATCTCGGCCTGGGCGCATGGGTTGCCGGACAAGCTGAAAGACCTCGACACGCGCGCGGCCGCCGGATGAGCGCCGCGCCCCCACGAAAGGACGGCACATGCCCCTGTCGCTGACGCTGGCCTCGGTCTGGATCATCGCCGCCGCGGTGGTCGCGATGCTGCCGATGCGGTGGCAGTACGTGCCCGGGATCGCGCTGCTGGTGCTGGCCATTCCGCTGATGGTGATGGTCGGGCGCGAGGTCGGCTGGATCTGGGTCGCCGTCGTGCTCTTCGCCGTGCTGTCGATGTATCGCAACCCGCTGATCGCGCTCCTGCGCTACCTGCGCCGCCGTCTCGGGGGGGCCGCGTGATGCCGACGGCAATCGTCCTCTTCTGCCTCTGGATCATCGCCGCCTGCCTCGCGGGGATGGCGCCGCAGCGCTACCACTGGCCGTCGGCCTGGGTGCTGATAGGCACCGGCATCCCGCTTCTGGGGTTCCTGACGCTCAGCATGGGTCCGGTCTGGGGGCTGATCGGGATGGCGGCGGGCGCCTCGATCCTGCGCTGGCCGATCCTTCGCGCGGGGCAACGGCTGGCGGGGCTGCTGGCCCCCGACGAGCGCGAACATCCGGGCGAATGAGCCTGCGCCACATTGGCCACGCTGGACAGCGGCGGGGCGTCCCGCTAGCACGCGCCGCATGACCGATATCTCCGATATCCCCGTGCGCGGCCGGCTGACCGCCAACCGCCCGCTGTCCGATCTTACCTGGCTGCGCGTTGGCGGCCCGGCGGACTGGCTGTTCCAGCCCGCGGACGAGGACGACCTCGCAGAGTTCCTGAAGGCGCTGCCTTTGGACGTGCCGGTCTTTCCCATGGGCGTCGGATCGAACCTGATCGTGCGCGACGGGGGGCTGCCGGGCGTGGTGATCCGCCTCGGGCGCGGGTTCAATTCCATCACGATCGACGGCGACCATGTGACCGCCGGGGCCGCCGCGCTCGACGCGCATGTGGCGCGGAAGGCGGCCGAGGCGGGGCGCGATCTTAGCTTCCTGCGCACAATCCCCGGCTCCATCGGCGGAGCCTTGCGCATGAACGCGGGCTGCTACGGGTCATATGTCGCCGATCATTTCGCCGGTGCCCGCACGATCCTGCGCGACGGCACGCGGGTCACGCTGATGCCCGGTGACATCGCGTTTGCCTACCGTCACACCGATCTGCCCGACGGCGCGGTGATCACCGAGGTGACGTTCCGCGCCGATGCGGGCGAGCCGGAGGCGCTGGCGCAGAAGATGGCGGACCAGCTTGCGAAACGCGATGCGAGCCAACCCACGAAGGAGCGGACCGCCGGCTCGACGTTCCGCAACCCGGCCGGTTTCTCCTCTACCGGGCGGGCGGATGACGTCCACGACCTCAAGGCCTGGGCGGTGATCGACGCCGCCGGGATGCGCGGCGCGACGCGGGGCGGGGCGCAGATGTCGGAGATGCACTCCAACTTCCTGATCAACACCGGCGGCGCCACGGCCACCGATCTGGAGGGTCTGGGCGAAGAGGTGCGAAAAAGGGTTTTAGAAACCCAGGGAATAGAGCTAGTATGGGAAATCATGCGCGTCGGGCGACCGGCACGCGACTGACCCGGCCAAACCGGGCACGAACAACAAGGGGCAAAGCCCCGAAAACGAGCCGACCGGGCACAGAACCCGGCGGCGATGCGAGGCACAGGTGGTGGGTTCGAGCGGTAAAACCCCCCGTGTTGCGGTCCTGATGGGTGGCCCTTCGTCCGAGCGCGAAGTGTCTCTGTCGACGGGTCGTGGCTGCGTTCAGGCGCTGCGGGACGAAGGCTATGAGGTGATCGAGGTCGATGCCGGCCCCGACCTGCCCGCACGGCTGACCGAAATTTCGCCCGATGTCTGTTTCAACGCGCTCCACGGTCGCTGGGGCGAGGATGGCTGCGTGCAGGGCCTGCTCGAATGGCTGCGCATTCCCTACACCCATTCCGGTGTGCTGGCGTCCGCACTCGCCATGGACAAGGCGCGGACGAAAGACGTCTACCGCGCCCACGGCCTGCCGGTGGTAGAAAGCCGCATCGCCTGCAAGGCCGAGGTGATGGCGCGTCACGTCATGGCGCCGCCGTATGTGGTAAAGCCCAACAACGAAGGCTCCTCGGTCGGCGTCTACCTCGTGCCCGAGGGCGCGAACGGCCCGCCGCAATTGGCCGACACGATGCCCGAGCACGTGATGGTCGAGGCTTTCGTGCGGGGGCGGGAACTGACCTGTTCGGTGATGGGCGACGGGCCGAAGGACAAGGGCGCGCTGACCGTCACCGATATCCTGACCGACGGCTGGTATGACTATAACGCCAAGTATGTCGAGGGCGGATCACGCCACGTCGTGCCCGCCGATATTCCGCGCGAGATCTTCGACGCCTGCATGAAGATGTCGACCACCGCGCATCGCGTGCTGGGTTGCCGGGGCGTCAGCCGCACCGATTTTCGCTGGGACGACAGCCGCGGCCTCGACGGGTTGATCCTGCTCGAGACCAACACGCAACCCGGCATGACGCCCACCTCGCTCACGCCGGAACAGGCGGCGAGCTGCGGGATCTCCTTCGGCGCGCTCTGCCGCTGGCTGGTGGAGGATGCGTCATGCGACCGCTGATCGCCCGCCGCGGCCCCACCCGCCTGCCTGCACCGCCCGTGCACGAGGCCCACCGCGACCCCGCGCCGTCGATCTGGTCCTACCGCGTGCAGCGCCTGTGGCTGACACCGCTGTTCCACAAGCTGCTGCGGGTGGGCGTGCCCAGTTTCGCGACGGTGTTCCTGGTCGGGCTCTACTTCGCCGACGAGGCGCGGCGCACCGCGATCTGGGACGGCGCGCAGGAGATCCGCCGCGAGATCGAGAGCCGGCCGGAGTTCCGCGTGAACGTCCTTGGCGTCGACGGCGCGAGCGACCCGGTGATCGAAGCGATCCGGGGCGCGCTGGCGCTCGACCTGCCGATGTCCTCCTTCGATCTCGACCTCGCGGCCCTGCGCCAAAGGGTCGAGGCGCTGCCTGCGGTGGCCTCGGCCGACCTGCGCATCCAGTCGGGCGGCTACCTCGCCGTGCGCGTGACCGAACGGGTGCCCGCGCTGATCTGGCAGACCCGCGACGACACCCAGCTGATCGACGCCGAGGGGCATTTCGTGGCCGGCCTCGCCGACCGACCCGATCACGGGCCGCTGCCCGCCGTGGCGGGCGACGGCGCCGACCGTGTGGTGGGCGAGGCGCTGGCGCTGCATGCCGCCGCGGCGCCGCTGGGTGACCGGCTGCTTGGCCTCGTGCGGATGGGCGAGCGGCGCTGGGACGTGGTGCTGACCGACGGGCGGCGTATCCTGCTTCCCGAGGCAAGCCCGGTGCAGGCGCTTGACCGGGCGCTGGCGCTGAACGACGCGACCGACATTCTGGGGCGGGACGTGCTCAGGCTCGACCTGCGCAACCCCGACCGACTGACCGTGCAACTGACGCCCCACGCGATGGAGGAGCTGCGCCGCCTCCGCGCGCTGGAGCATGACACCCGGACCGGAGAGCAGAGCGGATGAGCATCCTGTATCAATCCCAGCGCGCGATGCGGGCCAAGCGGCAAGACGCGATGCGCCGCGGCGTGATCGCCGTGCTGGACATCGGCACGCACAAGCTGTCGTGCCTCATCCTGAAATTCGACCAGACCAACGCCTCGGCCCCGGCCGAGGGGATTGGCGCGATGGCGGGGCAGGCCAATTTCCGCATCATCGGCGCCGCCACGACGCGCTCGCGCGGCGTGCGCTTCGGCGAGATCGACAGCGTGCAGGAGACCGAGCGCGCGATCCGCACCGCCGTGCAGGCGGCGCAGAAGATGGCGCAGGTGCGCGTCGACCACGTGATCGTCGCACTGGCCGGCGCGCGGCCGCGCAGCTACGGGCTGGACGGCGAAATGACCCTGACGTCGGGCACCGTGACCGACGGCTGCGTGGCCGAGGTGCTGGCGGCCTGCGACGTGCCCGACCTGGGCCACGGGCGCGAGGTGCTGCACGCCCAGCCGGTGAACTTCTCGCTCGACCACCGCACCGGTCTCACCGACCCGCGCGGCCATGTCGGCAACCGGCTCTCGGTCGACATGCACCTGCTGACGATCGAGGCGCACGCGATCGAGACCCTGCTGCATTGCGTGAAGCGCTGCGACCTCGAACTCGCCGGTCTCGCCTCCGCCCCCTATGTCGCGGGCGTGTCGAGTCTGGTGGAGGACGAGCAGGAACTCGGGGCTGCCTGCATCGACATGGGCGGCGGCACCACCAGCCTGTCGATCTTCATCAAGAAACACATGATCTACGCCGACACCGTGAGGATGGGCGGCGATCACGTCACCGGCGACATCAGCCAGGGCCTGCAGATCCCGATGAACCACGCCGAGCGCATCAAGACCCGCTTTGGCGGGGTGATGGCGACCGGCATGGACGACCGCGAGATCATCGAGCTGGAAAGCGAGACCGGCGATTGGCACCACGACCGCCGCACCGTCACGCGGGCCGAATTGATCGGAGTGATGCGGCCGAGGGTCGAGGAGATCCTCGAGGAAGTCCGTGGCCGGCTGGAGGCCGCAGGCTTCGAGCATCTGCCGAGCCAGCGCATCGTGCTGACAGGCGGCGCGAGCCAGATCCCCGGCCTTGACGGGCTGGCCAGCCGCATCCTCGGCAACCAGGTCCGCCTCGGCCGGCCGCTGCGCGTGCAGGGCTTGCCGCAATCGACTTGCGGGCCAGCATTTTCGTCCTGCGTGGGGCTCGCGCTCTTCGCCGCCTATCCGCAGGACGAATGGTGGGATTTCGAAACACCCGCCGACCGGCTGCCCTCGCGCAGCCTGAAACGGGCCGTCAAATGGTTCCGCGACAACTGGTGACCCCCTGATCTGGTGTATGACCGCAAAACCCGGCGATTTCGGCGGATTCTCGCGCTATATTTCGCGGAAATCCGTTATTTCTGCGTGACGTGCCCTGTGGAAACGGGTAGCATTCCTGCAATCTGAGGCAGAGGCGGCCCGTCGGCGACAAGACCGAGGCCGGATCAACAAGATCGAAGAACAGGCGGACAGAGCAATGACACTCAACCTGATGATGCCCGACAGCCAGCCCGACCTGAAGCCGCGGATCACCGTGTTTGGTGTCGGCGGGGCAGGCGGCAACGCGGTCAACAACATGATCGACCAGCAGCTTGACGGCTGCGAGTTCGTGGTGGCCAACACCGACGCGCAGGCGCTGGCGCAGTCCCGCGCCTCGTCCAAGATCCAGATGGGCGCGCGCGTCACCGAAGGGCTCGGCGCCGGAGCGCGGCCCGCCGTCGGGGCCTCCGCCGCCGAGGAAAGCATCGAGGACATCGTCGATCATCTGGCCGGCGCGCACATGGCCTTCATCACCGCCGGGATGGGCGGCGGCACCGGCACCGGCGCTGCCCCGATCATCGCGCAGGCCGCCCGCGAGCTGGGCGTGCTGACCGTGGGCGTCGTGACGAAGCCCTTCCAGTTCGAAGGCACCAAGCGGATGCGGCAGGCCGATGAGGGCATCGAGGCGCTGCAGAAGGTGGTCGATACCCTGATCATTATCCCGAACCAGAACCTGTTTCGCCTCGCCAACGAAAAGACTACCTTCACCGAAGCCTTCGCGATGGCCGATGACGTGCTCTACCAGGGCGTGAAGGGCGTGACCGACCTGATGGTGCGTCCGGGCCTCATCAACCTCGATTTCGCCGACGTTCGCGCGGTGATGAACGAGATGGGCAAGGCGATGATGGGCACCGGCGAGGCCGAGGGCGACAGCCGCGCGCTGCAGGCCGCCGAGAAGGCCATCGCCAACCCGCTGCTGGACGAGATCAGCCTGAAGGGCGCCCGCGGTGTCCTCATCAACGTCACCGGCGGCTACGACCTGACCCTGTTCGAACTAGACGAAGCCGCCAACCGCATCCGCGAAGAGGTCGACCCGGAGGCGAATATCATCGTCGGCTCCACGCTCGACCCCGACATGGAAGGCAAGATGCGCGTCAGCGTCGTCGCCACCGGCATCGACGTGGGCGAAGGCCGCGCCGCGATGGCGCCGAGCCGCAGCTTCGCCGCCGCGGCCCTGGCACCGAAGCCGGCCCCCGCCGCGCCGCCGCAGCCGGTCGCCGAAGAGCCGATGGTCCTGACCGAGCCGCAATACGACGCGGAAGAGGAAACCGCCGGGGCGCAGCCGGAACCGTCGCTGTTCACCGGTCTTGGCATGGACCAGGGCGAAGACGACTACGCCGATGACGACGCGGTGCCGCCGCCGGCCTACCGCCCGGCCCCCGCCGCGCCCCGGTTCGACCCGCGCATGCAGGCCGCGGCCGAGCCGATGGCCGAATATGTCGCGCCGAAACCCGCCGCCGTCGGCAAGCCCACGCCCGAGGCGCTGGCCCGCCTGCGCGCCGCGATCCAGAAGGAAACGCCGCGCGCCGCCGCCCCCGCCGCGCCCGAGGCGCATCACGAGGGCACGCACCGCGCCCGCCTGGGGATCGGTTCGCTGATCAACCGGATGACCGGCCACAGCGAAGAGGCGCCAGCCCCGATGGAACGCCGGCAGCCGCCGATGTCGGGTGGCGCCCAGCCGCAGCGCGCCGCTGCGCCCCGGCCCGCCGCCGACGACGGCATCGTCGACCCGGAGCAGGAGCGGATCGAGATTCCGGCCATCCTGCGGCGTCAGGCAAACTGAAATACTTCACAAAACTGTCACAAGGGCCGGCCTCGCGCCGGCCCTTTGTCGTTCAGGATCAGGTACTTGGAGCCCGTCGTTCGACGCATAGGCAAAGTTTTGCCGATATGCCGCGGCATTGTTGCAAGCGGTCATAAAGGTTGAATTGTTTGGGCCCCGCCCCGCCTGTATCTCACCATCACAGCAGTTCCGCGGCCCTTTTCGGGGCACGGGATGGCGCAACAAGCCGCCGGGTCCTCAACCGGCGCAAGGCCGAAACAGGACTTCGGAGATTTTGATGCAGGCTACGCTCAGGCAATCTGTGAGCTTCACGGGAGTGGGGCTTCACACCGGCCGTCTCGTCCGGATGGTGGTGCGCCCGCAGGCCGCAAACATGGGCCTGTGGTTCGCTCGCAGCGACCTGCCGCGCGCCGCCCTGATCCCCGCCCGCTACGACACCGTCCCGATGAGCCGCCTCTGCACCAAGCTGCAGGGCGACGACGGCACCGAGGTGTCGACCGTCGAACACGTGATGGCGGCGCTGGCCGGCTGCGGCATCCACAACGCGCTGGTCGAGGTCGACGGCCCCGAGCTTCCGATCCTCGACGGCTCGGCCGCGCCCTTCGTGCGCGCCTTCCTCGCCGCCGGGATCCAGTCGCAATCGTCGCGCATCCACGCCATCGAGATCCTGCGCGACGTCGCCGTGACCGAGGGCGAGGCCTATGCCTCGCTGTCGCCGGCCGACGGGCTCGAGATGGATTTCACCATCGATTTCGACGATGCCGCGATCGGCCGGCAGCGGCGCGTGGCCTCGCTGGCCAATGGCCGTTTCGTGCGCCACCTGTGCGACAGTCGTACCTTCTGCCGCAAGGCCGATGTCGACGCGATGCATGCCGCGGGTCTGGCGCTGGGCGGCACCTATGACAACGCCGTGGTCTACGACGGCTCGACCGTGCTCAGCCCCGGCGGGCTGCGCCACGCGGACGAGGCCGTGCGCCACAAGATGCTCGACGCGCTGGGCGATCTCGCGCTGGCCGGTGCGCCGATCCTGGGGCGCTACACCGGTATCCGCGCGGGTCACATGCTGACCAACCAGTTGCTGCGGCGCCTGTTCGCGACGCCGGGCGCCTGGCGCTTCGTCGAATGCACCGCCGAACAGGCGGCCCGTCTGCCCGGCACCGGCGTCAAGTCCGCCGACCTGGCCCACGTGGCCTGAGCGGGGGAGGGCGCCCGTGACGCCCGCCCCGCCCCTGCGCCCCGTGCCCCGCGAAACGCGATTTCAGGCGTTTTGCCCCCAGAAAGAATGTGCTAGGACCAGAGCCATGTGGTTCGGAACAGGTCGGACCGCCCAGATAAACTTGGGGTTTTCCAGCATGCACAGGAGCGGCAGCGCTTTGATCCGGAAACTGGGCCTCGGCACGGGGCTTGTCCTGATCATGACGCTATCGGCTTGCGGCGGCGGTGGCGGTGGCCTGCTGGGCACCGGGCTCTTCGCGGGCGGCGGTGGCGGGTTTGCAAGCCGCAGTGCGCAGGTGCCGCTCGAAGAACAGGATGCCGCGACGATCTACCAGCAGGGCGAGGCCGAGCTCGAGAATGGCCGCCCGGACCGCGCAGCCGCGCTGTTCGTCGAGGTGGAACGCCTGCACCCCTATTCCGAATGGGCCAGCCGGGGCCTGATCATGGCGGCCTTCGCCTATCATGCCGATGGCGATTACGAGAATGCGCGGATCGCGGCGCAGCGCTACCTCGACTTCTACCCCGGCGAGGAAGACGCGGCCTACGCGCAATATCTTCTCGCGCTCAGCTATTACGACCAGATCGACCAGGTCGGCCGCGACCAGGGTCTCGCGTTCCAGGCGCTTCAGGCGCTGCGCGATGTGATCGAGCGCTACCCCGACAGCGAATACACGCAAGACGCCATCTTGCGCTTCGAGCTGGCCTTCGACCATCTCGCCGGCAAGGAGATGGAGATCGGCCGCTATTACCTGCGCCGCCAGCATTACACCGCCGCGATCAACCGCTTCCGCGTGGTGGTCGAGCAGTTCCAGACCACGACGCACACGCCCGAGGCGCTGATGCGGCTGGTCGAGGCCTATCTCGCGCTTGGCCTGACGGACGAGGCGCAGACCGCGGGCGCGATCCTCGGCTACAACTTCCAGTCCTCGCCGTTCTACGATGATGCGTTCCGCCAGCTCACCGGGCAGAACCTGTCGATGGAGGCCCAGGGCGAAGGCTGGCTGCGCGATGTCTGGCGTCAGACCATTCGCGGGGATTGGCTCTGATCCCCGCACGCCCTTGACGGGGCACGGGCCGTAAGGGACACCGGGCCGCCATGCTGCGCCACCTCGACATCCGGAACATGCTGATCATCGACCGGCTGGAGCTTGCCTTCCAGCCGGGCCTCAACGTGCTGACCGGCGAGACGGGGGCGGGCAAGTCGATCCTGCTCGATGCCTTGGGCTTCGTGCTCGGCTGGCGCGGGCGGGCTGATCTGGTGCGCAGCGGGGCCGAGCAGGGCGAGGTCGTGGCCGAGTTCCAGCTTGCTCCCGGCCACCCCGCCCGCGCGGTGCTGGAGGAGGCCGGGCTGCCGGCCGACGACGAGCTGATCCTGCGTCGCATCAACACGCCCGAGGGTCGCAAGACGGCCTGGGTGAACGACCGCCGCGCCAGCGGCGACGTGCTGCGGGCGCTGTCGGACACGCTGGTGGAGCTGCACGGGCAACAGGACGACCGCGGGCTTCTGGACCCGAAACAGCACCGCGCCATGCTCGACGAGTTCGGCGGCCACGGCGCGGTGCTGGCCGAGGTCCGCGGTGCCTGGGCCGCGCGTCGTGCCGCCATCCGCGCGCTTGAAACCGCCGAGGCGCGGCTGGCCGAGATGCGCGCGGAGGAAGACTACCTGCGCCATGCCGTGGCCGAGCTGGACATGCTCGACCCGCAGCCGGGCGAGGAGGACACGCTCGATGCCCGCCGCCGGCTGATGCAGGGCGCGGAACGGATGCGCGCGGACGTGGCGCGCGCGCTGGCGGCGCTGGGCCCCGACGGCGCCGAGGGCGCGATGGGCGACGCGCGGCGCTGGCTCGACGGTGTGACCGACCGTGCCGAGGGCGGGCTCGACGCGGCGCTGTCGGCGCTGGAACGCGCGTTGGTGGAACTGGGCGAGGCGCAGGGCGGGGTGGAACGCTTTGCCGACGCGCTGGCCTTCAACCCTTCCGAGCTGGAAGAAACCGAGGAGCGGCTCTTCGCGCTGCGGGCGCTCGCGCGCAAGCATTCAGTCGCGCCCGATGACCTTGCCGGCCTGGCCGACGAGTTGCGTGCGAAGCTGGCCGCGCTCGACGGCGGCGCGGGCGAGATCGCGGCGCTGAAGGCCGAGGCTGCGGCGGCGGAAGAGGCCTATACAGTGGCGGCCGGTCGCCTCAGTGCCGCCCGCCACGCCGCGGCAACCCGCCTCGACGCCGCGATGGGGGCGGAGCTTGCGCCGCTGAAGATGGAACGCGCGGTCTTCACCACCGGGATCGACGCCGCCGCGCCGGGGCCCGAGGGCGCGGACGCCGTCACTTTCACCGTTGCGACCAACCCCGGCGCCCCCGCCGGTCCGCTGAACAAGATCGCCTCGGGCGGCGAGCTGTCGCGCTTTCTGTTGGCCCTGAAGGTCTGCCTGACCGCCGATGACAGCGGCCTCACCATGATCTTCGACGAGATCGACCGGGGAGTTGGAGGCGCGACGGCGGACGCTGTAGGCCGCCGTCTGGCCGCACTGGCCGAGGGCGGTCAGGTGCTGGTCGTGACCCACTCGCCGCAGGTGGCCGCGCTCGGCGCGCATCACTGGCGGGTGGCGAAACAGGTCGAGAACGGGCTGACGCTGAGCCAGGTCATGCCGCTCGACGCCGCGCAGCGGGTGGACGAGGTCGCGCGGATGCTGGCGGGCGACACCGTGACCGACGCCGCGCGCGAGGCGGCGCGGGCGCTGCTCGGCGCCGGACGGGCCTGAGCGGCCCATCACGAAAGCCTTCAACTTGCACGGGAAAGGCCCGCGTATCGTGACCGCTGCGGGGTTTTCTTGGTCCTGAGCGTGATCTAGAGGTGTTCCACCGCGACGGGCCCTGCATGTGAAGGCGCGAAACGGGAACGGGGGGCTGTGCGAAAGGGCAGGACGTGGCCGAAACCGGGCGCGGCGTCGTGAAGGATCTGTATGTCGTTGCGGCCGAGAAGGCCCGCAGCGGCTGGCAGATCCTGCGCCAGAAGGGCCCGACGCAGGTGCAGTTCTGGGTCATCGCGCTGCTCATCGGCATCGGCGCGGGTTTCGCCGCGCTGTTCTTCCGCAAGGGCATCAGCTGGTTGCAGGAAACGCTCTACGGCGTCGAGGATGTGCGTCTGATGCATTCCTTCGCCGAGGGTCTGCCTTGGTACCTGATCCTGCTGATCCCGATCTGCGGCGGCCTTGTGGTGGGGTTGATCCTGCACTGGTTCACGCCCGATGGCCGCGTCCGGTCGGTCGCCGACGTGATCGAGGGCGCGGCGCTGGCCGATGGAAGGGTGGAATACCGCGCCGGCCTCGCCTCGGCGCTGGCCTCGATGATCACGCTCGGATCGGGCGGGTCGTCGGGGCGCGAGGGGCCGGTGGTGCACCTGGCCGCCGTGATCTCCAGCCGGGTCAGCGACTGGATCAAGGCCGACGGGATCACCGGGCGCGACCTCTTGGGCTGCGCCGTCGCCGCCGCCGTCTCGGCCAGCTTCAACGCCCCGATCGCGGGCGCGCTCTTCGCGCTCGAGGTGGTACTGCGGCATTTCGCGGTCCATGCCTTCGCCCCCATCGTCATCGCCAGCGCGGCGGGCACGGTCATCAACCGGCTCGAATTCGGCGACGTGACGGAGTTCAGCCTGCTGGACGGCGGCACGCTGCAATTCTATGTCGAGCTGCCCGCCTTCCTGATCCTCGGGCTGATCTGCGGGCTCGTCGCCACCGTCTTCATGCGCGCGACCTTCTGGGCCGAGGACATGGGCAACCTTGCGCAGCGCCTGACGGGCCTGCCGCGCTGGGTGAGGCCCGCGGTGGCCGGCGCGATGCTGGGCGCGATCGCCATCTTCTTTCCGCACATCATCGGCGTCGGCTACGAGACGACCTCGGCCGCGCTGACCGGGCAGTTGCTGCTGCACGAGGCGATCATCTTCGCGATCCTCAAGGTCGCCGCCGCCGCCATCACCATCGGCGGCCGGATGGGCGGCGGTGTCTTCTCGCCCTCGCTGATGATCGGGGCGCTGACCGGGCTCGCCTTCGGCATCCTCGCCACCGCGCTGTTCCCGAACCAGTCGGGCGAGGGCGCGCTCTATGCGCTGGCGGGTATGGGCGCGGTCGCGGCGGCGGTGCTGGGCGCGCCGATCTCGACCACGCTGATCGTGTTCGAACTGACCGGCGACTGGCAGACCGGGCTCGCCGTCATGGTCGCGGTGTCGATGTCGACGGCGCTATCCTCGCGCCTGGTCCATCGCTCTTTCTTCCTGACCCAGCTCGAGCGGCGCAACATACACCTCGCCGCCGGGCCGCAGACCTACCTGCTGGCGATGTTCCGCGTCGGCAAGGTGATGCGCCCGATGGATCACGAGAATGCCGCGCCCGAGGACAGGCTGCTGACGCTGATCGACCAGGGCATCTACACCGACACCAACGCCACGCTGGAACGTGCGCTGCCGATCTTCGAGCGGACAGGCCTCGACTATGTCCCGGTGGTGCAGCTTGCCCCCGGCGACGGCCCCCCGGCGCTGGAGGGGGCGCTGTTCCATGTCGATGCGCTGAAGGCCTACAACCGTGCGCTGGCCGCAACCGCGGCCGAGGAGCACAGTTAAAGCTGCTCGACCGTCACCCGGTCGGTGTAGAAGGCGATGTGGTCCTTGATCTCTTCCACGCCGTCCAGCGGCTCCTCGTAGCTCCAGGCGGCGTCGGGGATGTCGCCCGCGGCGCTCGACACGGTGTAGTAGGTCGCCGTGCCCTTGTAGGGGCATTTGGTCGAGCTGTCGGTCTTCTCGAGGAAGGCCATGCCGATATCCTCGCGCGGGAAGTAGATGGTGGGGCGATAGTCGCCCTCGGTCAGCTCCAGCGCATTGTCGCTTTCGCCCAGCACGGCGCCGCCCGCGCGCACCACCCATTTGCCCGGCGCCTTGCGGATCTTGATGTGGTCAGCCATGGGTGTCCCTCCCTTGATGGTCGCGGCAGTTATGTCGGCCCGCATCCGGGATGCCAAGACCGTGTAACGGTTCAATGTCAGATCGCCGCGCAGGCGGCTTCCAGCCAGGTTCGCGTCGGCGCGTCCACAAGCGACCCGATGCGGCGCAGGACCTCGGCGTGGTAGGCGTCGAGCCAGTCGCGCTCCCACGCGGCAAGCATCTCCGGCACGATCAGCCTTCGGTCGATGGGCGCCCAGGTGAGCGTCTCGAATGCCAGCATCTCGCGGTCGTCGCCGCCCTCGATCGCGGGGGCCTCGGTCACGACGACCAGGTTCTCGATGCGGATGCCGAACGCGCCCTCGCGGTAGTAGCCCGGTTCGTTCGACAGGATCATGCCCGGTTCCAGCGCCACGGTCGAGACCCGGCTGAGCCGCTGCGGCCCCTCGTGCACGCCGAGAAACACGCCCACGCCATGCCCGGTGCCATGGTCGAAGTCGCGGCCCGCGGCCCAGAGCGGCGCGCGCGCCAGCGCGTCGAGATGCGCGCCGGTGACGCCCCTGGGGAAGCGCGCGCGGTGGATCGCGATCATGCCCTGCAGGACCTGGGTGAAGGCTTCGCGCGCCGCCGCTGGCGGGGTGTCGCCGACCGAGAGCGTGCGGGTGATGTCGGTGGTGCCGTCCTCGTATTGTCCGCCGCTGTCGATCAGGAACAGCGCGCCGGGGGTGACGGGGGCGTTGGTCTGCTCGGTCACGCGGTAATGCACGATGGCGCCGTTCGCGCCCGCGCCCGCGATGGTGTCGAAGCTGATTTCCTTCAGCGCGCCGGTGTCGCGGCGGAAGCCCTCCAGCGCGCGGACGCAGTCGATCTCGGTGAGGCCGCCCTTCGGCGCCTCGGCGTCGAACCAGGCGAGGAACCGCGCCACGGCGGCACCGTCGCGCAGGTGCGCAGCGGTGGTGGCGGCGATCTCGGCCTGGTGCTTGCGGGCTTTCGGCAGCAGGCAGGGGTCGGCGCCCTCGACCACCTCCGCCGCGCCGTCCGACAGGATCGTCTTTGCCGCGGCGGGGGCGGAGGCCGGGTCGATCCGGATGCGCCCTGTCTCCTCCGCCAGCAGCGCGGGCAGGGTCTCGGGGTCACGCAGGGTGACGGCGGCGGGCAGGGTGAGGCCGTCGAGCTTTTCCGCCTCCACGAACAGGTCCAGCGCGCCCGAGCGCCGCAGGATCGCCATCGCATGCAGCAGCGGCGTATGCGCCACGTCGCCGCCGCGCAGGTTCAACAGCCAGCACAGGCTGTCGGGCTGGGTGAGGAGTGCCGCGTCGTCGCCCGCCTCGGCGAGCGCCCCCGCGATCTGGTCCAGCTTTTCCTCCGCCGTCAATCCGGCGAATTGCACCGGCCAGGCGCGGGCCGGGGCCCTGGGCGGCGCGGGGCGATCTTGCCAGATCGCGTCGACGAGGTTGTCCACCGGGCGAAGCGTGATCTGCCGCGCCGTGAGCGCCTTTTCCAGCCGCGCAACCTCGGCCGCGGTGTGCAGCCAGGGGTCGAGCCCCACCACGCCGCCCTGCGGCAGCGCCGCGATCAGCCAGTCCTCGAGCTTCGTTTCGGGCCAGTTCACCGGGGTGAAGGCCGTCATGTCGGCCTGTGCCTTTACCTGCACACGGTAGCGCCCGTCAACGAAAAGGCCCGCAACACTCTTCAGCACCGCGGCGAAACCGGCCGAGCCGGTGAAGCCGGTCAGCCAGGACAGCCGCTCGTCGCAGGGCGCCACGTATTCGCCCTGAAACCGGTCGGCGCGGGGCACGAGGAAGCCGTCGAGGCCCGCCCGCGCCATCTCGGCCCTGAGTGCTGCCAGCCGTGGCGGGCCGTCCTCGGGACGGGTCTTGGCCTCGAAGCTCTGGAACACGGGGGTGCCCCTCCTTGATCTTGTGTCAGCTTGCGCGCCGCATTCCCATCACGCGGGCCCGCGCGCGCGGGTCGCTGTCGAAGAGGCTCGCCAATTGCTCGGTGATCGCGCCCGCCAGTTGCTCGGCATCGGTGATCGTCACCGCGCGTTCGTAATAGCGCGTCACGTCATGGCCGATGCCGATCGCCAGCAGTTCCACCGCGCGGCGACGTTCCACCATCGCGATCACGTCGCGCAGGTGTTTCTCGAGGTAGTTCGCCGGGTTCACGCTCAACGTCGAGTCATCCACCGGCGCGCCGTCGGAGATCACCATCAGGATCTTGCGCGACTCGGGCCGGTTCACCATCCGCCGATGCGCCCATTCCAGCGCCTCGCCGTCGATGTTTTCCTTCAATAGCCCCTCTTTCATCATCAGGCCGAGGTTGTCGCGCACCCGCCGCCAAGGCGCGTCGGCACTCTTGTAGATGATGTGGCGCAGATCGTTCAGGCGGCCCGGCTGCTGCGGGCGGCCCTGCGCCAGCCATTCCTCGCGCGCCTTGCCGCCTTTCCACGCCCGCGTGGTGAAGCCGAGGATTTCCACCTTCACGCCGCAACGTTCCAGCGTGCGCGCCAGCACGTCGGCGCAGATCGCCGCGATGGAAATCGGGCGCCCGCGCATCGAGCCGGAGTTGTCGAGCAGCAGCGTCACCATCGTGTCGCGGAACTCGGTGTCCTTCTCGACCTTGAACGACAGCGGCGTGGTCGGGTTCGCGACCACGCGCGCGAGACGTCCTGCGTCGAGGATGCCCTCTTCGAGGTCGAATTCCCAGCTGCGGTTCTGTTGCGCCTGCAAGCGGCGTTGCAGCTTGTTGGCGAGGCGCGACACCGCGCCCTTCAGCGGTTCGAGCTGCTGGTCGAGGTAGGCGCGGAGCCGTTCAAGCTCCTGCGCCTCGGCCAGATCCTCGGCGGCGATTTCCTCGTCATGGACGGTGGTGAAGACGGCATAGGTCGGGTCGGCGTCGGAATGCGGGGCGGGGGTCGGCGGCTCCAGCGGCGCCTCGCCCTCGGGCATTTCCTGCTCTTCGGCCTCTTCCATGTCGGCCTGGTCGTCGGCCTGAACCTGCGCCTGGCTCTCGTCCTGCTGTTCGTCCTGGCTGCGCTCGGGGTTGGCCTCGGCGTCGTCTTCCTGGCTGTCATCCTCGCCGGTGCTGTCGGGCTGGTCATCCTGTTCCTCGGACGCGTCGTCCTCGCCCTCGTCGTCCATCTCGTCCGGGTCGTCGCCGAGCTGGTCGCCGTAGCCGAGGTCGTCGATCATGCGCCGCGCGAAGCGGGCAAAGGCCGACTGGTCGGTCAGCACGTCGTCGAGGTTTTCCAGCGTGGTGTCGCAGCGATCCTCGATGAAGCCGCGCCAGAGCTCCATCACGTTCGTGGCCTCGGGCGGCAGGTCGCGGCCGGTGGCAAGGTGGCGGATCAGGTAGCCCGCCGCAGTCGCCAGCGGCGCATCGGCGGGGTCGCGGATCTCGCCGTAGCCCTTGCGCCGCGCCTCGTGTCCGATCTTGGCGTCGATGTTGCCCGCCGTGCCCGGCATCGTGCGCGCACCCACGGCCTCGCAGCGGGCGGATTCCATCGCTTCCATCAGGTCGCGCGCCATGGCGCCCGGCGGCGCGTAGCGCGCGGCGGTGCCAAGGTCGTGGTAGCGGTGGCGCAAAGCCAGCGCGTCGGCGGTTCCGCGCGCCAGCATCACCTCGTCGCGGGTCATGCGGCGGCTGACCTGCGGCAGGCGCAGGCTGTCGCCCGAGAGGCCGGAGGGATCGACGGTATAGGTCACGGCCAGGTCGGGATCGTCCGCCAGCACGCGGGTCGCGTCGGCCAAAGCCTTCTTGAACGGATCTGCCGGGTTGTCGGTGGGGTGCTTTGCCATGGGCGGAATGTGGCGTGTCGGCCGGGGGAGGGCAAGGCCCTCCTGCCCGGTGGTTCAGTCCTCGAAGATCAGCCGCGCCGCCTCGGCGCAGGGGGCGGGGGCCGCGGTGTCGATGACCCAATGCGCGGCCGGCATGGCCACCGGCGCGATGCGCCCGGATTGCGCGAGGAAGGGCGCGCCTGCGCGGGTGGCCCCGATGCTGTAGTCGCCGGTGATGAGGTTCACGTCACATTCTGCAGTGTCGCCAGAGGCGCGGATGTAGGCGGACCAGGTGTAGCCGGCGACGATGAAGCCGCCGTCGCGCCAGGCCAGCGTCAGGGTCTGCGCCCAGGGCGCGCCGCCGATGCCGCCTTGCCCGGACTGAAGCAGGAGCGAGCCGTTTTCGGCCTGTTCCACGCTCGGCGCCATGCCCCACATCGGGCCGTTGAAGACGATGCCGCGCGCGATCAGCAGCGGCGCGCTGGGCGGCGTGGTGCGCCAATCGGTCAGCACGATCAAGTCGGCGGTATCGGGCTCCACCTTGGAGGCCAGCAGGATCACCTGTTCGCAGCCGTTGTGGACCTCGGCCAGGTCGAGGCAGGCGGTGGCGATGACGCGGGGCAGGGTTGCGGCCTCGGGCGGCGACAGGGTCTGCGCGGCGGCGGGCAGGGCGAGCAGGACCAGCGCGGCGGCGAGGCGGATCATTCGGCGGGCGCCTCCGTGGCGTCGAGGAATTGCTGGCGCAGCTCGGAACAGACGGCGAGTGTGCCGGTCAGCCCCTCGTCCAGCACCTCGCCGGTCGCGGCTTCGTTGGCGACGAAGCGATCGAGGTAGAGCGCAGCCGCCGCCTCGATCAGCGGGCGGATTTCGTCCATCACGGCCGTCTCCTCCGCCCCGGTTTCCTGCTGGCGCAGGATCGTGGAGAGAACCGCCATGTCCAGTTCCCGCTCGAAGGCGGTCGCGCCCACTTCGGTGTCGGACCCGGCCAGCGCGCGAAAGGCCTGGAAGAGACCGGTGCAGCGCAGGAAGGGCGCGGTTTCGCCGGCGGGGGCGAGCGCCGCGTCCATGGCCTGCGCGAAGGCGTCGTCTTGCGCCATCGCCGGGGCGGCCAGGAGCGTCAGCGCGAGGAGGGTGCCCGCGCGCCTCACATCACGAACCAGTCCGGCTCGGCGTTGCCGCCGCAGAGGAGGACGCAGACCCGCTCGTCTTTCTCCGGCACGTAGGCGCCCGAGGTGAGCGCAGCCAGCGCCACGGCGCTGCCCGGCTCGCCCACCAGCCGCGCACCTTCCCAGAGGCGGTGGGCGGCGTCGAACACCGCCTCGTCGGGCAACACGATGGCGCGGTCGACATGCGCCCTCGCGACTTCGTAGGACATGACCCCCATACGCGGGCCGCCGAGCGAACTGGCGGCGATGCCGGTGGCCTGCACGCTGATCTCGGGGCCTTCGCGCAGGCTGCGCTCCAGCGTGTTGGTGCCCTCGGTCTCGACGGAGACGACATTGACCCGGTCGCGGAACCACGAGGCCACGCCGCCGATCAACCCGCCGCCGCCGGTAGAGACGAGGATGGTGTCGATCTGGCCCATCTGCGCCTCGATCTCCTGCGCGACGGTGCCTTGACCGGCCAGCGTGGGAAAGGTGTCGTAGGGGTGGACCGACAGCGCGCCGGTCTTTTCCGCGTGGGCGGCGTAGGCGGCCATGCAATCCTCCACCGCGCCGTCGGTCAGGATCACCTCGCCGCCGAACATCCGCATCCGGCGGAGCTTCTCTTCCTTGGCGATGGCCTTGGGAACGAAGATCACCGAGCGGTGGCCAAGCTCGGTGGCGGCGTAGGCGACCGCCGCGCCATGGTTGCCGCCCGAGGCCGCGACCACCCCTGCTTCGGGCACGCCCCTGGACAACATGGTGTTGAACGCGCCCCGCACCTTGAAGGAGCCGGTGACCTGGGTGTGTTCGAGTTTCAGCGTGATCGCGCCGGGCAGGCCGAGCGCCGCGCCCTCCAGGTCGAGGATGGGCGTGTGCCGCACGCGGCCTGCGATCAGGGCGGCGGCGGCGGTGATGTCATCGGGGGTGGGGTATGTCATGGGCGGACGATGGACCGGCGGCGGGGCGGGGTCAATCGGGGCTCAGCCCGCCACGTCCTCCAGCGCCACGCGGTCGCAGGCGAGATCGGCAAGCAGCGCCACATGCACGTCGAGCGCGTCGATCACCCGGTAGCCGGTGTCGCGGCCATCGAAGGCGAGGTTCAGATCGGTGCCGGCGAGCACGATCGCTTCAGCGCCCAAATCGCGCACCATGCGCGCACCCGCGTCGAAGAACTCCGCCCGTGCCTCGGGGGTGCAGGTGCCGGCCACGGCGATGTCGGTGTAGAGCTGGCCCAGGTGCTCGATCTCGCCGTCCAGCGCAACCGCCTTCGTCTGGCGCAACTGGCCGTAGAGCCCAGTGCGCATCACCACCCGGGTGCCGAGCAGGCCGACGCAGCCCAGCCCCTCCGCGACGAAGAAATCGTCCAGCGGCCGCACCGCCGAGACCAGCGGCAACGCAGAGACCGCCACCGTCTCGTCAAAGCAGAAATGTCCGCCGATCGAGGTGATGGCGGCGCAGTCGCAGCCCGCCGCCGCCAGCCGGTCGATGAGCGGCGCGTAGGCCTCGGCCTGGTCCTTCCGCCGGTCGGCGAGGTTGTTGCGGATCAACTCGTGAATGTCGGCCTGAACGAGGGTCAGTTCCAGCCGTTCGCCGCGCCGGGCCATCTCGGCGCAGAGCCGCTGATAGTAGACCACCGTCGCCGCCGCCCCGATGCCGCCGATCAGCCCGATGTGCATGCCGTGCCTCCTGCGACTGCCGTGAGCCTCATGCCCGCGCGCAAGAAAAAAGGTGCGCGGACCCGCGCACCTTCGATCCTTGAGCCGGCGGAGGCAATCACTTCATCGCCATGCTCGCGGCACTTTCCGGCAGTTCCTCGTCGAAGCAGCGCTGGTAGAACTCGGCGACGGTCTGGCGTTCGAGCTCGTCGCATTTGTTGAGGAAGGACAGGCGGAAGGCGTAGCCCACGTTGCGGAAGATCTCTGCGTTCTGCGCCCAGGTGATGACGGTCCGGGGCGACATCACGGTCGACAGCTCGCCGTTCATGAAGGCGGTCCGGGTCAGGTCGGCCACCGTCACCATCTGGCTGATCTGCTTGCGGCCCTTTTCGGTGTTGTAGTTGGGGTTCTTCGACAGGACGATAGCGGTTTCCGCGTCGTGGCGCAGGTAGTTCAGCGTTGCCACGAGGGACCAACGGTCCATCTGTGCCTGGTTGATCTGCTGCACGCCGTGGTAGAGGCCGGTGGTGTCGCCAAGGCCCACGGTGTTCGCGGTGGCGAACATGCGGAAATACTTGTGCGGCGTGATGATCTCGTTCTGGTCGAGCAGCGTCAGCTTGCCGTCATGTTCCAGCACCCGCTGGATCACGAACATCACGTCGGCGCGGCCGGCGTCGTATTCGTCGAACACGATGGCGACGGGGTTGCGCAGCGCCCAGGGCAGGATGCCCTCGTGAAACTCCGTCACCTGCTTGCCGTCGCGCAGCTTGATCGCGTCCTTGCCGATCAGGTCGATCCGGCTGATGTGGCTGTCGAGGTTCACGCGCACGGCGGGCCAGTTCAGGCGGGCGGCGACCTGTTCGATATGGGTCGACTTGCCGGTGCCGTGGTAGCCCTGGATCATCACCCGGCGGTTGTGGCTGAAGCCCGCGAGGATCGCGAGCGTCGTGTCGGGATCGAACTTGTAGGTGCTGTCATAGGCCGGAACCCGGTCGGACGCATCGGCGAAGCCCTTGACCTTCATGTCGGTGTCGATGCCGAACACCTCGCGGACCGAGATCTCTTCGGTCGGTTTCGCGTCCATGCTCAAGCTGCCGTCTGCCATCGGGTCCTCGGGGGTCTGCTGGGGGTGATCGGACTGGGTGCCGGGATGCAACATATCGCCGGGGGCTGCAAGGGGAAGGGGGAAAAACCGGGGTGGCCAAGCCGGGGGCGGGCGCGCTATCTCAGAGGGCAGGGAGCCCATGCGCGCGGACATGACAGACCATTCTCATCTCGAAGAGCTCATCGCGCGCATCGCCCTGCGCGATCGCGCGGCGTTTTCCGCGCTTTATCGTGCGACCTCGGCGAAACTCTTTGGCATATGCCTGCGTGTCTTGGTGGACCGGGCCAAAGCCGAAGAGGCGCTGCAGGAGGTTTTCTTAAAGATCTGGAACCGTGCCGACCGATACCGTGTGACCGGCCACAGCCCGATGACCTGGCTGATCACGGTGGCGCGCAACCATTCCATCGACCGCCTGCGTGCCGAAGGGCCGCCGACGCTCGACCTGGACGACGTGGCCCCGATGGCCGCGCCCGGACCTTCGCCAGAAGCCAGCGCCATCGCCGCCGGAGAAGCGCGGCGCATCGGCGCCTGCCTCGACGAATTGCCTGAAGCCCGCGCAAACGCGGTGCGGGGGGCCTACCTGGATGGCCAGTCCTACAAGGATCTGGCCGAGCTGCACGGGGTGCCGCTCAACACGATGAAGACATGGCTGCGCCGCAGCCTCTTGAGTTTGAAGGAGTGCCTGTCGCGATGACCGACCGGCCAGAGGACCAGATGCCCGACTTTGAGTCGCTCGCCGCGGAATACGCGCTGGGTCTGCTTGACGGTCAGGAGCGTTCCGCCTTCGAGGCGATGCTGCGCCGGGACCTGGCCGCGGCCTCTGCGCTTGCGGACTGGCAGGCGCGGTTCGCCGCCATGGCCGAGGCCGAGGTCGAGGCGGTCGCGCCGCCCGCGCGGATCGAGACCGCGATCGAGGCGGCGCTGTTCAGCGAGGCGGGCAGGCCCGCGTCGATCTGGGACCGCGTGGCGTTCTGGCGCGGCGTCTCGGCGCTGAGCAGCGCCGTGGCGGTTGCGGCGATCGGGTTTGCCCTTCTGCCCCTGGTGAACCCGCCGGGGCCGGTCGGCCCGACCACCCCGCCGCCCGATGCCGCGATCCCGCCCGGCACCATCTTGATGACGCATCTTCTGCCGGTCGAAGGCTCGGGCCTGGGGCTGGCGCTGTTCCGGCAACCGAACGGCACCTTGCAGGTGCGCCGTGTCGCGGGCGGGCCGACGCCGGGCCGCGCGCAACAGGTCTGGCTGGTGCTGGGCGACGACACCCCGCCGATCTCGCTCGGGCTTCTGGGCGATGAGCCGCAGACGACCCTCGACCCCGCGCCCGAAATTTCCGCGCGCTTTGGCGTGGGCGCGGCGGTCGCGATCTCGGACGAGCCCGCCGGTGGCTCGCCCACCGGCGCGCCGACCGGCCCGATCCTGGCCGTGGGCGAGCTTGTCGCGCTCTGAGCGGCAGCCTCACGCAAGCGTGACCGCGGCAGCGGCGCGGTCCTGAAACACTGGCCGCGGCTGCTGCGTGGCTTTGGCATCGTCCCCCGATGGAGGTGTGGGCGGAGTTCAAAGCCAACAGACGGAGCTGATCCATGTTCAAGACAACCCTGACCACAACGCTGGTTGCCACCTTTCTCGCCGGCGCGGCCATCGCCCAAGACGTTCCCATGGTGGGCGGCGCGCCGATGTTCCCCGAGCGAAACATCGTCGAGAATGCCGTGAACTCGGCCGATCACACCACGCTGGTCGCCGCCGTGCAGGCCGCGGGTCTTGTCGATACGCTGGCCAGCGAAGGCCCATTCACCGTCTTCGCGCCGGTCAACGACGCCTTTGCCGCCCTGCCGCAGGACCAGGTCGCGGCCCTGCTCGAGCCGCGCAACCGGGACCGTCTGACCGAGATCCTGACCTGCCACGTCGTGGCGACCGAGGCGTTCTCCTCCGACATCGTCGGCATGATCCAGGGCGCCGGCGGGGCCTTTCCGATCGAGACCGTGGGCGGCTGCACCTTTACCGCGCGCATGGTCGGTGGCCGCGTGATGATCGAGGACGGTCAAGGCCGCATGGCCACCGTGACCCAGGCCGATGTCGACCAGTCGAACGGCGTCATCCACGTCATCGACACGGTGCTTCTGCCCTCGACGATGTAAACGATCTCTCCACCGCGGGCGGGGCCTCGCCCTGCCTGCGGACAGCGGCCGGCCAACTGGCCGGTTGCACTCGCCGGGCGGAGCGTCTCAGTATCTCGTGGCGCAGGCACATGCTAACGTGCCGATGCGATTGAAAGGCCGGCTATGTCCGGACTTGCCCCCGTCCCAGGTTGTCGCATCATCCGTCCGGCATCTTTTCCAACCGACACCCCGACCGAACAGACAAAGGAACACCCCATGCTCAGCCGACGCCAGACCCTGACCGCCGCCGTTGCCGCGCTGGCCGTGGCGCCGTTTTCCACCCGCCGCGCCGCGGCCGCGATCGCCGAGGGCCCGTTCGAGGTCACCCGCACCGACGCCGAGTGGCGCGCGATGCTGACCGATGCGCAATACGCCGTGATGCGCGAAGCCGCGACCGAGCGCGCGGGCTCCAGCCCGCTCGACGGTGAGACGCGCGCGGGCATCTACCATTGCCGCGGCTGCGACCTGCCGCTCTATTCCTCCGAGACGAAATACGACAGCGGCACCGGCTGGCCCAGCTTCTGGGACGTGCTGCCGAACGCCATCGGCACGATGGACGACAGCAGTTTCTTCATCACCCGGACCGAATGCCATTGCCGCCGCTGCGGCAGCCACCTGGGCCACATCTTCGACGATGGCCCGCAGCCCACCGGGCTGCGCCATTGCCTGAACGGCGTGTCGCTGGTGTTCCGCGCGGCCTGAGCCGTCAGTTCCAGCAGCTCACCGTCACCGTCATGTCGGCGCCGAGCCGGGCCAGCAGATCGCGGCTCATCGTGGCGCTGCGGGTGGAGACGGTGGGCGTGATGCCGGCGGCGGTGAAGACCTCGCCCAGCCGGTCGGCGCGCAGCGCGAGCGTCACGTCCTCGGGCAGGGTGCGACCCTCGATGAGACCCGGCAAGACCATGCCCAGCACCGTGCCGGTCAGGTCGAACACCGGGCCGCCCGCCTCGCTGTCGGCGGTGGCGAGGTCGAGGCGCTGAACCGTGTCCTCGCCGTTGATGCCCTGCAGGTCCGCGAGCGTGCCGAAGGCCATGGAGGCCGAACCGAGCGCGCCGTCAAAGGGAAAGCCCGCCACCGCGATATCGGCGCGCAGGCGTCCCGCCGTGCCCGCCATCTCGGCATAGGCCATGGGCGCGAGCCGCTGACGCGGGCGCAGCACCGCCAGCCCCAGCGCCTCGTCGCTATAGGCGATCTCGGCCTCGTAGCTGTCGTCGATCAGGATCTGCTGGCACTGGCCCGCCACCGCCTCGGTCGTGGTCAGGACCGCGCCCTGCGCGTCGACGTAGAAGCCCGAACGCACCAGTTCCGGCTGGCGCACCTCGAGGCCCGAGACCATGTCGACATCCTGCTCTGCCCCCGCCGGGATCGCGCCGGGGTCGAGCGCGCCGTCGAGCGCTGTGAAGCTTTGCTGCATCATCGGCAGCACGCGGGCGATCTGCTCGTCGCGTTCCGGCGGCCAGACCAGCGTGAAGCCCTTGACCGCGCCGCCAATGAGCCGCGCCTCGGTGTGGCTGCGCAGCGTCGGCGACTGACCGGTGAGCAGGAAGCTTTCGCCCTGCCGCGAGCGCTCGCCCTCCAGCGGGACGATCTCCAGCGTCTGCATGATCTCGTAGAGGCCGAAGAGCGTGTTGCGGTCGCCCGGCTGGCTGATCAGCAGCACCTGCATGCCGCTGTCGTTGATCGGGTCGTATTGCGCGAAGGGGAAGTTGTGCCGCTCGAATTCGACCATCGCCAACGGCAGGTCGATCTGGATGCCGGCGCGGGTGTCGCGCACGGTTTCCATGCCGAGCGCGGCTAGTTCGCTGCGGTATTCCGACAGCAGCTGCGCGCGCTGGCGCGTGGTCAGGATGCCCGAGGGCTCGTGCCCGCGATCTTCCTGCCAGCCGGCCATGGCGCTGCGCGTGCCGGGGCCGAAGGCGCCGTCGATGGCGCCATTGTAGAAGCCGAACCATTGCATCGCGATCTGCAGCGCGTCGCGGCCCGCGCGGTCCAGCTGCGCCTCGCTCTGCCGGGCTTCCTGTGGGGTTTCCTCGGGCAGTTGCGGCACGATCTCGGCCACAGGCTCGGCGGGGGTATCGGTGCCTGCATCCGTCGCGGTATCCGTTCCCGCATCAGGCAGGGTGCTTTGCTCGATCTCCGGCAATTCGACGCCGGTGCCGACAGGCTCCGCCGGGGCGCCCAGGGCGTTCGCCCCGACCGGGTAGACCTGCGCGGTGTATTGCACGCCCGTCACCACGAAACTGTCGCGCGGCACGAGGCCCTGCGCCAGGAGCTGCTGCAACAGCGTCTGCGCCTCGGCCGGGTTGTAGGGGCCGAGCGCCACGGCATAAAGCCCGGTTTCGGCGCGGAAGGCGTTCACGTTCTGCACCAGCTGCGCATAGGCGCGCGCGCGTTGCTCGGCCTCGGTCAGCGCGCCGTGGCTTTCGATCTGGATGAACACGCCTTGCTGCGCGCGGGCCTGTCCCGGCCAGATCAGCCCCAGCGCCAGTGTCGCGGTCAGCATCAGGGCGACGAGCCCGCGAAATACGTGAAAGTGCATCGTGGTCAAATTCCCTCGGTCAGCCGGTGCAGTCGCCCTGCGCGGGCGCAAAGGCCCATCCGGCAGGACGTTATCAAGACCCATCCCGAATGCACCAGAAAAAGCCCTGTCTGCAAGCCGTGCGGCGCAGGCCACGCGTTGACCGTGCAAGCGTGTGACACTAGAGAGACCCGGCCCCTTCCAGAAAGACCGGTGCGCGATGCCCCAGACCCCCAAGAGCTTTCAAGAGATCATCCTCAGGCTCCAGACCTACTGGGCCGCGCAAGGCTGCGCGATCCTGCAGCCCTACGACATGGAAGTGGGCGCGGGCACCTTCCACCCGGCCACCACGCTGCGCTCGCTCGGCACGCGCCCCTGGGCCGCGGCCTACGTGCAGCCCTCGCGCCGCCCGACCGACGGGCGCTATGGCGAGAACCCGAACCGGTTGCAGCATTACTACCAGTTCCAGGTGCTCATCAAACCCTCTCCCCCGGACCTGCAGGCGCTCTACCTGGGCTCTCTCGAGGCGATCGGGATCGACATGGAGCTGCACGACATCCGCTTTGTCGAGGACGATTGGGAAAGCCCGACGCTGGGCGCCTGGGGCCTCGGCTGGGAAGTATGGTGCGACGGGATGGAGGTGAGCCAGTTCACCTATTTCCAGCAGGTCGGCGGCCATGACTGCCACCCGGTCTCGGGCGAGCTGACCTACGGGCTGGAGCGTCTGGCGATGTATGTGCTGGGCATCGACCACGTCATGGACATGCCCTTCAACGATCCGCAGACGCCGATTGCCTTGAGCTACGGCGACATCTTCCGCCAGACGGAGGAGGAATATTCGCGCCACAACTTCGATGCCGCGACGACCGAGACGCTGCTCCGCCATTTCGAGGATGCCGAGGCGGAATGCCGGCAGCTGCTCGACGCGCCCGCCGACGACCCGCGCACCGGCAAGCGCATCGTGATGGCGCACCCGGCCTATGACCAGTGCATCAAGGCCAGCCACCTGTTCAACCTGCTCGACGCGCGCGGTGTCATCTCGGTGACTGAACGGCAGGCCTATATCGGGCGGGTCCGCACGCTGGCCAGGCTCTGCGCCGACGCTTTCGTGCAGACCAGGGCGGGCGGCTGGACCGGCGCGGAGGCCGCATCATGAGCATGGGACGCTGGATCGTCGTCGCCATCATCGGCATCACCATCCTTTTCGCCGCCGGCATGTGGTACGCCCAGACGCGCGCCTATTACGGCCGGATCGACAGTGCTGATCTGGTGGTTACGACCCCCACGGGCGAGGTTCTGCCGCTGTCGCACAGCGGGTTCCAGGGCGTCGACGCCGACACCTCGCCGCTGCGCTTCCGCGCCTGCTTCACGCTGGACGAGGCCGGGATGGCCACCATCGCGCGCGCCGCCACCCACCCCGACGCCGAGCCGCTGGTCGCGCCCGCCTGGTTCGATTGCTACGACGCGCGGGCGCTGTCGGAGGCCATCGAGATGAGCGAGGCGCGCCCGGTGATGTCGATGCACGAGATCGCCCGCGGCGTCGACCGGGTGTTCGCGGTGTTCCCGGACGGGCGCGGTTACGCCTGGCACCAGCTCAACGGCACGTTGGAAGAGTAGGGCGATGGACGCGGCGCAATCCGACCACGACGCCCTGAAGGAGGCGCATGACAAGCTCCTGCGCCGGGCCGCGCGCAACGAACGCGCACAGTTCGCGCGCGGGCTGATGCAGGGCATCCTGTCGATGCTGCGCCCCGGCGACGTGGTGATCGACTGCGGCGCCAACGTGGGCGCCGTCACCGGCCCGCTGGCCGAGACCGGCGCCACGGTCCATGCCTTCGAGCCCGACCCCTATGCCTTCGGGCAACTGTCGAAGCGCGTCGAGGGGAAGGAAAATGTCGTCCTGCACAACGCCGCCGTGGGCGTCACCGCCGGCTCGGTCCGGCTGATGCGCGCGGCGAACTTCGACGAGAACCCCAAAGGCGGCTCGGTGAAATCCACCGTCGTCGCGGGCGGCCGCAACATCGACGAGCGCGACGAAGCCACGATCGAGGTCGAGATGATCGCGCTGCCCGAGTTCATCCATAGCCTTGCCGCCGAAGCGGGCGAGGTTGCGTTCCTGAAGATGGACATCGAGGGGGCGGAGCTGGACCTGCTGGAGCACATGCAGGCGGAAAAGCTCTTCGACGTCGTGCGGCTGACCGTTGCCGAAACCCATGAGAACAAGTTCCGCGACCTGCGCCCGCGCTTTGCCGCGCTGCGCGAGGCCATCGCGGCGGAACACCCTGTCACCCGCGTCAATCTCGACTGGATCTGAAACCATGCCGTCGCGTGTTCCAGCCAGTCAGCACGAAAGGTTGCAATGATGTCCGACAAGAGTTCGCCGCCGCTTGGACCCGCAAAGCGTGCCATCGCCGACGCCGCGCGCGCCGCCAACGCCGAGCGTCGAGACACCGAGGGCATGACCTTGTACGAGTACCCGGACTACGAGACCTATCGCAGTGTTCAGGTCGCCGGCAACAAGGCCAAGCTGCGCCGGCAGTTCGTCAGGGAAAGCCACATCCGGCTTCTGTCGGACTACCTGGTGGCTGACCTGAAGACCGTGCGCTTCGGCCTGTGCCATGGCACCCGCAGCGGCGCCGAACAGGCGTGGTTCCGAAACTTCCTTGGCGACGGTGCCGAGATAATCGGCACCGAGATTTCTGACAATGCCGCGAACTACCCGAACACGGTCCAGTGGGATTTTCACGATCTCAACCCGGCGTGGTCGGGTAAAGCCGATTTTGTCTACTCGAATTCCTGGGATCACGCCTACGCGCCGGAAAAGGCATTTGGTGCCTGGATCGACGCCCTGCGGCCCGGCGGACGGATGTTGCTCGATCATGGCCGGGGTCAGATGCCTGCGGCCGCCAACGAGCTTGACCCTTTCGGCATCACCTTCGAGCGGTTGGAGCAATTCCTTGCCGAGCGGTTTTCCGAAGTGGGGCGGTTGCTTGACCCGGTGGACACGCGGAAGATCAATCGCGAGTACCGGTGCCGGGTTGTCGTTTTCGAGAAAACCGCCTAGCCGACACTCCCCAGCCCTGCCACAGCCTCGGATCTGAACTCATGCCCGATCTTCTCCTCGAACTCTTCTCCGAGGAAATTCCCGCCCGGATGCAGGCGCGCGCCGCCGAGGACCTGAAGCGGCTGGTGACGGACGGCCTGGTCGAGGCCGGGCTGACCTATACCAGCGCCGGTGCCTTCGCGACGCCACGCCGACTTGCGCTGACGATCGAGGGGCTGAGTGCAGGCAGCCCCACCACCCGCGAGGAACGCCGCGGCCCGCGCACCGACGCGCCGGACCAGGCGCTCGACGGCTTCCTGCGCGGCGTCGGGCTGACAAAGGACCAGCTCCAGACGCGCGCCGAGAAGAAGGGCGAGGTCTATGTCGCCGTGATCGAGAAGCCGGGCCGCGACGCCGCCGCGATCATCGCCGAGGTCGTGCCGCAGGTGATCCGCACGTTCCCCTGGCCGAAGTCGATGCGCTGGGGCGCGGGCAGCTTGCGCTGGGTGCGGCCGCTGCATTCGATCCTGTGCCTCCTGTCCTCGGAAGCCGGGTCCGAGGTCGTGGGTTTCGACGTCGACGGAATCGCGGCGGGCGACACCACCGAGGGCCACCGGTTCATGTCCGCGGGGCGGTTTTCCGTCGCGAATTTCGGGGATTACGAGGCGAAGCTGAAGCGCGCACATGTGGTGTTGTCGGCCACCGAACGGGCCGAGCACATCCGCCACGACGCCGAACAGATGGCCTTCGCCGCCGGGCTCGAGCTGGTCGAGGACGCGGGCCTGCTGGCCGAGGTCGCGGGGCTGGTGGAATGGCCCGTGGTGCTGATGGGCCGGATCGAGGAGCGGTTCCTCGACCTGCCGCCCGAGGTGCTGCAGACCAGCATGAAGGAGCACCAGAAGTTCTTTTCGGTCCGCAATCCCAAGACCGGCCGGATCGAATGCTTCGTCACCGTCGCCAACCGCGAGACGGCGGATGATGGCGCGACGATCCTGGCGGGAAATCAGAAGGTTCTGTCCGCCCGGCTGTCCGACGCCGCGTTCTTCTGGGAGAACGATCTGCGCATCGCCAAGGCCGGCATGGGCGACTGGCTCGACGGGCTGAAATCGGTGACCTTCCACGCGAAACTTGGGAGCCAGGCCGAACGGATCGACCGGATCGCGGCGCTCGCCCGCGAGATCGCGCTGATGGTGGGGGCGGATGCTGATCTCGCCGAGGAAGCGGCGCGGATCGCCAAGGCCGATTTGCGGTCGGAGATGGTGGGCGAATTCCCCGAGCTGCAGGGCGTGATGGGCCGCTACTACGCGCTCGCCGCCGGGCGAGCGCCCGAAGTGGCCGACGCCGCCCGCGACCACTGGAAGCCGATGGGGCAGGGCGACGCGGTGCCGACCGCCCCGGTGTCGCTGGCCGTGGCGCTGGCCGACAAGATCGACACGCTGACCGGGTTCTGGGCGATCGACGAGAAGCCGACGGGGTCGAAAGACCCCTATGCGCTCAGGCGGGCGGCGCTAGGCGTGGTGCGGATGGTGCTGGAGAATGGGGTTCGGGTTAACCTCAAGGCATATATCTCAGTCGCCTATCAAGTATTCCTCAGAACCGCGGCTGCTTCCAACAGGTTCTACGCAGACCTCAGTTCTGGCGGAGATGAGTCTGGCGGGATGGCGGGGCAGTTCCATTTCGAGCCTGAGATTCTAGAATCTGGTGATTTTGACTTCTATGTTCTGCAGGCGGCCTTTGATTGGCGCGAGAACCCGAGGATTTTTGACCAGTTCCGAGAGGTGCGACGTTCGGCAACAAAATTGCTGAGTGTTGAACTCGTGAAAGGCGACCTCCTCGCCTTCTTCCACGACCGCCTCAAGGTCCACCTCCGCGATGAAGGCATCCGCCACGACATCATCGACGCGGCGCTGGCGAAACCGCCCGCCGACGATCTCGCCCTCGTCGTCGCCCGCGCCCGCGCGCTGGCGGCGTTCCTCGCCACGCCCGACGGCGAGAATCTCGTGCAGGGCTACCGCCGCGCGGCGAATATCCTGCACCAGGCCGAGGAGAAGGACGGCGTCGAA
Organism: uncultured Roseicyclus sp.; assembly: GCA_937139335.1. Classification (GTDB taxonomy): domain Bacteria; phylum Pseudomonadota; class Alphaproteobacteria; order Rhodobacterales; family Rhodobacteraceae; genus Roseicyclus. The sequence continues at coordinate 6,785 of CAKZPN010000002.1, read as the reverse complement.
TACCGCTACGGCGCCGACGTGAAATTCGCCGAGACCGACGAGGAACGCGCGCTGTTCGAGGCGCTGGCCACGGCCGAGGCGGCGATCACGCCCGCGCTGGCGTCCGAGGATTTCGCCGGGGCGATGACGCAGATGGCGGCCCTGCGCGCGCCCATCGACGCGTTCTTCGAGGCGGTTCAGGTCAATTCCGAGAACCAGATCATCCGCCGCAACCGGCTGAATTTGCTGCACCGCATCGTGGCGACCTGCGGCGCCGTGGCCGATCTGTCGCGTATCGAGGGGTAGGCGCCACCGAATCGGGCGATTCCGCGCAGGTTGTGCCGTTTCTCTGGACACATCGCGCGTGAATTGTATCTAATGCTGCAGATGCGAAAGGCTCCGACATGCTGAGCACGCCCGATTTCACGACCATCACCCCGACCGCCGAGATCCGCACCTCGACGCATGGCAACCGCGCGAAGTGCCTCCAGCGGCTCAAGCGGCTGGACCTGCCGGTGCCGCGCACCGTCGCGCTGCGCTTCGACACCGTGCGCGCCATCGCGGGCGGGCGACTGCCCGACATGCGCGCGCTTCTCGGCGTGTTCGGCGACGGTGCGCTTCTGTCCGTCCGCTCCTCCTCGCTGACGGCGGATTGGGGCGGGCCGGGGACGATCCTGAATATCGGCATGAACGACCGGAAGGCCGCGGAGCTTGCCAAGGCGCACGGGCAATCGGCCGCCGACGCGCTTTATGTCAGCTTCATCCGCGCCTACGCAGTTGACGTGCTGCGGCTGGATGCCGACGGGTTCGAGGGGCCGATGACCCCCCGTCTCGCCAAGGCCGAGTTCGAATCCGAGATGGAGGAGCCGTTCCCGCAAGACCCCGCCGAACAACTGGCCGAGGTGCTGCGCTCCATGGCGCGGGCCTGGGAGGGGACGACGGCGCGGCTGCTCCGGCAATCGCAGGGCGCGCCGGTCGACGCGGGCCTCGGCCTTCTGGTGCAGGAAATGGCGCTGGGGATCGGGCAGGGCATTTCAGGTTCGGGCGTGTTGCAGTTCGTCTCGGCCGAGACCGGCGAGCCGCGGATCGCCGGCCGCTGGCTGGCGCAAGGCCAGGGTCGCGCGGCGCTGTCGGAATCGGACGCGCAATACATCGTGCACGACGACCGCGGCAAATCGCTGGAAGATTCGGCGCCCGAGCAGGTCGAGACGCCGCGCCAGGCGGGCCGGCTGATGCGCGAGCGTCTGCGCGAGGAAATGCAGATCGAGTTCACGCTGATGAACGGGCAGCTCTCGATCCTCGACGCGGTGAAATGCCCGCGCTCGGGCCGGGCCGAGGTGGCGATCGCCGTGGCGCTGGCCGAGGATGGCATCATCTCCACCGATGAGGCGTTGATGCGGTTTCCGCCCTTCACGCTGAACCAGCTTCTGCATCGGCAGGTGAGCCCGCTGGCCGCGCGCGACGTGCTGACCCGCGGCATCTCCGCCGCGCCCGGCGCCGCGACCGGCAAGATCGTGTTCTCCGCCAGCGCCGCGCAGTCCATGGCCTCGCAGGGCGAGCCCTGCATCCTCGTGCGCCGTGAAACCAGCCCAGAGGACATCCGCGGCATGCACGCGGCGCAGGCGATCCTGACCGAGCGCGGCGGCATGACCAGCCACGCCGCGGTGATCGCGCGCGGCCTGGGCCTGCCCTGCGTCAGCGGCGCCACGCAATTGCAGCTCGACGGGCGCAAGAAGACGCTGACGGTGCCGGGGCGGCGGATCTTTCACGAGGGTGACGTGATCACCGTGGACGGCTCGACCGGCGACGTGCTGGTGGGGGCGGCCGAGATGGTGGAGCCCGCACTTGGCGGCGCCTTTGCCACGCTGATGGACTGGGCCGATGCGGCGCGCGACATCGGCATCCGCGCCAATGCCGACACGCCCGAGGACGCCGCGATGGCGCAGCGGTTTGGCGTCGACGGCATCGGGCTCTGCCGGACCGAACACATGTTCTTCGACACCGCGCGCCTGACCGTGATGCGCGAGATGATCTTTGCCGAAAACCCCGGCGACCGCGCGGCGGCGCTGGAGCGGCTGTTGCCGATGCAGCGCGCCGATTTCATCGAGCTGTTCCAGATGATGCAGGGCCAGCCGGTGACGATCCGGCTGTTCGACCCGCCGCTGCACGAATTTCTGCCGGGCGACCGCGACGGCATCCGTGCGCTGGCCGAGGCGCTGGACCTGCCCGTCAGTAGGGTCGCCGCGCGGATCGAGAGCTTGCAGGAATTCAACCCGATGCTGGGCATGCGGGGCGTCAGGCTGGGTGTTACGGTGCCCGAGATCTACGAAATGCAGGCGCGCGCGATTTTCGAGGCCACGATCAAGGCGTCGAAGAAGGGCGCGCCGGTGGTGCCCGAGATCATGATCCCGCTGGTCTCGGCCCGGCGCGAGGTGGAGCTGGTGAAGGCCCGCGTCGATGCCATCGCGGCCGAGGTCCGCTCGAAGACCGGGACGGAGTTCACCTATCGGCTCGGCGTCATGGTGGAAACGCCGCGCGCCGCGCTCCGGGCCGGCGAGATCGCGGAGCATTCGGCGTTTCTGTCCTTTGGCACCAATGACTTGACGCAGATGACCTATGGCTTGTCGCGCGACGATGCGGGGCGGTTCATGTCGGCCTATGTGCAGCAGGGCGTGTTCCCCGAGGACCCGTTCCAGCAGCTCGACGTCGAAGGCGTTGGCGAACTGATGCATCTGGGCGCGGAACGCGGGCGGGCCGCGCGCCCGGACCTGATCATCTCGATCTGCGGCGAACACGCCGGCCACCCCTCGACGATCGCCTTCAGCCGCAAGGCCGGGTTCGATTACGTCTCGTGCTCGCCGTTCCGGGTGCCGGTGGCCAAACTGGCGGCTGCACAATTGTCGATCCAGGACAAGGCATTGCAGCCAGACGTTGATCCTTTGGGTTAAGATCGCGTCTGAAACCACCACACCCGCAACTAATTCTAGGTGCGCGCAATCCCCTTTCCGCAAGATCAGGGGCGCGTTTGGTGCTCTGCGCCAACCGGTCTAGAACCCCGATTCGTCGGATCCTGTTGAGCAGGCCGAAGCGGGGCGTGAGACCTCGGAAAGGGTAAAGATGACGGCTCGTCCTTGGCTCGTCGCGCTCTGCGCGGCGTCTCTGACCATTGCGGCGTCGGCTCAGGCCGATGTCACGCTCAGCACCTCCAACCCGCCGGTGGACACGGCGATCGGGTCGCGCCTCGGCGCACTGATGGGCGTGGAGGCGACATCGCTCGCCGCGCTCTCGGGCGATCGCCTGCGCCGGATCGGCGCGCCGTTCAGCCGGAACGGCGACGAGCGCGTGGTCGGGCGTGTTATGACGGGTGAGGGGCTCGACGCGCTGCCGCGCGCGCGGGGCAACGCTGAGTGGCGCTGCATGGCCGAGGCGATCTATTTCGAGGCTCGTGGCGAGACGGTCGAGGGGCAATATGCCGTGGCCGAGGTGATCCTGAACCGCGTCGACAGCCCACGCTATCCGGACACGGTCTGCGACGTGGTGAACCAGGGCACCGGGCGGCGCTACGCCTGCCAGTTCACCTACACCTGCGACGGCATTCCCGAGGTCGTCACGGACCAGCGCGGCTGGCACCGCGCGGGCAGCATCGCGCGGATCATGATGGACGGCGCGCCGCGCCCGATGACCCGCGGCGCCACGCATTACCATGCCGACTGGGTCAGCCCGACCTGGGCGCGTGTCTACCCGCAGACGGCGCGTTACGGCGCGCATATCTTCTACCGGCAGAACTGAAGGTCGCGGATCGCCGCCGGTCTGCCGCCTGCGGGCTTTGTGGGCCGCGCCGCGTCATGCTAGGCGAGGGTATGAGCGACGAGATCTCCGAGGCGTTCCGCCACCCCTCCGAACGCGCGAAGGCGCTGGCCGGCGACCCGCCGCGCGACCGCATCGCGATGACCGAGCATCGCCGCGAGGTCGAGATCGGAGCGTTCCAGTCCGAACGCGGCGTCACCCAGACGGTGCAGTTCGACGTGGTGGTGGAGGTCGAGACCCGCGCCGAACAGGCTATCGACGATGTCGACCGCATCCTCAGCTACGACACCATCGTCGAGGCGATCGACGCCAGCCTCGCCGCGGAGCGGGTCAACCTGCTGGAAACATTGGCCGCGCGCATCGCCGACCGCATTCTGACGCATCCGCTGGCGGCGCGCTGCATCGTGCGCATCGGCAAGCTCGACCGTGGGCCCTTCGTGCTGGGCGTGGAGATCATTCGCAACGCGCCGGAGAGCCGCGGCCGCGTGCGCCTGTCGCCCGCCGACGCGCCGCATCCCCGCGTGGTCTACCTTTCGGCCGAGGCCATCGCGCGCCCAGACCTGCCGCAGCTTCTGGACCGGCTGGAGGAAGGCGGCGCGCCCCTGATCCTGTGTGTCGGGCGGCCCGATCTGCCCGCCCCGCAAGCCGCCCACGCGATGCCGCAGCGGCGGATCGACCTGCTGGCGATCGAGCAACTGGCCTGGGTGCTGGCCGCGCGCGACCCGCGCTGCGTCGTGGTCGACAGCCGGACCGAACTCGACTGGGCGATGCGCCACGGGCAGATCAGCGTCTGGGCGCCGTCGAAACTGGTGCTCGACGCGCATGACGGGCCCGGCCCCGCGGTGCGCGACCCGCTGGCGCTGGCGCTGTGGATGGCGCAGGGGTTCGAGGCGCAGGACGTGATGACCTTCGGCGCCACGGCCGACATCGCGGTGCCCGAGGGACTGCGCCTTACCCGGCTTGGTCCGACGGACGATCCTCCTGCCGGGTCGCCAGGTTGAGCCGCATCAAGATCTCGCCGTTGCGCCGACGCTCCGCCACGAAGCCGGCCTTTTCGAGGATGCGGATCGAGGGCGCGTTATCCGCCTCCACGAAGGCGAAGAAACTGTCCTCGCGCAGCACGGCCACGGCATGATCCATCGCCGCCTGCACGAATTCGCTGGCCAGGCCCTGGCCCGACACCTCGGGAAGGAAATGGAAACTCAGCTCCAGCCCGTCTTCGCCGAACCCGATGCGGAACCCGGCCACGCCGACCGGGTGGCCGGCGTGCGACAGAACCCAGGGCGCAACCTCGTGCCGGGCCCAATCCTGCATGTCGACGGTCAGCCGCGCCGGCCCGCGATCCGGGCCGAAGAGCGCGCCATAAAGCACCAGCGCGCCCGCATAGGGCGGGCGGCCCGAGAGCCGTGCACTTCTGAAATGGACCCCAGTTTCCATCCGACCATCAAGTCTGCATATTGACGTTGCGTCAAGCTGGCGTGTGACGGCGCGGCGCAACTTTGGAGGGGGCTTGCCAAACTGGCCAGCCGCCAGCTAGGCGCGCGGAATGGAAAAAAGCTACCTGCGTCCGATCCCCCTGACCGATCCCGCGGATGCGGGCGGGGGTTTGCGATTGGCAGGAGGGTGGGTGCGGTTCACCCACCTCGAACGGCTGGCGCGCGGCGCGGCGCCTGAGGTCGTGGCGGCCGCCGACCTGTCGCCCGAGGCGCTGGCGCCGTTCGTGGCGCCGCGCGCGCCGGTGGCTGGCTTGAGCCTCGAGGTCCCGCGGCTCATGGGCATCCTCAACGTTACGCCCGACAGCTTCTCCGATGGTGGACGCCATGCCGGGATCGAGGCCGCGCTGGCGCGGGCGGGGGAGATGGTTGTCGAGGGAGCCGATCTGATTGATATCGGGGGCGAATCGACCCGTCCCGGCGCGGAGGAGACCGCCACGGCGGAGGAGATCGCCCGCCTGGTCCCGGTGGTGGAGGCGCTGCGGGCAGGCGGCTTTGCCGCGCCGATCAGCCTCGACACCCGCAAGGCGGCTGTGGCCGAGGCGGGGCTGGCGGCCGGGGCGACGCTGGTGAACGATGTCTCAGGCCTGCGCTTCGACCCCGCTCTGGCGCATGTGGCGGCAAAGGCGGGGGTTCCGCTGATCCTGATGCATTCTCTCGGCACGCCCGAGACGATGGCCGGGCTGGCGGCCAGGGCCTACACCGACGTGCTTCTCGACGTCTACGACGCGCTGGAAACGGCCATTGCGCAGGCCGAGGCGGCGGGCGTGGCCCGCGCGCGGATCATGGTCGACCCCGGCATCGGCTTCGGCAAGACGCTGGACCAGAACCTCGCGCTGCTGCGGCGGCTCAGCCTGTTTCACGGGCTCGGCTGCGGTGTGCTGCTGGGCGTGTCGCGCAAGGGGCTGATCGGCGCGCTGTCGGGCGAGGGGGACGCCGCGCGGCGCGGCCCCGGCTCGGCGGCGATCGGCCTATGGGCTGTCGCGCAGGGCATACAGATGCTGCGCGTTCATGATATAAGCCTGCACAAACAGGCGCTGGCCCTGTGGCAGCCGCTGGCTGCGCAGTAACCGGCAAGGCGGAAGAGAGAGCAGAGATGACACGCAAATTGTTCGGCACCGATGGCGTTCGGGGGCGGGCCAACGCCTATCCGATGACCGCGGAGATGGCGCTGCGCCTTGGCGCCGCCGCCGGCCGCTATTTTCGCCGCGACGGCAGCCGGGCGCACCGGGTCGTGATCGGCAAGGACACGCGGCTGTCGGGCTACATGCTGGAAAACGCACTGACGGCGGGCTTCACCTCGACCGGCATGAACGTGCTGCTGCTGGGCCCGGTGCCGACGCCGGCTGTGGGCCTTCTCACGCCCTCGATGCGGGCGGATGTCGGCGTGATGATCTCGGCCAGCCACAACCCGGCCGAGGACAACGGCATCAAGTTCTTCGGGCCGGACGGCTTCAAGCTCAGCGACGAGGCCGAGGCCGAGATCGAGGCGCTGGTCTTCGGCGA
>CAKZPN010000001.1 GCA_937139335.1 uncultured Roseicyclus sp. | reverse complement strand
GACGACGCGGCCGCCGAGGCCATCGCCGCCTTCGTCGCCGAGACCCGTCCGCTCGTCGAGGCGGGGAAGTGGCTGACCGACCCGGGACTCGGACTGCGCGAGACCGACCTGGCGCCGCTGCGCGAGGCCGACCCCCGTCCCGCGGCGCACTGGACCGACGGACTGGCGACCACCCTGAGCGCTTACGGCGCCGTGGCGGCCGCGGGCGCCGCCCGGACCGGGGGCCTGTCGGGTGCGACGTGCACGGTCGTCGCGTCGGGCGCGCTCGAGCAGGCCGTGCGGGCCGCGATCGACGAGGCCGGCGCCATGGTGACCGGCGACGCGATCGACGCGACCGCCGATGTCCTCTTCGTCGCCGGCAAGGCCGGGGTCCTCGACCACGAGGCGGCCGAGACGGTCAACGCGTCGGTCGTGGTGCCGCTCACGCCGGTGCCGGTCACGGCTCGTGCCCACGCCGTGCTGTCGAAGGCGGGGCGCGTCCACGTCCCGGACTTCCTCGCCGTGGCCGCCCCCTTGATCGACGCCCACGGAACCCAGGACGACGCCGTCGCCGCGGTCGGCGAGGCGGTCGGCGCGTTGGCGAGCGAGGGCACCGGCCTGTGGATGGCCGCGGTCGACAAGGCCGAACGCTTTCTGGGGCAGTGGCGCGACGAGCTCCCCTTCGGTCGACCGCTGGCCTGAGGAGCACGCGGCCGGATCCGGCGGCTCCGCCGGATCCCCGATCAACAGGACTTCATCGCCGGGACAGCGAAGTACCGGGCATGGTCCTCATCGCCGGCGGGCGGATCCCGCGCCACCACGAGAAGGCGGCGCTGGCGCTGACCGCCGTGCTCATCGGGGTCGTGGTCGTCGCCCCGGTGCTGTACGTCGTCCTGTTGCCGCTGGCCTGCGCGATCGTCTCGACGGTCGCGCCGATCGGCCGACGACTGCCGGTGGCCATGGCCACGTGGTTCCCGATCTCGGCCGCCGTGCTGGTCGGCACGAACGGCCTCGGCTTCATGGGCTGACGCAGCGGGATCCCGTCGCCGGGAGCCCGGCGACGCCGTACCCGGTCGACGACCCGGTGCCGCTGCGCAAGCTGCCGATGATCACGCTCCGCGCCGTGCCCGCGCTGTTGATGCCGGTGATCTTGCTGGTCGGCATCTATGGCGGCGTGACCACACCGACCGAGGCGGCGGCTCTGGCCGCGCTCTACGCCTTCATCGTGTCGACCGTGTTCTACCGCTCCGTCAGCCTGCGGCAAGCCTACCAAACCGTCCGCTCCAGCGCAAAATCCACCGCCTCGGTCGGTTTCCTGATCGCGGGCGCCCTGGCCTTCAACTACGTGGTCACGGTCGAGCAGGTGCCGAACGCGATCCGGCAGGGCATGGACGGCGTCGATCTCGGCTGGATCGGCTTCCTGCTCGCCGTGAACCTCATGCTGCTGATCCTCGGCTGCCTGCTGGAGGCCAACGCGATCCTGCTGGTGATCGTGCCGATCTTCATCCCCACCGCCGTCGCCCTCGGCATCGACCCGGTGCATTTCGGCGTGATCGTCGTCGTGAACACGATGATCGGGCTCGCCACGCCACCCTACGGGCTTCTCCTTTTCGTGGTCTCCTCGATCACCCGCTCGCCGGTGCGCGAGACGATCCGCCATCTCCTGCCGTTCCTCGCGATCATGATCGTCGGGCTCGGCATCATCACCTTCATCCCCGACCTCGTTCTGTGGCTGCCACGGCTCTACGGCTACCGGGGCTGACCCCTTCGCGGAGACTTCCATGACCGACACCGACCGCCCCGTGATCCTCGTCATCAATGGCCCCAACCTCGACATGCTGGGCACCCGCCAACCCGAGGTCTACGGCCACGACACCCTCGCCGACGTGGAGGCGCTCTGCCGCCGCACCGGCGACGAGCAGGGCGTCGCGATCGACTTCCGCCAGAGCGATTCCGAGGCAGAGATCATGGGCTGGATCAAGCAGGCCCGCGGCACGGCGGCGGGCATCCTGATCAACCCGGCCGGCTTCACCTCGACCTCGATCGCGATCCTTGATGCGCTCCTGATCTACGATGGCCCGATCGTCGAGGTGCACATCTCGCCCCTCTTCCGCCGCGACGAATTCCGGCACCTGTCCTATGTCTCCAAGGCCGCGACCGCCAAGATCGAGGGCTTCGGCATCATCGGCTACGCCTTCGCGATCACGCGGCTGGCGCAGCTTTCGCGGTGAGGACGTGCCGATCCGCCGCGAGGTGATGGCCGGCTGGGCATGGCTGCGTCGCAGGGAGCGCTGGAAGGGGGCTATGCCCTAAAACTCCCGCGGGGCGTCGTGAAAGGCGTCCAGCCAAAGGAAGAAACTCCGCCCTTTACCTTGATGGCCATGATCCTGCTGGAACATTGGGATCAGGTTGAGGGTGGTGGGGAGCAGCGCACTTGCCCTCTCAACGGACGACGCGCGCTTCGGAAATGGCCGCAACCTTTCGGACGACGGCACCGGCCAGAAGGGCGAGGCAAATCAACGCCATCAGGAAGACGCTGACCACTGCGATTGCCGGCGTCAACTCGTAGGTGACGCTGTCGAAGATGCGCACGGGCAACGTCTCCAGCCCCGGCCGGGTCAGGAACAGCGCGATCAGCAACTCGTCGAAGGCAATCAGGAAACTCAGCGCGGCCGCAGACAGGATGCCATGCATCGCCATGGGCAATGTCACCATGCGGAACACCTGCCGGCGGTCGCCGCCGAGGCTGACCGCGGCGCTGATCAGCGTCGGGTCGATCCCGCGGAGACTGGCTGCGATGATGAGGGTCGCGATTGGCAGCCCCAGCAGCCCCTGCCCGATCGAGATCACCAACCACCTGCCATCCAGAGGAATCCAGGTGGCTAGCATGTAGGTTGAGAAGGCAACGATGACGGTCGGCACCATCATCGGCATCAGCATCAGGATCTCAAGCATGGATTTCAGGCGCGTTTCGGAGTGCACGATGGCATATGCCGCAAGATAGCCGATCGTCGTGGAGATGACCGTCGCGACGCTGGCCGTGAGAAGGCTCCACGAAAACGCGGATTGCCAATCGCTGCCACCCAGCACCTCGCGATACCAGCGCAGGGATATCCTGTCCGGAAAGGCACTCATCGTCGCGCTGTCCCCGAGGGAGATCGGGATCAGCGCGACCAATGGCAGCAGGAGCATTGCCAGCACCAACCAGGCGTAACCAGCGTGGAGATACTCACCTAGGCGCGCGATTGTCCTGCGTTTGCTCATCCCTGTGGCCTCATCAAACGCGACAGTCCAAGGTACCGGGCGGCAACGGCGTAGGTAGACAGCACGACGACGAGCATCAGCACCGAAATGCTGGCCGCGCCCGGAAGATCATACATGATCAGGATCCGTTGCTCGACGCTCTGCGCGATCATGCGCTGTCCCGGTCCACCCATCAGCGCCGGAGTGACGAAATAGCCGAAGCCGAGGATCGTGGTGATAATAGCACCCGCCGCCACGCCGGGCAGGCTGAGCGGCACATAGATCGTCAGGAAGATGCGCACCGGACCCGCGCCAAGGCTGCGAGCGGCGTCCAGCAAGGTGTGGTCGATCTTGCGCATCGTGCCGATCAACGCCAGCAGCATGTAGGGCAGGAGAACGTAGGTCATCCCGATCACGACGCCGATATGGTTGAACAGCAACGTGAAAGGAGCGCCCGGGACGCCGAGCGAGACCAGCACTGAGTTCAGCACCCCGTTGCGTCCCAACAGCACGATGAACACGAAGGTCCGCACCAGCGAACTGGTGAGGAACGGAAACAGAATGGCGACGCCAGTCAAGTTGGCCTTCCATCCCTCGAGGCGCGCAAAGAACATAGCGGCAGGGTAGCCGATCAGCACGCAGAAGAACGTGACCTGCAACGCCGTAACGGCAGTATTGATCAAGACCGGTCGTAGGCTGACCGAGGTCGCAAGCGCTCGGAAATGGTGCAGCGACACGCCACCGTTCGGATCGCTGATGCTCAGCAACAGGACGTTGAACAGCGGCAACAGGAAGGTCACGCCGACAAAGAACAAGATGACGGCGAGCGAAAGCATCTGGAAGTCGACGCGCCACCGAGCGCCCCGACCTGGCGGCAGTGCGATTGCGGCGTCAGTCATTCCCGTCACCGAGCGGAATGAGGTGTATATCGTCCGTGTCCCAAGACACCCGCGCGGCCTGTCCAGTTGACATTTGCGAGTGAGTGGCGCGCGCCACCTGATGCACAAGGATCGGTTGGGCAGGTGACTCACAGGCGATCTCGTAGCGGATGGACTGGCCGACGAAGGCCATATCCCGTACCGTGCCGAAAAGGTGGCACGCGCCCGGTGCCGGGTCATTTCCGGGCAGAAGTGGTTCGGCCAGGAGAACCTCGGGCCGGAGCAGCGCCGCGTATCGCGCACCCGCAGTCGCGGCGGCTGTTTCAGGCAATTCGATGGCTTGTCCCGGCCCGATCTCGAGCTTTCCATCGCTGGTTGCCGTGCCCGTCAGCAAGTTAGAATCGCCCAGGAACTGGGCCGCGAACAGCGTCTTGGGGTGGCGGTACAACTCTTGCGGCGATCCGCATTGCTCGATGCGACCGTCGCGCATCAGGGCGATGCGATCGGACAAGAGCATGGCTTCATTCTGGTCATGGGTGACGTAGATCACGGTCGCCCCCAGCTCGCGCTGCAGGCGTCGGATCTCCCATTGCAGCTCTTCCTTAAGGCGCACGTCCAACGCACCCATCGGCTCGTCCATCAGCAGGACCGACGGCTCGAATACGAGGGCGCGGGCGAGCGCCACGCGTTGCTGCTGTCCTCCCGACAGCTTGGCCGGCTTCCGGTCGGCCAGCATGTCGAGCTGCACGAGTCGCAGCGCCTCATCCACGCGGCGGGACACTTCGGCACGAGGCAGCCGTCGCACCTTCAACGGGTACGAGACGTTCTGCGCCACGGTCATGTGCGGGAACAGGGCGTAGTTCTGGAACACGATGCCCATGTCCCGCTCGCGCCCCGGAGGCACGTGGGTTACGTCGCGATCACCCACCGTGATGCGCCCGTGGTCGGGCAGCATGAACCCCGCCGCGACCATGAGCGTGGATGTCTTGCCCGAGCCCGAAGGCCCGAGCAAGGTCACGAACTCGCCGGCGGCGACCTCCAGATCGACGCCCGACAGGATGCAGGTCGCACCGAAACTCTTGGAGATCGCTTCGAGATGCACCGAGGCGGATCTTGCACCTTGCAATTTCGCACCCCGGTGTCCCGCCGCCGGCCTGTCCTGCATCATTGGGCCGCCCAGGCGTTCCAAGCCTCGGTCACTTCCTCGGTGTTCTCGCCCCACCAAGCGACGTTCTGGGTAAAGCCCTGATCGTTCCACTCAGGGTTCGTCGGCAGCTTGGCGGCGACTTCGGGCGCGATCAGGTCGAAGGCGTTGCGGTTGGTCGGGCCATAAGGAATTTCGCCCGCGAAACGAGCTTGGGTTTCTGCCGACAGGGCGAAATCCAGGAACCGATGGCCGTTCTCAAGGTTGGCTGCGCCTTGCAGGATCGAGTAGGCCGACGGCACCTTCATGTGCTGGTTCCACTCGATCGTGTAGTTTCCGCCTTCGTCGATCAGCGGCTGAATGCGTCCGTTGGCGATGGCGAGCGTGTCGACTTCACCGGTCGACAGCAGGTTCGCCGACAGAGCATCGGTGCCGTAGAAGCTGACGACCTCGGCGCGAATGCGGGAATAGGCGGCCAGCGCGCGTTCAATGTCGAGAGGGTAAAGCTCGTCCATCGGCACACCATCGGCCAGCAGCGCAAATTCCAGGTCCGGCATGTTCAGATCGAGGCCCGAGATCGCCCGCGGACCCGGAAACGCCCCAGTGTCCCAGAATTCCGTCCAGTTGCCCGGCCCGCCGTTGGGGAATGCCGCGTCGGCATAGCCCAGCACACGGGCATAGACCATCCGGCGCACCATCAGTTCCTGTGCCGAATCCGCGCCGATGTCTTCGACCGTGAACATCGTCATCTGGCTGTAGTCGATGGGCTCCAGCACATCGGCATTGGCAAGCGTCTGCAACAGGCCCTCGCTGGTGTCGACCACGTCCACGAGGGGTTGGCCGGCGCGCACGGACGCGATGAGCGGCGCCATGTCGCTGGGGGTCTTCACGACCTGGATACCCGTCGCCTCGGTGAAGGGCGCGAAGATCGCGCGCTCCATCGCCTCGCCGTAGGAGCCGCCGGAGCTGGTGCGGATCACGACCTGCCCTGTCTGGGTCTGGGCGAAAGTTCCGCGGGAGATCATGGCCGCGGCCGGAATGGCGCCCGCGGTTGTACGAAGAAAGGACCGCCGGGAGATACCGGCACCGGAGGTCATCCTGGATAGCTTTGTCATGGTTGCAGTTCCCTGTTGAATGCGCCGTTTGGCTGCCTTGTGGTCAAACGCGAAACAATCCGCCCCGCGTCACGCGCACCGGCCCGCTGTCTTCGAGCGTAACGGTGCATCCGATGCTGACGGCCTTGCCGTCCGGTAGGTGACCGACGCAGACGACGTGAAACGCCATGCCGATCCTGAGCTCTTCCTCCAACACGGAGTTCAAGCCCAATTGCCATTGCGCGCCCCAAGAGGGCGGGAACCCGATTCCGAGCGAATAGCCCGATCGGCGCGCGATGCTCAGGCCGTGATCCATGCCGTTCAGGACCGCCGATGCCGCCTCGTTGATGACGCGGGCGGGACGGCCCGGCTCGATCGCGTCGACCGCGGCGGCTTGCGCCGCAACCAGCGCCTCTGCCCCGCGCAGGATGGAAGGGTCGGGCTTGCCCACGACCACTGTGCGCATAGACGGTGCGTGGTAGCGCCCGCGCACCCCGGTGATTTCCATGATGAGGTGATCGTCGGCCTTCAGCGCCGTGCCGCCCCAAGCTGCATGGATCATCCCCGTCCGGGCGCCGATCATGAGGTTCGGCCAGCTACCCGGGTATTCCGATCCGAACCGCGGAAGGTCGCCTAGAGCCTGCGCCGACAGGTCGTTCTCGCTGACCCCGGGCGCGACGATGGAGACGACGCTGTCGGCGATCCGGTCGCCGACGCGCCCCGCTTCGTGCAGTGCGGCCAATTCGGCGGGTGATTTCACCAACCGGATACGGTCGACCATCGTTGAAGCGTCGACCCATTCGATCCCGGCCTGGTCTCGCGTCAGTTCCTGCGCACGAAGCGCAGGCATCGAGGCGCTGCCAAGTTCGATCCCGACGGTGGCTCCTCGCGCAAGGTGCCGCGCGAGGAAGCTCCGCGCGACCTCGAGCGGGTCTTCGTCATCCTGGTAGACGCCGTAGTCGTCGAGCCCGCCAGAAGCCTGCGCGTCAGCGGCGTTGCGGTATTCCATCTGGCGTGTGAAGAGGTGCAGCCCCTCCCCAGCCGTGACGATGAGAAACTGAAAGGTCGACACCGATTTGGTCTGGTAGCCTGACAAGTAGTAGGTGTTCTCAGGCGCGCTGACGAGCAGCGCGTCCATTCCCCGGCGAGCCATCTGGTCGCGCAGAGCTGTCTGGCGCGTCTCGTACTCCGACCTATCAAACCCGCGAAAGTGGTTCACTGCTGGCTCCATCTTCTACCCGGCTGCCCAGATCGTCAGGCGACCGGCGAGGTGCGACATCGACCGCTACTGCGGTTTGATATTCCGTTGGTATACCATCTGTCAACCATCACTATACGATTGGTCGGCCTTTTGGCGCGGTATACCTCGACAGAACCGTTTTCGGGTGGAGCAGGCCCAATTTCTTTGCACAGCGGATGAAAGGCCGCCGGCACGGCCGGCGAGGCTTATCCTGCCAGCGCAGCGGGGCTAGGAATAAGGCGGCTCATCCGTCCAGTTGTGCCAGACGCTGAGCCAACCGATCCATCATCAGGTCGATTTCGGCCGCGGACGTCTTATCGAGCCCGCCGCCGGGTTTCCGCAGGCTCGGTGAGACGATGGCACCGCGGCGAGCCAGCACGTGCTTGCGCACGGCGAGGCCGAGGCCCGGTTGCGATTCGTAGCGGACCAGCGGCAGGTAAGCGTCGAAGATATCGCGCGCCCGCGACTCGTTTCCGGCATCGACCTGCTCGACAATCCGGACCATCATCTCGGGAAAAGCGAAGCCTGTCATCGCACCATCGGCGCCACGCATCATTTCCTCGACCAGAAAGCCGCCGCCATTGCCGCAGAGGATCGAGATGCGGCGCCGGCCCTTCGCTTCGGCAGCGCGGATCTTGCTGATCTTCGCGAGACCTGGCCAGTCCTCGTGCTTGAGCATTCTGATCGAGGGAAAATCGTCGATAATCCTTGCCAAGGCCTCGTCGCTGAGCTGAACGCCGGTGCTGAGCGGGAAATCCTGCAGAACCACCGGGACGTCCGGCCCCAGCGTCTCGACCACCTGGCCGTAGTAGCCATGGATCTGCGAGTCGGTCCTGAGACTGCCGGGCGGCGCCACCATGACGCCTGCGGCGCCAAGGTCCATCACCGTCGTGGCCAGTTCCCGCAGCGCGGCGAGACCGGGGGCCGAAACACCTACGACCACCGGGGCACCCGACGCGCGCGCGATGATCCGCTTGCACAACGCGATCGATTCCTGCTGCGTCAGCTTGGGTGCTTCGCCCATCATGCCGAGAATCGTCAGCCCGTCGGCTCCGGCCTCAAGGTAGAAATCCGTGACGCGATCTGTGCTGTCCCAATCGATCTCCCCGTCCGGGTGGAACGGCGTGACGGAAATCACGAAGACGCCGCGCGTGGTTTCGTCGATCAAGGGCATGGGTCCCCCCTCTTCAGGTCGGATCGGGCGTCGAGCTGCCCGGTTCAGGATTTGGTGACGAACAGCTGCCGTGGGAAGTTGGTGAGACGCTCGGACCCATCGGCGGTCACGCGGATCGTCTCGGACATGCCGAAACCTTTGGCGAGGACGTAGGTGTGGAACACCATGTTTTCCTCGAAGGCCCAGTCGGCGCCCGGATGCGCCTCAAGCGGCTCGCCGCCGTT
The DNA here is from genome assembly GCA_937139335.1 of uncultured Roseicyclus sp. GTDB lineage: Bacteria > Pseudomonadota > Alphaproteobacteria > Rhodobacterales > Rhodobacteraceae > Roseicyclus. Next base: position 47,928 of record CAKZPN010000001.1, on the reverse strand, counting down.
CGGCTGCAACAGGAGGCCCACCGAATAGAAGGTCTTGTTGGTATAGGTCTCGCGAAGGCCCGCCGACAGGACACCGTCGCGGCAGATCGCATCGGGAACGGTTGCGGCGACACCGGGGCGGACCTCGGCGATGGCGGCATCCTGGATCGTGATCAGCGTTTCCACCTCCGCGTGGTCGGTGTCGCTGGCATTGGCCACGCGGATCGGGCGCATGAAGCGGGCATGGTAGTGGCGGCTGTTCGGCGTCACTTCGAGTTGCACGATGTCGCCACGGTCCAGCACGCGATCCGAGTAACCGCCATGCAGGTGGAAAGCGCGCTCGCCCGAGGACAACACGCCGGGACCAGGCAGGTCTGAACCCGCTCGGATCATCGCGGCACAGATCTCGGCCGCCATCTCGCGTTCGCTCACGCCGGTTCCGGCGGTGTCGATCCCGGCCTGCATGCCAGCCTCGGCGGCGCGGGCAGCGCGGCGCTGGTACGCGATCTCTGCCTCGGATTTCACCTTGCGCATGTCCGCAACGAGGTCCGAGACATCCGCCACCGTGGCGCCAGCCAGCGCGGCGGAAAACGCGTCCCACCGGGCAGCGTTGAGCACCCAGGCCTCCTTTTCGATCCCGATCGCAGCGGCCTTGCCGACCCGCGAGATCACGGCCTGAACCGCTACGGCAAGGCGGTCGTCGCTGTCCGTCCACATCACGCGGTCGGGAAAGACGCAGGTGCTGTCGAGGTAATATTCCTCCACGTCGCGGCAGAAGAGGGTCGGTTGCCCCTCGGCCGGGATGATGGCGAACTGAAAGGTGCCGTAGGCGCGGGTGAAATACCCGGTCAGCCAGGTGACGGTTTCGGGCAGGAAGGCCAGCATGGCGTCGAGGCCCCGCGCCCTGAGCGCGCCCTGGACCCGCTCGAGGCGCGCATGGTACTCCGCCGGCTCGAACCAGTATGCGGTCTGGACCATGATCCTCAGCCTTTCTTCACGAGTTCGGCGAACCGGGTGAGCATCGTCTTGGCCTCGAGGGCCGGATCCGACTGCGCGATGAAGGCATCGACATCGCCGCCATCGTCGATCATGCGGGCGCGGTTCTGTTCGAACCACACTGGGGCCTGCGCCTGCGTAATCTCCGGATGGCCCTGGATGCCCCAGGCGCGATGAGAGCGGTGGCGAAAGACATGGTTCGGGCAGTCCGCGCTGTTGGCAAGGATCACCAAGTCGGGATGGTCGCCGCGCACCTCGTCGTTGTGCCAAACGAACATGCGCACCGTCTTGCCCAAGTCCTGCGCAAGGGGGTCGTCCTGTGCAACATCGGTGACGGCGAGGTCCTCGTAGCCGATCTCGCAATTTGAGCGCCGGAACACCTGGTCGCGTCCGCAGAGCGCCGAGGCGAGGATCTGCTGGCCGAAACAGATTCCGAGCATCGGGATGTCTTTCTCCGCTGCTTCACGGATCAGGTCGTGTTCCCGCAGAATCCAGTCGATGTTCTCGTAGGCGCCGTGCGGGCTGCCTGACAAGAAGATGCCATCGTAGCCGTCCAGCGATTGCGGAAATTGGCCGTCGTACGCCCAATGGCGATCTACGAATAGCCCCCAGCCCTCGAAGCGGTCGTCGAGCTTGGCCACCGATTGTAACTGGCGGCCGTTTCCGAGGTAGAGCAGGCGTCTGGCGGTCATGGGGCCTCCGGGTGGCGATCTTGGCGACGGGGTCGATTCTTGTTCTCCTACGAATCATATGCCATTGGTATACCGACGGCAAACCAATTGACTCGCCAGACGGACCTCCGACAGGGTCGGCACGGACAGAAAGCTGATCGCATGACATCACTCGACCTGAACGCGGACCTCGGAGAGGGATACGGCCCCTGGAAAATGGGCGACGATGCGGCGATGCTCGACATCGTCAGCACGGCCAACATTGCCTGCGGTGCGCACGCGGGCGACCCGCAGACCATGCGCGAGACGATCGGCGCCGCGAAGAGCCGCAGAGTCGCTGTCGGCGCGCATCCAGGTTACGCCGACCTGATCGGCTTCGGACGCCGCGCCCTGCCCGGCGTGACCGCGTCCGAGATCGAGAACCTCGTCGCCTACCAAGTCGGCGCTTTCGGTGCCTTGGCGGCACTGGCCGGCCACTCTGCGACGCATGTGAAGACCCACGGTGCGCTGGGAAATGCCTGCGCCGTCGATGACGGGCTGGCCGATGCTGTGGCGCGCGGGATCCGGGCCGTTGATGCCAGCCTCGCCTTCATGGTGATGCCGGGAATGGCCACCGCGCGCGCATCCGACCGCGCGGGGCTGAAACCGATCTACGAGATATACGCCGACCGCACCTATGCACCGGATTTCAACCTCACGCCCCGTGCCCGGCCCGACGCGATGATCCAGGATACCGACTTCGCGCTGTTGCGGGTCATCGAGGCGGTCGAGACCCGGCGATTGACGGCAACGGACGGATCGAAGTTGGCGGTCGAGATCGACAGCATCTGCGTGCATGGCGACAGCCCCGGCGCCGTGGCAATGGCCAACCGGTTGCGCGCGGGGCTTGAGGCGGCAGGCTATACGATCCGGTCAAGCCTGGGCTGACCCGCCCCAGACTCCGTCGATGAGGTTGGTCTGCATGAGGCGCGAGGTGTCGGGCTGCCGGATCGCCGGTTCAGGTCGAAGCCCGTCAATCATAACACGGGCGATGCGGAGTGCCTCAATTGCCTCCTCGCGCGAAACGGCCGTGAAGTTCAGCGGCGTGCCCGGCCGGACCTGGGCGAGCCGGTCGAGGTCGGCGCTGATGACTGTCGCGATCTTGGGGTAGCCGCCTGTGGTCTGGCAGTCACGCATCAGGATCACGGGTGTGCCCGCCGGGGGCACCTGGATGCTGCCCGGCACCACCCCATCCGTGACCAAGGACCCCGCAACGGGGGCGACGGATGGACCGTCGAGGAACACCCCCATACGGTCGGAGCGCTGGCCGATGGTCCAGCCTTTGGCCATCAGCCCGTCGTGGGCCTCCGCGCCGAACCAGTCCTCTTGCGGACCCCAGATGAAGCGGATCGGACCGCTGTCGTGGTGAGGAACTGTCGCAAGGCGGAGGGGCGAGGGCTGCGACACCCCCCCTGCCTCGACCGGCACCGTCATTCCGACGCGGATCGGCGGAGGGCCGAGCCCGGAGCGGCGGTGCGACGCGCGGCTGCCCATTTCGGCGGAGAAGTCGACGCCGCCGGCCACTGCGAGGTAGCCGTAAACGCCCTCGCGCACCGCCGAGATGGTGGCGGTTTGCCCGGGCATCGCCTCGGCCGATTGGCCCGCCGGAATGGCCCGTCCGTCGATGGCCAGCGTCACGCCCGGCCCCGAAGTGGCCAGCAGCACAGGATGGTCGGCGACCTGAAATTTGCCACTGGCGAGAACGGTCTCGATCGCCGCCGCATCGGGCGCGTTGCCGACGAGGACATTGGCGATGGCGAGGCTCAGGCGGTCCATCGCCCCGGCGGTCGAGATTCCGAAGCGGCGCCAGCCGGCGCGGCCATGGTCTTGGATTGAAGCACCGGGGCCGATTTCCGTCACCAGAAGCCCGGTCATGGACGTGGCTCTGTCTCGACGAGCCGCACCAGCGGATCCCCTCGCTCCGCCGCCGCCGCGAGCGCGCCCCAATCGGAGGCCGAGACCGGATCGAAAACGATCTCGTCTCCGGGCTCGAACAGGAATAGCGGCTCGCGGCCCGGCAGAAACGGTACGGCGGGCGTGCGGCCTAATAGGTGCCAGCCGCTCGGCCCCTCGACGCTGCCGATCGCCGCCTGCGCACCACCGATGCTGATCGACCCTTTGGGGACAGCCGCGCGCGGCGTGGCCAGCCTTGGACGCGCGAAGCCCTCGGGGAGGTTGGCGAGGTAGGAAAACCCCGGCATGAACCCAATCATCATCACGCGGTAGACCGGCGCGACAAAGGTCGCGATGTAGTCCGCCGGGTCAAGGCCAGCGGCGTTGGCGCAGGCATCGAGGTCCACGCCGAACGCGCCGCCGAACACGGCTGGGACATGCCAGCGCCGCGCGGGTTGCACGGTGGCGTCCCCGTGGTCGAGAAGGCCTTGCACGGTGCGCTCGAGCAAGTCGGGCGGCAGCACCAGCGGGTCGAAATGTACGGTGAGGGCACGGTAAGTCGGCACCGTCTCGATCACCCCGGCAAGATCCGCCGCGCCAAGTGCCGCGGCGAGCGCATGCACCCGGCGGTTCACCGCGATCGAGATGACGTTGCCGAAATCCACTGACAGAGCCGCATCGCCACACGGCAAAAGGCGCGGCCTGTCGGTCATCGCGCTCGGCCCAGTACCGAGACAACGCGACGGGCGACCTCCTGCGCGGTGCGCCTCAGCGCCGCCTCGGTCGTGCCGCCGACATGGGGCGTCAGGACCAGGCGCGGGCAACCGGCGAGCGGTGTGTCCGGGCGCGGCGGCTCGATGGATAGAACGTCGAGGCCGGCACCGAACAACCGCCCGGCCCGCAGGGCATCGGCCAGAGCCGCCTCTTCAACCAGCGCGCCGCGCGCGGTGTTGACGAGGATCGCGGCGGCGCGCATCCGGCTGATCTCGGCCGCGCCAAGCACGGGACCTGCCCCCGGCCGGCCGTGGAGCGACAGCACGTCGGCATTGGCCAGCAACTCGTCCAGCGACTCCGCGCGCGAGATGCGCCGCGCGGCAAGGTCCCCTGCGTCGGCGTGCCCGGAAAAGACAAGCACCTCCATGCCGAGCGCCTGCGCCATCGGCGCGAAGACGCGCGACACGCCCCCCCAACCCCAGAGACCGAGGCAGAGGCCGGAGAGTTCCATACCCCGGAACCTCTCGCGGAACCCGAAATCGCCTGCGCGCATCGCCTCGTCCCCGGCGGGGATGCCGCGCGCGACCGAGAGCATCAGTCCGAGCGCGTGCTCTGCGACGCTTTGTGCGTTCGCGCCCGGTGTGCTTACCAGAGCGATGCCCCTAGCGGTCAAAGCGTCTTGAGCAATCCGATCGATTCCCGCGCCATGAACGCCCACGACCTCAAGACGTGGCGAGAGTGCCACGGCTTCCGCCGGAAATCCCCAGTTCCGGGTGACCACCGCTCTGGCGCCAGACAGCAGCGGCGCAAGGTCCGCTAGATCGGTCGAGGGCGCGATGAGCGCCTCGATCCCAGCGGCACGAAGCACGTTGAGTCCGGCTTCGTGGATCGGCTGGACGATCACACATGTCATGGGGTTCGCGGGGTTTTGGGCCCTGCATGGCAGAACGCCGCCAACAGCTCGGCCGCGCGGGCGAAATCCTCGATCTCCATGGCTTCGTGCGGATTGTGGCTGCCGTTGCGGTTGCGGATGAAGATCATCGCCGTCGGGACACCGTTCTGCGCGAAGACCGCCGCATCATGGCCCGCGCCGCACGGCATCGGGCGGGCATCCACGCCCTGCACTTGCGCGACGTCACTCAGCTGCGCGATCAAAGCCTTGTCCATGTGCGCCGGCTGGCTGCCTGTCTCCTCGCCGAGCGAAAACTTGACCCCGAATTCCAATTCGAGACCGGCCACCGTGCGCAGGAGATCCTCCCGCACGAGATCCAGAGTCGCCGGGTCTTCGCTGCGCACGTCGATCGAGAAATCGACGCGGCCCGCAACCTTAGAAAATGCCGCCTGTTCACGGTCCGTCGCAAACTGGCCGAAGGTCACGGACAAGTCGTGGCCAGCAGCGCCATGCTGTTTCCACAGGCCGTCAAGCGCCACGGCCAGATGCGCCGTAGCGAGCACTGCATCGTTGCGGTGGCTGCGGGGCGTTGCGCCGGAATGGGAATACTGGCCGTCGCAGCGGGCGTGGCGGTAGCGGAAACTGCCGCGGATGCCGGTCACGATGCCCAGCGCGCGGCCTTCGCCGACCAGCACCGGACCCTGTTCGATATGCGGCTCGATGAAGGCCGCGATGCGGGCTGCGTCAAGATGCGGCCGCCCGGCATGCAGCGCGACGGGGTCACCACCCGCGGAGGCGATCGCGGCGCCCAGCAGCACACGGTCGCTGGTGCGCGCGACGGTATCGAGCTCGGTGCCAGTCAGTTTGCCAAAGGCCGCGCGGCTACCGATGTAGGATGCCCCGAACCAAGTGCTTTCCTCGGCCCGGATGCCGAATACGATGAGGTCCCTCGCAGGGCGCTGGCCGGCCCGGACGAAGCCCGCCGCCACGGCAAGACCCACCAGGACGCCAGCGGCACCGTCGAAATTGCCGCCCTTCGGGACGGAATCGAGGTGCGAGCCGATGATGATGGCGGGGCCGGGTTCACGCCCATCGAGCGAAATGTAGAGATTGCAGGCGGCGTCGATCGCGCAGAGCAGTCCGAGCCGACGTGCCTCGCGCTGGACGATGTCGTGCGCGATCTGTTCCCCCAGCCCGTAGGAGGCGCGAGTTACACCGCGGTCGGGGCGACCCTCGCCGGTACGCTCGCGCAGTTCGATGAAGAGACGTTCGGCCAGCGCGATGTCAGGTGCGGGCGCACCGTCCTTCAAAAACGGGGCGTCGTCCGACTGCACGCCGGCGCTTGATGTGGCTCCCGGCCTCATCGGCGGGTCAACTTTGCGATGATGCTGTCGCGCACGCATTGTAGGTGCTCCATCATCGCCCGTTCAGCCGCCGCACCGTCGCCCGCCTCAACCGCGTCGAGCAGGCGGAGATGTTCGTTGCAGGTCTCCTCCAGCCGTTCGGGCATGGCGCGGAGATCGAAGATCTGGGTTTGACGACGCAGGGTCTGGATGATCTGGGCCAGTTGCGGGTTGCCCGCGGCCAGTGCCAATCCGCCGTGAAGTTCTTCGTCCACACCCCGGACCAGTTCACGGTCGGCCTCGGATTCGGGGCTCGCAAGCAGATTCGTAAGGGCAGCGCGCAGATCGCGGATCTTCGAGGCGGGCATCTTGCCGGCTGTCATCCGGGCCACGGGAGGTTCCAGGAGCATCCGGATCTGCAGGCTGTCCATGTATTCCTCGATCCGCATCTGCTTGATCTGCAGGCCGCGGCTGCCCTGCCGGATCAACAGCCCTTCAGACTCCAGCATCAGGAGTGCGTCGCGGATCGGGGTGCGCGACATCGACAGACGTTCCGCGAGGCGACGCTCGGTCACGATCTCGCCCGGCTGGGCCGCGCCGGTCTGAATCAGCCGCAAGATTTCCTCGTACGCTTGCAACGCGAGCCTCTTGTCTGGAGCGTTCAGCATCATATCCCCTTTGGGTCCGTCCGTTTATCGCCGCTTTTAGGGGCGACGGGCGGATGGTGAACCTGTTTTCTCGGCCGCAGCAGGCGAAAAGTCATGTTGTATCCGTACCGCCATAGCTGGCCATATGCAAATTCGATTCCAATGGTTGACTAATGGTATACCAGTCTCCTAGTGTCAACCTTGCAGACCGAGTCGCGACCATTTTGCCCAGATACGACAGGATCCAGCGTTGTCTTTCGCAGCCCAAAGCATGTTGCCATTCGACCGGTCCGAACTGCTGGACCGTCAGGCCCGGTTCCGGGCCGAACTGAAACGGCGCGGCGTCGATGCAATGCTCGTGTTCTCGCAGGAAAGCCTGTTTTGGCTCACCGGCTACGACAGCGGCGGCTTCGTCTTCTTCCAATGTGCGTTGGTCACGGCGGACGACCGGCCGATCGTGCTGCTCACCCGGCGCCCCGACCTGTTGCAGGCGCGCATGACCTCGACCATTGAAGACGTGCGGATCTGGTGGGACGCCGATGATGCGAACCCAGCCGCCGATCTCAAGGCCATTCTCGACGAGCATGACCTTAAGGGCGCGCGCGTCGCCATTGAGTTGAATACGCACGGGCTGACCGGCTGGAACCTGTGGCGCTGCCAGACCACCTTTGGCGACTGGTGCAAGCTGGAAGACGACAGCCACCTGATCCGCAAGCTGCGGCTCGTGAAATCGCCCGCGGAAATCGAGATCATGCGCAAGGCCGGCAAGATCTGCGACCGCTCGCTCGACAGGGTGATCGAGACCGCGCGCCCCGGCATTCTCGACAGCGAACTGAAGGCTGCCTACCTCGCCTCGATCCTCGGCGACGGAGCCGACATGCCGCCCAACGCGCCAATCTTCAATTCCGGTGAACGAGCGGTATTCGGGCGCGGTGTGACGAACCCTCGCCCGCTCGCTGAGGACGACCAGATCCTCGTCGAGTACCCGGTCCCTTTGCGCCACTACAACGTCAAGACCGAGTGGCTGATCGTTCTGGGCGAGCTGCGCGACGAACAGCGCCGCATGTACGACGTGGCGCGCGAAACTCTGGCGAAGATGACCGAGATGGCCCGCCCCGGCACGACGCTGGGCGAGATCTTCGATTGCTATGCCGACAACCTTGACCGCGCGGGCTATGCCGCGTCACGTTATGGCGCAACGGGCTATTCCGTCGGCATCGGCTACGCGCCGACCTCCATGGACGTGCCCCCGATGATCTATTCCGGCAACGCGACCGTGTGCGAGCCCGGCATGACGCTGTTCTACCACGTGATGAACGGGGTGCAGGACAGCGGCCTCGCAATGGGCGTCGGCCACACCTTTCTCGTGACCGACGGCGCGCCCGAGTTGCTGACCGGCCTGCCCGACGATCTGACCGTCATCGCCTGATACCTTTACTCAACGGGGAGACATAACCCCGGACACCGCCCCACGAGGGCACACCCCACCAGGAGAGTCTAACATGAGCTTTCTCACCCTGAAGCGCCGGCATGTCCTGATAGGCATGGCCGCAACGGCAGCCCTGCCGAACCTGTCCTTCGCCCAATCGTCTGGCCCTGTTTCGGGTGGCACGCTGAAGATCAGCCACTCGACCCGGATCGCGACGCTGAACCCGCTGATCCTGTCCGGCCCGGCCGAATACCCGTGCATCGACATGATCTATTCGCGCCTGACCCGGATCGGCTTCGACAGCCAGCCGCAGCCGGACCTGGCCGAAAGCTGGGAAGCGTCTCCCGACGCGACCGAATTCACCTTCCACCTGCGTGAAGGCGTAACCTTTCACGACGGCTCGCCGCTAACGGCTGACGACGTGGTCGCGACCTACGAGGCGATCCTGAACCCCGACGTGCCGTCCTCGGCGACTTCGGTCCTCGACATGATCGAGTCGGTTGAGGCGGTCGACGACCTGACGGTGCGCTTTTCCTTGGCGGCTCCCTTCGCGGACTTCCCCTATTCGACTGCCCACTCCAACGCCTGCATCATCTCGCGTGCCGCCTTGGGCGATCTGACGGCGCTCGAGACGCAGGCCAACGGCACAGGTCCCTTCAAGCTGGAAACCTACGACAGCGCTCGCATCGTGCGGATGGTCAAGAACGAGGACTATTTCGTTGAAGGGCGTCCCTATCTCGACGCCGTCGAGATGATGCTGTTCCCCGACCTCGCTGCCGAAACCGCGAACTTCCTGTCCGGTGCAACCGACGTGATGCTGACGGTTCAGCAGGCCGACTACGAGCGCATCGCCGCAAGTGCCGGGATCGAGGCGCAGCGCGTTAATTCCGGCCGCTATGTCTGCGTCGTGATGCGCCAAGATGCGGAACCTTGGAACGATGTGCGCGTGCGCAGGGCGTTCTCGATGGCGGTCGACCGTCAGTTGATGGTCGACATTATTCTCGAGGGTCTGGGTCGGCCGGCCTATGACAGCATCGTCGCGCCCGAATTGGAGTACGCCACCGAAAAGCCCGAAATCTCCTACGATCCCGAAGGCGCCCGCGCGCTTCTGGCCGAGGCGGGTTATCCCGACGGCCTCAGCCTGACGCTCGTCGCCTCGGACCGCCCCGCCATCCGGTCGCAAACCGCAATCGTCATGCAGCAGACCGCCGCCGCCGCGGGCTTCGATCTCGAAATCGAGACAATGCCGCACGACACTTACTTGGCGAACGTGTGGATGCAGGGACCCTTCTACATCGGCTACTGGGGCATGCAGCCGACGATCGACGCAACCTACAACCTGTTGCTGACCTCTGACGCCGCCTATCAGGACAGCGAATGGAAGAATGACGCCTTTGACGCCTTGATCGAGGCTGGCCGATCCACGACAGACGAGGCAGAGCGGGCGCGGATCTATTCGGAGGCCCAGGCGCTGGAGCTCGAAGACAGGCCCTACATCGTGCCGTTCTTCGAGGACGTCCTGACCGCCAGCAGCACCGAGACGCACAACTGGCAGGTCGCACCGATCTCTCGCTACTTCTACATAGAGAACGTCTGGCTCGACGGCTAGACCCGAGAAGGTAGAGCATGAACCTGTCTTACCTGATCCACCGTCTGGGCGCGGTGCTGGTTGTCATGGCCATCGTCACGGTCGCGGTCTTCGCGATCACCAATGTGCTGCCTGGCAATGCGGCGCTGATGATCCTGGGCGAGAATGCGACGGCCGAGAACCTCGCTGCGCTTGAACGCCAGCTTGGTCTCGACCGGCCCCTCGTCGTGCAATACTTCGATTGGGTCGGAGGGGTCATCCGCGGCGATTTCGGAATGTCGCTGCGCCTTGGTCTGCCGGTGTCGCAGGTTGTGGGAAGTGCGTTCATCAACTCCATGTGGCTGGCCGGTATCGCACTGGCGGCCGTCACCATCATCTCGATCCCGCTTGGTGCCGTTGCGGCCATCAAGCGGGGTACCATCTATGACACGCTGATCGGGTTGTTTTCCTACGTTGGGACCGCGCTGCCAGAGTTCGTGACGGCGACGCTTCTCCTGGTTCTGTTCGCAAGCCCCGCGAACACGATCTTTCCAGCTGGGGGTTTTGTCGACCCGACCGAGGATTTCCTGGGCTTTCTCGATCACGCCGTCCTGCCGGTCGCGACGCTAGGCCTCGTCCTGATGGCGCATATTTCACGCCAGGTGCGCTCGGAGATGTCCGAGGTCCTGTCATCCGACTACGTGCGCGCGGCGCGGCTGAAGGGCCTGAGCGAGCGTCGGGTGATCTGGCGCCACACACTGCCCAATTCGCTTGCGCCGGCCGTCGCGGTGATATCGCTCGACATAGGCTATCTGCTGGGCGGTATCATCGTTGTGGAGGAGATCTTCGCCTGGCCGGGCCTTGGCCGCCTGCTGATCTACGCGCTCCAGAACCGGGACCTGCCGGTCATCCAGGCGATCACGCTGGTGCTGGCAGTGGTCTACGCGCTCTCGAACCTGATCTCCGATCTGGTGATCGCCAAACTCGATCCACGGGTCCGGTATGCGTAAAATTCTGTCGTCGCCCAACGGGGTTGCGGGTGTGATCCTGCTGGCCATCGTGATGATCGCGGCCCTGCTGGGCCCATGGATCGCGCCATATGACCCGCAGTTGTTCCACTCCCAGAACCGGCTGGAAGGGCCGAGCCTCGACCATTGGCTCGGTACAGACCAGTACGGTCGCGATCTGCTGTCGCGGATCCTGAACGGAGCGCCCGCTACAGTCCTGTTCGGCCTCGGCGCCACGGCGCTGGGGGTGGGGGTGGGATCAATCATTGGCGTCATTGCCGGCGTCGCAGGTGGCCGCGCGGATGGCGTCATCATGCGCATCCTCGACGGGATGCTGGCGATGCCGGAGCTTTTGTTCACGCTCTTGATCGTCACCTTCCTGGGCGGCGGGACGCTGCAGGCGCTGCTGGCCGTCGCGGTGGCATTCACGCCCGGAATGGCGCGGATCGCACGGTCGAGTGTCTTGTCGGTGCGCACCCGCGAGTATGTCCTGGCAGCCCGCGCCCGAGGCGAATCCCGCGCCTGGATCGTCGTGCGCGAGGTGCTGCCCAACGCCATCGGACCGATCATCGTGGAGGCGACGATCCGCGTCAGCTTCGCGATCATGATCGGGGCGACTCTCGGGTTCCTGGGTCTGGGGGCGCAGCCCCCCTCGACCGAATGGGGACTCATGGTATCGGAGGCACGCCAGTTCATGTTCCGCAATCCCTGGGGGGTCATCATTCCCGGGATAGCGATCGCGATGACGGCGATGGGCTTCAACCTGTTCGGCGACGCGCTGCGCGACGCATTCGATCCGAAAAGGAGCCACTGATGGCGGAATCCCGGACGGAGGCAGCGGTCCTGAAGGTTCAGAACTATTCGATGGCCTATGAGACCGAGAACGGGCCTGTCGAAGCACTGAAGAACGTGTCGCTGTCGGTCAGGCCGGGCGAGACCCACGCGATCGTGGGTGAAAGCGGTTCGGGCAAGACGACGCTCGCCTGGGCCATCACGCGCTACCTGCCCGACAATGCGCGGGACTTAGGCGGGGCGATCCTGCTGGGTGGCGACGATATGATCGGCAAGAGCCCGTCCGCCCTGTCCGATGTGCGCGGCCGGCGGGTGGCGATGGTCTACCAAGACCCGAGTTCTTCGCTGAACCCCTCGATGACACTGGGCGATCAGGTGATCGAAGTCCTGCGGCGCCATCGCGGCATGTCGCCGGCGGACGCGAGCCGGGAGGCGGAAGCGGCGCTGGAGCGCACCGGCATCCGCAATCCGGCGGCGATGATGAGGCGCTATCCGCACGAGGCGTCGGGCGGCGAAAAGCAACGGGTCATTATCGCGACCGCCATTGCCTGCAATCCCGAACTCATCATCTTCGACGAGCCGACCACCGCGCTGGACATCCTGACCGCCAACCAGATCATCGAGCTGTTCCTCAAGCTGCGCGAGGAAACAGGCGTCGCCGCGCTGTACATCTCCCACGACCTCGGGCTGGTGTCGCGGGTCGCGGACACCGTGTCGGTGCTCTACCAGGGCGAGATCGTTGAACAGGGCGATGTCGCGACGGTATTCGACGCCCCAGCTCACGCCTACACACAGCGCCTGTTGGCCGCCCTGCCCCGCCCTCAGGACCGACTGACCGACGCCGCGCCGGGCGAAGACGTGCCGCTCATGACGCTCGACAACGTGGGGGTGTGCTACTACGCGCCCACGCTTCTGACCCGCCTGCTGGAGCCCGGGACCAAGGCGCTCTACGGCGCGCGTAACATCTCGTTTTCGGTAAAGCCCGGGGAGCTTCTGGGCGTGGTCGGTGAAAGCGGATCGGGCAAGTCGACCATCGCCAAGGCCGCAACAGGGCTGCATCCGTTCGAGGGCAGCATCACCTTCGACGGGAAACGCTATGACGCAGCGCGCGATTTCGACCGCGAGTATCGCCGCCAGGTCCAGATCGTGTTCCAGCACCCGGACGGCAGCCTGAACCCCCGTGAAACTATCGGCCGGATCCTCGCCCGACCCCTGCGCCTCTACAAGCTTGTGCCGGGCGCGCAGGTCGCTGAGCGGGTGGCCGAGTTGCTGGAAATGGTGCTGCTGCCTCGCGAGTTCGCCAGTCGCTATCCGCACCAGTTGTCGGGTGGGCAGAAACAGCGGGTGGCCATCGCGCGTGCCTTTGCAGCCGAACCGAAGCTGGTAATCTGCGACGAGATCACCGCCTCGCTCGACGTGTCCGTGCAGGCCGCGATGGCGCGGCTGCTGGTCGACCTGCAGGCGCGCAGCGGCGCGGCCTGCATCTTCATCACCCACGACCTGAACCTCGTCCGGCAACTGGCCCATCGAATTGTGGTGATGCGCGACGGCGCGGTGGTGGAAAGTTTCGCCACCGAGAACACCGAACAGCCCGACCGGGCCGCCTACACGCAGGACCTGATCAATGCCGTGCCAGTGCTCGCACGCCCGGCCCATCCCACGACCACAGAGGGACTACTGCAATGACCGATCCGCTTGCCCTGGCAAGGACCATCGACGAGGCCGCGTGCCTCGATACCCTCGCCCAGATGGTGCGCCACAAGTCCTACTCCGAGACACCGGGCGAAAGGGTGCTGGCAGAACACATGGTGCGGGTGATGGAAGAGCTCGGCTTCGACGAGGCCTACCTGATGCCCGTGGAAGGCGAGCGCGTGAACGCCATCGGCATCTGGCGCGGCACCGGCGGCGGCCAAAGCCTGCTCTTCAACGGTCACCTCGACACCAATCCGGCGACCGAGGGTTGGACGGTCGATCCCTGGGGCGGGTTGATCGACGAGGAGTTCATCTACGGCATCGGCGTGTCGAACATGAAGGCCGGTGACGCCTCGTATCTCTGTGCGGTGCGGACCCTGATCGAGCAGGGCATCCGGCTTAAGGGCGACGTGATCCTGACCTTCGTGATCGGCGAACTGCAGGGCGGGGTTGGCACCCACGCGGCGGTCAAGGCTGGGCTGCGCGCGGATTACTTCATCAACTCCGAGCCATCGGATCTCCAAGCCATCACCATGCACGCGGAGGCCTTTACCTTCGTCATCGAGTTGGAGGGCGTGACGCGCCACCTGTCGAAGCGGGAAGAGGCCGTAGATGCCATCCTCGCCGCCTGCGAACTGGTACCGGAGCTGACCGACCTCACCTTCTCGGACGCGCCGACCGAGGAGCACCGCTCGATCAATCGGGTCCATGTCGGTGTGATCCATGGTGCGCTGGGGCGCGACCTGCATGAATGGCGACCGCCGCAGGTGGCCGATTTTGTCCGCCTCAAGGGCTCGGGGCGCTACGGGCCCGGCCAGTCGCAGGAGACCGCGCTGGCCGACATGCGCAAGGTGCTGGACGGGCTCTGCGCCCGCCGCCCGGGGCTGAAAGCCAGCGTCCGCTCGGAAGTGTCGGAAGGCCGCCCGATCATGCCCGCCTTCCAGGTCGCTAAGGACAGCCCGATCGTGGTCGCCCTGAATGCGGCCTACAAGGCGGTGCGCGGTGCGGACCAGCCGACGGGAGCGATCACGCCGCCCGGGTTCTTCGGCACGGACGCGGGGCATCTCTACGCGCTCGGCGGCATGACCGGCGTGGTTTGCGGACCGGGCGGCAAATACAACACCATGCCCGACGAACGGGTGGAAATCGCGGACTATCTCGATTGCATCCGCATCTACCTGCTCACCATCTGCACCATCTGCGAAATCGACGAATGATCGCCCTCGACCGAGAGTTTGCGGGCCGTACTGCTAGCGGACGCGACGTCGCTCTGCGCTTTCCCGAACCCGAGTACCGCTCGCGGCTGGCCCGCGCCCGCCGTCGGCTGGCCGAAGAAGACCTCGACGCGCTTCTCGTGTTCTCGCAGGAAAGCCACTATTATCTCACCGGGTTCGACTCCGTCGGCTACGTGTTCTTCCAGGTCGGTATCATTGCCGCGGGCGAGGAGCGGACGGTTCTTCTGACGCGTACGCCCGACAAGCGCCAGGCGGAGGTCGCGTCGCTCTACGACGACGTTCGGATCTGGCTCAACGCCGAGGACGCCGATCCCACGGCGGAACTGACGGCCATTCTGCGCGAGCTGGGCGTTTCCGGGGGTCGCGTCGGGGTCGAGATGGATGGCCACGGGCTGACCGTCACTAACTGGCGACGGGTGGAGGCCAACCTGTCGGACGCGGTGACATTGGTCGATGCCTCGCATGTCGTGCGACGGCTGCGGCTGGTGAAATCGCCCGCTGAACTGGAGATGACCCGCGCCGCAGGCCAACTTGCCGACATCGGGGTCACCGCCGCCTTCGAGGCCGGAAAGCCCGGCGTCTTCGACACCGCCATGTCAGGCGCAGCTGTTACCGCGCAGCTGGCCGCCGGCGCGGACATGCCGTCTGGCGGGCCGCTGCTCAACGTTGGACCGCGTGCGCTCTTCGGGCGCGGCATGGGCGGGCCGCGGCGGCTGGAGGCGAACGACCAGGTCCTCGTCGAACTGGCGGGCTCAGCCTGCCGCTACCATGTCGTCGTGGAGCACACGGCCGTCACTGGGCGCCCCGACTCGCGGCAGCAGGCCCAGATGGATGTCGCCATCGACACACTGACGCAGGTGAAGGACGCGGCGCGCTCGGGCGTCGAACTCGGAAAGCTCGACGACATCCACCGCCGCATTCTCGACAGTGCGGGTTTCGCCAAAGCGCGCTACGCCGCCTGCGGCTACGCTCTTGGCTGCACTTTCAAGCCGACTTGGATGGACGTGCCGCCGATGATCTACAGCGGCAACCCGCTGGTTCTGGAACCGGGAATGGTGTTTTTCGTCCATATCATGATCCCGGATGTCGCCACCGGCCTCGCCGCCGGCGTGGGGCAGACATTCGCCATCGGTGAAGAGGGCAACGCGGTCGAGACCTTCAGCAGCTTGGCGCTGCAACTCTGGCGCCTGTAACAGAGATTGCGACCGGGCCGCCAACTGCCGGAGTTGCGCTCGGAGAGGCTGCGTTCTTGGTTGATGTGGTTGCACGCCCAAGATTCTGAACGACCGAGTCAAGAAGGTCGAGATCAACAGCGGCTGGCACGTGGGCATCTCCACCGAGATGGCCGACCGCATGAAGGCGCTGGAACGCGAGCACCGGGAGCTGCGCCAGGCGAACGCGGTCCCGCTCAAGGGCGAGCCTTTGTCCGCCATTGGTCCGAGGCTATCGTGAGCGCATATTTTGCGATGGCGGGGCTCGACCGCCGGTCGAAGTGATAGTGGGTTTGATTGACACGCATCGGGATGCGCACGGGGTCGAGCCGATCTGCGACGCTGCTCTAGAGACCGAACCCATGGCAGCGTAATTAACCGTAATCAGCCTCCGGCAAACCCGGCGTGGTTCACAGGAGCGGGGTCGGGCAAGTCTCTCCTGAATCGCTCCACCCTGGTCATCCATGCGCGCCATTGCAGGGCGTGATTGAAGGATCTGCGCCCACCGCCACTGGAGCCCTGAACGAAACCTGTCATGTCAGAAAGGACGTTCAAAATGCCTATTTTTCAGATTTCTAGCTTCAATCGCTCCTGTCTATCAGTTACAAATTTTGCAAGCAGTTCGAAAAGAAGTTCGTCTCACAATGCCAGACATCGTGATCATAGCCGACGATTTGACCGGGGCGATGGATAGTTCAGTTTCGTTCGCAAAGCGTGGGTGCCGAACGGTGGTCGCAGTCGGCTCCGCCGCTCTGCCGGCGGCGCTTGCGTCAGGTGCGCAGGTGGTCGCGGTCTCGACGAACAGCCGTGAGGTGCCGGTCCGCGAGGCGATCGAACGCGTAGGGCTTGTCAGAGACGTGATCAAAGATTTTCGCGGCATAATCTTCAAGAAAATAGATAGCCGCCTGAAGGGGCATATCTCAGAAGAGCTTCAGGCTCTCAACATCGAACACCGGCAGGCAATCGCATGCCCCGCCATTCCGACGCTGGGGCGCGTGGTTCTCAGTGGCGCGCTCACTGGCACCGGAGTGTCCCATCCCGTATCGATCGCACCGCGGATCGGACTGCCCGCAATAATTCCGGACATTCAATCGGATGGCGACATCGATGCGGCGTTGCCGGACGATCTTCGTGGCGTTCTTTTGATTGGGGCCTCGGGGCTTGCCGAGGCAGTGGCACGCCAGCTTGTCCCTCTTGCCTCGTTTCGACCGATCATACCGTCTGAGCCAGTTCTCTTGGCCATCGGCTCTCGTGATCCCATCACCTTGGTGCAAGTCGATGCTATCGGAGGGATCCCCGTGGTCGCGGCGCCTGATGGTATCGTTCCCGTGGTCGAAGGATCCACTAGTTTCGTGGTGCAGATGACCGATGGCGGAAGCAATCAGACCGCCGACCATGCAGGACGACAGCTTGCGGACGGGATTGCGCAACTTGTCGCAAGAATCTGCCCGCGCACGCTGTTTGCATGTGGGGGGGAAACCGCCGCCGAGATCATCCAGCGCCTCGGCATTGACCTGTTGGAGGTCGAGGGCGAGTGTCTTCCGGGCGTGCCTTCAGCCCGCGCCCTGACAGGTCGACCTGGACTTGTGATTGTCACAAAGTCGGGTGGATTTGGTCCACGGGACACGTTGGCGCGCCTCTTTGCAGGAGCAGATGCGGTAGCGGATCGGCACCAAACTAGGGGCAGACCATGACAACCATCATTCCGAAACGACGTGGCTCGCTGGCTGATCGGATCTACCACAGCCTGTTCAGCCGAATCTCGAACGGCGACTACGCGCCGAATGAACGCCTGCCGCCCGAACTTAAACTTTCCGAAGAATTCGGCGTGTCCCGCCCGGTCCTTAGGGCCGCGATGGACCGGCTGCGCGAGGAAGGTCTGATCTACTCGCGGCAAGGCGCGGGCAGCTACGTGCGAGCGCCGCAAAGTTCGCCGGTCGGATTTTCACGTGTGGAAACGCTCGCGGACATCCAGCGCTGCTACGAGTTCCGCATCAACCTGGAGTCCGAGGCGGCGGCGCTGGCCGCCGAACGTCATAACGCGGTCGCGCTTGCCCGCATCGAGGAGGCCCTGAACCTCCTGCGCGCCGCGACCGGGTCGCAACAGCATCGCGAGGACGCCGATTTCTCGTTCCACGTCGCCATCGCCGGGGCGACGAACAACCAGTATTTCGAGGCGGCGATGCGGGCGCTTCGCGAACACATCCACGTCGGGATGAAGATGCACGGGCAGGCCCTGATGAGCACCGGGACCCGCGAACTCAGGGACGTGTTCGAGGAGCATTCCGGCATTTTCGATGCGGTCCGCCTGCGTCAGGGCGCGACTGCGCGCGACCTGATGCGGGCGCATCTCGAACATTCGCGCGACCGACTTTTTGGCAGCGGTGTGCTCGATCTCAGGATGAAATGACCGGACGGAGTCAGCCGCGACCGATGGCCAGTTTCTGGGCATAATCGAGTGCGCAGAGCATGTTGGCGTGGTTCGCCCGCCCGGTTCCGGCGATGTCGAAGGCGGTGCCGTGATCGACCGAGCACCGGTCGATCGGCAAGCCGAGCGAGACGTTGACCGCGGTGTCGAACGCGATCAGCTTGACCGGAATGTGTCCCTGGTCGTGATACTGTGCCAAGACGAGGTCGAACGCGCCGGCATGGGCGCGGTAGAACAGCGTGTCGGCCGAAATCGGTCCCTGCACGTCGATGCCCTCGGCGCGCGCGGCCTCCACTCCCGGACGGATCTGCAGGTCGTCCTCTCGCCCGAAGAGGCCGTTCTCGCCGCAATGGGGGTTGATGCCCGCGACCGCGATACGGGGTGCGGCGAGGCCGTAACGCTGCATGTGCGCGTGGCCGATGCGGATCGTCTCGAGGACACGCTCGGGTGTCGCGCGGCCGATGGCGTCCTTGAGAGACACATGGGTCGAGACGTGGATCACGTTGAGCGTCTCGGAGGCGAGCAGCATCCAAGAGGCTTTCGAGCCGGTCAGGTGCGCCAGCATCCCGGTATGGCCATCGTAGTGGTGGCCGGCAGCGTTCAGCGCCTCCTTGTTGATCGGGGCAGTGACGATGCCGGCAGCGGCACCGCTGGTGGTCAGCGCGACCGCCTTCTCGATGTAGCGGAACGAGGCTTCGCCGCAGGCGTCGGACAGCACGCCGAACCGGCCCGGCAGTCCCTGAACCGGCACCGGGATGACGGTGAGGCCGTCACCTTCGGGGGCGTCCTCCTCCCGCAGCTCCAGATCCACGCCGCTGGCGGCGATTGCTCGCGACAGCGTGTCGGGATCGCCGATGACGGCGTAGCGCCTGCGGGCTTCGGGCGAGAGCGACGCCATCGCCTTGACCGTCACTTCGGCCCCCACACCCGAGGGGTCGCCCATGGTGATGACGATACGTTTGGTCACGAGGCGGTATCCTTTTTCGCGATGCCGAGGTCGGCGGCATTGAGACAGCGGGCGGGCATGCCGCCCGACAGCAGCGTTTCGATATCCTCGACCACCATGAGGCCGACGTTTTCGACCGCCTCGGCGGTGTCCGCGCCGGAATGCGGCATGCAGACCACGCGGGAGTGAGAAAAAAGCCGGTGCGAGATGTCGGGCGGTTCGCTCACGTAGGCGTCGAGCGCCGCGCCGCCGAGCCGGTTGCGGTCCAGCGCATCGGCCAGCGCGTCCATGTCCACGACTTCGCCGCGCGCGAGGTTGAGCAGGCAGGCGGTCGGCTTCATCAGCGCCAGCCGCCGCGCGTCGATCAGCGCCGCGTTGTCACTGCCGCCGAAGACGTGCAGCGACACGTAGTCGGCCTGCGCCAGAAGCACGTCGAGGTCCATCAGATCGATGTCGTGCGAGGTGGCGAACGCCTTGTCGGCATAGGGGTCGGTCGCGATCACGCTCAGGCCCAGCCCGCGTGCCATCAGCGCGAGGCGGCGGCCGATGTTGCCGAGGCCGACAATGCCGAGCGTCTTGCCCGACAGCTCTGTCCCCACCTGCCGGTCCCAGCCGCCCGAGACCACCGAGGCATGCCCGCGCGGGATGTTGCGCGCGAGCGCGAACATCAGCCCGAGCGCCAGTTCCGCCACCGCACCCGCGTTGGCGCCAGGCGTGTTCGTCACCGGGAGGCCGTGTGCGGTGCAAGCCGAAACGTCGATGTTGTCGACGCCGACGCCGTGCTTGAGCACGCCCTTGAGGGCTGAGGCTCCGGCAAGCGTCTCCTCGGTCACGCCGATCAGGCCGACAACCAGCGCGTCGGCCCGCCCGATATGCTCGGACAGCCCGCCGTCGGCCCGGTCGGGGTCGGTGCAGCGAACAAGCTCCCAGCCCTTGCGGGCGATCAGGTCCGGAACGCGCCCGTGCTTGCCGAACCCCGGCGAGGTCGTGACGATCACCGTCATGAGGTCATCGCGTATTTGCGCAGGATGTCGGCGATCTTGCGGTCCTGCTCCGCGTCGGGCAGTAGGGCGGGTTGCCGCGAGGCACCGACGGTGGGGTCCATCACGTAGAGCGCGCGCTTCACCAATGCGGGCGGATAGCCGAGGCCGTAGAGATCCTTGCGGAAGCTGCCGTAAGTCTCTTGCGCCGCCGCCGCGCCGGCTTCGTCGCCCGCGTTGAAGCAGCTGATGATCCGCGCCAGGACCTCCGGCATCACGTTGCCCAGGCCCGAGATGCAGCCTGCAGCCCCGTTCTGCAGCGACCAGTGCACGAGGTGGTCCGGCCCGGAGTAGACGTCGAACCCTTCCGTCTCGCGGCCGACGGCAAGATAAGCCGCAAGCGTGTCCTGCGCGCCGCCGGAATCCTTGATGCCCGCGATG
Source organism: uncultured Roseicyclus sp. (assembly GCA_937139335.1). Classification (GTDB taxonomy): domain Bacteria; phylum Pseudomonadota; class Alphaproteobacteria; order Rhodobacterales; family Rhodobacteraceae; genus Roseicyclus. The sequence goes on along the minus strand of CAKZPN010000001.1, from coordinate 27,026 downwards.
TTGCCATGCGCGGCCAGGCGGCGGGCGGTGTCGGGTTCGATGTGGTTTTGCGTGCGCGCCGGGATGTCATAGAGGTAGACCGGGGTTTCCACTGCGTCGGCGACGGTCGAGAAATGCCGCTCCAGCCCGTCTTGGGTGCACTCTATGAAGAAGGGCGTGATAACCGCGATGCCATCGACGCCGATCTTGTCGAAGGCGCGGGCAAGCAGGACCGTCTCGAAGGTGGCGGGCATGCCCGCGTTCACGATGACCTGGGCGCGGCCGGCGACCTCGTCCACGACCTCGCCGCAGAGTTGCACCTTTTCGTCGAAGGTCAGGGCCGAGAAATCGCCGTTCGTTCCGGCGCACATGATGTTGTTGCCGGCGGCGATCTGGCGGCGCACCTGCGCACGGGTGGCCTCGAAATTGACGGTCTCGTCATCGTTGGAACAGGTGACGAGGGCGACGAAGGCGGATCGAGTCATTTGCTTTGGTTCTTCTTTTCGGGATCGGTCAGGGGGGCACCGGCAAGGCGTCGGCGCGCGCGGCGGTTGGCGATTGCCGGCCATGCCAGTGACAGCACGGTCAGGGCCAAGAACAGTTGCGTGATCGGGCCGGAGGCGAATTCCAGCAGGTTGTCGTGGGTCTGCAGGAGACCGCGACGCAGGTTCGCCTCCATCATCGGCCCGAGGATCAGCGCGATGCAGAGTGCGGCCTGGCTGAAGCCGAATTTCTGCATGCCCCAGCCCAGAACGCCGAAACCCACCATCGTGTAAAGGTCGACGGGATTGAGGTTGATCGCGAAGGAGCCGATGAAGCAGAAGATCACGATCGACACCGCCAGCACGTGCCGCGGGATCAGCAGGATGCGGCTGAACAGCGGGATCAGCGCCATGCCGAAGACGAACATGCACAGCGTGGCGAAGAAGGTGCCGCCGAAGATGCCCATGATGATTTCGGGGTTCGACTGGAACAGCATCGGGCCCGGCGCGAGCCCTTGGATCAGCAGGCCTCCCATCAAGACAGCCGTGACGACGTCGCCCGGAATCCCGAGCGCGAGCAGCGGGATCAGGGCGGCGGCGCAGACTGCGTTGTTGGAGCTTTCCGTCGCGGCGATTCCGGGGGCATAGCCGGTGCCAAACTTCTCGGGCGTGGGCGAGGCGCGGCGCACCTCGTTATAGGCGATCCACGATGCCGTGCCAGAGCCGGTGCCGGGGATGATGCCGATCAGCGTGCCGATCAGGGAGCCGCGCACGAAGGCGCCGCGGCTTTCCCTCATATCGTTGCGGGTCGGCCAGCGGCCGGCGACGCGCAGCGGGACGATATCGCCCTTCGCGGCGCGTTCCATCTGCGTGAACACTTCGGACAGTGCAAAAAGACCGATCAGCGCAGGGGTGAAGGCGAAGCCGGAGGCAAAGCCGCTGACCCCGAATGTATAGCGTAATACTCCGGTGATCGGGTCGGCCCCGACGCAGGCGATCAGGATGCCGAGAAGGCCCGAGATAGCGCCCTTGAGCAGGTCGCCCGACAGCGATGCGATGATGGTCAGTCCGAACAGCGCCAACGCGAAATATTCCGCCGCGCCGAATTCTAGGGCGATCGAGGCCAGTTGAGGCGCCAGCGTGGCAAGAACCACGGCGGCGAACAGCCCTCCGATCGTCGAGGCGACCGTCGCCATGCCAAGCGCCCTGCCGGCTTCGCCGCGCTGCGCCATCGGGTAGCCGTCCAGCACGGTCGCGGCCGAGGCCGGCGTTCCGGGGGTGCGCAGCAGGATGGACGACACGCAGCCACCGTAGATGCCGCCGATGTAGATGCCGATCAGGGTGTTGATGCCCATGATGGGCTCCATGCTGAATGTCAGCGGGATCAACAGCGCGACTCCCATCGTCGCCGTCAGCCCCGGCAACGCGCCGATTATCAGGCCGCCGAAGGTGCCAAGCGCGATCGCCCCCAGAACATAGGGGTCGAGCAGCTGCATCAGGTATCCAAGATTTTGCATTCTGTCGTCCAATCCGGGCCGGTCAGGCCACCGCGGGCGTGAAGACCGGGGGCGCCGCGAAGCGCCCCCGGCAAGCGGACAGAGTCAGCTCAGTTGTTCATCCCGAGCATGCCGAGTTGCTCGAGAACGCTGCGGGCCACGTCGCTGTCGCGCACGGCACGGGCCTCGAACGTCTCGGCATCCTCATAGACCACGAACTCGCCCAGGGCGGTCATCTCTTCCACGAACTGCGGATCGGCGACCGCTGCCTGGAACTGTGCGCGCAGCGTGTCCAGAACGTCGTCGGGCGTGCCTGCCGGCGCGACGATGGCCTTCCACGACGACCAGGTGAAGTCGGTGCCCATCTCCACGGCGGTCGGCGTGTCGGGGAAGAGGTCGATGCGCTCATCTTCCATGACGAACAGCGGCGTCATGTTGCCGGCTTCTGCCTGGTCCAGCGCCTCGGCGGGGGAGGCCACCATTGCGTCGATGTGACCGCCGACGCAGGCCGTCCGCGCATCCGCGGATCCCGGATAGGGGATGCTCTCGATCTGGATGTCGGCAGCCGCCGCGAAAGCCTCGGCCGAGATGTGGTTGGCACCGCCGGCGCCGGAGTTGCCGACCTGCACCGGGGTCGTCGCGGCGTAGTCGACAAAGCTCTGGTAATCGGTGAACGGCGCGTCGGCGCAGGCCACGAGGAGCTGGAGGCTCCGGCCCATCACCCCGACATAGGCCACATCCTCGAGCTGGTAGTCGGTGCCACCCTGGTGCGGCAGCAGGGCCAGCGGGCCTTGGGCAGCGGCGCCCAGCGTGTAGCCGTCGGGCCGCGCCAGCACGGCCGCCGACGTTCCGATCGCGCCGCCACCGCCGGGCTGGTTGCGAATCACGATGGTGGTGTCGTCCGCGTTCCGCTCCCAGCTGTCGGCCAGAAGCCGCATCGACAGGTCGGTGCTGCCACCGGCCGAGTAGGGAACGATGATCGAGATCGGACGCTCCGGAAAGTCCGCGGCGGCCGGTCCGGCCACGACAGCGGCCATCGCTGCGGCGGCTATGATTGCATGTTTCGACATGGGTTCTCCTCCTGGGTTGTCGAGTGTCGAGTCTTCCGGTGCCGGGCCGTCGTCAGGGCAGCCAGACGCCGAGCAGTTCGGTGAAGCCGAGGTAGACGGCGGCGATCATCGCGATCGGGAACAGGGTCAGCATCAGGATGCGTCGCTCACCGAAAAGCCAGAGTGCTGCGACGAACACCATTGCGGTCGATGCGAGGTAGCCGATCGGCATGAATGCGGCCGCGTAGGCCACCAGGATCCCGGTGAAGACACCCATCCGCGCGAGCATTGCGCCATCCGGCATCTCGATGGTGGCACCGTGCTCGCGGATCAGCGCTCGGGCGATCATGATGACAGACAGGATCGAGATGCCGCCGACCATCACCCACGGCACGAAGGACGCGCCGGCAATGGTGGGGCCCGGCGTCACCCGGACACCGGTCGTGCGCCAGGCCGCGAAGGCGCAGAGCGCCAGCAGGCCCGAGCCGATCCAGACATCGGCTTTCCGCTCGTCGAGTGTTGCCACGATTCCCCCCTTCCGTCGAACCGCGATGCGAGATGCCTCCGCACTTCGCTTCGGTTGCCGGGGACCATGCACATCTCGCCTTCCGGATGTCAAGATTTTTGTTAAGTTGTAATTTGTGTGCATCTACTTCCTCACATGTTGAACGGAAATCGAAGTCGATTGGTACAAATCATCCTTGTTATTAAAAGAGAAAGATGCTCCACGCCTCGCAACTCAGGGGGTTCACCGCCACAAAACAATATTTGACAAATATTCTTGGCACGGTCTAAAGCCGGCGGGACAGGGGCGGTTCCATGGTCTGACACAAGGGTCTGATCGCCGCGCCGGACCCACGGGAGGAAACGCCATGACCGGCTTCGCACAGCCCATCGACCTGCAGCGCCCACCGCGTATCCAGTTCGGCGTCGGATCGCTCGCGCAGTTGAAACCCTACCTGGACGAAAGTGGCCTCCGTCGCCCCTATGTCGTCGCCGACGCGGTCAACGCGGCGCGGCTGGACGCGCTCGGGCTTGGACAGGTCCCCTGTTTCGGGCAGGTTGAGCCAGAACCGGGCATCCCGAACCTGCGCGCCGCGGCCTTGGCTGCCGGAGACGCCGACGTGATCATCGGCTTCGGCGGCGGTTCCGCGATGGACCTCGCGAAACTGGTGGCGGTCCTGGCGAGCACGAACCTGACCTTCGAGGAGATTTCCGGGCCGCACCGGATCCCCGGCCGACGGGTTGCGCTGATCCAGATCCCGACCACCGCCGGCACAGGGTCGGAGGTCGGAACGCGCGCACTGGTTACCGATCCCGACAGCCACGCTAAGGTGGCGACCGAGAGCGTGCATATGCTCGCCGATCTCGCGATCATCGACCCGGAACTGACGATGTCGGTTCCGCCGCATGTCACCGCGGCCACCGGCGTCGACGCCATGGCGCATTGCGTGGAGGCCTTCACCTCGCGGCGCGCCCATCCGCTGATTGACGCCTACGCGATCCAAGGCATCAAGCTTGTCGGACGTTACCTGAAGCGCGCCGTCGAGGACGGCACTGATGCCGAGGCGCGCGCCGGTCTTGCATACGCAGCCTTCTGCGGTGGAGTGTGCCTAGGTCCGGTAAATACCACGGCAGGTCACGCCACCGCTTATCCATTGGGCACGCGGCATGGCCTTCCGCACGGCATTGCCAACGCACTTATGTTCCCGCATGTCCTGGCCGCCAACGCCGCCGCACGGCCGGAAAAGACGGCGCAGATCTGCGCTGCCCTCGGCTTTTCCGGGGCGTCTCGGGACAGCGTGGTTACCGGCGCCTTGGCCTTCTGTGCGGGGCTCGGCCTCGACATGCGACTGTCGTCCCATGGCGTGCTTGAAGCGGACCTTGAGGCCATGGCCGAAGAAGCGCATGCGATCCGACGCTTGCTCGACTGGAACCCGGTCGACCTGTCGATGTCCGCGATCCTGGACCTTTACCGCGCCGCATTGTGAAGGTGACTTAACTTCGATGTCGCGCGCGCGAAGACCGATTTCCTGTCGATCGGCGCCTCCGAGGTCTTTCAGCGCGGCGCCGTAGGACCTCAGTTTATCGGTGACGATCGTCTCAGGTTGGCCGTGCCTTCGCATTGTTTTCCTGAGGAATTTCAACGGCGGCTTCTTGTCCCGGGACTTGGTGACATAGTTTTCCAGCACCTTGCCCTCATGATCGACAGCTCGCCAGAGGTCGTGCCGTTCGCCGTTGATCTTTACGAAGACCTCGTCGAGGTGCCAACGCCACTGGCTGGATTTCATCCCCGCGATCCGGCGTTTCCGGATCTCGGAGGCGAACATCGGGCCGAAGCGGTGCCACCAGGACCGGACCGTCTCGTGACTCACGTCGATGCCGCGTTCGTGCAGCAGATCCTCGACGTTGCGGAGCGATAGCGGGAACCGGACATAGAGCATCACCGCCAGGCGGATGATCTCAGGGCTCGTCTTGAAGTACATGAACGGAGAGCGTTTGGTCATCCGACGAGGCTACCCAGCGCCCTTCCCCATCTCAAACTAAGTTCATCTGACAAGACCAGAGGGATCAGCGCGCGGTCGCCGCGCTGCGTCTCGATCATCGACGCGCCACCGGTGACACCGGCCCCGCTGATCAGAAGGTGGAGGTGAACGGTTGCCATCTGTTCGATCGTGCCGTCTCGGAAGTTCGCGGTGCGGCCCTAGCCCGTCCGCCTCAACGCCCCGCGCAAGGCCCAGGCGGCCGGGGGGGTCAGGATATGCTGAGTGCCGGGAAAACCCATCCTCTCCATCAAGGCGGCCTCCTTCGGATGGGGCTGCCCGGTGAAGGAGGCCCATATGAGCGCTGCCAGGTCCCTCTTGTCGACCGTCGCCGCCTTGAGCCGCGCCAGCGCGGGCAGAAGCTCCTGTTCGAGCTGGGTGAAGTCCGTTCCGAAAGGGAAGTCCGACAGGTTGTGCTTGTGTGGATCCAGCCAGCGGGCCAGCGTGCCAGGTGTATTGGACGCATGTCCTTCGGGAACCTGCCAGTCTCGCGCCAACTGCCCCTCAGACTTGGCCCGCTTGAGGAGTTTCGGCTGGAACCGGCTGTCGGCGATGCAGATGAGCCGCTTGATGACCTCTTCGTCGGGCTGGCCGCGCAAAAAGGCCACCCCGTATTCCGTCACCACGACGTCCCGCATATGCCGGGGCACAGTCGTCACCGGCAGTTGCCAGACAATGTTCGAGGTCAGCTTGCCACCGCTTTCACGCGTCGCGGGAAGGGTCAAGACGGCATGTGCCCCCTCCAAGGCCAGGGCCTGCTCGAAGAAATTGAACTGACCGCCGACCCCGCTGACCACGTGACCGGGCTTGGCGGCGTCCGACATCGCGTCTCCGAGGAGGCTGACCTGCATCGCGCCGTTGATGAAGCGGGCGTCACGGCGGGCGGCGCGCTTGGCGGCTTCGTCGCCGTAGAGGGCGTTGGTGAAGCTGACCGGCATCATCACAATCTTCGCCCGCCGCTCGGGAGGCATGTCACGCAGACGGGCATACATGTCCCGCGCATCGACGAAGAAGCCCGCGTGGATGCACGCCCCGTCCACCTCGCGGCGCAGGATGCCGGCGTCGAACAGGGCGACCAACCCGCCGACGAGCATTTCGGATACGGCATATAGACCGGTCTCGAACGGGCCAACCTCATTGCCCTGCAACGGGAATGGGGCGTCGTTCCAGATCGGCTCCATCTCGCCCCGGGCGCGGCACAGGAGCGCGTGGGCCACCGCGTCGCCGATGCCGCCGATCCCGATCTGCAACGTCCCGCCATCGGGGACAAGGCGCGAGACGTGCGCCCCGATGGCATGCTGAGCCTGCGTTACCGGCTGACGGGGGATGGAAAAAAGGTCAACCTGGCTTTCTGGCTCCAACACCATCGCCAATTCGGCCTCGTCGATGGCCGCGGGCCCGTCCATGAAAGGGAGGGCGTCGTTGACCTCGGCCACTGCGATGAAATCCAGCACTCCGGCGGCCCGGAAAGAGAAGAGGTCAGCCGAGATGTCGGTGTTGGAGGACATGCTGAACCGGTTGCCCTGGCGGGGCATCAATTGGGCCAGCACATTCGGACGCTGCGCGATCAGCACGTCGCGAGCGTGGGTGTAATTCGCCGAGATGTAGTGCCGCTGCGCGTAGTCGTTGCCGAGCCAGCTCCCCGCCTGGAAGAAAAACTCCGAAACCTCGATATTGTCCGGAAGCTGGCCCTCGGCGATCATCTGGGCATAGAGCAGCGGCGGCGCGGTGCCGAAAAGGCGGTCGATGGCAGGGCCGAGGAACCGCTTTTCCATGTCGCTGGACGGATCCGGCCGGCGCAGCGTAAGGGCGGTGAATATCTTCAGCGAGAGCGAAGGATCTGCGGCCGCCTTCCGTACCAGCGCGTTGACCAGGGTGATCGGCTTGCCAAGCCCGAGGGGCAGTGCCAAGCGTACCGCACCGCCGGTCGCCTCGAATATCTCTCGCACCATCTCGTCGGCGTCGGTATGGACTGCCGACCCGTCAGCCAATGCTCGACCACCCCGGATCGGGCGTGAACCGCGGCCCATGGGCGCTTTCCAGCTGTTTCAGCCGGTCCGTGACATTGTGCACTCCACGGGCCTTTGCATAGTGCATCGGCCCGCCTCGGAACGGTGCCCATCCGGTGGCAAAGATCATCGTCCCGTCGAGCTGGTCGGCGTCTTTCGCGGCTCCCTCGCGCAGTACTTCCACGCAGGCGTTCAGCATCGGCAGGATCAGCCGGTCCGTGAGGTCTTCCGGCGCCGCGCCGAGGTCCGCGTCCGGATGCGGCGTGCCATCCGACCAGTCGTAGAACCCCTGCCCCGTCTTCTTGCCCAGGTCGCCCGCCTCCACCTTCTGCCGCAGCGCGTCGGAGATCGTCGGCATCGATTTGTCCAGACTTTCCTGCAGGCTCTCCGCGACGTGCAGGCCGATGTCGAGCCCCACCTGATCTGCCAGCGTCACCGGCCCCATGGGCATCCCGAACTTGAGTGCGGCGGTGTCGATGACCTCCTTGGACAGGCCCTCATCCATCAGCACCATCGCCTCGAGCATGTAGGGAACGAGCGCGCGGTTCACCACGAAACCGGGATAGTCCCGGACCAGGGCGGGCAGCTTGCCGATGGCACCGCAATAGGCGGCGAGCCGGTCGGCGGTGTCATCGCTTGTCGCCGTGCCCCGCACCACTTCCACCAGATCGATTCTGGAGACCGGGTTGAAAAAATGCAGCCCTGCAAAGCGCGCGGTGTTCGGCGCGGTCTTGGCAAGGGCGTCGATGGACAGGCTGGAGGTGTTGGAGGCGAGGATCGCGCCCTCTTTCAGTTTGGCCGCAAGGCCGCCGAAGATCTTTTCCTTCACGTCCAACGACTCGCTCGCCGCCTCGATCACGAGGTCGGCGCGGGAAAGCCCATAGCCATTGGGGTCAGGCATCAACCGGTCGAGCGCATCGCGCGTCTCGGGCCCGGTGAGGTGCTTGTCCTTGCAGATCTGCGCGGCCGTCCTGACCGCCTGGCCAAGCGCTTCGGTCTCGAGGTCGCCGAGCGTTACGGTCTTGCCCCTGATCGCGGCCATGGTGGCGATCTCGGCCCCCATCTCGCCGGCACCGATCACGTGGACATGGGCAATCCCATCCTCGCCGCGGCCCGCCTCCTTGAGCGACTGGCGCAGGAAGAAAACGCGGCGCAGGTTCCGCGACGCGTCGGTCTTCAACAGCGCGGCGAAGCTTTCGATCTCGCCCGCCTGCATCTCGGCACGGTCGTCGCCATGCTCTTCCCAGAGGTCGATGAGCGCGTGGGGCGCGGGGTAATGCTGTTTCGGGGCCTTCTTTTCGGTCTGGCTGCGCATCTGCCGGGCGGCGAGGCTGCGGGCCGGAGCCAAGCCGAAGGCGCGCGAGGTCAGACCGGGCGACTGTCGGTCGATCTCGCCTTTGGCCGCAGCGGCGACGGCAGCGCCGACGTGCCGCTCCTCGACCACCGCATCGACGATGCCTTGCGACTTGGCCCGCTTGGTATGGGCGGTCTTGCCGGTCAACATCATCGTCATCGCGTCGGTCGGGCCGATCAGGGCCGGCAGGCGGAAGGTGCCGCCAAGGCCGGGGTGCAGGCCAAGCTGCACCTCGGGGAAACCGAAGGACGCGCCGGAGACGGCGATCCTGTAGTCGCAGGCCAGCGCCAGCTCGAACCCTGCGCCAAGGGCTGCGCCGTGAATCACGCAGATGGTCGGGCATCTCAGCGCCTCGATCCGGTCCAGGACATCATGGCCTTGGCGAAGCAGGTCGGCGGCGCCTGCGTCCGACATCTTCTCGAACGAGGTGATGTCGGCTCCGGCGGCGAAGCCAGCGTCCTTGGCGGAGCGGATGACAAGGGCGGCGGGCTCGTCCGCCTCGGCCGCGACGATGTGCTCGCCAAGCTCGCGGATCATATCCTCCGAGAGGGTGTTGACGCTGCTGCCCGTCTTGTCGAGCACCAGCCAGAGGAGGTTGTTCTCGTCCCGACCCGTGCGCCAGTTGCCCTTGGCTTCGCCGACGGGACCAAGCTCAAGCGTTGTTTCGCCCAGAAATTCCAAAACATGCCCAGTCATTGCACCGCCTCCAGAAGCATCGCACCGCCGAGGCCGCCGCCGATGCACTCCGTCGCGATGCCGCGCCGGGCGCCCCTCGCCTTCATGGCGTTCGCCAGGTGCAGGACGATCCGGTTGCCGCTGGTGCCGACGGGATGACCGAGCGAGATCGCTCCGCCATCGATGTTCAGCCGGTCCCGGTCGATGCGGCCGAAGGCGCCGTCCATGCCAAGGACCTCGCGGCAGAATTCGTCATCCGACCAGGCCGCGAGGCAGGACAGGACCTGCGCGGCAAAAGCCTCGTTCAACTCCCACAGGTCGACGTCCTCCACCGCCAGACCGTGGCGCTGCACGATCGGGGTCGAGGCCAGCACCGGCCCCAACCCCATGATCGATGGGTCGAGCCCTGCCCACTCGCTGTCGGTGATTTCAGCGATCGGCTCCAGCCCGTGCGCCTCGATCGCGCGCTCGGAGGCAAGGATACACCAGCTCGCGCCGTCGGTGATCTGGCTGGAGTTGCCGGCTGTGACCTTGCCGTAGGGCGGCTCGAAGGCCGGCCTGGGCTTGGCCAGCCCCTCCATGTCGCTATCCGACCGGACGCCGTCGTCATGATCGTAGACGGTGCCGTCGCTGTCGAAGGCTGGCATCACCTCCCCCGCCAGGCGCCCGTCAGACTGGGCCGCGGCAAGGCGATGATGGCTCTGCATCGCGTAGGCGTCGGCGGTCTTGCGGTCGATGCCGAAGCGGTGCGCCAGAACCTCGGCGGTCTGGCCCATGTTCAGGGTGGTGATGGGGTCGGTCAGCCCGCGCTCCAGGCCGACCACCGGCTTGAAGAAATCAGGCTTGATCCCGGCCATCGCGCGGGCCTGCTCGACCGGGCCTTTCGCGGCGTTCATCCGGCCGAACCATTCGACCGCGGACTTGCGCAGGGTCAGCGGCGCGTGGCTGAGGGCCTCCGTCCCGCCCGCGAGGATCAGCTGGTGACTGCCATCGCGGATGTAGCGGTAGGCAGTGTCGATGCTCTGCATCCCCGAGCCGCAGTTGATCTGGACCGAGAACCCCACCGTCGATTCCGGCAGGCCGAGCCGCAGGGACGCGACACGGGCGGGGTTCATCTCGTCCGCGATGACATTGACGCAGCCGAGGATCACGAGGTCGATCGCCGCGGTCTCGTACGGCTGACGGGCCAGCAGGGGCCGGCCACATTGCACGGCAAGATCGACCGGCGTGAAGGGCCCGGGTCCTGACCTGGCCTTGAGGAAGGGGGTGCGCGCACCGTCGACGAGGAAGACGCGCTGGCCGTGACGTCCGCTCATTCCGCTGCCTCCTTGTGTGTCTGACCCCGCCCCGGAGCTGCGGGAAAGAGCGCCGCAAAGGCTTCCGGCGCGTAGTCGTCGACGGCGATGACCGCATCCCTGAGGCGCGTCATCTCCTTGATCCCGTCCATCTCGGCCTCGCTGAGGATGCCGGCGTCCAGCGCCTCCTGCGGGGTCTTGCCGACCTCGCGCAGGCGCTTCATCACCGGGGCCATTTCGGTCACCTTGGCGAAGCAGGCGTCGAGCAGCTCCACCCCGTCGCGGTTGCAGCCCTCGGCGATGCGGCCGGTGATCCGGGCTCTGGCATCGGAGGCGTCGTAAAGGATGTCGCTGCAGGCAGCGACGGTCTCGTCGTCCGGCTTTCGCTCAGCCAGACCCGGCAACGCAAAGATGCGCAGCACCCAGGCCGCCCAGCGCGCCGGCAGGTTGGTCACCACCTCGTCAAGCGCGGTCTGGATGTTGTGGAAGGCATCGGCGGCAACGTAGCGCAGCACCGGCAGGTCCGCCTTCTGGCGGCCTTCGTCCTCCCACCGCTTCAGCGCGGCGGAGAGGATGTACATCTCGGACAGGGCGTCGCCCATCCGGCCGGAAATCATCTCCTTACGCTTGAGGGCGCCGCCGAGGCTGAGGAACAGAAGGTCGGCCGTCAGCGCATAGGCCGCCGACCAGCGCGAGAGGCGCTGGTAGATACGCGTCGCTTCGCCGGCGCTCGGTGTGGGGGCGAAACGGCCGCCGGTCAGGGCGCGGCCCCAGCTGCGAAAGAGGGTCTTCGTGCTATGCCCGACATGGGCCCAGACGGATCTGTCGAACATCTGGAGGGATTTTTCCGGATCCTCCTCCTGCAGGGCCAGCATGTTGTCGAGCATGTGCGGATGCGCCCGAATCCCGCCCTGGCCGAAGATGATCAGGCTGCGGGTAACAATATTGGCGCCCTCGACGGTGATCCCGATGGGGACGGCGCGATAAAGCGGCAGGAGGTAGTTCGAGGGCCCGTCGATCACCGCCTTGCCGGAATGGACGTCCATCGCGTCATTGAGGGCCTCACGCATGCGAAAGGTCGCATGGGCCTTCATGATCGCCGAGACGACCGAAAGCGCCCGGCCCTCGTCCAGCCCTGCGCAGGTCAGCCGGCGGGCGGCGTCCATCGAATAGGCGTCCGCCGCGAGGCGGCCCAGCCGTTCCTGCACGCCGCCGAATTTGCCGATGGGCAGACCGAACTGTTCGCGGATGCGGGCGTAGGCGCCGGTGGTATGGGCGGACAGGGCGATGGCGGCGCAGCCCATGGAGGGTAGCGAGATGCCGCGCCCGGCGGCCAGCGCGCTCATCAGCATCATCCAGCCTTTGCCGGCATATTCCTGCCCGCCGATGATGTAATCAAGGGGGATGAAGACGTCCGTCCCCGTGGTCGGCCCGTTCATGAACATCGTGGAGGAGGGGAGATGCCGCCGCCCGGTCTCCACGCCCGCCAGGTCGGTCGGGACGAGGGCGCAGGTGATGCCGATGTCGGGAGTCTCGCCCAGCAGGCCGTCCGGGTCCCGCAACTTGAAGGCCAGACCGAGGACGGTGCAGACCGGCGAGAGCGTGATGTACCGCTTGGCCCAGTTGAGGCGGATGCCAAGCACCTCTTCACCCTCCCACGTGCCGCGGCAGACGACGCCGTCGTCGACCATCGCGCCCGCGTCAGAGCCTGCTTCGTCACTGGTCAGGCCGAAGGCGGGCAGCTCGCGCCCGTCGGCGAGGCGGGGCAGCCAGTGATGCTTCTGATCGTCGGTGCCGAACTGGTGCAGCAGCTCTCCCGGGCCGAGGGAATTGGGGACCATGACGGTCACCGCGGCGGCGACGGAGCGGGTGGAGATGAAGCGCACGATCTCGGAATGGGCGAAGGCCGAGAAGCCGAGGCCGCCGTGATCCCTGGGGATGATCATGCCGAAGAACTTGTGCTTGCGCAGGAAGTCCCAAACCTCCGGGGACAGGTCGCCGTCCTCGTGGTTGATCTTCCAGTCGTCGATCATGCCACAAAGCTGGACCACTGGCCCGTTGAAGAAAGCCTGTTCCTCATCCGACATCTTCGGTTCCGCGACGGTACTCAGCTTGGACCAGTCGGGGTTGCCCGAGAACAGCTCGGCCTCCCACCAAACCTCGCCGGCGTTCAGGGCTTCGCGTTCGGTTTCGGACAAGGCCGGCAGCGATTTCTTGGCCCATTTGAAGATGGGTTTGGTGAGCATGCGCGCGCGGATGCCTGTCATTTCTGATCCCCCTTACGCTCGACCAACGCTTCCCCCGTTGCAAAGTTCCTTGGCTTCGGTCGCCAACTTGGGCTGGCGAAACGTCGATCGCAGGAATGGAGGGCAATGGAACGCGGACCTTCCGACCGCGTTGCTTCCATGGAAGGACGGCGAGCCCCCTTTGAACAGGCGGTCGTTCAGCGATCTTGTCGACCGCCACGAGGAGTCATGTCGGACAACGCAGCAAGCGACGCAAAGCCTCTTGTCGTCATCACGGGCGCAGCGGGAAACATCGGGTCTGCCCTGTCGAACCGCCTGTCGGACCGCTACCGTATCGTCGGTCTCGATCTGGAAGACTCCGACGGCGTCTATGCAGCCGACATCACCGATGCAAACTCCGTGCGCGCGGCGCTGGAGAGGGTGCGGCACGCCGAGGGAGACCACATAGCTGCCGTCATCCACCTTGCGGCCTATTTCGACTTTTCGGGCGAGGAAAGCCCTCTTTATGACAAGGTGAACGTCGAGGGAACGCGGCACCTGCTGAACGCCCTGCAGGATTTCCGGGTCGACCGTTTCATCTATTCAGGCACCATGCTGGTGCACCGCCCCTCCTCGCCCGGCATTCCGATTGACGAGGATACGCCGATAGAGCCCGGCTGGGCCTACCCGGCCTCCAAGGCCCGCGCCGAGGAGGTGATCCGCGATGAGCATGGCGGCATTCCCTTCGCGCTGCTGCACCTCGCCGGCCTCTACGACGAGACCACCGCCGTACCGACGCTGGCCGAGCAAATCCGCCGCATCTACGAGCGCGACCCGAAAGCGCATGCCTATTCGGGTAACCTCTCGACCGGCCAGTCGTTCCTGCACAAGGAGGACATGCTCGAAGCCTTCGCCCGCACGGTCGACCGGCGGGACGATCTGCGTGAGGAGGTGACAATCCTCATCGGCGAGCGTGAGGCCATGGGCTATGACGCGCTGCAGCGGCGGATCGCGCAGCTGATCCACCGTACCGAGGACTGGCAGACGCTCTCCGTTCCCAAGCCCATCGCCGTCGCCGGCGCCTGGGCGCAGGTAAAGGCCGAGCCGGTGGTGCCGGACGACTTCGACCAGGGTAAAGAGCCCTTCATCAAGCCCTTCATGATCCGCATGGCGGACGATCACTACGAGCTCGACATCTCCCGCGCCGAAGAACTGCTGGGCTGGACGCCGCGCCATTCCCTACGCGAGGAACTGCCGGCGATGATTGCGGCGCTCAAGGCCGACCCGGCGGGCTGGTACGAGGCCAACGGCCTGACCAAGCCGCACTGGCTGCAGGCCGCCGAGGACCGCGGCAACCCGGAAGGCTTGCGCGCGCGCCGGGAGGACGAGTTCCGCACCGCGCATGCCCGCACCGTCTGGGCGCAGTTCCTCAACATCGGGCTGGGCGCCTGGATGATTACCGCGCCGGTGATCCTGGGCTACACCGATCTGACCGGCCTCCTGGTGAGCGACATCGCCGCTGGTTTCGTGGTGGTGATCGGCAGCTTCCTGGCACTCTCGTGGCGCGCCGCACTGGCCCGCTGGGGCGTGGCCGCCGTTGCCGTCTTGATAATGACCGCACCGCTGGTGTTCTGGACCGAAAGCGCGGCGGCCTATCTCAACGGCACGTTGGCAGGGGCGGCGATCTTCGGCCTCGCGGTCTGTGTCCGCCCTGCGCCGGGGGTGGGCACCATGGCGGCGACGACAGGGCCGACGATCCCGCCGGGCTGGGACTACTCACCGTCCGACTGGACCCAGCGGATGCCGGTGATCGGCCTCGCCTTCATCGGGCTCTTCGTCTCGCGCTACCTGGCAGCCTACCAGATGGGGCACGTGGATGGCGTGTGGGAGCCGTTCTTTGCAGGCACCCCCGACAATCCGCAGAACGGTACCGAGGAAATCATCACTTCCGATGTTTCCGAGGCTTGGCCGGTGCCCGACGCCGGCCTCGGCGCTCTGACCTACCAGCTGGAAATCCTCATTGGTCTTATCGGTTCGTCCCGGCGCTGGCGGACAATGCCCTGGCTGGTGATGATCTTCGGCATCATGATCGTGCCCTTGGGCGTGGTCTCGATCACCTTCATCATCATCCAGCCGATCCTCTTGGGCACCTGGTGCACGCTCTGCCTGATCACCGCCGCCGCCATGCTGATCCAGATCCCCTACGCGGTGGATGAGTTGATCGCGACCTGCCAGTTTCTGCGCCGCCGCCACCGGGCGGGCGCGCCGATCCTGCGGGTATTCCTGACCGGCGACACCGATGATGGCCCGGACGAGCGCCGCGACGAGAGCTTCGAGCGGCCGGCGGGCGCGGTCGTGCGCGACATGCTGGGCGGCGGCGTGAGCGTCACTTGGGGGCTGGCGGCCAGCGTGGCGATCGGCACCTGGCTGATGTTCACCCGGCTGATGCTGGGCACGGACGGCGCGCTCGCCGACACCGATCACCTGATCGGCGCACTGGCCGTGACGATCGCGGTCAGCGCGATGGCCGAGAGCCTCCGCGCCGCGCGCTTCCTCAACGTCTGCCTCGGTGCGGCGCTGGTGATCTGCGCGCTGGTGATGGAAGCGAACTGGCTGCAGAGCGGGGCCGATATTGCCGCCGGGCTGGCGCTGATGGTCGTCAGCCTGCCGCGCGGGACGGTCCGCCACAGCTACGGCGGCTGGTCGCGCGTGGTGGTCTGATGGGCTGGACGTAGGACCTGCCGCTCGCGGCAAGCGCGGCGCTCTTCCTGGTCACTGCAATGGCGGTCTAGATCTCAGGCTCCGGGCTGTCTCGGCTTGCAGACGCCATTGCCCGCAAGACCGGGATCGGCGAGGCCACCATCGGCGTCTTGCTTCTGGGCGGTGTCATCTCCCTGCCGGAAATCGCGGTGGCGGGCAGCGCGGTGCGGGCAACGGGCCGCTGGCGGTCGCCAACCTGCTGGTTGGCTTCACCATGTAGGTGGCAATCCTCGCGCTTGCCCGACGCATTCTTCCGACGTGGCGCTTTGACCCGCGCGGTGCCGGCTCTGGTTACAGTTGTATGAGTGTCGGGGGTTTGGGCATCTGAGACTGCCGTGGGTCGGTGGCGGAGCAAAGTTTTTTTCTCTAACCCGTCTCTGGTCCGGGTGAGCAAAACGCGCTTGATTGGTTTTTTTGCTCGGCTATTCATTGAATTATGCAGAATACGCCCGCTCTCTGCCGGCTCCTGGCGACGGTCTAACGGCCCGATGTAGGCTCTTTCCCGCAAACTTTTTGCGTCCCGCGGTGCCGTTTGGCACAAAAGGCGCGCTCGAGTTCGAGGATTCAGGTCTAACCTAGCATGTTTTGCCGGACCGCCTTGGCGTGATGCAGGTTTGGATTGTCGTCATGGCGGATGAGATTGTCGCGAAGGCGGACGGGATTGTCGTGTTGCCGGACGCGAGTGTGGTCGCTGGGTCGCGGCCTCGCAGCCCCATCATCAGTCGAAGGCGGACGGTCGTCATGCCCGTTGCGACAGGCAGCAGTGTACAGGCAGCGGACTTTGCAGTGCTGCATAGTTCGAAGGGCAAGAAGGCCCCCTGCCGGCACGAGTCCGGCGACCTTCTGCAATCCTGATACTGCAGCGCATGAACGCCTCTCCGCCTGCATATCAAGGAGATGCAGCCAATCCTTTTAACGACGAGCTAAGTTCCAGGGCATCGAGCACCTTGGTGAGAAACTCATCGCATTCCGCGAGCTCGTCGACCGCGATATACTCGTCGGCCTTATGTGCCCTGGCGATATCACCAGGGCCACACACCAGGGTCGGGACGCCTGCGGTCGCGATGACACCGCCATCTGTTCCGTAGTCCACCTTTCCATCGGGCAACCGACCTCCGATGCTTTCCAAGAACCTGATTGCCCGGTCCGAGGCCATGTCGAAGCCCGGATAGCGGTTGAACTCCGTCATCTCGATGCTGGCCTCGCGCCGGTGCCGTCGCGCTGCTGCGGCGATGTCCGAAGCAACCACTTCGAGCCGATTTACGAGACTTGCAATGTCCTCGCCAGCGAGGTGGCGGATCTCGAACTCAACGATCGCCGCTTCCGGAATCATGTTGAGAGCGTTTCCCCCCGACAGCTTTCCAACATGAATGGTAGAGTAGGGAACCGTGTACCCGTCAGCGCGCAGGCCTGACCCAGCGAGTTCCGACTGCATCTGCCTGAGCGCCGCAACATAATCGCAGGCAAGGTGCAATGCGTTCACGTGGTCAGGTGCGCTGGCCGAGTGGCCGGCCGATCCAGAGACACTCACCCGATACGAGATCTTGCCCTTGTGACCCGTCACTATCCGCATCGACGTCGGCTCGCCCACGATACAGAGATCCGGGCGACCGATTGTTTGGGCAAGTGAGCCAATCATATCGGAGATCCCGATGCAGCCGGCCTCCTCGTCATAGGACAGCGCCAGTTTGAGCGGGTGAGCGAGCGGGCGGCGAGCGGCCTCGGCCATCGCCCGTATTGCTGCGGCTGCGAAGCCCTTCATGTCCGACGTGCCGCGACCAAAGATGCGGCCGTCCCGTTCCGTGGCGACGAAAGGATCGGTGGACCAGTCCTGCCCGGTCACCGGCACCACATCCAGATGAGCCGACAACATGATGCCGCCAGGTCCCGCCGGCCCGGTTCTGGCGAAGAGTCCGGCGCGACCACCACCCGGCGCTTCCAGGCGGTGGCAGATCACGCCGAGCGGCTCGAGGACCGAAATCGCGAAATCAGTGATGTCGGCATAGTCGGGGGCGGTGAAGACCGAGGGAAACGCGATCAGACGCTTCAGGATGTCCAGCGTGTCCACGCCCCTACTCCATTCGCGCGTAGGGGATGCGAACCACGCTCTGTCCGCTCAGTCGCAGGATCCGACCGTCCTCGACGAGCACGTTCGGTTCCATCACGGTGCGCCCGAGCAGCTTGCCGTCGCACACAACCATCGCGCCGAGATAGATCGCGGCACAGACGTGCCGGCCCGAAAGGATGCGCGACTCCGTCGTCTCGACCAGGGTCGCGACACCGTCAGAGCCGAGCGTCACGCGGTGCGCCTCGGCAAGCGCTATCGGCGTGCCGGCGCGGATGACCGCGTGACCCACAACGACAGGGGGAGGAACGAGTATATGGAACGCGACGGCGGCAACCAGCGGGGCCAATTCGGCTGCCGGGAAGATCGCGTTGTGCAAGACGGCAACAGCACATTCACCGCGGGACATGGTTGCGCCGCCAAGATCTGGCCGCGCAGCCACGAGGCGGCTGTTGAGCGCGGCCAGCCCCCTGCCGGGGCCGAGCGCTATCATCCCCGCGTCCACATCGGGGTCGCTGTCGATCGCCACGGAAAGCGCCTGGGCAGCTGACTTTCCGTTCGCCATTGCGGCAAGGACACTCGCGTTGGTGGGGCGCCCGTCGGGGCCGGGCGTGTTCGGCAATCGATGGCCAGTGACGAGCCCGGCCTCCGATGCGACAAGGAACTGATCCAACGGCAGCGGGCGGTCAGGGCCGCTCGACATCAAAGCCGCGAACGGGGCGGCGGCGATTTCGGGCCGTGGGCCGGTACCGGTGGTCTCGCCATCGGTGAAGAGCGTCGCCGTGCCGCCGCGCTGGGTTTCAGCGCGATAGACCCGACCTTCGGCGGAAAGCGCCGCGAAGACGGCGAAGCCGCCGATGGCGCCCGTACCCACCGCCTCGGCCGCGGCAAGCGCGCGGAACACGGCGAGACCGGCGTTCGGCCCGGTGGCACCGATGCCGATGGTCACGCCACCACCTCGCGGGCTCGGACATGGCACGCGAAGCCGTGCCCGTGCGACAGGGCCGTCACTCCGGGCATCGCGCTCGCGCACACGTCCTCGGCGATCGGGCAGCGGGTGCGGAACGGGCATCCCGACGGCGGATCGATGGGACTCGGCACGTCGCCCTTCAGGACGATCCGCTCGCGGCCACGTCGCGACGGGTCGGCGACCGGAACAGCCGACAGCAGTGCTCGGGTGTAGGGATGCTGCGGATTGCGAAAGATCTGGTCGCGCGGGCCGCTTTCCACCAGCCGGCCGAGATACATCACGGCCACCCTGTGGCTGACATGCTCCACGACGCTCATGTCGTGGGAAATGAACAGCATCGCGAGCCCCATCTCCTTCTGCAGCCGGATCAGCAGGTTGATGACCGAGGCCTGGATCGACACGTCAAGCGCCGACACCGGTTCATCAGCGATGATCAGGTCGGGCCCCACCACGAGCGCCCGGGCAATCGAAAGGCGCTGGCGCTGGCCGCCGGAGAACTCGTGCGCGAACCTGTCCATCTGGTCAGGGCGCAGGCCGACCTTGCGGAAGGTGTCGGAAACGATCCGGACCTTCTCCGCGCCCTTGGCTAGACCGTGGATCGTCAGCGGTTCCCCGACGATCGCACCCGCCGTCATCCGCGGATTGAGCGACGCGAACGGATCTTGAAAGATGGTCTGCACCTTGCGCCACACCGGCTTCATGCCCGCACGTGTCAGCGGCGCGATGTCCTTGCCCTTGATCAGGATGCGCCCGTCGGAGGGGTCGTGAAGCTTCATGATGGCTTTGCCGACCGTCGACTTTCCACAGCCCGACTCCCCGACAAGACCCAAGGTCTCTCCGGCGCGGATCTCGAGCGAAACCCCGTTGACCGCAGTCAGCCATTGCTTCGGCCCGAACAGGCGGCTCTTAATCGGAAACCGCTTCACCAGCCCGTCGAGTTCGAGGATCGGCATTGGGGTCATCTTGCGGCGCGCTCCAGTTGGTCCGAATGCCAGCAGGCGGTGAAGTGGCCGGGCGCGGCCTCCTCGAAGGGCGGATCCTCGGCGCGGCAGCGGTCAGTTGCAAAGCCGCAGCGTTCAGAAAACCGGCATCCAGGCGGGAGCGCGTCAAGCGACGGCACGACCCCAGGGATCTCGGTCAATTCCGTGTCGCCAACGGCACCCGCCTGGCCGAGAATGGGAAGCGACCCCAGAAGGCCCAGAGTGTAGGGGTGCCTCGGCCGGTGAAAGACCTTTTCGACCAGTCCCTCCTCCACCTTGCGACCGCAATACATCACGATCACCCTGTCGGCGAGTTCGGCAACGACGCCCATGTCATGCGTGATCAGGACGATCGAAGCACCGGTCCGGTCGCGCAACGTGCGCATCAGGTCAAGGATCTGCGCCTGGATCGTGACGTCGAGTGCAGTTGTCGGCTCGTCCGCGATCAGGATGCGCGGGTCACAAGACATGGCGATCGCGATCATGATGCGCTGCAGCATACCGCCCGAGTATTGATGAGGAAAGTCTTTCAACCGGGCCTCAGGCGCGGGAATGCTGACGCTGCGCATCATCTCGATGGCGCGTTCGCGAGCTTCGGCAAGGCCAAGCCCCAGATGTTGCATGATGCCTTCAGTCATCTGACGCCCGATCGGGAGAACGGGATTGAGAGATGTCAGCGGCTCCTGAAAAATCATCGCGAGGCCCGTACCGCGGATCTTGCGCATGTCACGGTCAGAGAGTTGCCCTAGGTCGCGGCCCTCGAACAAGACGCGTCCATCGGCGATGCGTCCCGCTGGATGGGGGAGGAGCCCCATGATCGACAGCGACGTAACGCTCTTGCCTGAGCCGGATTCGCCAACGATCGCCAGGATCTCTCTCTTCCGCAGGTCGAAGGACATGCCGTCGACGGCCCTCACTATGCCTTTCTTGCTGTGAAACTCGGTCGAAAGGTTCTGGACGGACAGCACTATCTCGGCAGTATCCGACGTCTTTCCGGGCGCTGTCTGGAGGATCGTGTCGGTCATTGCCTCGCCTTCTGCCGGGGATCGAGTGCCTCGCGAATGCCATCGCCGAGAAGATTGAACGCCAAGACGGTCACCATGATCGCAAGGCCGGGATAGATCATGATCCACGGAGCCTGGGTGAAGTAGTCCCTTGCCGCCGACAGCATCGCGCCCCATTCGGGGGACGGCGGCTGAGCCCCGAGACCGAGAAAGCTCAGTCCAGCGGCGGCGAGGACAGCTGAGGAAACGCCCAGTGTTGCCACGACGATCAGTGGCGGTAGGATATTCGGCAGGAGGTGAATGAACACCAGACGGAAATGCCCCGCACCGGCCACGTAGGCGGCGTCGAAATAGGCCCGGTTTCGCTCGACCAACGTGACCGAATAGGCGACGCGCGCGTAAAACGGGATCGCCGCAATCCCGACGGCGACCATCGCATTGGTCAGGCTCGGGCCGAGAACAGCCACGGCGGCCAGGGCGATCAGGGTCTCGGTGAACGAGAAGACGACGTCGACGAGGCGCATCAGGATGCGCTCGGTCCAGCCCCCGGCGTAGCCTGCGACGAGTCCCGTCAGGGTGCCGACCGTCAGAGAGATCCCGACCGCGATCAGGCCGACCTGGATCGTGAGGCGCGCCCCGTGGACGACCCGACTGAACATGTCGCGACCGAACTCGTCGGTGCCGAACCAGTGGTCGGCCGAGGGTGGAGTGAGGCTCATCCCCGCGCCCATCTGGCTTGGTCCGTAGGGTGCGATCCAGGGCGCGAAGACCGCGGCGATGACGAGGGTGAGGACGAGCAGGAGACCTACCCGAGCGCCCCGGTTCGCTGTCACCGCGCTGAACAGGGCCAGCGTTCTACGGCCAAGCGCGCTGCGTGACGGCGCCACATCGCTTGCAGCAGTGGCGAGGTTGACGGCGGACTTCAATCTTTCCTGCATCTGCCCGCTCCTCAGTGCCGGATCCGAGGATCGAGCAGGACGTAGACCACATCCATCATGATCGAGACGAGCACCACGACGATGGCGAACATCAGGATGAAGCCCTGGATCAACGGGTAGTCGCGCTGAAAGATCGCCTGGATCGCCATGCGGCCAACACCATTCCAGCCGAAGACGTTCTCGACCACGATGGCGCCGCCCATCATGTAGGTGAACTGGAGGCCCATCATCGTCACGATGGGCACCAGGCCAGCCCGAAGTGCATGACGGTAGAGCACCACCGCCTTCGGCAGGCCCTTGGCATGCGCGGTCCGCACAAAATCCTGGTCGAAGATATCGATCATCGAAGAGCGGGTGAGGCGCGCGATGATCGCGGCGTTGGTAAGGCCCAGAGTCATCGCCGGCAGGACCAGATTTGGGAACCCGCTTCCGGCCACCGGGAACCAACCTAGTTGCACGGCGAAATAGAACAGCAGGATCAGCCCCAACCAGAAATGCGGCATCGAGACCCCGAGGATCGCCGTCGTCATCAGTGTCGTGTCGAGCCAGGTCCCTCGTTTGTAGGCGGCGACGAAGCCGAAGCTCAGCCCGATGATGGATGCAATGAACAGTGCTGAAGCGGCCAAAATCAGCGTGTTCGGAAGTCGCGCAAGCAGGAGCTCCAGGACCGGCTGCTCCCCCCGTATGGTGACGCCGAGATCACCCCTGAGAGTTCGTCCGAGATAGGAGATGTATTGCTCCACCAGCGGTCGATCGAGGCCCAGACGTTCGCGCACAGCGTCGAGCTCCTCGGGTGTCGTGCCCTGGCTCTGCGCGTACATGATCTGGACGGGATCGCCTGGAACCAAGTGGATCAGCATCGAGACCGCGATGGTGGTCACGAAGATCGTCAGGACGGCGGCAAAAAGGCGGTGAACGAGGAAACGGGCCATGGGTTCTGACTATTCTCGGGCTGACGCGCAGCGGGTGGGGAACAGGCGGTCGAAGAACCGCCTGTCCACAACAATCAGGACGGCTCCATTGCGCTGAATTGGGCCCTGTTGAACGGCCCTATCGTGAAGCCGGGGGTGTCGGCCGAGACGGCATAGAGCCAGAGCCAACCAGGCGTGTAGATCGGCACCTGCGCGGCGTCTTCGAGGAGGATCCTGAATGCCTCCTGAACCGCGGCCTCGCGCTCGGCAGGGTCGATTGCGGTGCGCGTTTCTTCCAACACCGCGTCCAATTCGGGCGTATGGAACCCTTCATAGGCGCCGGGAGAATGCCACAGAAGATACAGGAGGTCCGGATCGAACCAGGTCCAGCCCATCAGGTCCATGTAGCCGGGACCATCTTCCCGATTGTTCTCCTGGGTGTCCCGGGCGTTCAGCGTGCCGATGTCCATGACCTCGATCGACGCCTCGATCCCGACCTGCGCCAGCTGGTTCTGGATCATCTGCAGCATGCGCTCACGGTTGTCGCCGGTCCAGGTGGCCAGTACGACTTCCATCGGGTTGTCTGGGCCATAGCCGAGCTCGGCCAGCAGCTCCATCGCCCGTTCTGGATCGTAATCCTGGTCGTGCTGCTGGCAGAACTCAGGATCGTTGCCGAAGACACCGCGCGAAATCGGGCAGTATTGCCGTTCGACCAGATCGCCAAAGACAATCTGAATGGCCATGTCCTTGTCGATGGCGTGGCTGACGGCGCGGCGCGCGCGGGGATCGTCAAAGGGCGGCCGGTTCACGGCGAATTGCAGGAACATGTTCTGTCCCGTGCCCTCGGCCACGAAGACCTCGACCTCCTCGTCCTCCTGCAAGGATGCAACTTCCTGAATCGGCGGGACGATGACATTGAGTTCGCCGGTCCGAAGCCCGGCGACCCGGGTCTGCCCTTCGGGCATAGTGCGCACAACCAACCGGTCCGCCAGCGGCGCCCCCGGGTTGTCAACCGGCCGACCGCGGTTGACGTAGTCGGCATTGGCCTCCAGCACGATCTCCGATCCCCGGGACCAGGACGCCAGGGACCACGGGCCAGTGCCGATGGCCGAGCCCGTGCCGAAATCCTCGGCATCCGCGTTGCTGTCGCACAGCATCGATGTGAACTGGTCAGCCATGAACGGCACGAAGGCGCCGAAGGGGGTCTCGAGCGTGAAGGCGACCGTCAGGTCGTCGATCCGGTCCACGGAACTAACATCGCCCCAGCTCGACCGCGTCAGGCTCGGGTTGTCGCCGAAAATCGCTCGGTTGGCGGTCCAGACGACATCGTCGGCGTTGAAGGCTGTACCGTCATGGCAAACGATGTCGTCGTGAAGCACGAAGGTGATGACGGTACCATCGTCCGACACCTCCCAGCTTTCGGCAAGATTGGGCACGACGGAGCCGTCGGCGGCGAATTCCAGAAGCGAGTCGTAGATCTGGTACCAGACCTGACGTGACAGGGTGGAGGTCGCGCGATGGGGATCGAGCGAATCTATGTCACCGTCACGGGCCCACACTATGTCCTGCGCGGCTGCCTGGGATCCGACCGCGAGCGCCAGGGCGCCAATTGCAAAAGACAAATATCCCGATCTCATGATGCTTCCCTCTGTTGTAGGTGTCCGTTTTCCGTGCGTGGATGCCAGCCTCAGCGACAAGCACCGCGTTGATCATGAGACGAGCCTGAAACCAAAGTTTCAGGTTGTCAACATTTCGATACGAGTGTTTTATACTCGGGGGAGCAAGAGGCGAGCGATGCACGAAAAATCATCAGACCCGGCGAATCCTAGAGCCATCGAGAGACTGATCCGTTCGAAATACGAGAGCATGCCGGGAAGCGAACGGGCGTTGGCGGACCGCGTACTGGAGCATCCGCACGAGGTCCTGCTCTACTCGGCGACCGAACTCGCCGATCGCGCCGGAGCGTCGAAGGCCGCCGTTTCCCGGTTTGTCAGGCGATTGGGCTATGGCGACTTCCGGGAGATGCAGCGCGAGATCCGGCATGCGCAGATGACCGGCGATCCGATCTTTCTGTCGGCCGTACCAGAACGAAATCAGAGTAGCCTGTCGCGTCACCTAGAGTGCGACATGGCAAGCCTCCGCGACACCATCGAGCAGATCGACGCCACGATGGTCGAGGAGGTGTCGCAGAAGATTCTGTCGGCACGGCGCGTGGTGTGCCTCGGCTACCGCAACAGCTATGTCTTCGCCAACTACCTGCGCCGCCAGCTTATCCTGATCCGCCCCGACGTTTCGCTGATCCCCGGCGCGGGGCAGATGCTGATGGAAGACTTCGGCGATCTTGGACCGGACGACCTGCTGATCACGGTTGGGCTTCGGCGCCGGTCGGCGCAGCTCGCCAGGGCGATGGAGCTTTTCCGGGACCGCGGTGTGCCGATCGCCTATTTCACCGACCGGCGCGCCGTGCGGACCCGGGCCTTCGCGACCTGGGTATTTGCCTGCCAGGTCCGCGGCACTTCGCTCTTCGACTCCTATGTCGGTGTCGTCAGTCTGCTGAACTTCCTCGCGACGCGCACGTACCATTCATCCGGTCAGGTTGGGCGCAAGCGACTGAGCGGGATTGAGGATATGCTCGAAGCACTCGGCGAACTTGATCCGGGAACATGAGAGAGAAGGTGCCGACATGCTGATCGACGAGCTATCCGTGTTCCACGTCTCGATGCCGCTAAACGCGCCGTGGAAGACGTCCTTCAGCGAGGAGACCGCGATCGACACCGTGCTCGTTCGTCTTCGAAGCGGCTCGACGGAGGGCTGGGGCGAGGCCGCGCCCTATGCAGTGCCGCAGTTCTGCCCGGAGTGGTGCGCCGGTGCCTTCATCCTGATCCGCGATGTGTTCGCTCCGAGGATCGCGGGCTGCGACATCGAAAGTGGTGCCGATCTCCAGCACCTGCTTGCGTCCTTCAAGGGCAACAATTTTGCGAAGGCCGCGATCGACACGGCTTGGTGGGATCTCGCCGCACGTCTTGAGAAACGCCCGCTGTGGGAGATGATCGGCGGCGCGTCACCGCACGTGGCGGTAGGAGCGGATATTCCCGTCCAGGAAAGCGCGGTCGCACTTCACGATCACGTCCAGCAGGCGGTTGACGGCGGCTTCAGCCGAACCAAGCTGAAATTCCGCCCCGACAGCGGCTACGAGATGGTCGCCTCCGTCCGGGACAAGTTCCCCGACATGGCGCTGCACATCGACTGCAACGCGGGCTTCTCCCTTGCTGATATCGAACTGTTCCGGAGGCTGGACGGCCTCGGCTTGGCGATGATCGAACAGCCGCTCGACTGGCAGGACCTTATCGAGCATTCGGCACTCCAGCGCGAGCTCCAGACGCCGATCTGCCTCGACGAGTCCATCACGTCGCTGCGCATTGCCAAGCAGGCGGTGGAAACTGGCGCGACGCGCTGGGTCAACATCAAGCATGGCCGCGTCGGCGGACTGACCAATGCCATTGCCATTCAGAAGTATTGCGTCGGAGCTGGTGTGCCCTGCTGGATCGGAGGCATGCTGGAATCCTCTGTCGGCCAAGGCGTCTCGCTCGCGCTCGCGACCCTTCCCGGCATTGCCTACGCGGCGGACATCTTCCCGGCCGGTCGGCTCTATGACCAAGATCTTTCTACCCCTGACATGGTTCTCTCGTCACCTGGGTCGATCCGCGCGCCCGACCGCCCGGGACACGGCTTCGCACCGGACCCGGCCAGACTTGTTGCATGCACCATAAGGGCGGGATGAAAAAAATCATCGATCTGCGGGTCGTGTTGTCCACCCATAGCCAATCCTTATTTAGCTGGCTAGCAAGTCAGTTTTCTTGCTTTTTGCGACGGCTGCATCTCGGAAGGCAGTGGGGAAGCGACTGTCGGCAATAGGTTGGCTACCGCCCCTCGCTGTGAAGTGCCTGGGTGGCGCTTCGTCGAAACCCGGTCGTCTTCCGATGATCGGCCAACGGCCTTGCGCGATAGCAAGGCCAATTCTCTAACGATCCGTTGCCGCTCTGGACACGCAACTCAGTCACCGCAACAACGACGCCAGAGTTTTTTCCAGGCTTTCCGAGCAATTGATAGTCCAAGCTTTTCAATCGATGGCGCCACACCGGCCTTGAGCTCCCCGTGGAGCCAGCTGTAAATTTTACCTTGACAGAAGCTTTCCCTATAAACCGCCGTTTCGGCCTCCCTGTAACAATTCGTGAAGCCCTATCGGGGCCTGAGTTTTTGAAACCGGACCTTTCAAACCGGGTTTAAAGGG